>NZ_JBSFHC010000011.1:0-270157 GCF_053596835.1 Streptomyces sp. NPDC001606
GAGACGGTCGTGGTCGAGGTCGGCGGCAAGCGCCTGGAGGTCTCCCTGCCCTCCTCGCTGGGCATGTCGCTGGCCCGTACCGGTCTCGCGGCCGGTGCCAAGCCCAAGCGGCGGGCCGCGAAGAAGTCCGGCCCCGTCGCCTCCGGTGACACCCTCGCCTCCCCGATGCAGGGCACCATCGTCAAGGTCGCCGTCGAGGAGGGCCAGGAGGTCAAGGAAGGCGACCTGATCGTCGTCCTGGAAGCCATGAAGATGGAACAGCCCCTCAACGCGCACAAGGCCGGCACCATCAAGGGCCTGTCCGCCGAGATCGGCGCCTCCATCACCTCCGGCGCCGCGATCTGCGAGATCAAGGACTGAACAACCGCAGTAGAAGCGTGAGTTGGCCCCCGGTGTCGTCACACCGGGGGCCAACTCGCTTTGCCGTTCCCTAAGCTGGCCGGGTGGATTTCGTCTTCACCGTCACCTTCGCGGAGCCGGGCCGAGCCGCCGAGCTGCGCACCTGGCTGAGGCATGAGGAGCCGGCCTGGGAATCGGCGCTGGAGCTGATCGACGGCCCGGACGGCGGGGTCATGCGGTTCAGGGGCCCCCGGGCCGAGGCGCTCGTCCGGTACGCGCAAGTGCTGATGGCCTGGCTGAACGAGCGAGGTCCGAACGCCCCCGCCCTCACCCTCGCCGTGGAAACGCCCCGGATGCGACGGAGCGTCGAACTCACCGGCCAAGCGGCCGACCGGGACACGCTCGCGCGTCTGGTCAGCGAGCTGACCGCTGCACCGGAACCGGGCCCGGTAACGGGCATCCAGGTCACCGGCGGGACCCACTACATGGGTCCCGCGCGCCACACCTCCCCCGGTCCCGTCCTCGACCCCGATGACGACTGGGACCGGGAGTGAGGGAGCGGTAGCCGGTGGGAGACATCGCCAAGGGGGCCCTGGGGGGCGGCTGGACGCTGCTCGTCGGCTGGGTCCTGCCGACCGCGCTGAACCTGTCCGTGTTCCTGCTGGCGGTCGCCCCCAGCCTGCACCGCCCCGCGTTCCTGTCCGGGCACTGGCCCGCGACAGGGGGCCGTACGGCACTGCTGCTCCTCGTCGCGGCCGTGCTGCTCGGCCTGGTGCTCAACGCCCTCCAGACGCCCCTGTACCGCCTCCTGGAGGGCTATGCGCTGTGGCCGCCGGCGGCGTACGAGCGCGGCTGCCGGACCCAGCTGGCCCGTCGGCGGCGTACGGCCGAGCGGCTGGCGGGCATCCCGGCGGGCTCGACCATCCGGCGGGGTCTGCTCGCCGAGAAGCTGAGCCGCTATCCGGTCAGCGACGAGCAGATCGCCCCGACCCGGCTCGGCAACGCCATCCGCCGCTTCGAGGAGTACGGCCACGACCGCTACCGGCTCGACACCCAGGTGCTGTGGAACGAGCTGATGAGTGCCGCCCCGGAGTGGGCCCGCAGGCAGCACGACACCGCCCGCACGAGCGTGGACTTCTTCGTGGCCCTGCTGTACGGCCATGCGGCGGTGGCCGGCGCGGCGTGCGCCGCGCTGGCGTCCGGGCGGGCCGACCGCCCGGTGCTGGTGGTCACGGGTGTCGTACTGATCCTGCTGATGCCCCTGTGGTACCACGCGGCGGTGGCCGCCACCGACGAGTGGGCGGCGGCGATGCGCGCCCTGGTCAACCTGGGCCGCAAGCCGCTGGCCGAGGCGCTCGGTCTGGTGCTGCCGGGCGATCTGGAGCAGGAGCGCGCCATGTGGCAGCTGGTGACCCGCATGTCCCGCAGGCCCTATGCCCCGGCAGCGGCCACCGCCTTCGCCCCCTACCGGGTCAGGCCTCCCGAGCCCCCCGCCGCGCCCTGAGCCCCGCGGCCGGGCGGGCGGCGGGCGGCCTCAGCGGCGCCGCAGGTCGGCGACGCGTCCCCGCTCGCCGGCCGGCTGTTCGCCCAGTACTCCGCGCAGCCCGCCTCCGGGCACGCCCCGCCGCGGCCCCGGCAGGGACGCGCGTCGCGCCGGGGCCTGCTCACCCCCCGAAGGGACTCCGCCCGCCCCGGCCACGGCGATCTGCACCCCCTGATCGGCGAGGGCCTGCAACTCGGTGCCGGCGCGGTCGTCATGGCCGGGCGGCTCGTCGGTGACCAGCCGGGTGATGAGGTCCGTCGGCACGGTCTGGAACATGGTGTCCGTGCCCAGCTTGGTGTGGTCGGCGAGGACCACGACCTCCGCGGCGGCCTGGACGAGGGCCCGGTCGACGGATGCCGAGAGCATGTTGGAGGTGGACAGCCCGCGTTCGGCGGTGAGCCCGCTCCCGGAGAGGAAGGCCTTGGACACTCTCAGCCCCTGGAGGGACTGTTCGGCGCCGGAGCCGACCAGGGCGTAGTTGGAGCCGCGCAGGGTGCCACCGGTCATCACGACCTCCACCCGGTTGGCATGGGCCAGGGCCTGTGCGACGAGGAGGGAGTTGGTGACGACGGTCAGGCCGGGGACCCGCGCGAGCCGGCGGGCCAGCTCCTGTGTGGTCGTACCCGCCCCGACGACGATGGCCTCGCCCTCTTCGACGAGGCCCGCCGCGAGGTCGGCGATGGCCGTCTTCTCGGCGGTCGCGAGATGGGACTTCTGCGGGAAGCCCGACTCGCGGGTGAAGCCACCCGGCAGTACCGCACCGCCGTGCCGGCGGTCGAGGAGTCCTTCTGCCTCCAGTGCCCGCACGTCCCGCCGTACGGTCACTTCGGAGGTCTGGACGACGCGGGCGAGTTCACGGAGCGACACCGCACCGTTCGCTCGCACCATTTCGAGGATCAATTGGCGACGTTCAGCAGCGAACACGAAACTGACAGTAACCCCAGCGACCGTCTGCTTTCAGCAGTTTGCGCCGAATAACAGAAGTTGTTCGTGCGACAGGGTGGGAAGTGGTATAGGGCCTATCCACCCCGACTATGCCGCCCGCATGCGCGGCAACTCCCCGTGACCAGCGGGAACCCGGAACCGGCCGCCCGGCCCCGCCCCGCTCGCCCACAGGCCGCCGGCGGCGCTCCCGATCGAAGCCGGGCGCCACGGGACCACCCCTGACCCGCAGGGATCGGAACGAGCTGATCAATCGTCAAGAACCGTTTGCTGACGGACAGTCCGTACTCGTACCCTACTGGTCACCATCCGAACCAGCGGCCCACGTCTTCTCGTGAGCACCGGGAACGCGATCGCCTCGCCGGCACCACGTGCGCGGCAACCGCCGTCGCGTCCCCACCCTGCGAACATCGACCGACCGACAGCTACGGGGTGCTGTGGCCGCGCGGTGTGCCCCCGACGGGCTCTCAGGGATGCCCCCGAGCGGCGCCCGGGCCTCGCCCACCGGCACGTATGAGCGCTGTGCGCCCTCATGCGGCCCGAGGAGGTCGAGCACGTGCACGCGGCACCGTTCCGCCCCGACGACGGGGACGAACCGACGGCGTTCTGCGACGAGTCCCTGCGCTGCCGCTCGGCGGGCGGCGTCTACCTGATGGCCGCCGTGGTCCTGCCCGCCCGCGCCCTGGCCCCCGTACGCGAGACGCTGCTCTCCGCACTCCTGCCCGGCCAGCGCAAGCTGCACTGGCGCAGCGAGTCGCGGGCGAGGCGCCGTACCCTCACCGCGCAGGTGACGGCCAGTGCCCCGGAGATCGTGGTCGCCACCGCCTGCCGGATGGAGAACCGCCGTCAGGAGCGCGCCCGGCGCAAGGCCCTGGAGATCCTGCTCGCGGCCGTGGCGGAGCGCGGGGTGACGCGGGTCGTCCTGGAGTCCCGCGGTTCGGTGCGGGACCGGTCGGACACCTCCGGGCTGCACGGACTGCGCCGCGCCGGGGTCCTCCCCTCCGCGCTGCGCGTGGAGCACCTGCCCGGCCCCGAGGAACCGGCGCTGTGGAGCGCGGACATCGCCGTGGGCGCCTTCGGCACGGCACTGGACGGCGACCCGGCGCACTGGTCGGCGCTGTCGGCCGGGGCGAAGACGTCGGTGCTCGGCTGCGGGCAGTGCGGCGCGGCGCACGACCCGTGCTCGGCCGCATGGCCGCATGGCCGGTGACGCTGCCCCGAGCGGCGGCCCTGAGCAGCGCGAAGGCCAGGTGTCCGTCGTCCGGCGGATGACCTGGCCTCACTTCCGGAGCCTCCTGGCCCCGGCCATTCCACTCTGCCTCCCCGGTGGGACGCGGTCAAGCAGAAGGGGCACCACGCATGGGTGAACTGGACATACAGCAAGAAACGCTGGCAGACGAGGACTACGCCGAGCGGCTCGACGTCCTCCAGGAGCGCGTCGCCGCGCTGGTGGTCAGGGACCGCAGATCGGTGGAGGCCACGGCCGAACGGCTCGTCCAGGACGCGACGGTGGACACCGGGCACTCCCCGGAGACGGCGACCGAACTGCTCTCCTGTGTGGTGGACCCGCGCAAGGTCCGCGGAGCGCAGATCCGTACCCACCGGGTGCGCGGCAACCGGGTGCTCCATGTGCTGCGCACCACGGTGTGGACGCCGCTGCTGCTGGTGGACGCGACCAACGGGCGGTTCGTCGTGGGCCAGACCTATCTGTCCGACCCGGCGGTGGGCGAGAAGGGGTCGCCGCGGCTGGCGCTGCCCGCGCCCGAGTCCGCGCCGGACGCGCCCTCGCTGATCTACCGGGGTACCCGGGCCGCGGTCGCGAGCGCCCTCGACGCCAACGCCGACTACGTCCTGAACAACAACAACTGGCGGGACGACATCGCGGCCAACGGTGTGCTGATGCCGCTGCTGGCCGGTCATGTCGAGTTCCGGTTCACGGACGGGACCCCGCGCCAGGCCGTCGGTGTGGTGGACGGCTCGTCCCGGACCGCCTCGGCCCACTCCCTGCTGGGGCTGAAGGAGTCGGCGATCCTGGCCATGGATCCGCTGGAGCAGCGGCGCTGGCTCGGCAAGCTGGTGCGCCGGCTGGCGAAGGAGACGACCGCGCTGGCGGACACCGAGGAGTACCGCCCCGAGGAGCTGCGGTCCATCGAGGCGAGGGTGAACGCGCTGACCGCCGAGGCCGACCTCATCGTCGGCTGGGGCTGGTCGGACCAGGCCATCCCGCAGCAGCGGAACAGCAGGTCCAGCTATGTGAGCACGCTCAACCTGGCGCTCGGCGCGCAGAACATCGAGCCGAAGGCGTTCTCGGCCGAGGCGCAGAAGACACTGCTCGCCGAGCGCGCGGTCAACACGCTGGCCGACTACGGCCTGATCAGCGCCGACGAACTGGTCTTCGCGCTGGGCCGGGAGAACCTCGCGGCCGTGGCCGGCAAGCTGGGCTTCGGGCCGCACCGGGACGAGCGGTGCGCCTGGGTGATCAGGCTGCTGACCACGCCCGCCGCGGCCGAACGCAGGGTCATCAACGAGGTGCTGGGCGCCCGGTCGTTCTCCGCCAAGAACCGCTCGCCGTACGCGATCGAGCTGGCCCTGCGCTCGTTCTCCGGGCAGGACGCCCAGTTGCTGGAGCGGGCCCGCAACGCGGCGGTGCACGCGCTGTGGAAGCGGGCCGGCGGCGAGTGGACGCTGGAGCCCCGGCCGGAGGAGGCGGACCTGGCCCTGCTGGAGCACCATGCGCTGGCGGAGGTGGACAGGGGGGAGAGCGGCCCGCACTGTGACGAGGTGGCGGCGCGCGCGGTGGTGCCGCTGCTGGCGCTCGGCGGTCTGGGCGTGGACCGGGGGTCGGCCGCCTTCCGTGGGCAGGCCTCGGTGGTGCTCGACAAGATGATCACCAACGCCTGGGGCATCCGGCAGCTGATGGCGGTGGTCCGGGCCTCCCGGGCCGGCCGACCCTTCCCCCGCCTCGACGAGGAGGGCCGGGAGATCCCGGAGACGGAACTGCCCAACACCCCGGCCAGCAACAACGACTGGCTGCGCGAGAAGGTGCTGATGAAGCCGACCGACACCCCCGTCTCGGAGGCCGACAAGGCGCGGCAGCGCCTGTTGAGCGGACTGGCGGAGGCGCGGGCCGGCTTCGACACGTACCGCGAACTCATGGAGCCGCACTACCAGTCGCTCAAGGGCGACGCCTGGAAGGAGGCCATGGCGGGCACCGCCGCGCTGACCAGGGATCTGAACCTGTATGTCGTAGCGGAGTGAGCCCCGCTTCCGGTACGGCACACCCCCTGGTGCGCGGCACCAGGGGGTGTCGGGGCGTCAGGCCTCGGCGCCCGCCTTGCGGGTGTGCAGCTGGCGCGCCACCTCCGCGATCGAGCCGGAGAGGGAGGGGTAGACGGTGAACGCGTTGGCGATCTGCTCGACCGTCAGGTTGTTGTCGACGGCGATGGAGATGGGGTGGATCAGCTCGGAGGCGCGGGGCGCGACGACCACACCGCCGACGACGATCCCGGTGCCGGGCCGGCAGAAGATCTTCACGAAGCCGTCCCGGATGCCCTGCATCTTGGCGCGCGGGTTGCGCAGCAGCGGCAGCTTGACGGCCCGGGCGTCGATCTTGCCGGCGTCCACGTCGGCCTGGCTGTACCCGACGGTCGCGATCTCGGGGTCGGTGAAGACGTTCGAGGACACGGTCTTCAGGTTCAGCGGGGCCACGGCGTCGCCGAGGAAGTGGTACATGGCGATACGGCCCTGCATCGCGGCGACGGACGCGAGGGCGAAGACGCCGGTCACGTCACCGGCGGCGTACACGCCCGGGGCGGTGGTGCGCGACACCTTGTCGGTCCAGATGTGCCCGGACTCGCGCACCTTGACCCCGGCCTCCTCCAGCCCGAGCCCGGCGCTGTTGGGGATGGCGCCGACGGCCATCAGGCAGTGCGTACCGCTGATGACGCGCCCGTCGGCGAGGGTGACCTCCACCCGGTCGCCGACGCGCTTGGCGGACTGCGCGCGGGAGCGGGCCATCACGTTCATGCCGCGGCGCCGGAAGACGTCCTCCAGCACGGCGGCGGCGTCGGGGTCCTCGCCGGGCAGCACGCGGTCGCGGGACGACACGAGCGTGACCTTGGAGCCCAGCGCCTGGTAGGCGCCGGCGAACTCGGCACCGGTCACACCGGAGCCGACGACGATCAGCTCTTCCGGCAGCTCGGTGAGGTCGTAGACCTGGGTCCAGTTGAGGATGCGCTCGCCGTCCGGCTGGGCGTCGGGCAGCTCGCGGGGGTGACCGCCGGTGGCGAGGAGGACGGCGTCGGCGGTGAGGGTCTCCTCGGTGCCGTCGGCGGAGGTGACGACGACCTTCCGGGAGCCGTCGAGGGCCTGCATGCCCTCCAGCCGGCCGCGGCCGCGCATGACCCGGGCGCCGGCGCGCGTCACGGACGCCGTGATGTCGTGCGACTGCGCGAGCGCGAGCCGCTTCACCCGCCGGTTGACCTTCCCGAGGTCCACCCCGACCACCCGGGCCGCCTGCTCCAGCGGCGGGGTGTCGTCGGCGACGATGATCCCCAGCTCCTCGTAGGAGGAGTCGAAGGTGGTCATCACCTCGGCCGTAGCGATAAGGGTCTTCGACGGCACGCAGTCGGTCAGCACCGACGCTCCGCCCAGACCGTCGCAGTCGACGACGGTCACCTCCGCCCCGAGCTGAGCGGCCACCAGCGCCGCTTCGTATCCGCCGGGTCCGCCACCGATGATCACGATCCGAGTCACGTATCCCATTGTCCCGCACCCTTCAAGGTGCTACTGCCCGGGGGAGGAAAGCCCCCTTCACAGCTGCCGCGGCGCCGTCGCCGGGGCGTGAAAGGGAACGTTTTCGCTGCCGTACCCTCTCTCCATGTCGCTCTATGCCGCGTACGCCGGCAACCTCGACGCGCGTCTGATGTCCCGCCGCGCCCCGCACTCCCCGCTGCGCGCCACCGGCTGGCTGGACGGCTGGCGGCTGACCTTCGGCGGCGAGCAGCTCGGCTGGGAGGGTGCGCTGGCGACGATCGTCGAGGACCCGCTCGCGCAGGTCTTCGTGGGCCTGTACGACATCGCCCCGCCGGACGAGGAGTCGCTGGACCGCTGGGAGGGCGTCGGCCTCGGCGTCTACCGCCGGGTCCGGGTGCGCGTGCACACCCTGGACGGGGACGAGCAGGCCTGGGCGTACGTCCTGAACGGCTACGAGGGCGGTCTTCCCTCCGCCCGCTACCTGGGCGAGATCGCCGACGCCGCGGAGTCCGCGGGCGCTCCTCACGACTATGTGATGGAACTCCGCAAGCGCCCCTGCTGAGCCGGCCCCCGCGCGTTTCCTCCCTCTTCGCCCGCCCTTGTGGAAAACGACAAGACAACGAAGCCAATCCCGTGGCCTACGTCATCTACGCGCGTAGGCGAATACCGGCTACCCTCGTCGTCGTGAACGCATCTCTTCTTCCGGACGACATCCAGGGCGACCCGTACGCCGCCGCCGACGCCGCCGCCGCACGCCTGCGCGAACTCACCGGCGCCGAGACCCACGACGTCGCCCTCGTGATGGGCTCCGGCTGGGCTCCGGCCGTCGACGCGCTGGGCGCCCCCGACGCCGAGTTCCAGGTCACCGAGCTGCCCGGCTTCCCGCCGCCGGCCGTCGAGGGGCACGGCGGCAAGATCCGCTCGTACACCTTCGGTGACAAGCGCGCCCTCGTCTTCCTCGGCCGCACCCACTACTACGAGGGCCGTGGCGTCGCCGCCGTCGCGCACGGTGTGCGCACCGCCGTGGCCGCCGGCTGCAAGACGATCGTGCTGACCAACGGCTGCGGCGGTCTGCGCGAGGGCATGCGCCCCGGCCAGCCGGTGCTGATCAGCGACCACATCAACCTGACGGCGACCTCCCCCATCGTCGGCGCCAACTTCGTCGACCTGACGGACCTGTACTCGCCGCGCCTGCGCGCCCTGTGCAAGGAGATCGACCCCAGCCTCGAAGAGGGCGTCTACGCGCAGTTCCCCGGCCCGCACTACGAGACCCCGGCCGAGATCCGCATGGCCCGCGTCATCGGCGCGGACCTGGTCGGCATGTCCACGGTGCTGGAGGCCATCGCCGCCCGTGAGGCGGGCGCCGAGGTGCTGGGCATCTCCCTGGTCACCAACCTCGCGGCCGGTATGACCGGCGAGCCCCTCAACCACGAGGAGGTCCTCCAGGCGGGCCGCGACTCGGCCGCCCGGATGGGCGAGCTGCTGGCCCAGGTACTGGGCAAGCTGTAAGCACCCCGCAAGGGCCCTCGCCCACCCTCACCGACCGCGTCGGGAGGGTGGGCGGACGGGGGTCCGGGGGCAGAGCCCCCGGTGGAGCAGGCAAACACGGAGAGGTTGATCCCAAGGTGCACGACGATCTCATCGCCCGGGCCACGGCATGGCTCGCCGAGGACCCGGACGCGGAGACCCGCGACGAACTGGCCAAGCTGATCGAGGCCGGGGACGTGACCGAGCTGTCGGCCCGCTTCAGCGGCACGCTCCAGTTCGGCACCGCGGGCCTGCGGGGCGAACTCGGCGCCGGTCCGATGCGCATGAACCGCTCGGTCGTCATCCGCGCGGCCGCCGGTCTCGCCGCCTACCTGAAGAAGAACGGCCAGGGCGACGGAGTCGTCGTCATCGGGTACGACGCCCGCCACAAGTCCGCCGACTTCGCCCGCGACACCGCCGCCGTGATGACCGGCGCCGGCCTGCGGGCCGCCGTACTCCCCCGCCCGCTGCCCACCCCGGTCCTGGCCTTCGCCATAAGGCACCTGGGCGCGGTCGCGGGCGTCGAGGTCACCGCCAGCCACAACCCGCCCCGGGACAACGGCTACAAGGTCTACCTCGGCGACGGCTCCCAGATCGTCCCGCCCGCGGACGCGGAGATCGCCGCCGAGATCGACGCGATCGTCTCGCTGAACGACGTACCCCGCCCGGACTCCGGCTGGGAGACCCTGGACGACGCGGTCCTGGACGCCTACCTGGCCCGCACCGACGCGGTCCTGGCCCCCGGCTCCGCGCGCGGCGCCCGCACGGTCTACACCGCGATGCACGGCGTCGGCAAGGACACCCTCCTCGCCGCCTTCGCCCGGGCCGGCTTCCCCGAGCCGGTGCTGGTCGCCGAGCAGGCCGAGCCGGACCCGGACTTCCCGACGGTCGCCTTCCCCAACCCGGAGGAGCCGGGCGCGATGGACCTGGCGTTCGCCCGGGCCCGCGCGACCGACCCCGACCTGGTGATCGCCAACGACCCCGACGCCGACCGCTGCGCGGTGGCCGTCAAGGACGGCGCCGACTGGCGGATGCTGCGCGGCGACGAGGTCGGCGCGCTGCTCGCCGCCCACCTGGTGAACCGCGGCGTCCAGGGCACCTTCGCGGAGTCGATCGTCTCCTCCTCCCTCCTCGGCCGGATCGCCGAGGAGGCCGGGCTGGCGTACGAGGAGACCCTCACCGGCTTCAAGTGGATCGCCCGGGTGGACGGCCTGCGCTACGGCTACGAGGAGGCCCTCGGCTACTGCGTCGACCCGGAGGGCGTCCGCGACAAGGACGGCATCACCGCGGCGCTCCTCGTCACCGAGCTGGCCTCGCAGCTCAAGGAAGAGGGCCGTACCCTCCTCGACCTCCTGGACGACCTGGCCGTGCAGCACGGTCTGCACGCCACCGACCAGCTGTCGGTCCGCGTCCAGGACCTCTCGCTCATCGCCGACGCGATGCGCCGCCTGCGCGAGCAGCCGCCGACCGAGCTGGCCGGGCTGCCCGTCACGCGCGCGGAGGACCTGACCCGGGGCACGGAGAAGCTGCCGCCCACCGACGGCCTGCGCTACACGCTGGACGGCGCCCGGGTGATCGTCCGCCCGAGCGGCACCGAGCCGAAGCTGAAGTGCTACCTGGAGGTCGTCGTCCCGGTGGCCACCCACGCCGACCTCCCGGCAGCCCGCACCCGCGCGGCGGACCTCCTGACCGCAATCAAGCGGGACCTCTCCACGGCGGCCGGCATCTGACCCCGGCCCCCCGCACATCCCCACCGCGCCCCGGCCGTCACCCTGTGACGACCGGGGCGCGGTCGTCGTCCTGCCGCCGGGTGCCCTACGGGCATCGCAGGAGCCTGCTACTGCCACCCGCACCCCGTCCCAGCGGGGGCGGAGCAGCCAGACCGCCGGGAGCGGCGCAGCCGAACCCCCAGGGGCCGGAGCGGCCGAACCCCCGAGGCCGGGGCAGCCGGACCGCCGGGATCGGCGTCAGCCGAACCCCCGGGCCGGGGCAACCGAACCCACGGGGCCAGCGCAACCGAACCCCCGGGGCCAGCGCAACCGAACCCCCGGGCCGGGACAGCCGAACCCCCGGGGCCAGCGCAACCGAACCCCCGGGCCGGGGCAACCGAACCCCCGGGGCCAGCGCAACCGAACCCCCGGGCCGGGGCAACCGAACCCCCGGGGCCAGCGCAACCGAACCCTCGGGCCGGGGCAACCGAACCCCCGAAGCCGGGGCAGCCGAACCCCCGAAGCCGGGGCAGCCGGACCCCCGAAGCCGGGGCAGCCGGACCCCTGGGGTGCGGGCGCGCCGGGATCGGCGCAATCAGACCCACGGGGGTGCGGGCAGCCGGACCGCCGGGGCCGGCGTCAGCCGCCAGAAGCCACGTGCGGCCACCGCGGCACAGGCGGACACCACCAAGGCCGCGCCGAAAACGCCCCCACCCGACGAGCGCCACCGCGCCGTTCCCAGCCGCGGAGACGGCGATCGCACGGAACACCCCCTGCCACGACCACCAGCAGACCGAGCCCGGCCCGCCACACGACACGACGACACCCAGCCACCCGCGCCCCACACGGCCGCCTGCTCACCGCCGTAACAAGACCGCGCCCACGTCACCACCGTGACGCAGGCGCCACCCCGCCCACCGGGCGGGCCCCCACGCCCCTCCCCGGAGGAGTCCTCAGCCCAGCGCCAGCAGGATTCCCAGCAGCACCGCTCCCGCGATCACCGGCGCCAGTACCTCGTACGCCCACCGCACGGTGATCTCGCCCTGGGCCTGCTCCGCCTCGCCGCGGCGGTCCAGCAGTTCGCGCAGGTCGTCCATGGCCTGGTCGAACTCCGCGCGGGTCGGCCCGCTGGGGACGCCCGCTCCGGCGCCCGCGCCCGGGCCGCCGAGCGAGCCGAAGCCGCCGAGTCCGCGGCCGCCACGGCCGCCGAACAGCCCGCCTCCGCCGGCGCCGCCCCGGGCCGCGTCCGCCGCGGCCCGCGCCGTGCGCGCCTCGGCCTTCTTGCGGGCGCGCAGCGACACCGGGATGGACCACAGCTGGTACTTCTTGCCGGACTTGGCGACGACCTCGTTGGAGAAGCCGGAGCGCAGTGCGCTCACCTCGCCCCAGGGCACGGTGATCAGCCGGAAGGGGTTGCGGATCCGCAGTCGGTCCTCGCCGGCGAAGACGGCCGGGCGGAGGGTGAAGGCGATCACCAGCGGGACGATCAGGATCAGCGCGGCCAGCGCCAGCCAGGGCGCGCGGCCATGGCCGTGGACCAGCGCGTCGATGCCCAGCCAGCCCACGACCGCGAGCAGCAGCACCCCGCCCGCGATGCCCAGGGGCGAGCGGTAGACGCGGTCTTTGACAGCGGGCGCCGAAGGCTGGGGCGCGGGTGACTCGTGGTCCGGGGTCGTCATGGCCCCGATTGTGCACGACAGCATCACCGGTATCCCCACGCGCCCCGGCGGCACCGCTCATCCGTGATCCACTCCGGCAGAACGAGCACCGGGGCTGTACAGCCGCTACGCGCGTAGATATGCTCGTCTGGTGACCATGCCCACCACTGCTCCCCCAGCACACGCGCTCACCGACGTCACCGCGTCCGACAGCACGCTGCGCCGCTTCCTGCACGGGCTGCCCGGCGTCGACGCGGTCGGCCTGGAGGCGCGGGCCGCGTCTCTCGGCACCCGTTCCATCAAGACCACCGCGAAGGCGTACGCCATCGACCTCGCCATCTCGATGGTCGACCTGACGACGCTGGAAGGCGCGGACACCCCGGGCAAGGTCCGGGCGCTCGGCGCCAAGGCGGTCCACCCCGACCCGACGGACCGCACCACCCCGGCCACGGCCGCGGTCTGCGTCTACCCCGACATGGTGGCCGCCGCCAAGGAGGCCGTCGCCGGTTCCGGCGTCAAGGTCGCCTCGGTCGCCACCGCCTTCCCGGCCGGCCGCGCCGCCCTCGATGTGAAGCTCGCCGACGTCCGCGACGCGGTCGCCGCGGGCGCCGACGAGATCGACATGGTCATCGACCGGGGCGCGTTCCTCGCGGGCAAGTACCTGAAGGTGTACGACGAGATCGTCGCCGTGAAGGAGGCCTGCGGCCCGGCCGCCCGGCTGAAGGTCATCTTCGAGACCGGCGAGCTGTCGACGTACGACAACATCCGCCGCGCCTCCTGGCTCGGCATGCTGGCCGGCGCCGACTTCATCAAGACCTCGACCGGCAAGGTGGCGGTGAACGCCACTCCGGCGAACACCCTCCTGATGCTGGAGGCCGTACGCGACTTCCGTGCCCAGACCGGCATCCAGGTCGGTGTGAAGCCGGCCGGCGGCATCCGCACCACCAAGGACGCCGTCAAGTTCCTCGTCCTGGTCAACGAGACCGTCGGCGCGGACTGGCTGGACAACCACTGGTTCCGCTTCGGCGCCTCCTCGCTGCTGAACGACCTGCTGATGCAGCGCCAGAAGCTGGCCACCGGCCGCTACTCCGGCCCCGACTACGTGACGGTGGACTGATCGATCATGGTTTTCGAGTACGCACCGGCGCCCGAGTCCCGCTCGGTCGTCGACATCGCCCCCTCCTACGGCCTGTTCATCGACGGCGAGTTCGTCGAGGCGGCCGACGGCAAGGTCTTCAAGAGCATCTCGCCGTCCACCGAGGAGGTCCTCTCCGAGGTCGCCCAGGCCGGCTCCGAGGACGTGGACCGGGCCGTCAGGGCCGCCCGCAAGGCCTTCGAGAAGTGGTCCGCGCTGCCCGGTTCCGAGCGCGCCAAGTACCTCTTCCGCATCGCCCGCATCATCCAGGAGCGCAGCCGTGAGCTGGCCGTCCTGGAGACGCTGGACAACGGCAAGCCGATCAAGGAGACCCGCGACGCCGACCTTCCCCTGGTCGCCGCGCACTTCTTCTACTACGCGGGCTGGGCGGACAAGCTCGACCACGCCGGCTTCGGCGCGAACCCGCGTCCGCTGGGCGTCGCGGGCCAGGTCATCCCGTGGAACTTCCCGCTGCTGATGCTGGCCTGGAAGATCGCCCCGGCGCTGGCGGCCGGCAACACGGTCGTGCTGAAGCCGGCCGAGACGACCCCGCTGTCCGCGCTGTTCTTCGCGGACATCTGCCGCCAGGCCGGGCTGCCCAGGGGTGTCGTCAACATCCTGCCGGGCTACGGCGACGCGGGCGCCGCGCTGGTCGCGCACCCCGACGTCGACAAGGTCGCCTTCACCGGCTCCACCGCGGTCGGCAAGGAGATCGCGCGGACCGTCGCGGGCACCCGCAAGAAGCTCACCCTGGAACTGGGCGGCAAGGGCGCGAACATCGTCTTCGACGACGCTCCGATCGACCAGGCGGTGGAGGGCATCGTCACCGGCATCTTCTTCAACCAGGGCCAGGTGTGCTGCGCGGGCAGCCGGCTGCTGGTCCAGGAGTCGGTCCAGGACGAGCTGCTGGAGGCCCTGAAGCGCCGGCTGTCCACCCTCCGGCTCGGCGACCCGCTGGACAAGAACACCGACATCGGCGCGATCAACTCCGCCGAGCAGCTGGCCCGGATCACCGCGCTCGCCGACCAGGGTGAGGCGGAGGGCGCCGAGCGCTGGTCCCCGGCCTGCGAACTGCCGGCGTCCGGCTACTGGTTCGCGCCGACGGTGTTCACCAACGTGACCCAGGCGCACACCATCGCCCGCGACGAGATCTTCGGCCCGGTGCTGTCGGTGCTCACCTTCCGCACCCCGGACGAGGCGGTCGCCAAGGCGAACAACACCCAGTACGGCCTGTCGGCGGGCATCTGGACCGAGAAGGGCTCCCGGATCCTGGCGGTCGCGGGCAAGCTCCGCGCGGGCGTGATCTGGTCCAACACGTTCAACAAGTTCGACCCGACCTCGCCGTTCGGCGGTTACAAGGAGTCGGGCTTCGGCCGCGAGGGCGGCCGCCACGGCCTGGAGGCGTACCTCGATGTCTGAACCGAACCGTCTGAGCGTCTTCAAGACCTACAAGCTGTACGTCGGCGGGAAGTTCCCGCGTTCCGAGAGCGGCCGGGTGTACGAGGTGACGGACTCGAAGGGCAACTGGCTGGCCAACGCACCGCAGTCGAGCCGTAAGGACGCCCGGGACGCCGTCGTGGCCGCGCGCAAGGCGTTCGGCGGCTGGTCCGGCGCGACCGCCTACAACCGGGGCCAGGTCCTGTACCGCGTCGCGGAGATGCTGGAGGGCCGCCGCGAGCAGTTCGTGCGCGAGGTCGCCGACGCGGAGGGCCTGTCGAAGTCGAAGGCGGCCGCGGTCGTGGACGCGACCGTCGACCGCTGGGTCTGGTACGCGGGCTGGACCGACAAGATCGCCCAGGTGGTCGGCGGCGCCAACCCGGTCGCGGGCCCGTTCTTCAACCTGTCCTCCCCGGAGCCGACCGGTGTGGTCGCCGTGCTGGCGCCGCAGGAGTCGTCCTTCCTGGGCCTGGTGTCGGTGCTCGCGCCCGTGATCGCCACCGGCAACACGGCGGTGGTGGTCGCGAGCGAGAAGTCCCCGCTGCCGGCGCTCTCCCTGGCCGAGGTGCTGGCCACCTCCGACGTGCCGGGCGGTGTGGTGAACATCCTGTCCGGCCGTACGGCGGAGATCGCGGCGCCGCTGGCCGCGCACCAGGACGTCAACGCGATCGACCTCGCGGGGGCGGACGAGGAGCTGGCGAAGGAGCTGGAGATCGCGGCGGCCGACAACCTCAAGCGCGTACTGCGTCCCCAGGATGTGGATTACTCCCAGACGCCGGGGATCGAGCGGATGACCGCGTTCCTGGAGACGAAGACGGTCTGGCACCCCACGGGTTCGCTGGGCGCGTCCGGCTCGTCCTACTGACGGCAGGCCACCAGGACGAGAGCCGCGCCTTCCCCCCGTCCGGGGAAGGCGCGGCTCTTCCGTTTCGGCGGTCGGTGGGGCGGCGCGTGCGCGAGCAGGCGCGTCAGGACTTCCCCGTCACCCTGCTCGTCGGCGGCTGTGCGCTGCCCGGGTGGTTGCGCACCGGGTCGGTGCACTCGTAGCGGCTCGGCGGCGCCGGGGGCGGGCCCGCCAGGATGACCGATCCGTCGCCCTCCGTCGCCGCCGAGTCGGACAGCGTGCACACCAGCTGGGCCAGGGCGTAGGAGGTGAGCCGGCTCGGGGCGGTGCTCAGGCGGAGCGCGTCCTCGGGGTCCCGCGGGCCGGGCCCGGACACGCTCAGGCCGCCCGGCACATACGTCGTGTAGCCCGCGGAGCGCTCCGCGGCGGACGGCGAGGCCGCGAGCTGGTCCAGCAGGCCCTGGGCCACGATCACCCGGCGCTTGGCGTCCGGCGTGCCCTCGGGGACGGGCACCGTGCGGTCGACGGCCACCAGGGACGCCCCGCACAGCAGGAAGACCTGCACGGGCACGCCGTGCGCGGTCTGCGTGGACCGGTCCGGCCCGGCCAGCGAGCACGGCACCCGCGAGGGCGCCGCGCCGAAGTCGGTCGGCACCTCCGTGGCGCGGATGCCGCAGCCGGTGAGCAGCGCGCCCAGGAGGGGCAGCGCCAGCAGGCGTCGTACGGTCATGACCCCTCCTTTCCGGAACCGGAATCGTCCGTGTCGGCCGTCGTGCTCTTCTTGCTGTCGTCGGGTTTCTCCTGCGGCTCGTCCGCCGGCTGCTCGGTCAGCTGCGAGGCGTCCCGCGGCAGCCGCAGGGTGAACACCGCGCCGCCCTCGGGCGAGTTGGCGGCCGTGATCCCGCCGCCGTGGATGTGGGCGTTCTCCAGGGCGATGGACAGGCCGAGCCCGCTGCCCTCGGAGCGGGGCCGGGAGGCGCTCGCCTTGTAGAAGCGGTCGAAGACGTGCGGCAGGACGTCCTCGGGGATGCCGGGGCCGTGGTCGCGGACCTGGATCACCACCGAGTCGTCCGACTCCCGCACCGAGACCCGGACCGGCGACCCGCCGTGCTTGAGCGCGTTGCCGATCAGGTTGGCGAGGATGACGTCCAGGCGGCGCGGGTCGAGCAGGGCGTGGATGCCCCGCTCGGCGTCCAGCTCGACGGCGTCCAGCCAGGCGCGGGCGTCGATGCAGGCGGTGATCTGGTCGGCGACGTCGACGTCGTCCAGGACCAGCCGGGCGGTGCCCGCGTCGAAGCGGGTGACCTCCATCAGGTTCTCGACCAGGTTGTTCAGCCGCCGGGTCTCGCTCACCACCAGCCGCACCGCCGGTTCGATCATCGGGTCGATGCTCCCGGACTCGAACTCCAGCTCCTCCTCCAGCACCTCCGTGACGGCGGTGATGGCGGTCAGCGGCGTCCGCAGCTCGTGGCTCATGTCGGCGACGAACCGGCGGGACGCCTCGTCCCGCGCCGCCATCTCCGCGACCCGCTGCTCCAGCGCCTCGGCCGCGTTGTTGAACGTCCGGGACAGGTCCGCGAGTTCGTCGGTGCCGGACACCCGCAGCCGGGTGTCGAGCCTGCCCTCGCCCAGCCGCCGGGCGGCGACACCGAGCCGGTGCACCGGCTTCAGCACGGTCGTGGCGGCGGCCTGCGCGAGCAGCGCGGCGCCGATCAGCGCGAGCCCGGTGGCGATGCCCAGCGACCAGGCCAGCGAGTTGAGGTCCTTCGCCTCCGGCTCCAGGGATTTCGCCATGTAACCGGTCGGCCCGCCGCCGATCACCCGGGTACCGGCCACCAGGTAGGGCGTGCCGTGGTCCACGACCCGCTGCCAGTACAGGTGGTACGGCTCCTTGTTGGTGCCGGTGACCTGCTGCCGCTTGTTCACCGCGGCGCGCAGCGTCTTCGGCACGTCCTCCAGCGAGAAGCCGTTGATGCCGCCCGAGTTGCCGTACACCGTACGGCCGTCGGTGTCCTGGCCGACCAGCAGCACGCTGAAGTGCTGGCTGCTCGCGGCCATCTGGCCCGCCGCGTGCTGGAGTTCGTCCTGGGTGGGGTGCGCGGGCAGGGCGCCCGCGCGGTTCTGCATCTCCTGCCGGAAGTCGCGCAGCACCGCGTCCTGGGCGCGGGTGAGCACGGCTTCCCGGTTGAGCCAGTAGGCGATACCGGACGCCGACACGGCGGCCGTGAGCGCCACCAGCCCGAACACGACGACCAGTCGCAGCCTGAGGCTGGTGAACCGCAGCCGCGACAGATTTCCCTTGCGCCCCGCGGCCCAGCCGCGCAGCCCCCCTCGCGTATCGGTCACTGAGGCGAGTCCAGGCGGTAGCCGACACCACGGACGGTACGGATCAGGGTCGGTGACGACGGCACGTCCTCGACCTTGGCGCGCAGCCGCTGGACACACGCGTCCACCAGCCGGGAGTCACCGAGGTAGTCGTGCTCCCAGACCAGCCGCAGCAGCTGCTGGCGGGAGAGCGCCTGACCGGGCCGCCGGCTCAGTTCGAGCAGCAGCCGCAGCTCGGTCGGGGTCAGCTGGAGGTCCTCGCCGTTCTTCGTCACGGTCATCGCCGACCGGTCGATGACCAGGTTGCCGAAGGTCGCCGAGTCGCTGGACTCCCGTTCCCCGCGCCGCAGCACGGCCCGGATCCGGGCGTCCAGCACCCGGCCCTGGACCGGCTTGACGACATAGTCGTCGGCCCCGGACTCCAGGCCGACCACGACGTCGATGTCGTCGCTCCGCGCGGTCAGCAGGATGATCGGCAGCTGGTCGGTGCGCCGGATGCGCCGGCACACCTCGAACCCGTCGATGCCGGGCAGCATCACATCCAGCACGATCAGGTCCGGCCGCTGCTCGCGCAGCAGCTTCAGACCGTCCTCGCCGCTGGCGGCGGTCGCGACCCGGTGTCCCTGGCGCGTCAGGGAGAGCTCCAGGGCCGTACGGATGGCGTCGTCGTCCTCGATCAGCAACAGGGAAGGCACGGGCTCATTCTGGCCCATGGACGGCCGGTCGTACGACCTGCGGGCGTCATGCCCTCGCCTTTCGTTCCCGCGCGGACCCCTGTGACAGGTCTGTGACAGTCGGCGGACACGGCCATGAAGTCGCCCCGGCAGTCTTTTGGGCACGGGCCGGACGGGGGAGCCACAGCCGGCCCGGCAAGACCGAGTCGCCGGAAGTCCACGACGGGGAGCGCGAGATGAACACGCTGCACAGCATCAGCACCAGCGCAGTGGTCACGCGTCTGCACGACGTGCACCGGGGATCCGAGAAGTCCGGTGCCGTGAGCGGGCGGGGGTGCGCTCGCGGCACCGGGCGTCAGCACACCGCGTTCATGACGGTGATCGACGCCCGCACGGGGGCAGCACACGGGGGAACCGCGTACAGGGAGGACTCGGGGGAGCAGCGCCGTTCGCTGACCGAGGCGGAGTTCACCGCCTATGTCCAGGAGCGCCGCGCCTCCCTGTACG
Organism: Streptomyces sp. NPDC001606; assembly: GCF_053596835.1. NCBI lineage: Bacteria > Bacillati > Actinomycetota > Actinomycetes > Kitasatosporales > Streptomycetaceae > Streptomyces > Streptomyces sp. NPDC001606. The sequence goes on from NZ_JBSFHC010000011.1 coordinate 19,396, forward strand.
CCACCGCCTACCACCTGACCGGCGACCGCTTCGAGGCCGAGGACCTGCTCCAGAGCGCGCTGTTCTCGACGTACAAGGCGTGGGACCGGATCAGCGACAAGGCGGCCGTCGGGGGCTATCTGCGGCGGACGATGACGAACCTGCACATCAGCGCGTGGCGCCGCCGCAAGCTGAACGAGTACCCGACCGAGGAGCTGCCGGAGACGCCCGGCGAGACGGACGCGATGCGCGGCACCGAGCTGCGCGCGGTCCTCTGGCAGGCGCTGGCCCGGCTGCCCGAGCTCCAGCGCACCATGCTGGTCCTGCGCTACTACGAGGGCCGCACGGACCCGGAGATCGCGGAGATCCTCGGCATCAGTGTCGGCACGGTGAAGTCCAGCATCTGGCGGTCGCTCCGCCGGCTGCGCGAGGACGAGGTCCTCAGCTTCGGCCGTGACGAGGAGAACGCCTTCGGCGAGCTGGTCGCCTGAAGGACGGGGGTCACTGGGGGGTGACCTCGGGGGGGAACACGGGGGAAAACGGGGGGCAACGGGGGAACCACTGGGGGGTGGATCCACGGGGGATCACGGGGGAAAGAGGAACGGGACTGGTGGGCCGTAGGCCTGACCGGTCCCGCTTCCGTTTCCCCGGGCCTATTGCCCGGGGGCCTACGCCACCGGCTGCTGCCGTGCGGGCCGTCCGTCGCCCGCCGCCGCCAGCCGGTCCAGTGCCTCGTCCCGGTCGCAGGGGTACGCGCCGAGGGACACCTGCCGGGCGATGATCGACCGCTCCGCGCGCATCAGCCGCCAGCCGCGGCGCAGCAGGAACGGCACCGACTTGCGGCCCTCCCGCAGATCCCGCAGGAAGCGCCGCCGGAAGGTGGTGACCGATCCGCGGGTCAGGCACAGCGCGTCGGCGAGCAGACCCAGGTCCCGGCACCGCCCGACGATCTCCGCGGCGAAGATGCCCTCCGCGATGAACAGCGGGGTACGGCCGATGTCCAGCGTCTTCTCACCGGTGCGGGCGCTCAGCGCGATGTCGTACACCGGGACCGGTGTGGCGCCCGTGGTGCACAGCCGGGTGATGGCCTCGATGGCGACGTCCGCGTCCCAGGACTCCGGGTGGTCCCAGTCGATGTCGGAACTCCCGTCCACCAGCGGCAGAGTCGGGTCGTCACCTTCCTTGTAGAAGTCGTCCAGACGCAGGACGGGAAGCCCGGAGCGGGCGGCGACGAGGGACTTGCCCGAGCCCGAGGGGCCGCACAGCAGCACGACACGGGCGGGGGACGGGGGATGAATGCTCACGGAACACCAGTTTGACGCATGGCGGGCCGCCTGCCGACCCCGCGGGTCGGCTTTTGAGCGTGACTCCCGCCTCAACTACCCTACGTGTCGACGCCCTTACCCTGCGCACCAGAAGGTGGCACCAGCGATGGCCCCACACACCCCCTCCCAGCACCTCACCACGCGGCGCGCCCTGGTCGCCCTCGCGACCGCGGGGGCGGCCCTGGGCGCGGGCGCCGCGACCGCGCACGCGGACGCGGCCCCCTCGCTCGTGGAGGTGCCCTGGCGGCCGACCTCGCTCGGCCACATCGACCCTCAGGCGGGTCTCACGGTCCTCACCGGCACGGTCGGCTATGTCACCGGACCCGTCGCCGGCCTCAAGCCCAACCCGCTGGCGGGCACCGGCGTCGACCCCCTGGACAACGGCGTGGGCACCCAGCTGGCCGACTTCAAGCCGGTGGGCTCCCAGATGCTGACGGCGCCGCTGGCCGAGGCCCAGTCGCTGGGCGGGGTGCCGGTGGTCGGGCAGGTGCTGAAGGTGCTGGGACACTGACCCCGGATACGGGGGTGCGTGTCCTCGGGGTGGCGGGGAGACGCACCCCGCCGGTCGTGCGGTCCGAGGAAAGCGAAACCGGCGGCCGGGCGGTCGCAGCCCAGGGTGCCCGGACGGAAACGCTCCGATGCGGAACCGTTCGCGCCCGGGGTGGCGTCTTGGGGATCGTGCAGCGTCAAGGCTCCATCGGCGGCACCGCCGCGATCCGCATCCGTGCGACGGGAAGCATCCTCCTCGTCGCACACCTCACCCTCGTCGCCTGGCTGATGCTGCGCCCCCTGGACGTGCCCTGGGTGCTGCCGCCCAACCTGCACCCGCTGGCCGGCATCCGGGCCGACCTCGCGCTCGGCTGGCCGGGCGCGGCCAAACCCCTCGGCGAGGGCCTCGCCCTGCTCGCACCGCTCGGGGTGCTGCTGCCCATGGCGCACGGCCGCCTCGGCGTCTCGCCGGTCGCCTCCCTGCTGCGCACGGCCGCCGCGAGCACCCTGGTCTCCGTCGGCATCGCCCTGCTCCAGACCGGCGTGCCGGGCCGGGTCGTGGACGTCGACTCGCTGCTGCTGAACACGACCGGGGTGATCCTGGCCCATCTGGCCGTGGTCCCGGCGGCCCGGGTCCGGCTGCGGCGCCGGGACGCGCGGGCGGGCGCGGAGCGCGAGGGCAGCGAGCCGGTCACCGTCCAGGAGGAGCTGTCTCAGGGTCGTACCCCGACGATTCCCAGGGTCGGGATCGCCCCGTAGAGCGATGCTTCGTCCGCTTCGTCTCCGTACCGTGGAAGGCAGTTGAGCGACACCGCCACCCACGGACCACCACGGAGGAGCAGCCATGACCGCCCTTGCCCGCCCCACCCACGGCCGCATGATCGGCGGCGTGTGCGCCGCCCTGGCCCGCCGCTTCGGCACGTCGGCGACGACCATGCGGGTGATCTTCCTGCTGTCCTGCCTGCTGCCCGGCCCCCAGTTCCTGGTCTACATAGCGCTGTGGATCCTGCTGCCCGCCGAGGACAAGACCGTCACCGCCGCCTGGTGAGCCGCCCGCGCACGAACGCCGCTGGGACGCTCCCGGACAGCTCCGGAGCGCCCCAGCGGCGTCGAGCGGAAGTCGACGGCGGCCGGTCAGCCGAGCGGGATCCCGTTCACCGGCAGGCCGTGCGTGGGCAGACCCGTCTTGCCCACCGGCAGGCCGCCGAGCAGCTTGCCGACCGGGGCGGTCGGGCCGCCGGCGAGCACCTGCTCGACGACCGGCTGAGCGGCGGCCACGCCGGCGCTCAGCGCACCCTGCCCCTGGGCGAGCGCCTGGGTGGCACCCGGCAGCGCCTTGCCGACGTTCTCGGCCGGCAGCGTCTTGGTGACGCTGTCCAGGGCCTGGGTGGCGTCGGGGGTGGCCGGGGCGGCGTTGGCCGCGCCCGCGCCGACGGCGGCGAAGGCGGCACCGAGGGCGGCGACGCCCAGGGTCTTGGCAGCAGACTGCTTCATGGTGAATGCGTTCCTTGAATAGGGGAAACAGGAGACGGGAGATCACAAACGATCTGAGCGGTCCACGACCGTAAACACGCACACCCGCCCACCGCAAACACCGAAATGCGGACGCCATGTGAAAGTGCGTCCGCATTCCGGGACGGAGTCCGACCCGCTACTCGCCCGAGGAATCCGCAAAGTCGCTGGTCGTGGCCGTCTGCTGGAACAGCCATTCGGATTTCAGCTCGGCATATCCGGGCTTGATGACGTCATTGATCATCGCGAGTCGTTCATCGAAAGGAATGAACGCTGATTTCATCGCATTGACGGAGAACCACTGGAGGTCGTCGAGCGTGTAACCGAACGCCTCGACGAGGTGCTCGAATTCCCGGCTCATACTGGTGTGCGACATCAGCCGGTTGTCGGTGTTCACGGTGGCCCGGAAGTGCAGCCGGCGCAGCAGCCCGATCGGGTGCTCGGCGTACGAGGGCGCGGCCCCGGTCTGGAGATTGGAGCTGGGGCACAGTTCGAGCGGGATCCGCTTGTCCCGGACGTAGGCGGCCAGCCGGCCGAGCCGTACCGTGCCGTCCTCGCGGATTTCGATGTCGTCGATGATCCGCACCCCGTGCCCGAGCCGGTCCGCGCCGCACCACTGGAGCGCCTGCCAGATGGACGGCAGCCCGAAGGCCTCGCCGGCATGGATGGTGAAGTGGTTGTTCTCGCGCTTGAGGTACTCGAAGGCGTCCAGGTGCCGGGTGGGCGGATATCCGGCCTCGGCACCGGCGATGTCGAATCCGGCCACTCCGGAGTCCCGGTAGCGGTTGGCGAGTTCGGCGATCTCCAGGGAGCGGGCCGCGTGCCGCATGGCGGTGAGCAGAGCGCCGACGCGGATCCGGTGGCCGTTCTCCCGGGCGAGCCGCTCGCCCTGCCGGAAGCCCTCGTTGACCGCCTCGACCACCTCCTCCAGGGTCAGTCCGCCACCGAGGTGCTGCTCGGGCGCGTACCGCACCTCGGCGTAGACGACCCCGTCCTCGGCGAGGTCCTCGGCGCACTCCCGGGCGACCCGGACCAGCGCCGCACGGGTCTGCATCACGCCGACGGTGTGCCGGAAGGTCTCCAGATACCGTTCCAGCGAACCGGAGTCGGCGGCCTCGCGGAACCAGAGGCCCAGCTTGTCGGGGTCGCTCTCGGGAAGATCCCGGTACCCGGTCTCCTGGGCGAGGGCGACGACGGTGCCCGGACGGAGCCCGCCGTCGAGATGATCGTGCAGCAGAACCTTGGGCGCCCGGCGGATCTGGTCCGGCGTCGGGACGGTCCCTTTCGGTGCAGTCTGGCTCGTCATTTCCGCACTGTAACGCCTACGCGCGTAGAAGGCGGCCCTTTCGACGCCACCGCTTCTTTTTCCGTCGATACGCAACGGTGACCGCACGTACGGGTTTCGTACACCGCGCCTTCTGACACTGTTCTGTCATGGGACAGCAAGCGACGCCGGTCCGAACGGCCAGGCTGGGGAAGGCAGTCGGCCCGCAGCCGACGGCGGTGAGCGGAGCGGTGCTGCTGCTCCCCGGCGGTGAGGAGGTCTCCGACCGCAGGCCGTCCGCCGTGCGGGCGGCGGTCGCGCTGCGCTCCCTGGGCCGGCGGCTCGCTCGCGCGGGGCGGGCCGAAGGACTCGCCGTGCACACCGTCCACTACCGCTGCCGGGGCTGGAACGGCAGCGCGGCACAGCCGGCCGCCGACGCCGAGTGGGCCGCCGACGAGGTCGTACGGCGCTACGGCGACGTTCCCGTCTGCCTGGTCGGGGTGGACATGGGGGGACGGGCGGCGCTGCGGGCCGGCGGGCACGAGGCCGTCAACTCGGTGGTGGCGCTTGCTCCCTGGCTGCCCGAGGACGATGTCGCCGCGCCCCCCGAGCCGGTGAAACAGCTGGTGGGGCGGCGGGTGCTGATCGTGCACGGCACGAACGACGAACGGACCGACCCCGAGCTGTCGTTCCGGTACGCGGCGCGGGCGAAGAAGGTCAACCGGGAGGTGTGCCGGTTCGAGGTGCACTCCGACGGGCATCGCCTGCGCGGGCACCGGGACGAAGTGGCCTGGCTGGCCGTGGACTTCATGCGGGGCGCGCTGTTCGGGGAGGCGCTGTCCCGGCCGGTGGAGGACGCGCTCGCGGCTCCGCCGCCCATCGGGCTCCGGATGCCGTTGGCCGTGGGCTTCGGGAGGTCGCTGCGGCCGTGAGTCCCGCGCGCCCCGGCCGGCCGCTCAGGGAAGCAGGCTGCCCCTGCGCGACAGCAGGAACTTCTTGAAGGCGGCCACCGGCGGAGTGTCCGGGCGGTCGGCCAGCCAGGCGACGCCGATCTCGCGGGCCGCCCTTGGGGCGGTGACGGTCAGTTCCACGACCCCCGGCCGGGGGACGGTGGGCGGGGGCAGCAGGGCCACCCCGAGGCCCGCCGCGACCAGGCCGCGCAGGGTTTCCGCCTCCTCGCCCTCGAAGGCGATCCGGGGCCGGAAACCGGCCTCCTGGCACAGGTCGTCGGTGATCCGGCGCATGCCGTAACCGGGTTCCAGGGTGACGAAGGTTTCGTCGGCGGCTTCGGCCAGGCGGATGCGGCGGCGGCCGGCCAGGCGGTGCTCGGCGGGGACGACAAGGCGGAGCTTCTGCTCGTCCAGCCGGCGGGCGACCAGGTCGGGGGCGTCCGGGACCGGGGAGGTCAGGCAGAGGTCCAGTTCACCGGCGCGCAGCCGCTCCAGCATGGCCTCGCCGTGGTTCTGCACCAGGCTGAAGCGGACGCGCGGGTGGTCGGCGCGGAAGGCGTGCAGCAGGCCCGGTACCGTCTCGGCGCCCATGGTGTGCAGAAAGCCGAAGGCGACCTTGCCGGTGGCCGGGTCGGCGTCGGCGCGGACCTCCTCGGCGGCGCGCTCGATCTCGGCGAGGGCGCGTTCGACGGAGGCGAGGAAGGTGCGGCCGGCCGTGGTCAGGGAGACGGTGCGGCCGTGCCGGGCGAACAGGTCGACGCCGAGGTCCTGCTCCAGCCGGGCCATCGCCCGGGACAGGGTGGACTGGGGTACGTCCATCTCCAGGGCGGCGCGGGTGACGTGCTCGGTGCGGGCCACCCCGGCGAAGTAGGCGAGGCGCGGCGCGAGCAGCCTCGACATCTCGTTCATGTCTTGTCTGTCACCGGATGGTGACAGGCGCCCCTGTGACCTCTGCTGATGCACCATGGGAACGATTATGGCCGTTTCATGCATTGGACGGATGAGCGGTGCGTGCCTACGGTCGAAGCATGTCTCCCGCCAGTACCGGGGCGTCCACCACCGTGGGCGCCGTATCGTCCGTACCCTCCCGCGAAGTCGCCGCCGACTCCCGGATGACGCCGGGCGGCCCCGGCTACCGCCGGATGAGCCTCGCCCTCTTCCTCGCCGGTGTCGCGACCTTCGCCCTCCTCTACTCCACCCAGGCGCTGCTGCCGCTGATCTCCGGGGAGTTCGGGGTCGCGGCGAGCGAGGCGAGCTGGACGGTGGCCGCCGCGACCGGTGGGCTGGCCCTGTTCGTGCTGCCCATGAGTGCCCTGTCGGAGCGGTTCGGCCGCCGTACGGTGATGACCGCGTCGCTGGCGGTCGCGGTGACGGTCGGCCTGCTGGTGCCCTTCGCGCCGTCGATCGGCGCGCTGGTGGTGCTGCGGGCGGTGCAGGGTGCCGCGCTGGCCGGGCTGCCGGCCTCGGCGCAGGCCTATCTGGCCGAGGAGGTCCGGCCCAAGGCGCTGATCACGGCGATCGGGCTGTTCGTCGCGGGCAACAGCGTGGGCGGGATGAGCGGCCGGGTGATCACCGGCTGGGTGGCCCAGGAGTGGGGCTGGCGGGTCGCGGTCGGGGTGATCGGCGTGATCGCGGTCGGCTGCGCCGTCGCCTTCCGGCTGCTGCTGCCGGCGCCGCGCCACTTCACGGCCGGCTCGCTGCGGCCCCGGGTGCTGCTCGGCACGGTCCGCGACCACCTGGCGAACCCGCTGCTGCGCCGGCTGTACGCGATCGGCGCGCTGTTCATGACGGTGTTCGGCGGCGTCTACACGGTGATCGGCTACCGGCTGACGGAGGCGCCGTTCGGGCTGCCCCAGGGCATCGCGGGCTCGATCTTCCTGGTCTACCTGGTGGGCACGGTGTCCGCGTCCGTGGCCGGCCGGCTGGTGGGCCGGCTGGGCCGCCGGGGCGCGCTGTACCTGGCGGGCGGTACGACGACGGCCGGTCTGCTGCTGTCGCTGGCCCCGGCGCTGCCGCTGGTCCTGCTGGGCCTGGTGCTGATCACGGCGGGCTTCTTCGCGGGGCACGCGGTCGCCTCCTCGGCGGTCAGCAGGACGGCCACGCACGGCCGCGCCCAGGCCTCCGCCCTGTACCAGTCGATGTACTACATCGGCTCCAGCGCCGGCAGCACGGTCGGTGCGCTGGCCTTCCGCGCGGACGGCTGGAGCGGCACGGTCGCGGTGGGGCTGCTGGCGGTCGTCGGGGTGGTCGCGATCACCGTCGCCGGTTCGCGGGCGGCCCGGGTGGCGGCGCGGCGGGAGCCGGTTCCGGCGCACTGACACCGGTGGGCCGCTGCCCGACCCATTCGGTCAGATTCGTACACAAGCCGTCCGAGCTGGACTTTTTCCGGCTCGGGCGGCCGTTGTCAGTGGGGTGCGGTAGCTTCCGAAGTGCTGGGGCGCGAGGACGCGTGACGGTTACGGCCACAGGGGTGGGTGGACGATGGGCAACGGCACGGCGACGGCGGATCTCGAGGTCGCACTGGAGAAGCACCGGACCGAACTGACCGGGTACTGCTACCGGATGCTCGGTTCGTCCTTCGAGGCCGAGGACGCGGTGCAGGACACCCTGGTCCGGGCCTGGCGGAGCTACGGGTCGTTCGAGGGCCGCTCCAGCCTCCGCTCCTGGCTGTACCGGATCGCGACGAACGTGTGCCTGGACATGCTGTCGGCCGGGAGCAAGCGGGCCCGCCCGATGGACCTCACCGATTCGACCCCGCTCGCGCAGGCGGCCCTGTCGCCCCGCCCGGACCACACCTGGCTGGAGCCGATGCCGGACGCCCGGGTGCTGCCGTCGGTGGCGGACCCGGCGGAGGCCGCGGTCGCCAAGGAGTCCGTCCGGCTGGCGTTCATGGCGGCGCTCCAGCAACTGCCGCCCAAGCAGCGGGCGGTGCTGATCCTGCGCGAGGTGCTGGCCTGGCGGGCGAGCGAGGTCGCCGAGCTGCTGGGCACCACCGTCGCCTCCGTCAACAGCGCGTTGCAGCGGGCCCGGGCCACGCTCGCCGAGCGCGCGGACGCGGGCGCCGACGCGGCGGTGTCCGACCCGCTGGACGAGGAGCAGCGAAAGCTCCTGGACCGCTATGTGCAGGCCTTCGAGGGGTACGACATGACGGCGCTGACGGCGCTGCTGCACGAGGACGCCGTCATGACGATGCCGCCGTTCGACCTGTGGCTGCGCGGTCCGGCCGACATCACCGGCTTCATGACCACGCTCGGCTCCGCCTGCGCCGGGTCCCGGCTGCTGCCGGTCCAGGCGAACGGCCTGCCGGGCTTCGCGCACTACAAGCCGGATCCGGAGCAGGGCGGGTTCAGCCCCTGGGCGGTGCAGGTCCTGGAGATCTCAGCCGGCCGGATCACCGGATTCCACTGCTTCCTCGACGCCCAGCGATGGTTCCCGCTGTTCGGCCTCCCGCTCCGTCTGGAAGCGGAGTCCGGTCAGCTCGAGTAGCGCGGCCAGTGCGGCGTCGGGGTCGCGCAGCCGGATCCGCCCGCCGGCCCGGCGGGCGGTCAGCTCCAGCCGCGCCAGCAGCTCCACGGCGGCCAGCCCCGGCGGCCCGAGCGCCCCCACGTCGACCACGACCACCCCTCCCCCGCGCCCCTCCAGCAGCCCCCGCACCTCGGCGCACAGCTGTGCCACCGCCTCCCGGGCCAGGGGGCCGCGCAGCACCAGCACGGCAGGGGTCTCGTCCTCCACATGCGGTAGACCGGCGGAGCGCGCGGAACTCATCGCCGGGAGCCGGTCTCCCCGGTGTGCGGGGCGGCAGGTCAGTCCACGGGGAACTCGCCGGTGTCGATCGTCAGGTCGAAGGGCGCCGGGAGCGTGATGGGATCACCGAACTTCACGGCGCTGAGGACCCGGTACACCTCGCCCTTCGGCTCCCCGTAGAGGGTCGCGGTGGGGCCACCGGGGGCCCAACGGTCGACGAGGACGTAGAGCGGAATACCTGTGGTGGCGTACGCGGCGGGCTTGCTCACCCGGTCGTGCCGCGCGTTGGTCTTGGAAGTCACCTCGACGACCAGTTCGGCGACGGCGCCTGGGATGTGGGAGTCCGACTCGCCGCACTCCTGAACGGGGGCCACCAACAGGTCCGGGATGAACATGCCGAGCCGCGACGGCACGGCGATGGCCTGCGTCTGATAAATACCCCAGTCCTCGGGGATCACGGAGTAGAGGCGACGCTGGATGCGGGCCGCGATCACGTTGTGGCGGACTGCGGGAGGGGGTGACACGGTGATGATCCCCTCGATGATCTCCACCTTGCTGCCCTCGGGCCATTCCATCTCCTCCCAGTACCGGACGAGGTCGTCCCAGTTCTGGTCGGGGTCCTGGCTCACGGTGAGTGCGCTCATGGCGGTCTCCTTCGGTGCGTCACCGATCCCAGCATGCCGAACGGGACCGGCGGTGGTCCGCCGGTCCCGTTCACTCGGAAGGGGAGATCCCCTGGTCAGGCGATGCGTTCCAGCACCACCGGGGAGGGGGTGAAGGCGGTGCCCGGGGCGGCGATGTCGTAGGAGCCCTCGATGGCGTTCAGGGCGTAGTCGAAGCGCTCCGGGGTGTCGGTGTGCAGGGTGAGCAGGGGCTGGCCCTCGGTCACCGTGTCGCCGGGCTTGGCGTGCATCTCGACGCCCGCTCCCGCCTGCACCGGGTCCTCCTTGCGGGCGCGGCCGGCGCCGAGGCGCCAGGCGGCGATGCCGATGTCGTAGGCGTCCAGGCGGGTGAGGACACCGCTCGACGGGGCCTTGATCACGTGCTGCTCGCGGGAGGTGGGCAGCGGGGCGTCCGGGTCGCCGCCCTGGGCCGCGATCATCCGGCGCCACACGTCCATCGCCGTACCGTCGGCCAGCGCCTTCGCCGGGTCGGCGTCCTTCACCCCGGCGGCGTCGAGCATCTCGCGGGCCAGCGCGATCGTCAGCTCGACCACGTCCTTGGGGCCGCCGCCCGCCAGGACCTCGACCGACTCACGGACCTCCAGGGCGTTGCCCGCGGTGAGGCCGAGCGGGGTGGACATGTCGGTCAGCAGGGCCACGGTCTTCACACCGTGGTCGGTGCCCAGACCGACCATGGTGGTCGCCAGCTCGCGGGCGTCCTCCAGGGTCTTCATGAAGGCGCCGGTGCCGACCTTCACGTCCAGGACCAGCGAGCCGGTGCCCTCGGCGATCTTCTTGGACATGATGGAGGAGGCGATCAGCGGGATCGCCTCGACCGTGCCGGTGACATCGCGGAGCGCGTACAGCTTCTTGTCCGCCGGGGCCAGACCGTCGCCGGCCGCGCAGATCACGGCGCCCGTGGTGTCCAGGACGTGCAGCATCTCCTCGTTGGAGAGCAGGGCACGCCAGCCCGGGACGGACTCCAGCTTGTCCAGGGTGCCGCCGGTGTGGCCGAGGCCGCGGCCGGACAGCTGCGGGACCGCGGCGCCGCAGGCGGCGACGAGGGGGGCCAGGGGCAGCGTGATCTTGTCGCCGACGCCGCCCGTGGAGTGCTTGTCGGCCGTCGGGCGGGACAGCGACGAGAAGTCCATGCGCTCGCCGGAGGCGATCATGGCCGCGGTCCAGCGGGCGATCTCACGGCGGTTCATGCCGTTGAGCAGGATCGCCATGGCGAGCGCGGACATCTGCTCGTCGGCGACCTCGCCGCGGGTGTAGGCGTCGATGACCCAGTCGATCTGCTCGTCGGTCAGCTCGCCGCGGTCCCGCTTGGTGCGGATGACGGAGATGGCGTCCATGGCCATGGCGGGTGTCGTTCCTTCCGGGAGGTGCGAAGTGTGCGGCCCCCCTGCGAGCGGGGCAGGGGGGCCGTACGGCATTACGAGGTGAGATGCTCCGGGCCGAAGGCCTGGGGCAGCATCTCGGCCAGCGGGAGGATGCCCGCCGGGGTGTCCAGGAGCAGCTCCGGGCCCCCGAACTCGTAGAGGAGCTGGCGGCAGCGGCCGCACGGGACCAGCAGGCCGCCGGTGCCGTCCACGCAGGTGAAGTGCGTCAGGCGGCCGCCGCCCGTGCGCTGGAGGTCGGAGACCAGTCCGCACTCCGCGCACAGGCCGAGGCCGTAGGAGGCGTTCTCCACGTTGCAGCCGGTGACCGTGCGCCCGTCGTCGACCCGGGCCGCCACGCCGACCGGGAAGCCGGAGTAGGGGGCGTACGCGTGGGACATCGCCTCGCGCGCCACCTCCCGCAGCGCCTCCCAGTCGAACCCGGCGTCGGCGCCCGTCACTTGCCCTGGCCCTTCCGGTACCGCATGCCGTCCGCCTTCGGCATCCGCAGGCGCTGCGCCGACAGCGACAGGACGAGCAGGGTGACGACGTACGGGGTGGCGCCCACGAAGTCGCTCGGGACCTCGTCGGTGAGCAGGTACCAGACCAGGACCATGCCGGCCCAGCCGAGGCTGATCAGGCCCTGGAGCACGGCCTTCTGGTACAGCTTCCAGGCGCCCAGCGCCACGAGCAGGACGACCAGCAGGAGCAGCAGGGCGTGCACGGTGGTGCCGCCGTTGCGCAGCTGGAGCGCGTCGGAGTAGCCGAACAGCCCGGCGCCCATCGCGACGCCGCCCGGGCGCCAGTTGCCGAAGATCATCGCCGCGAGGCCGATGTAGCCGCGGCCGCCGGTCTGGCCCTCCAGGTAGGTGTGCGAGGTGACCAGGGCCAGGAAGGCGCCGCCGAGGCCGGCGAGACCGCCGGAGACGGCCACGGCCGCGTACTTGTACGTGTAGACGTTGACGCCGAGCGACTCCGCGGCGGTCGGGTTCTCACCGCAGGAGCGCAGCCGCAGGCCGAACGGGGTGCGCCACAGCAGCCACCAGCTGCCGACGAACAGCACCACGGCCAGGATCGTGATCACGGACAGGTTGGTGACCAGGCCGCCGAGGATGCCGGCGAGGTCGGAGACCAGGAACCAGTGGTGCTTCTCCACCGAGGCCAGGGCGTCGGAGAGGCCGGGCACCGTGATCTGCGGCAGCGAGTCGACCGGCGGGGACTGCTTGGGGTTGCCGCCCGCGTCGGCCGCCTTGCCGGTGGTGAAGAAGACCTTGGCGAGGTACTGGGTGATGCCGAGCGCGAGCAGGTTGATCGCGACACCGGAGACGATGTGGTCGACGCCGAAGGTGACGGTGACGACCGCGTGCACCAGGCCGCCGAGGACACCGAAGGCGACACCGCAGAGCAGGCCCAGCCAGGGGCTGGTCTGCCAGCCGATCCAGCCGGCGCCGAAGGTGCCGAGGATCATCATGCCCTCGAGGCCGATGTTGACCACGCCGGACCGCTCGGACCACAGACCGGCGAGACCGGCGAGGCCGATCGGCACCGCGAGGCCGACGGCGGCGCTGACCTGTCCGGCGGAGTCGAGCTGGTCGGAGCCGGTGATCATACGGACGGCGGCGACGAGCAGCAGGGCACCGGCGATGATCATGAGGATCTGGCCGAGCGAGCGGCCGGAGCGCTGGGGGGCGTTGCCCGCCTTGGGCGCCGCGGGCGGCGGCGCGTCGGTCATCGTGGCAGTCATCACGCCACCTCCTGATTCTTCGTCGTGGCGGCGGCCAGGGCGGCGAGTTCCGCGCCGACCTTCTGCTGCTGGCGCTTGAGGCCGTAGCGTCGTACGACCTCGTAGGCGATCACGACGCAGAGGACGATGACGCCCTGGATGACGCCGAGGATCTCCTTGTCGTAGCCCTGGAACTCCAGGTGGTTCGTGGTGCGCTCCAGGAAGCCCCAGAGCAGGGCGCCGAGCGCGATGCCGACCGGGTTGTTGCGGCCGAGCAGGGCGATGGCGATGCCGGTGAAGCCGATGCCGGCGGGGAAGTCGTTGCTGAAGGCGTGGCTGTCGTTGAGCAGGGTCGGCATGCCGATCAGACCGGCCACCGCACCCGAGATCAGCATGCTGGTGAGGACCATCTTCTTCACCGACACACCGCTCGCGGAGGCGGCGCTCTCGGACTGGCCGACCGTGCGCAGGTCGAAGCCGAACCGGGTGCGGCCGAGCACGAACCAGTAGGCGACACCGACGATGACGGCGAGGAAGATGAACCCCCACAGCTCACCGGCCGGGCCGGTGTTGATGCTGAAGAAGTACGAGGACGTCGGCAGCGGCTTGGTGGAGACGACCGTGCCGCCCTCCTCCAGCTGGGCCAGCTTGCCGGGCTGGAGCAGATAGCCGATGACCGCGGTGGCGATCGCGTTCAGCATGATCGTCGAGATGACCTCGCTGACGCCCCGGGTGACCTTGAGGACACCGGCGATGGCCGCCCACAGGGCGCCGGTCGCCATGGCGCAGATCATGATCAGCGGGATGGCGATCCAGCCGGGCAGCGTCAGCGCGCCACCGAGCACGGCGGCGAAGAACGCGGCGATCCGGTACTGGCCGTCGACGCCGATGTTGAACAGGTTCATCCGGAAGCCGATGGCCACCGAGACACCCGCGAGGTAGTACGTCGTCGCCTTGTTGAGGATGTAGACCTGGCTGTCGCTGGCGAAGCCGTAGGTCACCATGTCGTTGAAGGCGGGGCCGGGGTTCTTGCCGGTCGCGAGGATCACCAGGGCGGTGATGACCAGCGCGGCGACGACCGCGAGCACCGGTGCCGCGATGCCGAGGAGCAGCCGCTCCTTGTCGATCCGTGAGGTCAGCTTGTTCATCGCTCGTCGTCCTCTGTGTGCTCCAGGTGGCCGGAGGCCGCACCCGTCATGGCGGAGCCCAGCTCTTCGGGGGTGATGGTGGCGGGGTCGGCGTCGGCGACCAGGCGGCCGCGGTACATCACCCGCAGGGTGTCGGAGAGGCCGATCAGCTCGTCCAGGTCGGCGGAGATCAGCAGCACCGCCAGGCCCTCGCGGCGGGCCTCGCGGATGTAGTCCCAGATGGCCGCCTGGGCACCGACGTCCACACCGCGGGTGGGGTGGGCGGCGATGAGCAGCTTGGGGTTGTGGCTCATCTCCCGGCCGACGATCAGCTTCTGCTGGTTGCCGCCGGACAGCGAGCCCGCGGTCACGTCGATACCGGGGGTGCGGACGTCGTACGCCTGCACGATCCGCTCGGTGTCGGCGCGGGCCGCCTTGATGTCCAGCAGGCCGCCGCGCGAGTTGGGCTTCTCGCTGACGTGGCCGAGGATGCGGTTCTCCCACAGCGGCGCCTCGAGCAGCAGGCCGTGCCGGTGGCGGTCCTCGGGGATGTAGCCGATACCGGCCACGCGGCGGGCGCGGGTGTCGATGTGCGAGATGTTGGTGCCGTCGAGGGTGACGACGCCGGAGTCCGGGTGGCGCATGCCCATGATCGCCTCGACCAGTTCGGACTGGCCGTTGCCCTCCACACCGGCGATGCCCAGCACCTCGCCCTTGTGGATGGTGAAGGTGATCTCGTCGAGGATGATCCGCTCGATGCCGTCGAGCCCCGTCTGGGTGAGGTGCAGCCCGGTGACGTCCAGCATCGGGACGTCCGTGACCGTGGACTCCTCGGTCTCCGGGGTGGGCAGCTCGCTGCCGACCATCAGCTCGGCGAGCTGCTTGGGGGTGGTGGCGGACGGTACGGCCGTGCCCACCGTGGTGCCGCGCCGGATGACGGTGATGTCGTCGGCGACCGAGAGCACTTCGCCCAGCTTGTGCGAGATGAAGATGACGGTGAGGCCTTCGGCCTTCAGCTCGCGCAGGTTGGCGAAGAGCGCGTCGACCTCCTGCGGCACCAGCACCGCGGTCGGCTCGTCCAGGATGAGGATCTTGGCGCCGCGGTAGAGGACCTTGAGGATCTCCACGCGCTGGCGGTCGGCGACGCCCAGTTCCTCCACGAGGACGTCGGGGCGGACGTTCAGGCCGTACGCGTCGGAGATCTCCTTGATCTTCGCGCGGGCCTTGCCGCCGATGCCGTACAGCTTCTCCGCGCCGAGGACGACGTTCTCGAGGACGGTGAGGTTGTCGGCGAGCATGAAGTGCTGGTGCACCATGCCGATGCCGCGGGCGATGGCGTCGCCGGGGTTGTGCAGGACGACCTGCTCGCCGTTGACCGTGATGGTGCCCTCGTCCGGCTGCTGCATGCCGTAGAGGATCTTCATCAGGGTCGACTTGCCGGCGCCGTTCTCACCGCACAGGGCGTGGACGGTGCCCGTGCGGACCGTGATGTCGATGTCGCGGTTGGCGACGACGCCGGGGAAACGCTTGGTGATGCCGCGCAGTTCGACGGCAGCGGGAGGGCTGGACGCGTTGATGGCGCACTCTCCTGGGGGGAAAGGGGCTGCGTAGGGGAGGGCTGGGCGTCGGCGACGCTAGCGCGGCAACTCCGTGCTACACGCGTAGAGTTGACACATTGTTATGGCTCGGCGAGGGGGTCCCGAAGGCTCCCCCGCGCCGAGCCGAGGTCCGCTGGACGGACCTGATCCGACGGGTCCTCGGACCGCCCGGGCGCTGGGGCCGCGGGCGGGTCCGGGACCCCCGGACCGTCAGATCACGGGGTGGTCTTGACCTTGATCTTGCCGTCGACGATGTCCTTCTTCGCGGCGTCCAGCTTGGGCTGGATGTCGGCGATGAAGCCACCGCTGGTGGCCAGCGAGACGCCGCCCTTGGCCAGCGAGTAGACGTTGTTGCCGGACAGCGGCTTGCCGTCGTGGACGGACTTGATGAAGTCGTAGACGCCGACGTCGACGTTCTTGACCATGGAGGTCAGGATCGAGCTCTTGTACTGCGCCAGACCCGGGATGTTGTACTGGTCCGAGTCCACGCCGATGGCCCAGGCGCCCTTGACGCCGTGCACGGCCTCGATCGCGCCGTTGCCGGAGGATCCGGCCGCCGTGTAGATCACGTCGGCGCCGCCGTCGAGCATGCCCTGCGCGGCCTCCTTGCCCTTGTCGGGGCTGGAGAAGCCGGAGGTGTCCGAGCCGTGCGACAGGTACTGGGTGTCGACCTTGATCTTCTTGTTGGTGTCGTGGACACCCTGGACGTAACCCGCCTCGAACTTCTTGATCAGCGGGCTGTCGACACCGCCGATGAAGCCGACGTGGTCCTTCTTCGTCTTCAGCGCGGCCGCGACACCGGCGAGGTAGGAGCCCTGCTCCTCGGTGAAGGTGATGCTGTTGACGTTGCTGCCGCCGACCACGGCGTCGACCAGGCCGAAGGAGGTCTTCGGGTACTTCTTCGCGACCTGCTCGACGGCGGGCGCGTAGGTGTAACCGACGGCGATGATCGGGCTGTAGCCGGCGTCCGCCAGGTCGGTCAGGCGCTGCACACGGTCCGCGGGGGTGTCCGAGGACTTCGCGGTCAGCTCCTTGATCGAGCCGCCGAACTCCTTCTGGGCCTTGTCCGCTCCGCGCGCGGCGGAGTCGTTGAAGGACCGGTCACCACGGCCGCCGACGTCGTAGGCGAGACCGATCTTGACACCCTTGCCTCCGCCGGAGGACGGCGAGGTGCCGTTGTTGTCGGACGAGGTGCTGCCACAGGCTGTGGCAGTCAGTGCGAGGGCTGCGGTGGCGAGACACGCAGCGGAAAGCTTGGCTACCCGGCGCACGGGAAGGCTCCTTCACCTGACCTGAGCGCCTTGTCGGCGCTTGATGTGAGCACCATGCCAGTGCTCGGGCCGAGACGCCCCCATCGGCGTCGGCTTCGCGGCATCGTAACGCGCGTAGATGTCAGAAAAACACCCCTCTCGAAGCCGTTATCGATTCGAGGCAAACACTGCCTGAACTCGGGGTCTGTGATCTCTCACGCCGTCGTCGCGCACAGGGCACGAATGGCTTACGGGTGTGTTGCGCCGGACAGCGGAACCTCTCGCTCCGCCTGCCCGGCCTCCGGGAGGCGGCCCGGCAGGTTGATCGAACACCCTTGCAAGCCGCCTCCCGCTTGGCTAGCTTGACCGCGGCGATCTTCGGCTTCTGACCAAAGTCGATCTTTCCGATCGTCCGATCATCCAGATCTTCTGGATCGACCAAGGGGGAACTCTTGAATTTCCGTAAGGCCGTATCCGCCGCTGTCGGCGTGGGTCTCACCGCCAGCACCGCGCTCGTCGTCCTGGCGGCCACGCCCGCCTCCGCCGACTCCACCTGCACCACCTGGACGTCCAAGAACGGTGGCACCGCCTACGGCAAGTGCACCGGCGGCGACACCCGCTTCAGCGTGCACCGCGTCTGGGCCGTGTGCGTAGGCCCGAACGGCCACACCTTCAACATGGAGGGCAACTGGGTCAACACGCGCAAGGGCGAGACCTCCCATGCGACGTGCAGCTCGGACCCGGGACACTCCGGCGTCGGTGTCCTCCGGATGAAGATCGAGACCGACGAGCCGGTCTGATCCTGCCCGGCAGGGCTCTGCCCGGGAGAAGGGCCTGTATACGACAGAAGGCTGTCCGGCATCGCGCCGGGCAGCCTTCTGCCGGTGCCGCTGCTGCGGCTCAGTCCTCCATGGGGGACCTGGCGTCCAGGCAGGCCGCCGCCGTGAACATCTCGACGCCGACCGTGATCGCGTGCTCGTCGGCGTCGAAGTCGCCCTGGTGCAGATCGCGCACCGTGCGCTCGCCGGGCCGGCGGACGCCGAGCCGGGCCATGGCGCCCGGCACATGCTCCTGGTACCAGGAGAAGTCCTCGCCGCCGAGGCTCTGCTCGGTGCTCTCGACGGAGTCCCGCCCCCGCCGGGCGGCCATGGCGCGGCGCAGCAGCTCGGTGGAGTCCTTGTCGTTCACCACCGGCGGCACCCCGCGTACATAGGTGATCTCCGACTTGGCCCGGTGCAGGGTGGCGACCTCGTCGATGGCGGCGTGCACGATGTCCGGGGCCTGCCGCCAGGCCTCCAGGTCCAGGCAGCGCACGGTGCCGGACAGCTCGGCGTGCTGCGGGATCACGTTCGGCGCGTGTCCTGACTCGATCCGCCCCCAGGTCAGCGCCAGCCCCGCCCGGGTGTCGAGCCGGCGGGCGATCAGCGCGGGCACGTCCACGGCGACCCGGGCGGCGGCGGTGACCAGGTCGGTGGTCAGATGCGGCCGGGCGGTGTGGCCGCCGGGCCCGTCGAGGGCGATCTCCAGCCGGTCGCAGGCGCTGGTGATCGCCCCGTGCCGCAGCCCGATCTTCCCGGCGTCCACCCGGGGGTCGCAGTGCACCGCGAGAATCCGCCCGACGCCGGACAGCACCCCGTCCTCGATGGCGTCGAGGGCACCGCCGGGCATCAGCTCCTCGGCGGACTGGAAGACCAGCCGCACCGGCCGGGGCAGCAGCCCCTTGGCGTGCAGGTCCGCCAGCACCAGCCCGGCCCCGAGCACCACGGTCGTGTGCACGTCGTGTCCGCACGCGTGCGCCCGGTCCGGCACGGTCGACCGGTACGGGCAGTCGGTCTTGGTGTCCGGGATGGGGAGGGCGTCGATGTCGGCCCGCAGCGCCAGCAGCGGCACCGCCGACCGCTCCCCCTCGGCGAGTCCGATGTCGCACACGAGTCCGGTTCCGGCGGACAGGACGCGGGGCCGCAGCCCGGCCTGCTCCAGCCGCTCCTTGATCGCGGCGGTGGTTCGGAACTCCTGGTTGCCCAGCTCGGGGTGCATGTGCAAGTCGCGGCGGAACGCGACGAGTTCGGTGTGCAGGGACTCGCTCAGCACCCCGGGGAGCACATCCCCCGCGAGGCCGGCCTCGGACTCTAGGGACATCAATTGCTTCACCCTCTGAAGGGTAGGACGCCCGGCCGGTCAAGTACCCCTGGATCAACAAAAGTTCAGCCCGTTAGGGGAATAAAATCTGACCGGCGGACGCATGGCGGCGGACTCTGATGGGTAAAACCCTTGTTTCCTCCTTCCACGCATACCACGTCACGCCACGATCACGCGCGCGATGTCCACGCACCGGACCCCCCGGACGCGCCCTCCGGCGGCGGGAAGGCGCGGCCGCCGGCCCCCTGCGGAAGCAGTCGGACACCACGGTGACCTCGATCATGGGCGAGCGCGCTGCCGGCGGGCTCCCGCCACAGGCGCAGGTCGGCGGAGAGACGGCCGTCGGACGAGTGGGCCACGAGGGCCGTCCGCGACGAGCGAGACGGTTGGCCTCGTCCCGCACGGGGGCGGTGAGGCCGTCCATGGCGCCGATGGAGTCGGGATGCATGGAGACGTAGGGCGCCTGCTGCTCGTCCGTCAGGTCCGCGCACGACACCGTCGGTGTCGCTCGTGACGTCGGTCCAGTCCCGGCCGGACCCCACCAGGTCGTCGTCGGCCGTCAACGCCCGCAATTTCGGTGCCCACTTGGCGTCCGCTTCCGCGTCCGCCTTCAACTGCTCCCATTCGTCCCACGGCGCGGGTAAAAGATCAAGCTGCGGAGGAACTCGCCCCTAATTTACTTTTAGTCCGCTCTTCGAGTGACGAATTATTCCGTATCGCGCGTATGTGGGGTGCCGCGCCCCGACATGGATAATCTGCGACCCCATCCGCACGTCACACGGGAGAAGAAAAAAATGGGGACCATGCTCGTCTGGACGGTTATCACATGTACTTCCCTCTGTACCGCAGGGTCCATTTTCGTACGACCCCACCAGCTCCGAATGCGGCAGACCGACACCGTGGAATTGCGGCGATGGCGTCGCATGGGGGAAGTGCTGCAGCGCGAGGTGCGGACCATGAGTGACGCACCGGGCTGCTCCGACGGCAGGAAATCCTAACAATCCGCTCCAGGGGCTGCGGCCGGAAGAGAAACAGCCCCTACCCTCTGAGGAAACTTTTCTTCTGATCCCGCCATCGTCGCGTACCACCTGCTTTTCCATTTCTCATACAGGATGGGCATAGGGCCGAACGACACCGAGACAAGGTGTTTGTCCGGCTACTTTCTTCACTCTTTTGCCGCACACCCATCGCCGCCTGGTGCCGTTAGTTGCAGCATGACGAAGGCTCTGAGGGTGCGTCCCGTGCGACTGGGTTCTTATACCTACCTGCCGGCAACCGCCGAAATGCACAGCGCCAAAGGGGTTCTGATGAGGGGCGGTCTCCCTGTCACACTGGAGGCGACCGAGGAGATCCTCCAGGAATTCATGGACAGAATGAACTCGCTGGAGAGTGACATCTCCCAACGCTGGGCGGGCGCGGACACCTGGTTCCGTCTTTCACCGACGGAATGACATCGCCCATGCAACACGAGACAATGGGATCGTACCCGGATTTCCCCGCCGACTATGCCGACGACTACTACCACGGCAGGGGGCGGCACCGGTCGCCCACCGAGGATTTCCCGCACCCTCTGGTCCCCCCGGACTCGGGCTGGGACCCCGCGGAAGAACTGGCCTACATGCTCCGGGACACCATGGAGGAGCAGAGCAGGATCCCGGGCCCGCGCTATGAGGACCACCCCGTGGCTCCGGAGCCGAAGACGCCCCGCGAGGCCCTGGTGGAACTCACGGCGGAGCTGCCCCCGGTGAAGGCGGCTCCGCGGGGCCACCGCAAGGACCGCCGGAGACAGCGTCCCGGCAGGATCCGGATCGCCAGCTGTCTCATCGCCGCCGCCGCGACCGTCATCGCTTCGGGAGTGAGCATCTTCGGTGGCCTGATCGCCTACGACCCGCTGCGCTTAGTGGCGGCGGCCCGGACGGAGAGCGGGGTGGTCTCCTGGTGGCCTGTGCTGGTGTTCGGCCCCTGGCTGGTGGCGTCGCTGTCCATCCTCCGGGCGGCACTGCACCAGCGCCGGGCCTTGCACTCCTGGTCCGTCCTGCTGGTGTTCTCCGCCATCGCCATGGCCCTGTGTGTGGCGCAGGCGCCGAAGAACATCGTGGACACCGTGGCCGCCGCGCTGCCGAGTCTCGCCTCGCTGGCCTGCTTCCAGCAGGTGGTGCGGCAGGTCACCCTGACCAGACCGCCCCGGCGGACCTTCCCCCGGCACCGGTCCCAGCCTTCCGAGAAGGCGGCCGTGGAGGAAGCGGCGGCGCCCCAGGAGGGCACGCCGTACACGAGCGGCGACCTGCCACCGGGGGACTTCGCGGGACCGGTGGGAGGGGTGGGGGCCGGCGGTCCTGCGGCCCACGACCCGCTCTCCGGTCACCCGCGTCGCTTCGGGTGGCCCGGCGACCGTCCCTGACCGTTCTCACGGCGGCGCCGCCGAGCCGGGGTCCGCTTCCGCCTGGCACAGCTGGAGGTTCCACATCGATGCGCAGTTTCCGTACGCCGGTGCGGGCAGCCGCCGTCCGGCCCGCCCGGGGCCGGACGGCCGGGGGTGGCGCGTGAACACCCTTGTCTCGGCGCCCCCGCTCCTGCCCGACGTCGCCCGGCTCCGGCCCCGCCAGCAGATGGGCATCGACTGTGCCGACTGCGGCCTCCCGCTGGGGCCGAGAGGCCGGGTGCTGGGCGAGGTGCGCTACCGCGGACTGCCGTTCCGGCTCTGGGTCTGCCCGACCGGCTGCGGCACCACCCCGACCTAGGGTCTTTCTTCCGGATCAGGCCGGCCCCGAGCGACCGCACGACCTGGCCGACCCGCGACACGGCAAGATCCGGAAGAGAGGCCCTGGGGGGCCGTCCGTCACGCCGGGGTCACCGCCGTCAGCCGGTGGACGTCGCGGGCGGTGCCGGTCACGCCCGACAGGAAGCCCTGGGCGCGGGGGGACGCGGAGTCGGTGAGCCAGCTCGGGTCGATGTCGCAGACCGCCACCCGGACCCCGGTGCCGGTCAGCGCCAGCGGGAGGGTGTGGACGACCGTGGAGGGGAAGCTGAGGATCGTACGGCCGATGGGGCCCCTGCGGGCGATCAGTTCCAGCGGCAGGTCCGGGCGGACTATCTCCAGGCCCGTCTCGGCGGCGAGGCGGTGGAGTTTGCCGGTGTTCTCGCGCCGGTGGGCGAAGTAGCGGGTGGCGCCGTGGGTTTTGGCCAGGTTGCGGACGGCTTCGAGGTAGCGGTCGCCGTCCACCACACCGGTTTCCACCAGTGACGTACCGACCATGTCGGCGCCCTTGGTGATGCGCGGCGGGCCGAAGCGGGCCCGGGTCCAGGCGAAGTCGTTCGCCGTGACCGTCACTCCGTCCGGCGTCTGGGTCACCGGCATGGAGGAGAAGATCTCCACCCGGTGCCGGTCGCTCGGGGTGAGGCGGCGCCGGGCCGAGGCGGAGACCGGGGCGAAGAGCAGGTCCCGGGGGCCGCGGCGGCCGCCCTTGCGGTGCCAGCGCACCAGGCGTTCGCCGCGGGCGAGCTGGGCGACGAACTCCATGGTCGCGGTGCCGTCGTCCACGACCACCAGGTCGCGGGCGCGGGTGATCGTCAGCAGCAGCTGCACATAGCGGGAGAAGGGGTCCCCCATGACGATGCGGTCGGCGCGGCGCAGCGCACCGGCCAGGCCGCCGATCGTCGCGAACGGGGCCGTCGTACCGCCCCGCGCCTCCTCCCAGCGCACCCGGTACCCCTCGTCCCGGGCCAGGTCGGCCATGCGGCGCAGCTGGCCCCGGGTCATGGGGTCGGTCGGGGACAGGACGACGACGGTGAGTTCCGCGCCGGTGCGGGGCGAGTCGCCGGTCACCGTCCGCCGCACCTGCGTCGGCACGCACGGCAGCGGCGCGGCCGGCCCGGTGCCGTCCGGGTCCGCGCCGTGCAGGCCGTGCAGGTGCGCCCACTCCAGTACGTTCAGCAGCTGGACGGGGCTCTCCACGAAGGCGAGCGTGCGGGGAGGGTGGCCGGCGTGACCGGCGCGGGGGCTCATCGGCGTACGACCGTCCCGTCGTAAGGGAATCAGAACGCTCAGACCGCGACCGGCTCGCCGGCCGCGGCCGCGATCTCCGCCTCGGCGACGACACCGGTGACCCGGCGCAGCTTCTTCATCGGGCCCAGCTCGGAGTCGTAGACCTTCTTGACGCCGTCGCCGAGGGAGGCCTCGATGGTGCGGATGTCGCGGACCAGGCGGGTCAGGCCCTGCGGCTCGACGGAGGCGGCCTGGTCGGAGCCCCACATGGCGCGGTCGAGGGTGATGTGGCGCTCCACGAAGGTGGCGCCGAGGGCGACCGCGGCCAGGGTGGTCTGGAGGCCGGTCTCGTGGCCGGAGTAGCCGATCGGGACGTTCGGGTACTCCTTCTCCAGCGTGTTGATCACGCGGAGGTTCAGCTCCTCGGCCTTGGCCGGGTAGGTGGAGGTGGCGTGGCACATGAGGATGTTGTCGCTGCCCAGCACCTCGACCGCGTGGCGGATCTGGCGCGGGGTGGACATGCCGGTGGAGAGGATGACCGTACGGCCGGTGTCGCGCAGGGCGCGCAGCAGCTCGTCGTCCGTGAGGGACGCGGAGGCGACCTTGTGGGCGGGCAGGTCGAACTTCTCCAGGAAGGCGACCGCCTCGGTGTCCCACGGGGACGCGAACCAGTCGATGCCCTTCTCCTTGCAGTACGCGTCGATCTGGCGGTACTCGTCCTCGCCGAACTCCACCCGGTGGCGGTAGTCGATGTAGGTCATCCGGCCCCAGGGGGTGTCGCGCTCGATGTCCCACTGGTCGCGCGGGGTGCAGATCTCCGGGGTGCGCTTCTGGAACTTCACGGCGTCGCAGCCGGCCTCGGCGGCCACGTCGATGAGCTTGAAGGCGTTCTCCAGCTCACCGTTGTGGTTGATGCCGATCTCGCCGCAGATGTAGACGGGGCGGCCGGGGCCGACCTCGCGCGAACCGAACGTGCGCAGACGGGAGTTGCTCATGACTGGGGGTGTCCTTACTCGGGGAGGGAATCGAGAGAGGGGCCGAGGATCCAGCTGGCGATCTCTCGGATCGCGCCGTCACCGCCGGGGACGGTGGTGACCGCGCGTGCGGCGCCGCGTACGACGTCGTGGGCGCTCGCGACCGCCACGGGCCAGCCGACGAGGGCGAAGCACGGGAGGTCGTTGACGTCGTTGCCGACGTAGAGCACGCGCTCCGGCGCGATGCCCTGCTCCTCGCACCACTGCTTGAGGGCGAGGTCCTTGCGGTCGATGCCGTGCAGCACCGGGAGCTTGAGCTTCCGGGCGCGGGCGGCGACCACCGGGTTCTGTTCCGTGGACAGGATCAGCATCTTCAGGCCGCTCTTGCGCAGGGCCGCGATGCCGAGTCCGTCGCCGCGGTGCACGGAGACGAACTCCCGTCCCTCGGAGTCGATCAGCACCCGGTCGTCGGTCTGGGTGCCGTCGAAGTCGAGGACGACGGCGTCGATGTCGTCGTAGGTGGGGAGGGCGCCCGGGCGGTCCGCGTCGAAGAGCGGGGCGAGCGCGCGGGCGCGGGCGAGGTCGTGCGGGTCGTCGATCTCCAGGACCCGGGCGGGGTCGGTGCGGACGAGTTCCGTACGGCCGAAGAAGCGGTGCTGGTGCTTGCGGAAGCCGGCCGCGTCCATCGCGTAGGCGGCGCCGGTCTCCAGGAAGTCCTGGGGGCGGTCCTGGCGGCGGGGGCGGAAGGACTTGTCGTGGTTGACGCCGAAGCCGCCCTCGGCCGTCTCGTCGGAGTGGCGCCACACGAAGCCGTGGAAGGGGGCGACGGTGACGGCGGTGTCGGCGCCCTGCTCGGCGACCGCGCCGGCGACGCCGTCGACGTCCTCGCGGACGAGGAAGGGGCTGGTGCACTGGACGAGTACGACGACGTCGACGGCGGCGCCGTGCAGGGCCTCGTGGGCGTCCATCGCGTGCAGCACGGCCGCCTCGGAGGTGGCGGTGTCACCGGCGATGGCGGCGGGGCGCAGTACGACCTCGGCGCCCGCCTCGCGGGCCGCGTTCGCGATGGCCCGGTCGTCGGTGGAGACGACCACGTCCGTGACCAGCCGGGTGGCCAGGCACTCGCGGACCGCGCGGGCGACGAGGGGGACGCCGCCGATGGGGGCCAGGTTCTTGGCGGGCACTCCCTTGGAGCCGCCCCGGGCGGGGATCACCGCGAGGATGCGGCGCACGCCGACTGCTGTCTCGGACACGGTTTCCACTCCTTGGGGGTTCACAGCTCGCCCATGCGGCGGATCACGGGGGCCACGCGCTGCACGCCGTGGCGGTAGGCGCCGCGCGCGGCCCGGCGGACGATCTGGCGGACCGGTCCGGGTGCCTTGTCGGCGGCGGGCGCGCCGGGCAGCGGGGCGCCGTCGGGGCCGAGGTGGTGCCGGGCGAGGATGCCGGGCAGATAGCCGGGGGCGGTGCGGGGGGTGTAGTAGGGGGTGAGGGGCGGCAGCCCGCCCGGGCGGTCCAGCAGCTCGGCGATGCGGGCGCGGGCCGTGTCGAAGGCCGTCTCGTAGCCGCCGTCGGCGGCCACGCCCTGCCGGGACACCCACTCCTCGTCCGGCACCGGCCGGTGTCCGGCGTCGAGCTGGTCCCAGGAGGCGAGGCAGCCGGAGCCGGTGAAGTGGTGGTTGCCGAGCATCTCGCGCACCCCGAGGTCGGTCAGGACGACCGTGGGGATACGGCGGTGCAGGGCCTCCAGCGCGGCCGTGGAGCTGACCGTCACCAGCAGGTCGGTGCGGTCGAGAACCTCGCCCATGTGGCCGTACACGAGGCGGAAGTTGGCAGGCAGCTCCTTGCCCTGGACCAGCTTCTGGTACGGCAGCTCCTCGATGTGGGTGGTGTGTTCCCCGGGCTTGGAGCGCAGTTTGAGCAGCACCTCGCGCTCGGGGTGGCGGCGGGCGTGCTCGATGAGCCGGTCCAGCAGATAGGTGCGGTCCCGCCGGTTGTCGGGGACGGACGGCTGGGCCGCGAACACCACCGTGTAGGGGTCGTGTTCACCGGTGTACGGCGCTCCGCCGAGGAAGGGCAGCGCGACCTCGGTCACCGCGGAGGCGTCGGCCCCCACCCCCTCGTACACGGCCCGGAACCGGTCCGCGTCATGGCGGGAGTTGGCGAGGACGAGGTCGGCGCCGTGCCGCAGCAGCAGCCCGTCGGCGAGCTTCTCGTAGACGACGCCGACGTATCCGGTGACCACCACCGGACGCGGGCCCGTGCCCCAGGCGTTGCGCAGCCCGTGCAGCATCGCCTGCACACCGCCGCCGACCAGGGCGAGGACGAGGATGTCGTACGGCTCGGCGGTCATCGCACGCAGGAACTCGACGCCGGTGACCTCGCTCAGGGAGTCCGCCCGGACGCCGACTTCCTGAAGCTGGCGGGGGGTCGGTGTGGCGCGCCCCCGCAGGAGGTAGCCGTCGAGCCGGACCCCGGCAGCCGCCGGAGTGAGGCGCTGCGCGGTGAGCGCCCCCCACTTCCACCGGGTGTCGGAGTCCGCCAGAACGGCGACCCGCAGGGACTTCGTTGCACTTGCTGGCACGCCGAAGACGCTAGGAAGGCATTCCGAGGTTCCGCCCAACCGGAATGCAACAAACGGTTAACAGCACACCGCCGAATGGCGAATCGGCCCGGGAACTCCCCCCGAAAAAGCCCGGTTCACAGCTTCGCCACGTGTCGTTCACCCGGTATCAAGCGAAGCGTCAAGACGAATGACGGGCTTCCCCCTAACGTCCCTGACGTGGTCAAGCTCTCCGTCATCGTGCCGTTCTACAACGTGCAGCAATACGCGCCCGACACCCTCACCAGTCTGGGTGCGAACGCGCGTGAGGACTTCGAATTCATTCTCGTCGACGACTGTTCCCGCGACGGGACCCCAGAGATTCTCGCGCGCGCCGAGCGCGAACTGCCGGGGGCCGTGCTGGTCCGGCACGAGAAGAACGGCGGGCTGGCGACCGCGCGCAACACCGGGATCGACCGGGCGCGCGGCGAGTATCTGACCTTCCTGGACGGCGACGACTGGCTCGCCCCCGGCTACTTTCCCCGGCTGGTCGCCGCGATGGACGAGCTGGGCTGCGACTTCCTGCGCACCGACCATGTGCAGTGCACGGCGCGGGCGCGCAGCGTGGTCCGGGTGCCGGTCGGCCGGCGGAACGTGGTGCTGGACCCGCGCGAGGCGATACTGCCCGCCGACCGGTCCACGTCCGTGGACTACCCGTACGCGTGGGCGGGCGTCTACCACCGCCGGCTGCTGGAGCGGGGGCTGCTGCACTTCACCGACGGGCTGCGCACGGCCGAGGACCGGCCGTGGATCTGGAAGCTGCACCGGGAGGCCGAGTCCTTCGCCGTGGTGAGCCTGCTCGGGGTGTTCTACCGGCGCGGGGTCGCGTCCTCGCTCACCCAGATCGGCGATGTGCGGCAACTCGATTTCATTCGGGCGTTCGATCAGGTCATCGCGGAAACCGCCCTGGACCGGGAGGCCGCACGGTTGTTGCCGAAGGCCGTCCGCACCTATTGCGCCATCATTTCCCATCATCTGGGAACCATCGAAAGGTTCGAGCCCGCGGTGGCGAAGAAACTGAAATCCCTGAGTGCCGCCGCGCTGCGGCGCATGCCGCAGGACGTGCTGGACGAGGCGCTGGACTCGATGGACATCCAGCGCGCCTCCCGGCTGCGCCGGCTGCGCCGCCGTCCCGCCGCCGCGGGGGCCGCCGCGTGACCACACAGATCTTCCAGGCGTCGACGCTGTACGGCACGGCCACGCTCGCCGCCGCACTGGACTCCGGCTGCTTCCGCCCGGCCGACCGGCGGATCCTGCTGGTCTGCAACAACGCGGCCGCACCGGAGATCACTCCGGCGCTGGACCAGGCGCCCGGCTTCGAGCGGCTGCGGGACCGCTTCGACGACGTCGTCTCGTACAACGCGGCGATCTTCCCCTTCCACCCGGGTGGCTGGGCACCCCGCGCGGACGACCTGCCGCTCTGGGAGCGCTATCTGCGCCACGAGTGGCAACTCGGCTCCGACGACGTGGAGTTGGCGGTCGAGTCGATCCAGGTCAACCCGTCCCTGGCGCTCGCGCAGATCTTCACCGGCGCCCCGGTCACGGTGTACGCCGACGGACTGATGAGCTACGGCCCGACCCGCAACAAGATCGACCCGCTGGTCGGCACCCGGGTGGACCGGGTGCTGCACCTGGACCTGGTGCCGGGCCTGGAGCCGCTGCTGCTCACCGAGTTCGGGGTGCCCGGCGAGCTGCTGCCGAGCCCGGCCTTCACCAAGGTGCTCGCCGAACTCGCCCAAGAGGCCGCGGAGTTGCCGGACATCGACGAACCGGCGCTGCTGCTGGGCCAGTACCTGTCCGCGCTGGACATCCTCACCGCCGAGCAGGAGGAGGCGCTGCATGTGCGGATGCTGCGCGGCGCGGTCCGGCTCGGCCACCGCAAGGTGGTGTTCAAGCCGCACCCCTCGGCCCCGGCCCGCTACACCCGCTCCCTGGAGCAGGAGGCGGAGCGGCTGGACGCCGAGCTGACCGTGCTCGACACCCCGGTGCTGGCCGAGGTGCTGTACCAGCGGATGCGTCCCGCGCTGGTCGTCGGCTGCTTCTCCACCGCGCTGCTCACGGCGCAGGCCCTGTACGGCCTTCCGGTCGCCCGGGTCGGCACCGAACTGCTGCTGGAGGGGCTGACGCCGTACGAGAACAGCAACCGGGTCCCGGTCACCATCGTGGACGCGCTGCTGCCGGAGCTGACCGACGGGGCCGCCGTCACCGAGCAGCGCCGCGGCATGACCGTCGAGGCGCTGAGCGGGCTGGTGCGCGCGGTGGGCTTCGCGATGCAGCCGAAGATCCTGCCGGGGCTGCGCCCGGAGGCCGAGGGCTGGCTGGCCCGGAACCTGGACGCGCACACCGCGCGCTACTTCAAGCGGCGGCGCCTGTCCGCACTGGCCCTGCCCGGCGGAGTTCCGGCGCAACTGGCCTTCATCCCCCGCAACGCAACAGTCCGCCGCGTGGCCCGCAAGGCCCGCAGCCTGCGCCGCAGCGCACGCGGCTGACGGTCTCCGGGCCGGTGTCGCCGGCCCGGGGACCGTGCCCGGGTGCCGGGTCGGTTCGTGGCAGGTACGCAGGACGTTCGTGGCAGGCACGCAGGAAGGAAGAATCCGTATATGCCCGCTCCCTCTCCCGGGCTTGCCGCCGAGGCGGGGCCTGTCATACCCCGGGCGGCCGCCGGCCGGGTCCTCGCGACGGGTCGCCGGGGCCGGCTGTTCGCCCTGGACGGTCTGCGGCTGGTGGCCGCGCTGCTGGTCTGCCTCTACCACTACGCCGGTCGCGGCGGCACGGTCGCCGGGTCCTGGCACGGGGACCCGCGGCACATCTTCCCCACCCTGTACCGGGTGGCCGTGTACGGCTGTTTCGGTGTGCAGTTCTTCTTCGTCATCAGCGGCTTCGTGATCTGCATGAGCAGCTGGGGCCGCACCCTGGGCGACTTCTTCCGCTCCCGGGTCGCGCGTCTGTACCCCGCCTACTGGGTGGCCCTGGTGCTGGTCACCGGCGCGGCCGCGGCGCTGCCCGTCGTGGTCCACCCGGTGCGGCCGGACGAGTTCCTGGTGAACCTGACGATGCTCCAGCAGCCGATGGGCGCGACCCGGGTTCTCGGCGTGTGCTGGACCCTCTGGGTCGAGGTGCGCTTCTACGTGCTGTTCGCCCTGCTCGTCGTGGTGCGCGGGGTGACCTACCGCCGGGTGGTGCTGTTCGCCAGTGTCTGGACGGCGGCCGCGGTGCTGTGCCACAGCTCCGGCAACGACCTGCTGAACCAGCTGGTCATGCCCGAGTACGCGCCCTACTTCACCGGCGGGCTGGCCCTGTATCTGATCCACCGCTTCGGCAGCGATCTGCTCGCCTGGGGCATCGTCGCGATGTCCTGGCTGCTGGCGCAGAGCGAGGCCACGCGCGGGCTGTGGGGCCCGCATCCGCACCGCGATCCGTACGTCGTGATGCTCGTCGTCACTCTCGCCTTCGCCGCCGTCGCCGCCGTGGCGCTGGGCTGGACCCAGTGGGCCTCCTGGCGCTGGCTGGTCACGGCGGGCGCGCTGACGTACCCGTTCTACCTGGTCCATGAGCACCTGGGCTGGTTCGTCATCCGGGTGCTGCACCGGGGCCTGGGGCTGCCGCCGTGGCCGACGCTCGCCCTGACCGTGGTGGCCATGCTGGTGCTGGCCTGGCTGATCCACCGGCTGGTGGAGAAACCGTTCGGGCCGCGGCTGAAGCGGGCGCTGAAACCGTCGCCGGCCCGCGCTCAGCCGATGCCGTAGCGCGCCTCCACTCCCGCGATCACGACCGCCAGTCCTTCCTCGAACTGGCGGTCGTAGTCGTCGAAGAGCACCTTTCCGGCCTCGGCCGCGAGCGGGTGGTCGGCGAGCCGGCGGGCCCGCTCCCCGATGTCGTACCCCTGCTGGGGTTCGTCCGGGCGGGGCTGCATGCCCTGCTCCTCGGTGACGAAGCCGAGGGTGTACAGGTGCGCCGCGCGGAACGCCTGGACGGCCTGGACCAGGGTGAAGCCCGCGCCGGTGAGGAACCGCAGGTTGGCCTCCAGCTCGGGGGCGTGGTCGGTGCCGGTGAAGCGTGAGCCGCTGAACACCTTGGCGCCGTCGCGGTAGCCGAGCAGTGCGGTGCGCAGCCCGCGGTTGACCTTGCGCAGCCGCTCCTGCCAGGTGTCGTCCGGGTGGTGCGCGGTTCCGGCGACCATCCGCCGGTACATCTCCGTCGCCATCTCGTCCAGCAGTGCCTGCTTGTCCTTGAAGTGCCAGTACAGGGCGGGCGCCTTGACGTCCAGCCGCTGGGCGATGGCGCGCAGGGTCAGGCCGTCCAGGCCGACCTCGTTCAGCAGGTGCAGCGCGGTGTCCGCGACCCGGCGGCGGTCCAGGGGGGCGCGTTTCTCGGGGCTCACCCTTGACACTTTAACAGCGTTAAGGGCATCCTTGCGAGCGACGGAACTTAACGACGTTAAGGAGAGCTGGGATGGATGTCGTGATTGTCGGCGCGGGGCCGACCGGTCTCACCCTCGGTATCGACCTGGCGCGGCGCGGAGTGGACGCGGTGGTGCTGGAGCGGGCCGACGGCCTGTTCCCCGGCTCACGCGGCAAGGGCCTCCAGCCGCGCACCCTGGAGGTCTTCGACGACCTGGGCGTGCTGGCCGGGATCCGCGCGGCGGGCGGTCCGGTGCCGCCACGGCTGATGTGGCGGGACGGCACACCGGCCGACACCAGCCCGATGTTCGACCGGATCACGCCGGACGAGGGCACGCCGTACGCCGAACCGTGGTCGATCGCGCAGTGGCGGACCCAGGAGGTGCTGTACGCACGGCTGCTGGAGACGGGCGGCAAGGTCGCCTTCGGCCACGAGGTGACGGGCGTGGAGCAGGACGCGCACGGGGTGCGGGTCGGCCTCGCCGACGGTACGACGCTCGGCGCGCGGTATATCGTCGCGGCCGACGGCGGCCGCTCGGCCATCCGGCGCGCCGTGGGCGTCGGCATGACCGGGGAGACGGTGGACCCGGCGCCGTTCCTGGTGGCGGACGTGCGGATCGGCGGCCTGGACCGGGAGCACTGGCATGTGTTCCCGGGGGACGAGGGGACCGTCGTCGGCCTGTGCCCGCTGGCCGGCACGGACCGGTTCCAGCTCCAGGCGCGCCTGGCGGAGGACGAGGCGGTGGACCTCTCCCTCGACGGACTGCGCAGGCTGGTCGCCGCCGGCACCCACCTGGACGCCGGGGACCTGGCCGAGGTGCACTGGGCCTCGGAGTTCCGGCCTCGCGCGGCCCTGGCCGACCGCTTCCGGGTGGGCCGGGTCCTGCTGGCCGGCGACGCCGCGCACATCCACTCCCCGGCCGGCGGACAGGGGCTGAACACCAGCGTGCAGGACGCCTACAACCTCGGCTGGAAACTGGGCGCGGTGCTGCGCGACGGGGCCCCGGAGACGCTGCTCGACACCTACGAGGAGGAGCGCCGGGCGAACGCGGCCGCGATGCTGGAGCTGTCGACGGGCGTGCACCGCGGCGAGGTGCGCCGGGGCCGGGCCACGGTCCAGCTCGACGTCGGGTACCGGACGTCGTCCCTGAGCGCGGAGACCCGCAAGCACCCGACCGGCGTCCAGGCGGGCGACCGGGCCCCCGACGGCACGGTGAACGGCGTCCGCCTCTTCGACACCTTCCGCGGCCCGCACTGGACCCTGCTCGGCGCGCCCGCACCGCGCCCGGGCATCCGAGCCCTGCCCGCAGCCCCCGCCGGCTACGGCCCCGGAGTCTTCCTGATCCGCCCGGACGGCCACATCGCCTGGACGGGCGACACGACGGCGGGCCTGGAGTCCTACCTCCCCACGGTCGGCCTCTGAACGGCCGCGGCCGCCCCTACGGGGTATCCGCCCGGATCAGAACGCGTCCGACGGCACATAAGCGCCCCACACCTCGCGGAGCGCGCCGCACACCTCTCCCACCGTCGCCCGCGCGCGCAGGGCTTCCTTCATCGGGTAGAGGACGTTGTCCTCGCCCTCCGCCGCCTTCTTCAGGGCGGCCAGGGCCGAGTCCACCGCGCCCTGGTCCCGCTCCGCGCGGAGCCGGCGCAGCCGCTCGGTCTGCCGGGCCTCGATCGCCGGGTCGACGCGGAGTGGCTCGTACGGCTCCTCCGCGTCCAGCTGGAAGCGGTTGACGCCCACGACCACCCGCTCGCCGGAGTCCGTCTCCTGGGCGATCCGGTAGGCGTTCCGCTCGATCTCGGCCTTCTGGAAGCCCCGCTCGATCGCCGCGACCGCCCCGCCGAACTCCTCCACCCTGCGCATGAGGGCGACGGCCGCCTCCTCCACCTCGTCCGTCATCCGCTCCACCGCGTACGAGCCGGCGAACGGGTCCACCGTCGCCGGTACGTCCGTCTCGTACGCCAGCACCTGCTGCGTCCGCAGCGCCAGCCGGGCCGACTTGTCGGTCGGCAGCGCGATGGCCTCGTCGAAGGAGTTGGTGTGCAGGGACTGGGTGCCGCCGAACACCGCCGCGAGGGCCTGTACGGCGACCCGGACCAGGTTCACCTCCGGCTGCTGGGCGGTCAGCTGCACCCCGGCCGTCTGGGTGTGAAAGCGCAGCATCAGCGACTTCGGGTTCCGCGCGCCGAACTCCTCCCGCATCACCCGCGCCCAGATCCGCCGCGCCGCGCGGAACTTCGCGACCTCCTCCAGGAGCGTCGTACGGGCCACGAAGAAGAAGGACAGGCGGGGGGCGAAGTCGTCGACGTCCATCCCGGCCGCGACCGCCGTCCGCACGTACTCGATGCCGTCGGCGAGCGTGAAGGCGATCTCCTGTACGGGCGAGGCGCCCGCCTCGGCCATGTGGTAGCCGGAGATCGAGATCGTGTTCCACTTCGGGATCTCGGCGGTGCAGTAGCGGAAGATGTCCGCGGTCAGCCGCAGGGACGGCTTCGGCGGGAAGATGTACGTCCCGCGCGCGATGTACTCCTTCAGCACGTCGTTCTGGATCGTCCCCGTCAGCCGGTCCGCCGGGACGCCCTGCTCCTCCGCCACCAGCTGGTAGAGCAGGAGCAGCAGGGCCGCCGGGGCGTTGATCGTCATCGATGTCGAGACCTGGCCCAGCGGGATGCCGTCGAAGAGGACGCGCATGTCCTCGATCGAGTCGATCGCCACACCGACCTTGCCGACCTCGCCGTGCGCGAGGGGCGCGTCGGAGTCGTGGCCCATCTGGGTGGGCAGGTCGAAGGCGACCGACAGCCCGGTCGTGCCGTGCTCGATCAGCTGCCGGTAGCGGGCGTTGGACTCGGCCGCGGTGCCGAAACCGGCGTACTGGCGCATGGTCCAGGGGCGGCCGGTGTACATCGTCGGGTACACGCCCCGGGTGAAGGGGTAGCCGCCCGGTTCGCCCAGGCTGACGGCCGGCTCCCAGCCGTCCAGCGCCGACGGGCCGTAGACCGGCTCGATCGGCAGCCCCGACTCCGACTCACGCGCCATGGATGCCTCGCCTCCGCGGTACGGCAGTACGTCCGTCACTTCTCACCATGCCCGCTCGTTCGGCGGCGGTCACGCGGGGAAGCATCCTCGGCATGAAGCTGCCGGGCGGCCCCGCCGCCGTACGAGCCTGTGCCGTCACCCTCACGGCCCTCACCGCCCTCACTGCTCTCGTCGGCTGCACCGTCCAGCCCGCGGGCACGGACGGCAGACCCGGCGGGCCGGTACCCGCCCGGACCCGGTCCCAGGCCCCGCCCGGCGCGCGGGCGGCGACGCCGTCCCCCGCCGTGCTGTGGCGGCGCGGCGACAGCGGGCCGGGCGTGCGCGAGCTCCAGGCGCGGCTGCGGCAGCTGGACTGGCTGTTCGACGGGCCGACGGGGTCGTACGACGATCTGACCGAGCGGGCGGTCAGCGGCTTCCAGGGCAAGCGGGGGCTGCCGCGGACCGGCGAGACGGACACCGCGACCTGGCGGCGGCTGCTGGCGATGACGCATGCGCCGGGGAAGTGGGAGCTGTATCTGATGGGCGGCCAGCCGGCCGCGGCGCCGGACCCGCGCTGCCTGACCGGGCGGGTGCTGTGCATCAGCAAGACCAGCCGGACGCTGCGCTGGATGATCGACGGGCGGACCGTGTCGACCATGGCCGTGCGCTTCGGCGTGCAGTACACCCCGACCCGCGAGGGTGTGTTCCACATCTACTGGAAGTCACGGAACCATGTGTCGACGCTCTATCACTCGCCGATGCCGTACGCGATGTTCTTCAGCGGAGGCGAGGCGGTGCACTACTCGTACGACTTCGCGGCGCGCGGTTACGCGGGCGGCTCGCACGGCTGCGTGAACGTCCGGGACGAGACGGCGATCGCCCGGCTGTTCGCGCAGGTGCGGGTGGGCGACAAGGTCGTCGTCTCCTGGTGAGGCGTTCGGGGCGCGGGCGGGACCGGGGGAACGTGTCCCGCCCGCGCCATGCGCACGAGCCACGGGTACGGGGGGAACCCCGGCTCAGTGCTACGGCCGATGACCAGTCGGCTCACTCAGTACTGCGTACAAGGCCCCGGAAACGTCACACCTGGCGCCAAGAAATTTTTCGCGAATTTCCGGGGAGGAAAAAACCGCAGGTCAGCTGGGGTGCGGGGCGGGCGAGGAGGGGGTGGCGGCCGCCTTGGGCTGCCCGGCGCCCGTCGCCCCGGTGGTGCTCTTCGGGTGGGAGCCCTTGCCGGTGCCGCCAGCCGTGCCGCCGGAGCCGGCCGCAGGGCCGTTGCCCTTGGCCGAGCCGTGGCCGGGGTGGCCGCTGCTGTGACCGGGGTGGGTGCCGGAGCCCCCGTGGCCGGGGTGGCCTGTGCCGTGGCCGGGGTGGGTGCCGGTTCCGCCGTGGCCGGGGTGGGAGTCGCCCTCGCCCTGGCCGCCGCCGTCCTGCTCGCCCTTGCCCTTGTCCTTGCCCTGGCCCTGGCCGTTGCCGTTGCTCTTGCCCTCGCCCTTGGCGCCCTGGTCCTGCCCCTGGCCGGAGCCGCCCTTGCCGCCGCTCGCCGCGCCGGAACCGCCCCAGCCGCCCGCGTCGCCGGAACCGCCCCAGCCGCCCGCGTCGCCGGAACCGCCCGAGCCGCCCTCGCCGCTGCCCAGGACGACCTTGCAGTACGACTTCACCCGGTTGGAGCCGCCCGCCAGCTTTTCCAGGGCGCGCTTGCGGCCGGTGTCCAGGTCCTTGCCGTCCCGGAGGTCCCGGCAGGCCGAACCGGCCCCGCTCCACCGGCCGGCGGCGCCGGCGGACGGACGGGTCTCGTCCGGCGCGGCGGCCTCGCCGGACGTAGCGCCCCGGTCGGCCGGTGCGCTGCCGTTCGCGGTGCCCGGGCCCTGGCCGGTCGGGGAGGGCGAGGTGAGCGGCCGTCCGTCGGCGGAGGCGGCGGGCCCCGGCTCCCGGTGGCCGAACGGCACGGGCAGCACACCGCTGCCCGCGGCGACGGCGACCCCGCCGAGCGCGCTCGCGGCCACCGCCGCGGCGAGCGCGAGGCGCACCGGGCGGCCCCAGCGCGGGCGGCCGGAGATTCCGGTACGGCCCGGGAAGCCGATCCGGACCAGACCCGCGTCGGAGCCGTTGCCGAAGGCGCGGAAGCGCCGGCCGGAGGCGCCCGCGGTGGCGGCGGGCTCGGCCGCGGCGGTGTCGCGGGCCGTGCGGAACGCGGCCAGGGCGGCCTGCTCACCGGGCAGTTCGGCGGTGCCGCCGGCTGTCCGCGCGGACAGCGCGCCGAGCGCCTCGGAGAGGCGTTCGGCCTGGTCACGGGCGCGGGGGTCGACAGCTTCCAGCGGCTCACCGCGCAGCAGACGTTCCGCCGTCTCCCGGTTCAGCCACCTGTACTGCTCGTCGGCCATCACATGTCCTTCTGCGTCCGCGCGCGTGTATGCGTCACAGTTGCGGACGTCACCGTGCCCTGGCGCGGTTCTCGCGGGGGCGGCAGCGCATCGAGCCCGCCCATGGATTCCGGATCGTCGCCGAGCAGCTCCGCGAGCCGCTTCAGGCCGCGATGGGCGGCGGTGCGGACGGCACCCGCGCGTTTGCCGAGCGTCTCGGCGGCGGTCTTGGCGTCCAGGCCGACCACCACGCGGAGCACGACCGCCTCGGCCTGGTCCTGCGGGAGCCGGGCGATGAGGGAGAGGGTGCGGTCGGTGGTGAGGGCCTCGATGGCCTCGCCCGCGGTGTCGGAGTCGGCGGCGCGTCCGGTCAGCTCCGTCTCGTCGCCGCCGATCGCGGGCCGGCGGCCGCGCATGCGTATGTGGTCCAGGGCGCGGTTGCGGGCGATCCGGGCGGCCCAGCCGCGGAAGCGGTC
This sequence comes from Streptomyces sp. NPDC001606, assembly GCF_053596835.1. Lineage (NCBI taxonomy): Bacteria > Bacillati > Actinomycetota > Actinomycetes > Kitasatosporales > Streptomycetaceae > Streptomyces > Streptomyces sp. NPDC001606. The sequence continues at coordinate 56,353 of NZ_JBSFHC010000011.1, forward strand.
GGCGTCGCCGCTGAACCGGTCGAGGTCGCGGGCGATCTGCAACCAGGCCTCGGACGCGACGTCCTCGGCGTCCGGGTCGCCGACGAGCGTGCGTACGTATCCCAGCAGCCGCGGATGCACTGCGCGGTACACCGTACGGAACGCGGTCTCGTCTCCGTCCTGTGCCGCACGCACCGCGGCGGTCAGCTCCGCGTCGTCCCCCAGCACCGCACTCCCTTACGCCTGTCTTCGGTCGGCGCGAAAGGCACGTTACGGCGTCAAACCGCTCCCCGTCCATGTCCATAGAAGATGCAACTAACTCGTGATCGAGTGCTGATGTGCGCAGAGTGAGGGCCGTTGGGGACTGAGCGCGCCCGGGGTGTGACAGAAAACGCATCCACGGCGCTGAAGGAAGTACGGGCCGCGCGCGGCCCGTCCGCGCGACGGCCGGGGCCTCTCCTGTGGGGGGTGGCGGCCCCGGCCGTTGCCTGTGGGGGGCTGCGCTCACCCCGTGGAGGCCGTGGCGTCCCGGCACAGCAGGCGGAGCGAGCCATGGCCGCGGTAACAGCGGCGGGCCTCGTCGACGGGGTCCCAGAGTCGGCCGTCCGGGGTGCGGACCCAGTGCTCGCCGCCGGTCGCCCACCATTCGGCACCGGTCTGGCGGACCAGCACCTCACCGGCGTAGGCGCCGAAGCCGCGCAGCACGGTCTCGACCGCCGCGTACGGTGCGCCCTCGCGCCGTATCTCCTCGATCATCCGGTCCACGCGCCACAGGCTCTGCGCCGTGTAGTCGAGGCGCACCCGGGCGCCCTCGCGCATGGCCGCCACCGCGTCCGCGGCCCATCGCACGGGCTTCGCCGCGGCGTGCGGTCTGGTCTCCTGCTGTGCAGTCACGTACTGGGGGGTCACATGGGTCACATACGGAAGAGCGAGCGCGGCGGATCATCCGTCACGGCCGATCGGCGTCTTTCTGCAACCCGCCCAGGACCGCCCCAGCTCCGTCGCAAGACGGTCACAGCACCCGCTCACGCCCGAGGTTTGGCGCCGTGCGTCCCCGGCGGCGGGCCGGCCGGTCCGGCTCAGGCCCCCGCGTCGGCCTCGCTGCGCGCGCGGCGCGAGACCACCGCGCGCAGCACCCGGCGGCCCTCGACCGAGATCTCCAGGGCGCGGCGCAGGGCCTGGCGGCCGTGGTCGCCGAGGATCTCCAGCACGGTGGTCTGCCGGCGCAGCTCGGCGGCGACCAGCGGCGGCAGGTCCGCGGTGTCCCCCTTGCGCCCAGCGTCGGGGCCGGCCGGGTCGGCGCTGCCGTCGGCGGCGGGGTCGAGCAGCCGGTGGATGCGCAGGGAGGCGACCGAGCAGGCGTCGGCCCAGGGGCGCAGCGTGTCGGCGGTGCGCTCGGCCGGGGCGGTGTCCAGCATGCGGCGGGCCAGCAGCGCGGGCTCGTCCCCGGCGGGGGCCGGGCCGAGCGCGGCGCGGGCCTTGTCCAGGCTCACGGCCCAGTCGGAGCCGTCGGCGAGGTGCCCCCACAGCGGCCGCAGCAGCTCGTCGTCGCCGTCGAGCAGGGGCAGGCATCGCTCAAAACAAGCCAGCCCACCGGCGGCCAGCGCGCGCTCGTCCGCCTGTGCGATCAGTTCCACCAGGCTCATGAAAAGCCTCCCTCGCCGGGGCTCCGACCGATACGGAGCCCGCACTTCCCCTTACTGCGTGCAAGGGACCGGGAGTGTCACTGTGATCGTTTTCAGCCATACAGAGGCGCCGGCGCCGGGCCGTACAGCGCCTTCTGGTGCTGCATCCGGGTGAGGTGGACGACCACCACGATGGCCAGCGCGGCGGCCGCGGCGTCGACCGCGTCGGACAGCAGCATCAGCGCGGCGGCGTTGCGCAGGGTGGTCGGGTCGTCGGCGCGGGAGTAGACGGTGTACGCGACCCGGCCGAGGAGCATCGTGCTGATCCACAGGGTCCACCAGGCGGTGACCGGCGCGCGTCCGGTCCGCGAGCCCAGCGGAAGGCTGGCGTCCCAGACGTCCTCGACGATCCGGCGCGGGAACCACAGGTTCACGATCGGGCAGAACCAGCCGCCGATGGTCCAGCCGCGCCGCATCCGGTGCAGGTCCGGGCGGAACACCTCGGCGTTCACCCGCACCCGCCACAGCCAGCACAGATAGACGACCGCCGCGGCCAGCAGGGTGATCCCCTGGCAGAGGCCGGCCATGTTGTACACGGTGTCGGCGCGGTCGGCCCGGTGGATCACGGCGGAGCCGGTGGCCCCGCCGAGCAGCTCACCGGAGACGCTGAACTCCATCCAGTCGGCGACGACGGCGAACAGGTCGGCGGCGATCACCACACCGAGCAGCGTGGCGGCGGCCCGGCCGAGCCCCACCGGCGAGCGCAGGACGGCACCGGGCGTGAAGGGCGGGGCGGCGGGCATGGGCGAGGTCATGTGGAGATCCCCCGGGTGAAGCAGAAGCGCGGGCACGGCCGTCGTACGGCCGGACGCGCGATCTTGGAAAAACGGTCAACGGAACATACGGGCCGACGCCCCGGCACGTCCACTCGGTTCCCGTCGCCCCACCTCGGCCCGGCCGGGCCCCCGCCGCGTCCCTCGGCCCGGCCGGTTCCCGCCGCGTCCCTCGGCCCGGCCGGTTCCCGCCGCGGCCCTCAGCCCAGCCGGCCGGCCAGCGCCGTGAAGGCCGCCCAGGACAGCGCGGGGGTGCCCGGGTCCCACAGCTTCTGCACGGTGGCCCGCAGCGGCATCCGGATCCCGGCCGCGACCTGCGCCTCCGTCTGCGCGTTCGGGAAGTCGCACCACACGGCGAAGGAGCCGCCGGCGATCCGGCCGTCGTAGCGCGCCGGCACGGCGGCCGTGCCGCGCAGCACGCGCGGGTTCCACTGCTGGTAGATCCGCTGTCCGGTCGGATACACGAAGGTCTGCGGCTGCCCGAGGACGTAGTAGAGGAACTCGTCGTTGTAGTTGAGCACCGTGCGGCCCGCGCTCAGATAGTCCAGCGGCGGGCGGGCGCCGATCTCCTTGCCGGTCCAGTAGGCGACCTGGAGATCGCCCGCGGGCTGCACGGAGGTGCCGCGGTAGAAGCCGTCGTTCCAGGCCCGTGCGGTCTTGGCGTGGGCGCGGACGGTGGCGGCGCGGGCGTTCAGCCAGCCGGTGGCGAGGTCGGCGACCGTGCCGCCGGAGCCGTAGGCGGCCCGGGCGGCGGCGGCCAGCTGCGGATACGACGTCTGCGGGTTCCGCACGGTCAGCGCCTGGTACTCGTCGCCGCCGAGGTGCCACTGGCCGCCGGTGAACAGGCCCGCGTACTCGTTCAGCAGATCGTCGACGAGCTTCGCGGAGGCGGGCTTGGAGATGTCGATCGCGCCCTTGGTGGCGATCCCGCTCGCGTTGCGCAGCTGGAGGTCCGGGTGGGCGGCGAGCACGGCGCCCAGATGCCCGGGCGAGTCGATCTCCGGGACGACGGTGATGTGCCGGCTGTCCGCCAGCGCCACGATCCGGCGGACCTGGGCCTTGGTCAGGTGGACCGGGGAGACGATCTCGGGGTGGCTGGTGGACTCGATCCGGAAGGCCTGGTCGTCGGAGAAGTGCAGGCCCAGCTCGTTGAACTTCAGGTCCCCCAGCTCGCGTATCCGGTCCTCGATCCAGGCCTCGCTGAACGGCTTGCGGGCGATGTCCAGCATGAACCCGCGCACCGGCTTGGCGGGTGCGTCCCGGACCACCCCCTCCGGGGCCGTGCCGCCGCCGTGGACCTCCTGCTTCAGGGTGCGGGTGCCGTAGAAGACACCGGCCTCGCCGGGCCCGCTGATGTCGACCCGTCCGCCGCGCACGGTCATGGTGTACGACTCCTGGTTCCCGCCCCCGCCCCCCAGCGCCAGCCGCACATCGCCCGCCCGTACGTCGTCCCGCTCCCCCGCGTACGTCAGCCCCAGCTCCCCGGCGATCAGCCGGCCCTCGTCGGCCAGGGCGCCGTCGCCCACCACCACCCGGTCGCCCTTGCGGGGCTGCCAGCCGGGCCCGCGCGCCGGGGTGTGGGAGCGGACCGCGGGTATCGTGCGCGGCGTCTGCGACAGCGGATAGGACCGGCTGGGCCGCGGCGACACGCCGGCCGGTGGCGGGGCCGTACCGGAGGTCGTACCGGGCGACACGCCGAGGCGTCCGCCGTCCGAGCCGGACGCCGTCCGCCCCGCGTCGGCGGAGTGCCCGCCGCCGCCGGCCGACGAGGCCCACACCCCGACACCCGTTCCGAGCGCCACGGTGCCGACGAACGCCGCCGCCACCACCGCACGCTTCCGTATCACCTGCTGCGCCGTTTCCCGGCGCCTGTGCTGGGTCACCCTGCCAACGTACGACCGAACGGCGCCACACCCGTCACCCAGGCGTTCCGAAACTCTTCCGTCCGGGTGAAATTCAGGCATCGCACGGACACACCGTGACCACTCTCGATAGCCTGACGACACACCTTTCACAAGATCCCCTGCCACATCACCCGTGACGCGAGGACCTACGCTGCCCGGCCACCCGCTCCCTCACCTCCCCACGCCCCTGGCCGCCTTCAACGCGGCCCCGGCCGACGAGGCCCGCGCCCTGCTCCTGCGCTGTCTGCGCAGCCTGCGCTGGTCCGACCGGGTGACCGAGCACCGCCCCTATCCGGATCTGGCCGCACTGCTGGCCGCGGCGGACGAGGCGGCGTACGACCTCTCCCCGGCCGACCTGGCCGAGGCGCTGGCCGGCGAGTCGCTCCCCGAGCTGCCGGCGGACACCTACTCCGCGGCCCATATGGCGCTGAGCGCCGCGAACGCCGCGTACGAGTCCAAGTTCGGCCATGCGTTCGTCATCTACCTGGGTGACGTCCACCCGGACGAAACCCTCGATCACATCCTCGAAGGAATCCGGTCACGATTGACAAACGATCCGGAGGACGAACGGGTGACGACGGCGGAGGAACTCAGGCGGCTGGCGAGAAGCCGGCTGACCGCGGCCCTGGGCGCCGCGCGAACGAGCATGACCAGCCCAAAGGCACCCGCATCCGGCATCTGAGCGAGCCGTCCGCCGCACATCCGATAACCCATCCGGTGCCAGTTCGATCACACAAGTAGGCCCCCTGTAAGCGACACAGGTTGGCCTGGATACGATGCTGAGGGCCGGTGGACCGTACCCGGCCGGGCCCGACCGACAGAGAAGCCGGCGCGGCCCTAGTCCCCGCTCCCGGAGGGTTCTTCCGTGCCGGCTGGAACGCTGTACCGCGGCCGGGAAGGAATGTGGTCCTGGGTGGCTCATCGAGTCACCGGCGTCCTCATTTTCTTCTTCCTGTTCGTCCACGTGCTGGACACCGCTCTCGTCCGTGTCAGCCCCGAGGACTACGACAAGGTCGTAGCCACCTACAAGACGCCGATCGTCGCGTGCCTGGAGTACGGCCTCGTCGCCGCCATCCTCTTCCACGCCCTCAACGGCCTGCGCGTCATCGCCGTCGACTTCTGGTCGAAGGGCCCCCGCTACCAGAAGCAGATGCTCTGGAGCGTCGTCGGGGTCTGGCTCGTGCTGATGATCGGCGCGATCTACCCGGTCCTCGGCCACGCCGCTCGTGTTCTGTTCGGGAGCTGAGATCCATGGCCACCACTGAATCCACCGCGTCCGGAGTCGGCCCCGTCGAGGGTGCCCCCGTCTACACCGTCGACAACCCGGCCCCGCTCATCGAGGCGCCGCGCAAGCGCACCAAGAAGACCCCGCGTTCCACCCGGGGCAACTTCGAGATGGCGGCCTGGCTCTTCATGCGCCTGTCCGGCATCGTGCTGGTCGTCCTGGTCCTCGGCCACCTGCTGATCCAGCTCGTGCTGGACGGCGGCGTCTCCAAGGTCGGCTTCGCCTTCGTGGCCGGCCGCTGGGCGTCCCCGTTCTGGCAGGTCTGGGACCTGCTGATGCTGTGGCTGGCGATGCTGCACGGCGCCAACGGCCTGCGCACGGTCATCAACGACTACGCGGAGCGGGCGGCCAGCCGTATGTGGCTGAAGGCCCTGCTCTACACCGCCACGGTGTTCACCATCCTGCTCGGCACGCTGGTGATCTTCACCTTCGACCCGAACATCCGCTAGGCACGGGGCTGCGAGAAACATGAAGATCCACAAGTACGACACCGTCATCGTCGGCGCCGGCGGCGCGGGCATGCGCGCCGCCATCGAGGCGACCAAGCGCAGCCGCACCGCGGTCCTGACCAAGCTCTACCCCACCCGCTCCCACACGGGCGCCGCGCAGGGCGGTATGGCCGCCGCGCTCGCCAACGTGGAGGACGACAACTGGGAGTGGCACACCTTCGACACGGTCAAGGGCGGTGACTACCTGGTCGACCAGGACGCCGCCGAGATCCTGGCGAAGGAGGCCATCGACGCCGTCCTCGACCTGGAGAAGATGGGCCTGCCGTTCAACCGGACCCCGGACGGCGCCATCGACCAGCGCCGCTTCGGCGGTCACAGCCGCAGCCACGGCGAGGCGCCGGTGCGCCGCGCCTGCTACGCGGCCGACCGCACCGGCCACATGATCCTCCAGACGCTGTACCAGAACTGCGTCAAGGAGGGCGTGGAGTTCTTCAACGAGTTCTACGTCCTGGACCAGCTGATCACCGAGGTCGACGGCGTCAAGAGGTCGGCCGGCGTGGTGGCGTACGAGCTGGCCACCGGCGAGATCCACATCTTCCAGGCGAAGGCCGTCATCTACGCCTCCGGCGGCTGCGGCAAGTTCTTCCGGGTGACCTCCAACGCGCACACCCTGACCGGTGACGGCCAGGCCGCCGTGTACCGGCGCGGGCTGCCGCTGGAGGACATGGAGTTCTTCCAGTTCCACCCGACCGGCATCTGGCGCATGGGCATCCTGCTGACGGAGGGCGCCCGCGGTGAGGGCGGCATCCTCCGCAACAAGGACGGCGAGCGCTTCATGGAGAAGTACGCGCCGGTCATGAAGGACCTCGCGTCCCGTGACGTCGTCTCCCGCGCCATCTACACGGAGATCCGCGAGGGCCGCGGCTGCGGTCCCGAGGGCGACCACGTCTACCTGGACCTGACCCACCTGCCGCCGGAGCAGCTGGACGCCAAGCTCCCGGACATCACCGAGTTCGCGCGGACCTACCTCGGTATCGAGCCGTACACGGACCCGATCCCGATCCAGCCGACCGCGCACTACGCCATGGGCGGCATCCCGACCAACGTCGAGGGTGAGGTCCTGGCGGACAACACCACGGTGGTCCCGGGTCTGTACGCGGCCGGCGAGGTCGCCTGTGTCTCCGTGCACGGCGCCAACCGGCTCGGCACCAACTCGCTGCTGGACATCAACGTGTTCGGCCGCCGCGCGGGCATCGCCGCCGCCGAGTACTCGGCCAAGAACGACTACGTGGAGCTGCCGGAGAACCCGGAGTCCCTGGTCGTCGAGCAGATCGAGCGCCTGCGCAACTCCACCGGCACCGAGCGGGTGGCCACCCTGCGCCGTGAGCTCCAGGACTGCATGGACGCCAACGTCATGGTGTTCCGCACCGAGCAGACGATCAAGGCGGCCGTCGAGAAGATCGGCGAGCTGCGGGAGCGCTACCGGAACGTGGCGATCCAGGACAAGGGCAAGCGGTTCAACACCGACCTGCTGGAGGCCGTCGAGCTGGGCAACCTGCTGGACCTGGCCGAGGTCATGTGCGTCTCGGCGCTGGCCCGCAAGGAGTCCCGCGGCGGTCACTACCGCGAGGACTACCCGAACCGCGACGACGTCAACTTCATGCGCCACACCATGGCGTACCGCGAGGTCGGCGCCGACGGGACCGAATCCATCCGTCTCGACTACAAGCCGGTCGTCCAGACCCGCTACCAGCCGATGGAGCGTAAGTACTGATGGCTACCCCTGTTCTGGACAAGGTCGAGGCGGAGTCCGCGGCCTCCCCGTACATCACGGTCACCTTCCGGATCCGCCGGTTCAACCCGGAGGTCGCGGCGGAGGCCGTGTGGGAAGACTTCCAGGTGGAGATCGACCCCAAGGAGCGGGTCCTCGACGGCCTCCACAAGATCAAGTGGGAACTCGACGGCACCCTCACCTTCCGCCGGTCGTGCGCGCACGGCATCTGCGGCTCGGACGCGATGCGGATCAACGGCAGGAACCGCCTTGCCTGCAAGACGCTGATCAAGGACATCAACCCCGAGAAGCCGATCACGGTCGAGCCCATCAAGGGCCTGACGGTCCTGAAGGACCTGGTCGTCGACATGGAGCCGTTCTTCCAGGCGTACCGGGACGTCATGCCGTTCCTGGTCACCAAGGACACGAACGAGCCGACGCGCGAGCGCCTTCAGTCGCCCGAGGACCGGGCGCGGTTCGACGACACCACGAAGTGCATCCTGTGCGCGGCGTGCACCTCGTCCTGCCCGGTGTTCTGGAACGACGGCCAGTACTTCGGTCCGGCCGCCATCGTGAACGCCCACCGCTTCATCTTCGACAGCCGTGACGAGGCGGGCGAGCAGCGGCTGGAGATCCTCAACGACCGCGACGGCGTGTGGCGCTGCCGCACGACCTTCAACTGCACGGACGCCTGCCCGCGCGGTATCGAGGTCACGAAGGCGATCCAGGAAGTGAAGAGGGCGCTGATCACCCGGCGCTACTGAGCCGACGCCTGGCACAATGCGAGGGGCCGTTCTCCCGGTGACCGGGGGGACGGCCCTTCGTCGCAGTACCCACACACACGGCATCTTCGTCATCGGGGGGCAGCAGCATGTCCGAGCAGAATCCGTACCAGAACGGCGGCGGTGGATGGGGTCCGGGGCAGCCGCCCGCGCAGCCGCCGACCCCGCCCGCGCAGCCCGGTTACGGCTACCCCAACCCCGCCCCGGCGTACGACGCCGCCGGGTACCCCGAGGTGCCGGGGCCGGGCTTCCCCCAGCAGCAGGGGGCTCCGGCGCCGATGGGCGGCGCACCGCTGGTGGCCATCGGGGACATCACGGTGACGGGCGATCAGATCGTCACCCCGGCCGGCACCATGCCGCTGCGCGGTGCGGTGTGGAACGCCACCGACATGTCGCACACCGAGGAGAAGATCCCGTCGCACGCCATCGTGCTGGCGATCATCTTCTTCATCTTCTGCCTGCTCGGCCTGCTCTTCCTGCTGATGAAGGAGAAGAAGACCACCGGCTACGTGCAGGTCACCGTGACCAGCGGCGGCCGGCACCACCAGACCATGATCCCGGCCACCGGTCCGGAGACCTTCCAGATGGTCATGGGCCAGGTCAACTACGCCCGTTCGCTCAGCAGCATGTGAATCACGGGTCGCGGCCGCTCCGGCGCCTATTCTGACGGTATGTCAGACGACCAGTCGTACGAACCGCTCGGATTCGACAACGTCCTGCTGCCCGTCGGGGACCTCGGCGCGGCCGTCGGCTTCTACGAGCGCGCCGGGTTCGCGGTGGCCTTCCGTTTCGACGAGGCGGGCATCGCGCTGCTGAAGGTCGGCGGCGAGACGCCCGGCATCCTGCTGCGGCACGAGGAGGTGCTGGGGCACCGGCCGCCGCCCTGGCCCTCGCCGCGGGTGTGGATCGAGGTGGCGGACGCCCGTACGGCGGCCCGCTCGCTGGCGGCGGCGGGCATCGCACCGCTCGACGGGCCCTTCCCGGTGGCCACCGGCTGGACGGTGGAGATCGCCGACCCGTGGGGCAACGTCATCGGGTTCACGGACTACACCAAGCGCCCGGAGCTGGGCCGCAGCGGCCGCCTGGTGGCGAGCTGAGCGGGCCGGGCCGGCGGCCGACCTGGTCCGAGGGCGCCCGCGTCACTCGTTAGGCTCTGCATCGTGCCCGTGAAGTACGACGGCCCCGAGGCGGCCGGCTCCCCCAGCAGCAAGTCCGAGCAGACCCGCGCGCTGATCCTGGAGACCGCGATGCGGATGTTCCAGGAGCGCGGGTACGACAAGACGACCATGCGGGCCATCGCCCAGGAGGCCGGGGTCTCGGTCGGCAACGCCTACTACTACTTCGAGGGCAAGGAACACCTGATCCAGGGGTTCTACGACCGGATCGCCGCCGAGCACCAGCAGGCGGTGAGGGAGGTCCTGGCCCGGGAGACCGACCTGGAGGCGCGGCTCGCGGGCGTGCTGACCACGTGGCTGGACATCGCGCGGCCGTACCACGAGTTCGCGGTGCAGTTCTTCAAGAACGCCGCCGACCCGGACAGCCCGCTCAGCCCCTTCTCGCCGGAGAGCGAGCACGCCCGCGAGCAGGCGATCAGCGTGCACCGGGAGGTGCTGGCCGGCTCGAAGACGAAGGTGGCGCCCGAACTCCGGGAGGTGCTGCCGGAGTTGATGTGGCTGTCCCAGATGGGGCTGATCCTGTACTGGATCTTCGACCGGACGCCGGGGCGCGAGCGCAGCTACCGGCTGGCGCGGCGCGGGGCCCGGCTGACCGCGCGCGGGGTCTCCCTGGCCCGGTTCCGGGTGCTGCGCCCCCTGGTCCTGGAGGTCCACGAGCTGTTCACGGACTTCCTGCCGGGCATGACGAGGGCGCTGCCGGATCCGGGCCGGTGAGCGGACCGGTCAGATCCACTGGAGGCGCCACAGGCGGAACACGCCCGTGCCGTCGTCCAGGTACTGGCCGCCGCCCACGTCCTCGGTGCTGACCACGTACTCCTTGCGCTGCCACAGCGGGATCAGCGGCACGTCCCGGGCCACGTCGGCCTGGATGTCGCGGAAGTCCTTCGCGGCCCGGGAGCGGTCGGTGTACTGCTGGCTGTCCTGGATGAGACGGTCGACCGCCTTGTTGCTGTAGCCGGTGCTCATCGTGGAGCCGGTGCCGACGAGCGCGGAGCCGAAGGTGTCCGGGTCGGGGTAGTCGGCCACCCAGCCGACCGCCCAGGCGTCCATCTGCCCGGCGGCCCAGCGCTTCTGGAAGTCGGTCCACTCATAGCCCTTGACGTCCACCTGGAACAGACCGCCCGCCTCCAGCTGCTTCTTCAGCGTCGCGGCCTCCTGCTCGCCGGCGCCCCGGTTCCGGCCGTAGCCGAAGGTGAAGCGGACGGGCAGGGAGACCCCGGCCTCGGTGAGCAGCGCCCGCGCCTTCTGCACGTTCTGCGTCGGGTACGCGTCGAAGAACGAGGTGGTGTGGCCGGTGATGCCGGTCGGGATCAGCGAGTAGAGCGGGTCGACGGTGCCCTGGTACACGGTGGCGGCCAGCTGTTCGCGGTTGACCAGCCAGGCCAGCGCCTGCCGTACCCGGGGGTCGTGCAGCGGTGAGCCGGCGCGGGTGTTGAGGTACAGGTTGCGGGTCTCGGAGCTGTCCGACTCGGTGATGCGGCTGTTCGGGTCGCTGGGGTTCAGCTGGGACAGCACGCCCGGCGGCAGGGTGCGGCTGGCCACGTCGATCTGCCGGGACTTCCAGGCGTTGTTCAGCTGGTCGGAGTCGGTGTAGTAGCGCAGCTCGACCGGGCGTCCGGTCCCGCTGAGGTAGCCCTTGTAGCGGGAGTTGGGGTCGAGGTCGGCCTTCGCGCCCTTGGTGTACGAGGTCAGCGTGTAGGGGCCGGTGCCGTCGACGGAGGTGCCCTTGCGCAGGGCGTTCGCCGGGTACTTGTCCTTGTCCACGATCGAACCGGCGCCGGTGGCCACCTTCAGCGGCCAGGTGGCGTCCGGGGTCGACAGATGGAAGGTCACCTTCCTGGTGCCGTCGACGGTGACCGAGCCGAGGGTGCCGAAGAGGGAGGCCGGGCCGACATCGGAGTTGATCTTCTTGACCCGGTCGAAGGAGTACTTCACATCCTCGGCCGTCATCGCCCGGCCGCTCGGGAAGGTGATGCCGTCGCGGAGCGTGCACTGGTACGTCTTCGAGCCGCTGCCCACGAAGGAGCAGCTCTGCGCCGCGTCCGGGACCGGCTCCACGCCGCCCGGCTCGAACGTGAGCAGTGTCTGGAAGACGTTGCTGAACAGGGCCCAGGAACCCGCGTCGTACGCGCCGGCCGGGTCCAGGTCCGTGACGGCGTCCGTCGTACCGACCGTGATCGTCTTGTTCTTGTCCTCCTGCGACGGCAGCAGCTGCCAGCCGCCGATTCCCACGGCCGCGAGCACGAGCAGCGTCACGAGAATGCGCATGCGAACAGATCGCATGGTGGTGCCCTCCCCAGGCCCTTCCAGGCCCTACCCCTGGACCAGCACGAATGAGCCACTTCCCCAGAGTGGCGCGGCTCACCTAATCACACCGGTTTCACCTGGGGGAAGGGCTTTCTGACCAGTAGGCGCAAGAACTTACCGAAGCGTTGTTATCCCCCTGTTTCACAGGCCCTCCACACCGGAGCGATCGTTTCCGGCAGCCGGGTGGTGTGAGAAAGGTCCCGGGTGGGGTGCGGCTCCTGCCCGGGTGAGGGGGTCAGGGGGTGTGGCGGAGGGTGCGGAGACTGCGCAACCCGATGGCGCCGATGGCCGTCCCCAATACGAAGGACACGACGGCCAGCAGCAGGTGGACCCAGAAGTAGGCGGTCGGGTGGCCGTGGTGGAAGGCGAGCCCGCTGGCGTCCATCCATAGATTCTTGACGAAGGTGACCCAGATGACCCAGGACCACACCCCGAAAGCGAGCAGGAACCAGGAGACCGGGCGGCTTAGCTTCATGCGACCAGTATCGCCGTCCGCGCTCCGGCTCCGTGCCGGGGGTGGTGGTGAGGCGGGACGTGGAACTTCGCCGTCCGCGCCAGGTACGTTTCCCAGCGTGCCCGCACCCAAGAAGACCAGCCGACGCCTGCTGTCGGCCGCCTGTGTCACCCTGCTGTCGCTGTCCGTCGCCACCCCCGCCGCCCTCGCCGCCCCCGCCCCCTCCGCGAGTGCGACCGCCACACCCCCGAACGGCATGTCCACCGTGGGCGGCGCCCGGCTGGGCCAGGCCGGTACACAGGTGAACCTCGCCCCGGGCGTGCCCGTGCTGCCGAAGGACCTCACCGCGCTGTCCTGGATCGTCTCGGACGCCGAGTCCGGCGACGTACTCGCCGCGCACAACGCGCACTGGCAGCTGCCCCCGGCCAGCACGCTGAAGATGCTCTTCGCGGACACCGTGCTGCCCCGCTTCCCGAAGACCATGGAGCACAAGGTCATCCCCGGGGACCTGGCCGGCATGGGTGCCGGGTCGAGCGTGGTCGGGATAAAGGAGGGGCGCTCCTACTCCGTCCACGACCTGTGGCTCGGGGTCTTCCTGCGCTCGGGCAACGACGCCGTGCACGTCCTCGCGCACATGAACGGCGGTGTCCGGCAGACCGTCCAGGACATGCAGCAGCACGCCGACGAGCTCCAGGCGGACGACACCCACGTCGTCTCGCCCGACGGGTACGACGAACCGGGCCAGGTGTCGTCGGCGTACGACCTGACGCTGTTCGCCCGGTCCGGCTTGCAGAAGAAGGACTTCCGGGACTACTGCTCGACCGTGCGCGCCACCTTCGAGTCCGGTGAGATCCGCAACACCAACCGGCTGCTCAGCGGGGACACCGATGTGCCCGTCTACCAGGGCATCGCCGGGGTGAAGAACGGCAACACCACGAACGCGGGCGCCACCTTCACCGGCGTCGCCGAGCGCAACGGCCGGGTGCTGCTCGTCACCGTGATGAACCCGCAGAAGCACGAGCACAACGAGGTCTACAAGGAGGCCGCGCGGCTGCTGGACTGGGGCTTCCAGGCGGCCGGCAAGGTCACGCCGGTGGGCGAGCTGGTGCCGCCGAAGAGCGTCGCCGCCGCCAGCGGCCGGCCCAGCGCGGGCGCCTCCGCGCAGGGCGGCTCGGGGACCGGCGGACCCGCGGCGAAGCCGGTGGCCGGCTCGGCCGCCGGGGGCGGGGCCGGCGGGGTGGGCACCGCGCTGGCCATCACGGGCGGCGCGCTGATGGTGCTCGCAGCCGCCGCGTTCCTGGTCAACCGCCGTTGGCCGCTGCCGGACCTGGTACGCCGGCGGACGCGTCCGTGACACCTTCCGGCGCCGCCGTCTCGGTGTGCTGGGTGGCCGTCCAGGACGCGCAGTACAGGACCAGCTTCGAGGTGAAGTTGATCCACAGCAGCAGCGCCACCGGGACGCCGAACGCGCCGTACATGCTCTTCGCGGCGATCCCCTGGATATAGCCGCTGAGCAGCAGCTTCAGCAGTTCGAAGCCGACCGCGCCGAGCAGTGCCGCGACCAGCAGGCGGCGGCGCGGCGGCTCGACGCCGGGCAGCAGGGTCAGGACGTAGAGCAGTACGAGGAAGTCGGCGAGCGCGGCGACCGCGAACGCGGCGATCCGGAGCAGGACCACACCCCAGCCGTGGCCGCTCAGCCCGAGCAGCCCCGAGAGCCCGCCGACGGCGGCCGAGGCGAGCGTGGACGCGGCGAGCGTGATCAGCAGGGCGCCGCCGAGCCCGAACAGGATGCCGGCGTCCTTGGCCTTGGTGACCAGCGGGTTCTCCGGCCGGTCGGGCAGCTCCCAGACCGCGCGCAGACAGTCCCGGGTCTGGCCGACCCAGCCGATGCCGGTGAACAGCAGCAGTGCGCCCGCGATGACGCCGACGGTGCCGGCGTTGTCCACCAGCGAGGTCAGGTTCAGCTGGTTGGAGATGACCCCCGGGAACTGCTCGGCGATCTTGTGCTCGACCGTCTTCTGCCGGCCGGGACTGAGCGTGGCGGCGCTGACCGCGGCCACCAGGGTCAGCAGCGGGAACAGCGCCACGAAGCTGATGAACGTCATCGCCGCGGCCAGCCGCGACCACTTCACCCGGTCCAGCCGCTCGTACGACCGCCAGGCGTGGGTGGCCGTCAGCCAGGTGACGGCCGGCCCGATGACGGGCAGCTTCTTGAGCCAGTCCATGATCCTCTCCTGCCCCGAGGACGCGCTGGTATGACATCCCACTAATCACCCATTGTGTGGAGTGGGCGAATGTTCAGTAACTAACCACCCATACAGGGGCGATACGGTCACCGACATGCCTGGAGACACCGTTTCCGTCATCCGTCCGCGCACGTACGAGGAGGCCGCGGCCGCCGTACGCGACTGCGGGACCCGCGGCACCGTCGCACGCGGTTCCGGCCGGGCGCACGGGGACGCGGCACGCAACGCGGGCGGCGCCGTCCTCGACATGGCCGGCCTCGACCGGATCCATGTCGTCGACGCCGCCGAGGGCCTCGTGCTGTGCGACGCCGGCGTCTTCCTGCACCGGCTCGCCGAGGTGCTGCTCCCGCTCGGCTGGTTCGTGCCGGTCGCCCCCGGCCCCCGCCCGGTGACGGTCGGCGGGGCGATCGGCGCCGACCTGCACGGCCCGAACCAGCATGTCTCCGGCTCCTTCTCCCGCCATGTGCTGTCGCTGGAGATGCTCACCGCCGACGGCGAGGTCCGCACGGTACGGCCGGGCACCCCGCTGTTCGAGGCGACGGCCGGCGGGATGGGCCTGACCGGCGTGATCCTCACGGCCACGATCCGGTTGCTCCCGGTGCGGACGTCGTATCTGACCGTCGACACCGAACGCGCCCCCGACCTCGACGTCCTGATGGACCGTCTGGCCGCCGCCGACCACCGCTACCGCTACTCCGCCGCCCGGGTCGACCTGACCGCCCGGGGCGCGGCGACCGGCCGCGGCGTCCTCGTCCGCGGCGACCACACCCCGCCCGACGCCCTCGGTGCGAGCCCCTGGCGGCGGCTGTCGGCCGCCCTGCCCCGCACCCCGCTGCCCGCGGCCCCCTCCGCCCGGCTCGGCCGGATCGCCGCCGGACTCGTGGACGGCCTGTGGTTCCACACCGTCCCCCGGGCCCGCACCGGCGAACTGCGGCGGCTGTCCGCTTCCTTGCGCCCCCTGCACGCCCTGCCCCAGGGAGGCCGCGGTGTCGTGCCGTACCGGTTCGTCGTCGGGCACGGCCAGGAGGAGACCCTGCACCGCATCGTGCGGCGCGTGGCCGGCCGGCGGGGTGCGGCCGGTCCGGGTGTGCTGAAGCGCTTCGGCGAGGCGGACCCCGGCTGGCTGTCCTTCCCGCTGCCCGGCTGGAGCCTCGCCCTGGAGTTCCCGGCCGCGCTGCCCGGGCTCGCCGGGCTGCTCGACACCCTGGACGAGGAGGTCGCCGCGGTCGGCGGCCGGGTCTGTCTGGCCGCGGACGGCCGGCTGCGCCCCGATCTGCTCGCCGCGATGTACCCGCGACTGGGCGACTTCCGCTCCCTGCGGGCGGACCTGGACCCACGCGGGGTCTTCGTCTCGGACCTGGCCCGCCGCCTGGGCCTGTGACGACCACTGCACGCCCGGCCCGTCTTCCAGGAGTTGTCGTGAAGGACGCCTTCGGCCTCCCCCAGTCCCTGCTCGTGCTCGGCGGCACGTCCGAGATCGCGCTCGCCACCGCCCGCCGGCTGATCGCCCGCCGCACCCGTACGGTGTGGCTGGCGGGCCGCCCCTCCCCCGCGCTGGAGCGGGCCGCCGAGACCCTGCGCGCGCTCGGCGCCGACACCCGCACGGTCGACTTCGACGCCCTCGACCCCGAGTCCCACGAGACCGCGCTCGGCAAGGTCTTCGCCGAGGGCGACATCGATCTGGTGCTGCTCGCCTTCGGCATCCTCGGCGACCAGGCGCACGACGAACGCGACCCGGTACGGGCCGTGCGGGTCGCGCAGACCAACTACACCGGCGCCGTCTCCGCCGCGCTGGTCGCCGCCCGGGCGCTCCAGGCGCAGGGGCACGGCTCGCTGGTGGTGCTGTCCTCCGTCGCCGGGGAACGCGCCCGGCGCGCCGACTTCATCTACGGCTCCAGCAAGGCCGGTCTGGACGCCTTCGCCCAGGGTCTCGGCGACGCGCTGCACGGCACCGGCGTGCACGTCATGGTCGTACGCCCCGGCCCGCTGCGGGCGGCGGGCCCGCTGGGCACGACCCCGGAGGCGGTGGCCACGGCCATCGAACTGGGGCTGCGCCGGGGCTCGGAGGTGGTGTGGGTGCCGGGACGGCTCCGGCTGCTGATGTCGGCGCTGCGCCACACCCCGCGCCCGCTGTACCGACGGCTCCCCTTGGAGGTCTAGGAGACCGTGCTGCGGTCCGCCCCGCGCAGGGCCTGCGGCGGCACCAGCGCGCCGCCGAAGCTGTACTCCCGCAGCTTGCGCCACACCTCGTCGGCGCCCTGCTGGTACAGCGCGAACCCGGTGCACGGCCACTCCGCCTCGAACCCGGCCAGCTCCTCGAAGGCGCGGTCCATCGCCGCCTCCTCGATGCCGTGGGCGACGGTGACATGCGGGTGGTAGGGGAACTGGAGCTCGCGCGCCACCGGCCCGGAGGAGTCCCGGACCCGCTGCTGGAGCCAGGTGCAGTCCTCGGCGCCCTCGACGACCCGGACGTAGACCACCGGGGACAGCGGGCGGAAGGTGCCGGTGCCGGACAGCCGCATCGGGAAGGGCCGGCCGGCCGCGGCGACCGCGCTGAGGTGCGCGTCGACCGCCGGCAGGTCGGCCTCGTCCACCTCGGTCGGCGGCAGCAGGGTGACATGGGTGGGGATGCAGTGAGCCGCGGCGTCGCCGAAGCCCGCGCGCCGCTCCTGGAGCAGGCTGCCGTGAGGCTCCGGAACCGCGATCGACACGCCGATCGTTACGGTCCCCACGTCGTCTCCTGTCGTCGCGTCTGTCGTCTTGTCACAGCCGTGCCGTCCGGCCGTCGGCTATCGACTGTACGGCCATGGAAGTCCTGTGGGCAGGCGCAGCGGAAGTGATGTGCAGCGCTCCGCCCACGAGGACGTGTGTACGACCGTGCGCCTCAGCGCCGGTCCGTGCGGCGCGGCGCCGGTCCGTGCCCCTCAGTGCCTCGGCGGGAGGAAGCCCACGCGGTCGTACGCCTGCGCCAGCGTCTCGGAGGCGACGGCGCGCGCCTTCTCCGCACCCTTGGCGAGGATCTTGTCGAGGCTCTCGGCGTCGTCCAGGTACTGCTGGGTGCGCTCCCGGAACGGGGTGACGAACTCGACCATGATCTCGGCGAGGTCGGTCTTGAGCGCGCCGTACATCTTGCCCTCGTACTCCTGCTCCAGCTCGGCGATCGAGGTGCCGGTGAGCGTGGAGTAGATGGTGAGGAGGTTGGAGACGCCCGGCTTGTTCTCCGCGTCGTAGCGGATCACGGTGTCGGTGTCGGTGACGGCGCTCTTGACCTTCTTGGCGGTGGTCTTCGGCTCGTCGAGCAGGTTGATGAGGCCCTTCGGCGTGGACGCCGACTTGCTCATCTTGATCGACGGGTCCTGGAGGTCGTAGATCTTCGCCGTCTCCTTGAGGATGTACGGCGCCGGGATCGTGAACGTCTCGCCGTAGCGGCCGTTGAACCGCTCGGCCAGGTCCCGGGTCAGCTCGATGTGCTGGCGCTGGTCCTCGCCGACCGGCACCTGGTGGGCCTGGTAGAGGAGGATGTCCGCGACCTGGAGGATCGGGTACGTGAACAGACCGACGCTCGCCCGGTCGGCGCCCTGCTTGGCGGACTTGTCCTTGAACTGGGTCATCCGGCTGGCCTCGCCGAAGCCGGTGAGGCAGTTCATGACCCAGGCGAGCTGGGCGTGCTCGGGGACGTGGCTCTGCACGAAGAGGGTGCAGCGGTCCGGGTCCAGGCCGGCGGCCAGCAGCTGGGCCGCGGCGAGGCGGGTGTTGGCGCGCAGGTCCGCGGGGTCCTGCGGGACCGTGATCGCGTGCAGGTCGACGACCATGTAGAAGGCGTCGTGGGATTCCTGGAGGGCCACCCACTGGCGGACGGCACCGAGGTAGTTGCCGAGGTGGAACGAACCGGCGGTGGGCTGGATGCCGGAGAGCACGCGAGGTCGATCAGCGGTGGCCATGTTGCCCATTGTCTCATCGGCTGGGGGGGTTGTTGGCCCGGGAGGTGGGGGGGTGGTTCGGGGCGCGGGGGGCTGCGGGCCGTCCGTGGCTGGTCGCGCCCCGCGGCGGAGCCGCATATGGATGCGGCCCCGCGCCCCTGGGTTGGCTGCCCCTTGGGGCGTCGGTCAGCCCAGGTCGATTTCCGGGTACAGCGGGAAGCCCGCCACCAGGTCCGTTGCCCGCTGGGCGATTTCCTGGGAGACCTTCTCGTCCAGGACGTGGGCCGCCTTGGAGGGGGCGCCGGACTTGGTGGTGCCCGGCTCGGTGGTGGTCAGGACGCGGTCGATCAGGCCCGCCACCTCGTCCATCTCCGCCGTGCCGAGGCCACGGGTGGTGAGCGCGGGGGTGCCGACGCGGATGCCGGAGGTGTACCAGGCGCCGTTCGGGTCGGCCGGGATGGCGTTGCGGTTGGTGACGATGCCGGAGTCGAGCAGCGCCGCTTCCGCCTGGCGGCCGGTGAGGCCGTAGGAGGTGGCGACGTCGATCAGGTTGAGGTGGTTGTCCGTGCCGCCCGTCACCAGGGTGGCGCCGCGGCTCATCAGGCCCTCGGCGAGCGCGCGGGAGTTGTCCACGATGCGCTGGGCGTAGTCCTGGAAGGCGGGCTGCCGCGCCTCGGCGAGGGCGACGGCCTTGGCGGCCATGACGTGCGGGAGCGGGCCGCCGAGGACCATCGGGCAGCCGCGGTCGACCTGGTCCTTGAGGGAGTCGTCGCACAGGACCATGCCGCCGCGCGGGCCGCGCAGCGACTTGTGGGTGGTGGTGGTGACGATCTGGGCGTGCGGGACCGGGTCGAAGTCGCCGGTGAGGACCTTGCCCGCGACCAGGCCGGCGAAGTGCGCCATGTCGACCATGAGGGTCGCGCCGACCTCGTCGGCGATCTCGCGCATGATCCGGAAGTTCACCAGACGGGGGTACGCGGAGTAGCCGGCGACGATGATCAGCGGCTTGAAGTCCCGGGCCTGGGCGCGCAGGGCGTCGTAGTCGATGAGGCCCGTCGCCGGGTCGGTGCCGTAGGAGCGCTGGTCGAACATCTTTCCGGAGATGTTCGGGCGGAAGCCGTGGGTGAGGTGGCCGCCGGCGTCCAGGGACATGCCGAGCATGCGCTGGTTGCCGAAGGCCTGGCGCAGCTCGGCCCAGTCGGCCTCGGTGAGGTCGTTGACCTGGCGGGCGCCGGTCTTCTCCAGGAAGGGCGCCTCGACGCGGTCGGCGAGTACGGCCCAGAAGGCGACGAGGTTGGCGTCGATGCCGGAGTGCGGCTGGACGTAGGCGTGCCGGGCGCCGAACAGGGCCTTGGCGTGCTCGGCGGCCAGCGACTCGACCGTGTCGACGTTGCGACAGCCGGCGTAGAAGCGGCGGCCGACGGTGCCCTCGGCGTACTTGTCGCTGAACCAGTTGCCCATGGCCAGCAGGGTGGCCGGGGAGGCGTAGTTCTCGGAGGCGATCAGCTTGAGCATCTCGCGCTGGTCGGCGACCTCCTGGCCGATGGCGTCGGCGACCCGCGGCTCGACCGCGCGGATGACGTCGAGCGCCGCGCGGAAGGCGGTGGACTCGGTGGAAGGGTGCTGCTTCGGCATGGGGACCTCCGGACGGCGTGCGTACAACTCATGTACAGCGTTACGTTCGGCCCAGGCGCACGGCACTGTTTTCCCGCCGGGCCGCTCCCCGATGGTCCGTCCCATCCCAGCGCGCCAGTCACGGCCCGCTGATCAGCCTACCGGGCGCGTCGCGCGGCGCAGGTCCCGCGTCCACCATGCGAGCGACACCTCTCGCCGGGGTGCGGCCGGCGGATCAGAGGATCACATGGGGCAGGAAGCGGGCGTACTCGTCGGTGATCAGGCCGGTGGACTCGCGGATGCCGAGCCCGGCCGGTTCGCCGCGGACGGTCCAGGCGCCCAGCACCACGTGGTTGCCGTCGAAGGCGGGCAGGGGTGCGAGCTGCTGGTAGCAGCTGGGTTCGTCGCGTACGACGGGTTCGGCGCCCGGCGGGTGGACGGTGACGCCCTCGCCCTCGCGGCCGAGGAGCGGCTTGGCGACGTAGCCGTGGGTGCCGGCCAGGTCGCGGGGGCCGTCCAGGTAGGCGGGGAGGAGGTTGGGGTGGCCGGGGAACAGCTCCCAGAGGACCGCCAGCAGGGCCTTGTTGCTGAGCAGCATCTTCCAGGCGGGCTCGATCCACAGGGTGCTGCCGGTGCCGCCGCCGTTGTCGAGGGTGTCGAGGACATGGCCGCCGAAGGCGTCGGTGGTGAGCCATTCCCACGGGTAGAGCTTGAAGAGGGCGCGGATGAAACGGAGCCGGTTGTCGACGAAGCGGCCGGAGAGGGTGTCCCAGCCGATCTCCTCCATGGGCAGCCAGTCGGTGTCGAGTCCGGCCTGTTCGGCGGTCTCCTTCAGATAGGCGACCGTCATCAGGTCCTCGCCGAGTTCGTCGGCGGCGGAGTGCGCGAAGTGCAGGGGGCTGCCGGGCGGGAGCAGCGGGGCCTGGGCGCGCCAGGCGTCGACCAGCCGTTCGTGCAGGGAGTTCCACTGGTCGGCGCCGGGGAAGCGGTCCTCCATCCAGAACCACTGGGGCGACGCGGCCTCCACCAGGGAGGTGGGCGTGTCGGCGTTGTACTCCAGCAGCTTGGCCGGGCCGGTGCCGTCGTAGCGCAGGTCGAAACGGCCGTAGAGGGAGGGGAGCTCGGCGCGGCGGGTCCAGGACTCGGCGACCGCCGCCGCCACCCGCGGGTCGGTGATGCCGAGGTCGGCGAGGCGGTCGCCGGTCACCAGGTGGTCGGCGGCCGCCAGGCACATGCGGTGCAGTTCGCCGACCGTGTCCTCCAGCGCCTCGACCTCGGGCAGGGAGAAGACGTAGTAGGCGCTCTCGTCCCAGTAGGGGCGCAGGGAGCCGTCGGGGTGGCGGGTGAGCGGGTAGACCAGTCCCTGTTCCTCGACGGTCTGCTGCCAGCCGGGACGGGGCGTGGTGGTGCGGCGTTCCATGCGGGGTGTCCGACCGGGTGTCCGGCTCAGCCGCCGGAGCTGTGGTAGTGGCTGCCGCCGAAGCCGCCGCGGTGGACCCCGCTGCCGCCGGAGGAGCCGCCGGAGCTCTTGCGGGGCGGGGTGAAGGAGCCGCCGCTCACCCAGGAGCCCTTCTTCTTGCCGCCGTAGTACCAGTCGCCGTCCACGGACGTGACGGACGTGCAGTTCTTGTCGGAGACGGCCTTGTACCCCTTGGCGGCCTGGTAGCTGTCGCGGTCGACGCAGCGCTTGTCCGGGTCGGAGGAGCAGGCGGTGAGGGCGGCGGCCAGCAGGCCCATGCCGCCGAGGATCACCGTGCCGGACCGCAGTCGCCGTCGTGTGTCGGCCATGTCCGTCTCCCCCGTGTGTCGTGACCGCTTCCTTCGTTTCGGCGGTCAGCCTAGAGAACGGTAAGAGCGCAGGCCCAAGTGGGTGACCGGTAGGGCCTTCTCCTAGAGTCCCTTTGTGCTCTTTGGAATGGTGTGCGCCCTTGGCGCGGCGGTCTGCTTCGGTACCGCGACGGTGTTGCAGGCGGTGGCCGCGCGGACGGCCGGTACGGGCGAGGGGGGCGAGGCGGCACTGCTGCTGCGGGCGATGCGGCAGTGGCGGTACATCGTCGGGCTGGCGCTGGACGGGATCGGCTTCCTGTTCCAGATCGCCGCGCTGCGCTCCTTGCCGATCTATGCGGTCGGCGCGGCCCTGGCGTCCAGTCTCGCGGTGACCGCGGTGGTCGCGGCGCGGCTGCTGAAGGTGCGGCTGAGCGGCACGGAGTGGGGCGCGGTGGGTGTGGTGTGCGCCGGGCTCGCGATGCTGGGGCTGGCGTCCGGGCCGGAGGGCGACCGGGCCGGCTCCGACACCCTGCGGTACGCGATGCTCGCGGTGGCGGCCGCGATGCTGCTGCTCGCGTTCGCGGGCGGACGGCTGTCCGGCGGGGCGCGGGCGCTGGTGCTGGGGCTGGGGGCCGGTTTCGGGTTCGGGGTGGTGGAGGTGTCGGTACGGCTGATCGACTCGCTCCGGCCCGCGGACCTGTTCACCAACCCGGCGGCCTATGCGCTGGTCATCGGCGGCGGCGCCGCCTTCATGCTGCTGACCTCCGCGCTGCAACGCGGTTCGGTGACGACGGCCACGGCCGGTCTGGTGATCGGCGAGACGCTCGGCCCGGCGGCGGTGGGCGTGATCTGGCTCGGCGACCGCACCCGGGAGGGCCTGGCCTGGCTGGCGGTGCTGGGCTTCGCGGTGGCCGTCGTGGGCGCCCTGGCGCTCGCCCGGTTCGGCGAGGCACCGGCGGCGACTGAGGCAGAGGCGGAGGTCGAGGCGTCCTGACGGCTCAGGCGTCGGAGAGCTGGTGGAAGGCCAGTCGCGCGTAGAGCGGGCTGGTCTTCAGCAGTTCCTCGTGCGTGCCCGTGGCGCGGACCCGGCCGTCCTCGACGACCGCGATCCGTGCGGCGCCGCGCACCGTGGAGAGGCGGTGCGCCACCGCCAGCACGGCGATCCGGGTGGACAGTTCGCGTACGACGTCCCGCAGCGCCGCCTCGTTGACCGCGTCCAGCTGTGAGGTGGCCTCCTCCAGGAGGAGCAGCCGGGGTTTTCTGAGCAGGGCCCGGGCGATGGCGACGCGTTGGCGTTCGCCGCCGGACAGGGAGACGCCGCGATGCTCGATCCGGGCGTCGAGATCCCCGCCCAGCCGGGCCACGAGGGGTTTCAGCCGGGTCGCGGCGAGGACGTCCCGAGCTCGTCCTCGCCGACGCCGTCGAGGGCGTAGGCGAGGTTCTCCCGCAGTGAGCCGGCCATGACGGGGGCGTCCTGTACCTCCAGGGAGAAGGACCGCAGGGCGGGTTCGGGGCGGCCGGGGTAGGTGAACGTGACGTCCTCGAAGACGGCGACGGAAGCGGACGGGCGGGACTCCGGGCGCGGGTCCGGGCGGATGGCGGCGGACCGGTCCGGTGCCGGCTCCACCGGCAGGGCGGTGATCTCGGCCACCCTCAGAAACGACCAGCAGGAGACTAGCTGCGAAATCTCCTGATTTCACGGGAGTTGGCTGCTTCAGGGGCTCAACGCACGAACCCCGCCTCCGGAATCGGAGGCGGGGTTCGGTTCGAGCGCCGGGCAGGCCTTGCACCTGCATTTCCCCGCAGGAAGCGGGGCGTCTTTCCTTGGACCACCAACGCACTGCCGGTCACCGGGTTTTCCGGCGGCCTTGCGTGATCAACTGTACCCCATCACGGGAGTACCCGGCACAGTGCGTCCAGCGCTCCCGCCCAGGCGCTGTCCGGCGGGGTGCCGTAGCCGACGACGAGGGCGTCCAGGGGTTCGGCGACGGCCTGTTCATGGCGGTGGAAGGAGAGGCCGTGCAGGGCCAGGCCCTGCCAGGCGGCGGCCTGGACCACCGACTGCTCGGTGCCGGGCGGCAGCCGCAGCACCGCGTGCAGGCCGGCGGCGATCCCGGTGACGCGGACGTCGGGCGCGCGGTCGGCGAGGGCCGCGGTGAGGGCGTCGCGGCGGCGCCGGTAGCGCAGCCGGGCGGAGCGGACATGGCGGTCGTAGGCGCCGGAGGCGAGGAACTCGGCGAGGGTGAGCTGGTCCAGCGCGCCGACGGTGTCCACATGGCCCTTCGCCGCGATCACCTCCTCGATGAGCGTGGGCGGCAGCACCATCCAGCCCAGCCGCAGGCCGGGGGCGAGCGCCTTGCTGGCGGTGCCGAGGTAGACCACCTGGTCGGGGTCGAGGCCCTGGAGGGCGCCGACCGGCTGGCGGTCGTAGCGGAACTCGCCGTCGTAGTCGTCCTCCAGGACCAGGCCGCCGGTGCGGCGCGCCCAGTCGACGACGGCCGCCCGCCGGTCCGGGTGCAGGGCGGTGCCCATCGGGAACTGGTGGGCCGGGGTGAGGAGCACGGCCCCGGCGTCGCCCAACGCGCGGGTGTCGGTGCCGAGTTCGTCGTACGGCAGGGCGGGGGTGGCCAGGCCGGCGGTGCGCAGCAGACGCCAGTACAGGTCCAGTCCGTACGACTCGACCGCCACCGTGCGCACCCCGCGCGCCCGCAGCGCCGGGCCGAGCAGCCGCAGGGCGTGCGAGAAGCCCGCGGTGACCAGGACGGAGTCCGGGTGGGCGCGCACGCCCCGGGCACGGGCGAGGTATCCGGCGAGGGCGGTGCGCAGTTCGGGGCGGCCGCGCGGGTCGCCGTAGCCGAGGGCGTCGTTCGGGGCGGCGGCGAGGGCGCGGCGGGCGGCCCTGAGCCACTCGGCGCGCGGGAAGGAGGCGAGGTCAGGGGTGCCGGGGACGAGGCTGTGGACCGGGCGGCCGGGTTCCCGGCGGTGCGGGGGCGCGGTCGCCGGGCGCTCGGGTGGCGGGGCCACGGCGCGGTCCGCCACCCGGGTGCCGGAGCCCTGCCGGGCGGTGAGCCAGCCCTCGGCGACCAGGTCGGCGTAGGCCTCGGCGACGGTGTTGCGGGCGATGCCGAGGTCGGCGGCGAGGGAGCGGGAGGACGGCAGCCGGGTGCCGGGGGCGAGGCGGCCGGTGCGGACGGCGTCGCGCAGCGCGTCGGTGAGGTTGCGGCGCAGCCCGCCGCCGCCGGACGGTTCCAGGTGCAGGTCCACACCCAAAGTGGCCCATGATTTCGCCATGGAAATGGACCATACTCCTGGGCTGCCCGGCTTCTAGGGTCGAGGCATGAGCACAGCACAGGAAACCGTCGAGTACGCCGCCGAACACGCCCCGCGGATGCGCTGGGCCCAGCACGCGCCCGAGGTCTACAAGGCGATGGTCCGGCTGGACGCCGCGGCCCGGCAGGGGCTGGACCCGAAGCTGGCCGAGCTGGTGAAGATCCGTTCCTCGCAGCTCAACCACTGTGCGTTCTGCCTCGACATGCACACCAAGGACGCGCTCGCGGCCGGTGAGAGCGTGGAGCGGATCGTGCAGCTCAGCGCGTGGCAGGAGTCGCGGCACTTCTACACGGAGAAGGAGCTGGCGGCGCTGGAGCTGACCGAGGCGGTCACGGTGCTCACCGACGGTTTCGTGCCGGACGAGGTGTACGACCGGGCCGCGCAGCACTTCGAGGAGGCCGAGCTGGCCCAGCTGATCGCGGCCATCGCGGTGATCAACGCCTGGAACCGGTTCGCCGTGACCACCCGGATGACCCCGGGCCACTACCAGGCGGGGCAGTACAAGTGAGCCGTACCCAGCTGCTGGACCGGCAGGTCGGCGCGGCGATGTCCGCGGTGAGCGCGGCGGCCAAGCGCGGGCTCGGCGACCCGGTCCTCGCCGAGCTGGTGATGATCCGCGCCTCCCAGCTCAACCACTGCGCGTTCTGCCTGGACATGCACCTTGAGGCCGCCCGGAAGAACGGCGAGTCGGAGGACCGCATCCAGCTGCTGAACGCCTGGGAGGAGGCCGGGGACCTGTTCAGCGAGCGGGAGCGGGCCGCGCTGGCCCTGACCGAGGCGGTCACCGTGCTCACCGAGGGCTTTGTGCCGGACGAGGTGTACGACCGGGCCGCCCGCCACTTCGAGGAGGCCGAGCTGGCCCACCTCATCGCTCTGATCACCGTCATCAACGGCTGGAACCGGATCATGGTCAGCCGTCGTACCGCACCAGGGGGTTACCAGCCATGAGCAAGGCCGACGAGTTCCGCGCGCTGCACCTGGGACGGGCCCCGGGCGATGCGCTGGTCCTGCCGGGTCCCTGGGACGCGGCGAGCGCGCGGGTCTTCGCCGAGGCCGGCTTCCCGGCGCTGGCCACGCCGAGCGCGGGCGTCGCCGCCAGTCTCGGCCACCAGGACGGGCAGACCCCGGCCGACGAGATGTTCGCGGCCGTCGCCCGGATCGCGCGGGCGGTGGACGTGCCGGTGTCGGCGGACGTCGAGGCCGGGTACGGGCTCGCGCCGAAGGAGCTGGTGGACCGGCTGCTGGAGGCCGGTGTCGTCGGCTGCAACCTGGAGGACTCCGTCGGGGGCACCCTCAAGGACCCGCGGGAGCAGGCCGAGTTCCTCGCCGAGGTGCGCGCGGCGGCCGGCGACCGGCTGTTCGTCAACGCCCGCGTCGACGTCTTCGTACACGGCGACGGCGACCCGGAACGGGCCATCGAGCGGGCCGCGCTGTACGTGGCGGCGGGCGCCGACTGCGTGTACCCGATCCTGGCGCCGGCCGAGGTGCTGCCGCTGCTGCGGTCGGCCGTCCAGGGTCCGCTGAACGCGCTGGCCCGGCTGGACGGCAGCGGCCCCTCGCCCGCCGAACTCGGCGGGCTCGGGGCCACCCGGATCACCTTCGGTCCGGGCCTCCAGCGCAAGGCCGCGGCCGCGGTCCGGGAGATCGCGGCCGGCCTGCTGGGCTGAGGACGCTCAGGACAGCCATCGCTTCCAGGTGGAGGGGTGGCTGTCCACCCACTTCCGCGCCGCCTGCTCCGGGCTGAGCTTCTGGTCCGCGATCATCAGGGAGACCTGGTCCTGGTCCTCCGTCGTCCAGCGGAACTTCTTCAGGAAGGCCGCCGCCCGCCCGCCGGACTTCGCGAAGCCGGCGTTGAGGTATTTCTTGAGCGGGGTGTGCGGGTAGGCGCAGGCGACCTTGGCCGCGTCCGCGTCGCAGCCCTCCTTGTACGGCGGCAGCTTCACCTCCGTCATGGGGACCTTCTTGAACAGCCACTGCGGCGCGTACCAGTAGGTCAGGAAGGGCTTCTTCTCCTTGGCGAACTGCTTGATCTGGGTGATCTGCGCCGCCTCGGAACCGGCGAAGACGACCTGGTAGTCCAGCTTCAGGTTCTGCACCAGAGCCTTGTCGTTGGTGACGTAGGACGGGGAGCCGTCCATCAGCTGGCCCTTGCCGCCGCTCTCCGCGGTGCGGAAGAGGGAGGCGTACTTGTTCAGGTTCCGCCAGTCGGTGATGTCGGGGTGCTGCCGGGCCAGATAGGTGGGCACGAACCAGCCGATGTGGCCGGTCACCCCGAGGCCGCCGCCGGGCACGATCGTCTTCTTGTCCTGGACGTACCGCTTCTCCTGGTCGGGGTGGCCCCAGTCCTCCAGGAGCGCGTCCACCCGGCCCTGGCTCAGCGCGTCCCACGCGGGCACCTCGTCCACCTGGACGGTGTCCACGCGGTAGCCCAGCTTGTGCTCCAGGATGTACTGGGCGACGGCCACATTGGACTGCGCGCCCACCCAGGACTGCACGGACAGGGTGACGGTCTTGGCGCCCTGCGCGTCGGCGAACGGGCTGGCCTGCTTGGTCATGTCGGCGGCACCGCAGCCGGTCAGCAGGAACAGCGCGGACACCGCTGCTGTCGCGACGGTCGTACGTACGCGCATGTCACGCTCCCTTCTTCGCGCGGCGCTCGGCCGGCTGGGTCACCCGGTCCAGCATCAGACCCAGGCAGACGATGGCGGCACCGGCCACCAGTCCGGTCGCGAGGTCGCCCTGGGCCAGGCCGAAGGCGACGTTGTAGCCGAGGGCGCCGCCGCCGACCAGGCCGCCGATGATGACCACGGCCAGCACCAGGACCACGCCCTGGTTGACGGCGAGCAGCAACGCCCGCCGGGCGAGCGGGAGTTGCACCTGCCACAGCTGCTGCCGGCCGGTCGCGCCGAGTGAGCGCGCCGACTCCAGCGCGGCCGGGTCGACCTGGCGCAGCCCCTGCGCGGTGATCCGTACGACGGCCGGGAGGGCGTAGACCACGGCGGCGGCCACGGCGGGCGCCCGGCCGACGCCGAACAGCGCCACGACCGGGATCAGGTAGACGAACTGCGGCATCGTCTGGAGGACGTCCAGGACCGGGCGCAGGACGCGTTCGACGCGGTCGCTGCGGGCGGCGGCGATGCCGGTCGCGAAGCCCAGCACCAGGGTGACGGCCACGGCCGCCAGCACCTGGGAGAGGGTGTCGAGCGAGGGCTCCCACACCCCGAGCACGCCGATCGCGGCCATGGCGAGGACGGCGGTCAGCGCGGTGCGCCAGGTGCCGATCAGCCAGGCCAGGGCGGCGACGATCAGCAGCACCGACCACCAGGGCAGCCACTGGAGTCCGTCGCGGACCGGGTCGAGCACCCAGGTGGTGAAGTGCCCCGCCCAGTCGGCCGTGCCGCCGACGACCGGGACGCCGGAGTAGAGGTGGCCGGTCATCCAGTCGACGGCGCGGTTGACCGGCTCGGCGATGTGCAGGGTCAGGCCGGCGGGCCAGTCCAGGGCGCCGAGGAGGCGGGCGGCCAGGGCGAGCGCCACGGTGACGGCGAGGACGTAGAGCCGGCCGATGGTCCTGGGGCGGGTACCGCCGTCGCCCGCCGCCGCGGTCACCCGGTCGAGGACGATCGCGAGCAGCACGATCGGGAGGCCGGCCGCCAGGGCGGCGCCCACGTCCACCGAGGCGAGGGCCTGGTAGACGCGGTCGCCGAGACCGCCGGCGCCGATGACCGAGGCGATCACGGCCATGGACAGCGCCATCATGATCGTCTGGTTGAGGCCGAGCAGCAGCTCGCTGCGGGCCAGCGGGATCCGGGCGGTCAGCAGCCGCTGCCGGCGGGTGGCGCCGAGCGACTCCACGGCCTCCAGGACCTCGGGGTCGGCGCCGCGCAGGCCGAGGGCGGTGAGGCGGGCCATCGGCGGGGCGGCGTAGACGACGGTGGCGAGGACGGCCGCGGGGACGCCGATGCCGAAGACCAGGACGACGGGGAGCAGGTAGGCGAAGGCCGGGAGCACCTGCATGGTGTCCAGGACCGGGCGCAGCGCGCGGTGCAGGCGCTCGGAGAGGCCGCCCGCGAGGCCGAGGAGCGCGCCGACGAGCACGGAGGCCAGGACGGCCACGACCATCAGCGCGAGGGTCTGCATGGTCGGCACCCACATGCCGAGGGCACCGCAGGTCAGCAGCGCGACCGCGGTACCGGCGGCGAGCCGGGGCCCGGCCAGGCGCCAGGCGAGGAGGGCGGTGAACGCGGTGACACCGGTCCAGCCCGCGGCGAGCAGGGTGAGGTAGACGGCGCGGACGGAGAGGACGACCGCGTTGCTGACGTACCCGAAGAAGTAGAGGAAGAGGGGGTGGGTGTCGCGGTTGTCGACGACCCAGTTGCTGGCCGCGGCCAGGGGCTTGTCCAGGTGGACCGTGAGGTGCTGCGGCCAGGAGCCGCCGTGCAGGAGGGGGAGGAGTACGGCGGTGAGGAGGGCGAGCAGGAGGAGTTTGCCCGCGGTACGGCTCTTCAGGACCCGGGGTGCGGCCGGGGCGGTCGGAAGACTGAGCGTTGCCATCAGACGGCCTCCGGGGTGCGCGGAGTGGGCACGCGCGGATCCACCCCGGCCACGACGTCCAGCAGCCGTTCGTGGTCCACGGTTCCCACGCACTTGCCGTCCGCGAGCACGCAGGCCGGAGTGCCGAGGGTGGCCACCGTCCTGATCGCGTCCGCGACCACCGCGTCCGGAGCCAGCGCGCCCGGGTGCTCGGAGCCGCCGCAGCCGCCCCACTTCATCGCCGTACGGACCGTCAGCACCTGCTCGCGCGGGACGTCGCGGACGAACTCGCGGACGTAGTCGTCGGCCGGGGAGCCGACGATCTCCTCCGGGGTGCCCAGCTGGACCACCCGGCCGTCGCGCATCAGGGCGATCCGGTCGCCCAGCTTCAGCGCCTCACTGAGGTCGTGGGTGATGAAGACCATCGTGCGGCCCTCCTCGCGGTGCAGCCGGACCACCTCCTCCTGCATGTCGCGCCGGATGAGGGGGTCGAGGGCGCTGAACGGCTCGTCGAAGAGCAGCACCTCGGGGTCGACGGCCAGGGCGCGGGCCAGGCCGACGCGCTGGCGCTGGCCGCCGGACAGCTGGCCCGGGCGGCGCTGCTCCATGCCCTCCAGGCCCACCTTGGCGACGAACTCGGCGGCGCGCTCGCGCCGTTCGGCCTTCGCCACGCCCTGGATCTCCAGGCCGTAGGCGACGTTGTCCAGGACCGTGCGGTGCGGCAGCAGGCCGAAGTGCTGGAAGACCATCGCGGCGCGGTGGCGGCGCAGTTCGCGCAGCCGGGCGCGGTCCATCGCGCGGACGTCCTCGCCGTCGATGGCGATCGCGCCGGCGGTGGGTTCGATGAGCCGGGTCAGACAGCGCACCAGGGTGGACTTGCCGGAGCCGGACAGGCCCATCACCACGAAGACCTCGCCCTTGCGGACGTCGAAGGAGACATCGCGGACGGCGGCGGTGCAGCCGGTGCGGGCGCGCAGCCCGGCGGGGTCGAGGGCGGCCAGCTCGGGGTCGGCGGGGACGCGCTCGGGCCGGGGGCCGAAGACCTTCCACAGGCCGGAGACGGAGAAGACGGGGGTACTACTCATCACGCACCGCCCCCGATCAGCTCGGCGGCTTTCTCCCCGACCATGAGCACCCCGATCATCGGGTTCACGGCGGTCATGGTCGGGAAGACGGAGGCGTCGGCGATCCGGATGCCGGACAGGCCACGGATCCGCAACTCCGGGTCCACCACGGCGAGTTCGTCGTCCACTGCGCCCATCTTGCAGGTGCCCGCCGGGTGGTAGACGGTGTGCGCCACCTTGCGGGCGTACTCGCTGAGTTCGGCGTCGCCGACGATCTCCGGGCCGGGGCACACCTCGCGCTTGAGCCAGCCGGCCAGCGGTTCGGACCGGGCGATCTCGCGGGCGATGCGGATGCCGTCGACCAGGGTCCGGCCGTCGTAGTCGTCCTCGTCGGTGAAGTAGCGGAAGTCCAGGGCGGGCTTGACCGAGGGGTCGGGGCTGGTCAGGTAGAGGCGGCCGCGGCTCTTCGGCTTGGGGATGTTCGGGGTCATCGAGACGCCGTACGCCGGGCGCTCGTAGCCGAGGCGCTCGGGGTTGTCCGTGAACGGGATCTGGTAGAAGTGGAACATCAGGTCGGGGCCCGCGTGTCCGGGGTCGCGGCGGACGAACAGGCCCGCGTCGGAGTCCATCGCGGAGTTCTCCGGGATCGGCCCGTGGGTCTCCCAGACGATGACCGACTCGGGGTGGTCGAGCAGGTTCTCGCCGACGCCCGGCAGGTCCTGTACGACGGGGATGCCGAGCGCCTCCAGATCCGCCCGCGGCCCGATGCCCGAGTGGAGCAGCAGCCGCGGCGAGTCGATGGCGCCGGCGCACAGCACGACCTCGCTCCGGGCCCGGATCAGCAGCTCCTCGCCGTCCTTGGTGCGCACCCGGACGCCCTCCGCGCGGCCCTGGTCGAACTCCAGCTTGTACGCCCAGGTCTCCAGCAGGAGCGTGAGGTTCGGGCGCTCGTCCAGCACCGGGTGGAGATAGGCCACCGAGGCGGAGGAGCGCTTGTTGTTCTCCGGGTGGTAGGCGAGGTCGAAGAAACCGACGCCCTCGGTGAACGGCTTGCGGTTGAAGCCCTCGACGCGGGGTACCCCGAGAGCGGACTGGGCGGCGTCGACGAAGTCGCGGGCGATGGCGTTCCGGTCCTTCTCGTCGACCGGGACGATGTTGTTCTTCAGACGGGCGAAGTAGGCCTCCATGGGGACGGCGCCCCAGCCCTTGGCGCCGGCGGCCTCCCACTCGTCCCAGTCGGAGGGCAGGGGCTTGAAGGCGATGAGGGTGTTGTGGGAGGAGCAGCCGCCGAGGACGCGGGCGCGGCTGTGCCGGATGTGGGAGTTGCCGCGTGGCTGCTCCACGGTGGGGTAGTCGTAGTCGAGTTCGCCGCCGAGCAGGCCCATCCAGCGGCGCAGGGTGAGGACGTCGTCGCGGCCGACGTCGCTGGGGCCGCCCTCGATGACAGCGACGGTGACCTCGGGGTTCTCGGTGAGGCGGGAGGCGATGACCGAGCCCGCGGTGCCGCCGCCGATGACGACGTAGTCGTAGATCTGGGTGTGCTGGGACATGGGAGGGGTACTCCAGGGTGGGGTCAGGCGTGGCGGGGTGTGGCTCAGCCGGCGAACCAGCGGACGGGCTTCGGGGCGAGGTTCTGGTAGACGTGCTTGGTCTCGCGGTACTCGGCGAGTCCGGTGGGGCCGAGTTCGCGGCCCACTCCGCTCTTCCCGAAGCCGCCCCACTCCGCCTGCGGCAGATAGGGGTGGAAGTCGTTGATCCAGACGGTGCCGTGGCGCAGCCGGGCCGCGACCCGGCGGGCCCTGGAGGTGTCGGCGCTCCACACGGCGCCGGCCAGGCCGTACTCCGTGTCGTTGGCGAGGCGGACGGCCTCCTCCTCGGTGCGGAAGGTCTCGACGGTGAGCACCGGGCCGAAGACCTCCTCGCGGACGACCTTCATCTCGCGGTGGCAGTGGTCGAGGACGGTCGGCTCGTAGAAGTAGCCGGTGGCGGGGCGGGTGGCGTCCGGCTCCGGGCGCTTGCCGCCGGTGCGCAGGACCGCGCCCTCGGCGAGGGCGGAGGCGACGTACGACTCCACCTTGGCGCGCTGCTGCTCCGAGACCAGCGGGCCGCACTCGACGCCCGGTTCGGTGCCCCGGCCGAGCCGGATCCGGCCGGCCCTGCGGGCGAGTTCGGCGACGAAGCGGTCCCGGACGGACTCCTCCACGATGAGGCGCCCGCCGGCCGAGCAGACCTGGCCGCTGTGGATGAAGGCCGCGTTGAGGGCCTGGTCGACGGCGGTGTCGAAGCCCTCGTCCGTGGCGCAGGCGTCGGCGAAGACCACGTTGGGGTTCTTGCCGCCGAGTTCGAGGGCGACCTTCTTCACGGTCGGGGCGGCGGCCTGGGCGACCTTGACCCCGCTGACCAGGCCGCCGGTGAAGGACACCAGGTCGACATCGGGGTGTTCGGCGAGCCGGGCGCCGACGGTGTGGCCGGGTCCGGTGACGAGGTTGGCGACGCCGGCCGGCAGCCCGGCCTCGACCAGCAGCTCCAGCAGCGCGATGGTGGTCATCGGGGTGATCTCGCTGGGCTTGACCACGAAGGTGTTGCCGGCGGCGAGCGCCGGGGCGATCTTCCAGCTGGCCTGGAGGAGGGGGTAGTTCCAGGGGGTGATCAGCGCGCAGACACCGACCGGCTCGTGCACCACGGTGCTGTGGATGTCCGGTGAGCCGGCGTCGACCACCCGGCCGGGGGCCTCGGCGGCGACCAGGTCGGCGAAGTAGCGGAAGGCGTCGGCGACACAGTCGATGTCGACCCGGCCCTCCTCGGCGGTCTTGCCCGCGTCCCGGCTCTCCAGCAGGCCGAGCGTCTCGCGGTCGCGTACGAGGAGATCGGCGACGCGGCGCAGCAGGGCGGCGCGGTCGGCGACCGGGGTGCGGGGCCAGGGCCCGTGGTCGAAGGCCTGGCGTGCGGCGGCCACGGCACGCTCGGCGTCCTTCTCGTCGCCCTCGGCGACCACGGCGAACGGCCGGGCGTCCGCCGGGTCGAGGATCTCCCGGGTCGCCCCGGAGATCGCTTCCAGCCACTCGCCTCCGGCGTGAATGGTCGCCTGGGCCTGTCGTTCCGTTCTGTCCGCCATGATCGGTGTTGCCTTCCGTTCCTGTTCGGTTCCCCTCGGTCACACGTGTGACCCCTCGGGGACCGTGGCCGCCTGCCCCAGCCCACAGAACGGCATGCGGAATCGGTGACCGAAAGTGTGCGGCGTCACGGAAAAACAGGAAGAAAAGCTGAGAAAACGGACACGTCTGGGCGGGAAGCAGTCGCCGGTACGTAGGCCACGAGCCCGCACGGCCAGGCCGTACGGGCTCGAAGTGCTGCCGGAGGCGGCGCGGGTCAGATGAGGCCGAGGCCGCGCACCGCGTCGCGCTCCTCCACCAGCTCCTGCACCGACGCGTCGATCCGCGCCCGCGAGAACTCGTTGATGTCCAGGCCCTGGACGATCTCGTACTTACCGTCCTTGCAGGTGACCGGGAAGGAGGAGATCAGGCCCTCCGGGACGCCGTAGGAGCCGTCCGACGGGATGCCCATGGAGGTCCAGTCGCCCTCGGCGGTGCCGTTGACCCAGGTGTACACGTGGTCGATCGCGGCGTTGGCGGCGGAGGCGGCCGACGAGGCACCGCGGGCCTCGATGATCGCGGCACCGCGCTTGGCGACGGTCGGAATGAACTCGTCGGCCAGCCACTTCTCGTCGTTCACCGTCTCGGCGGCGTTCTTGCCGGCGACGGTGGCGTGGAAGATGTCCGGGTACTGGGTGGCGGAGTGGTTGCCCCAGATCGTCACGCGCTTGATGTCGGCGACCGACGAACCGGTCTTCTTCGCGAGCTGGGTGACGGCGCGGTTGTGGTCCAGACGGGTCATCGCGGTGAAGCGCTCGGCCGGGACGTCCGGCGCGGCGGCCTGCGCGATGAGCGCGTTGGTGTTGGCCGGGTTGCCGACGACGAGGACCTTGATGTCGTCCGCGGCGTGGTCGTTGATGGCCTTGCCCTGCGGCTTGAAGATGCCGCCGTTGGCCTCCAGCAGGTCACCGCGCTCCATGCCCTTGGTCCGCGGCCGGGCGCCCACCAGCAGGGCTACGTTGGCGCCGTCGAAGGCGACGTTCGGGTCGTCCGTGATGTCGATGCCCTGGAGCAGCGGGAAGGCGCAGTCGTCCAGCTCCATGGCGGTGCCCTCGGCGGCCTTGAGCGCCGGGGTGATCTCCAGCAGGCGCAGCTTGACCGGCACGTCCGCGCCGAGCAGCTGGCCGGAGGCGATGCGGAAGAGCAGGGCGTAACCGATCTGGCCGGCCGCGCCGGTGACGGTGACGTTCACGGGAGTGCGGGTCATGGCGTTCTCCGTATGACAGCTGGCGGTGGGGCGTCACTGCCCCGGGCGGATGATCGATCTCTTGGCGTCAAGAGAGATCCAGCGGTCAGGCTATCGCGCATCCGGCATGCGAGACGTCCGGGGCGGTGTGGATCAGCCCACAGGCTCGGGGCGGAGGAGGCCGGGCGGCATGGAAAAGGCGGCCGCCCGTCCGGGAGAGGTAGGGACGGAGGCGGCCGCCGTTGGGGGTACCGGCTCACCGGACTCCCGTGGGGGGATACGGTTCGCGTGCCCCGGATCCGGCCGTCCATGCCTACGGATCCCGGGAATTCACCCGGATGCGCCCCCGGGCCGCTCCCCTCCCCCCGCATCGTCCTATTTCGTACAGCCCGTACGGCCGGAGGCGAGAGCGGCGCACGCGGTCGCCTCACCGGCGGACCGTACGGCGACCATCGGCGTGTAGGCGATCGCGTCGCCGGCGGCGGTGATCCGCCCGGTCTCCCGGAGCCTGCCCGCGGAGATCCGGACCTGGTCGCCCTGGGTGGCGCCGGTGATCCGGCCCCAGGCCGCACCGCAGGCCTTGCTGTAGCGGACCTCCAGGACCGTGGAGCCGACGGCGGCGCTCCTGGCGGTGATCACCAGGTCGCCGGTGCAGCCCATGGCCTCCGGGTCCTTGCCGGTGCAGGCGGCGCCGGCGCACTTGACGCCGGGCGGTGCGCTGACCTGCGTACGGGCGCTGGGGGCGGGCGACTTGGCGGTGTGCGCGTTCTTCGGGCCGCCGCCGTGGTCGGTGAAGAAGAAGACGGCGGCGATCACGGCGAGCGTGCCGACCAGGCCCGCGAGGAACATCGTCAGCCGCTGCCGGCGCTCGGCCCCTTCGGCGGCGGGCCGGGCGGCACCGGGAACGTCGGCGACCCCACCGGGAACACGGGCACCTGGAACACCGGCGCCGGGTACACCCGCGCCCGCGGCCGGGCGGGCAGTGGCTTTGGACGGCCCCCGGTATCCGGCCACTCCCCAGGAGTTGCCGCCCGAGCCGGCCCTGTCCGCCGGACCCGCCCCGCGGCCCCCGCCCTCCCGCGCCCCGGCGTCGGCCCCGGCCCTGGCGTCGGCGGCGGCGTCGGCATCGGCGGCCGTCGGCTGCGTCGGAATGGCCGGCGAGACGCCCGCCGGGCCGGCGACCCCCGGGAACGCGGTGGCGCCGCCGCGCGGACGGGCGGGCGGCCCGCCGGTCGCCTCCGCCGCCCCGAAGTCCCCGAGCGCCGCGCGGGCCTGGGAGATCCGGATCGCCTCCATGGTCCGGTCGTGCCGCATCTCCGACCGGCTCCAGGCGCGCTCGGCCAGCTCCCACATGGTGGTCAGATGGACCGGGCTGGTGCCGGTGACCTCCGCGAGCGCGACGATCGCCCCCTTGGGCGCGAGCAGCCGGCCGCCGAGATAGCGCTCCCAGGACGTCTTGCTGTAGCCCGTGCAGTCGGCCAGTGCCGCGATGCTCATGCCGCTGCGGTCGACGAGCCGCCGCAACTGGCTGGTGAACTCCTTGATCTGCGGATCCAGATCGTCCGGCAGGTCTTTCCAACGAGGCATCGCCACCCCCCACTTCCCCCGCTCAGTGCTACCCACAGAGATGTGTTGCCTAAGGATCCCAGTTCCCGGAGCGGGGGCGCACGGGAGCACGGGTCGCCTCGCTTCTGCACCCGGTGCTACGAGGTCTTCACACCGCAAATGGCACGGGCTGACGGAAGTGACGGAGCACGGACACCGTGGCGGAACGGTCACTTCCGTGCCACAGCGGGCGGACAGGCGTTGAACAGGCACTTCATGGCAGGGAAGGCTGACGGAGGACGGCGGTCCGTCCCTCTCGGGGGAGGGGACGGGCCGCCGTACCCGCGCCATGCGCTATCTGCTGATCGTGAAGTGCAGGGTGTCCTTCAGGAACGGGATCTGGAGCCACGGGCTGGGCTGGGCCATCATCGCGAGCAGGACGATCGCGAGGCCGAGGATCCCGTAGGTGGCGATGTCCGTGAAGCGGGAGCGGACGGCGAGCATGCCGACGCTGGGCAGCGTCCACCGCATCACCGCACCGGCCAGCAGGGCGGCGCCGATCAGCAGGGTGCCGACCCGGAACACGTCGAGCGCGGTCACCAGCAGCCCGATCGCCACCAGCCCGGTCACGGTGAGCATCGGCCACTGCCGCGCCGGGGCCGGGGCGGCACCGCCCGCGGCGCGTCCGCCGCCCTCGGGCCGCGCGGTGTCCCTGGTGATCCGCGGGAAGCGCCGGGTGGCGCGGGCGTCGCGCGCGGCCCGGCCGGCCGGCGCACCGGCCGCACCGTCGGCCGGCCGCCCCGCCGCCTGCTCAGCCGACACGGCGCTCCGCCGCCTCGACCACGTTGACCAGCAGCTGCGCCCGGGTCATCGGGCCCACTCCGCCGGGGTTCGGGGAGATCCAGCCGGCCACCTCGACGACGTCCGGGTGGACGTCACCCATGATCTTGCCCTCGGCGTTGCGGGACACACCGACGTCCAGGACGGCCGCGCCCGGCTTGACGTCCTCGGCGCGGATCAGGTGCGGGGAGCCGGCGGCCGCGATGACGATGTCGGCCCGCTTCAGATGGGCGGACAGATCACGGGTGCCGGTGTGGCACTGGGTCACGGTGGCGTTCTCGCTGCGCCGGGTGAGCAGCAGCGGCATCGGCCGGCCGATGGTCACGCCACGCCCCACGACCACGACCTCCGCACCCTTGATCTCGACGCCGTGGGCGCGCAGCAGGGAGATGATGCCGTTGGGGGTGCAGGGCAGCGGCGCGGGCTCGTTGAGGACGAGCCGGCCGAGGTTCATGGGGTGCAGACCGTCGGCGTCCTTGGCCGGGTCCATCAGCTCCAGGATCCGGTTCTCGTCGATGCCCTTGGGCAGCGGCAGCTGGACGATGTAGCCGGTGCAGGCCGGGTCCTCGTTCAGCTCACGGACGACCGCCTCGATCTCCTCCTGGGTGGCGGTGGCCGGCAGCTCGCGCTGGATGGAGGCGATGCCCACCTGCGCGCAGTCGCGGTGCTTGCCGGCGACGTACTTCTGGCTGCCGGGGTCGTCCCCGACCAGGATCGTGCCGAGGCCGGGCGTGACGCCCTTCTCCTTCAGCGCCGCCACGCGGGCGGTCAGATCGGACTTGATCGCGGCTGCGGTGGCCTTGCCATCGAGAATCTGGGCGGTCATGACCCCATCCTCGCGGATGACGGCCCCCCGGTTCCAATCCGGGTCCCCGAGGGCCGTACCCCCTGCCCGGCCGGGTGCCCGGACGATGTTGCACTTGCACAACTCCCCGGGCACCCGGCTGGACAAGCGACTATCCGGTCAAGAACGATGAGCAGAACAGTGCAGCGGGCAGCTCAACGGGGGGACGGACCGCATCTGTAGAACTCTCCTCCGTGCAGTGCCGCGCCTCGTCCCCGCACTTTGACCAACGGAGGAACACCGCCATGAGCTTCGGCGACCCGAACAACCCCTACGGGGCCCCGCAGGGCCAGCAGCCCGGCTACAGCTACCCGCAGCAGCCGCAGCAGCCCGGTTACGGCTACCCCGCCGCCCCCGCCTACCAGCAGCCCGGCTACCCGGGCGGCCCCATGGAGATGCCGGGGAGCGTGAAGGCGGCCCGGGTGTTCCTGTTCATCCTGGGCGGTTTCCAGGCGGTCGGCGGTGTGGTGATGTTCGCGGCCAGCGCCTGGTTCGCCAGCCGGTTCAAGGACCTCATGTCGTCCGAGAACAACGTCTCGTCGGCGGACGCGGACAAGGCCGCCAGCATCGGCGCGGGCGTGATCATCGTCTTCGGGGTGATCGTGCTCGCGTTCGCGCTCTGGGCGATCCTCACCGGCATGAAGTTCAGCAAGGGCCGGGGCGGCGTGCGCGTCTCCGCGATCATCTACGCCTCGCTCGTCACGCTGTTCAGCCTCCTCAGCCTGCTGGGCGCCAATGTCTTCGCGCTGCTCAGCCTGGTGCTCGGCATCCTGATCATCGTGTTCTGCGCCAACAGCAACGGCAGCTCCTGGTTCAACCGCCCGAACTACTGATCCGGCGCGCGGAACCGAACCCGCGCGCCCCGCGGAACGGTTCACGCCAATCCACCTCAAGGGCCGTGTCTCACCCGCTCAGGGGAGACACGGCCCTGGTGTGTTCGCCCTAGTCTGGCCCGGTAGCCGTCAGGCACCCGTCAGGCACGGGAGACGCACCTTGTACAGCATCATCGTCGTACCTCCGCCGACTCCGGAGGACCCACACCGGCGCGAGCGCCTCCGGCTGGCCCCCGGCGAGCGCCTCACCTTCGGCCGGGCGGCCGGCAACGACCTGACGATCCCGCACGACGGGGTCTCCCGCCGGGCCGGCGAGCTGGGCGCCCAGGGGGCGTTCTGGATACTGAGCAACCTCTCGGCACGGCAGACGTACGTCGTGGAGAACCCGGAGGGCGCCGGCGAGCACATCAAGGTCGGTCCCGGCCGGCTCGACGCACCGGTCCCGTTCGAGTTCTCCCGGATCGTGCTGCCCGCCGCCGGTGACCTGCTGGCGCTGGAGGTGTGGGCGCCGCGCCACGACTATCTGCGCGACGGGGCCGGGGCGGACGGCGACACCACCGCGCCCGCCTTCTCCGTCGACCGCACCACACGCTACTTCGCCGTCCTGGCCGCGCTGTGCGAACCGCGGCTGCGCGGCGACCCGCACGCCCCGCTGCCCACCGTCGACCAGGTCGTGGACCGGCTGCGCCCCGCCTGGCCGGCCGCCTCGCGCACCTCGGTGCAGTGGAACATCGACTACCTGGCCGTGAAGCTGCGCCTCAAACCCGGCCCCGAGGAGGCGGAGCAGGGGCCGCGGCTGAACGGCAAGAAGGAGTCCCTGGTCTCCCTCGCGCTCCGCTTCGACCTCGTACGGGAGGACGACCTGGCCGTCCTGGCCGGGACCGGTACGGCCGGCCGGGCACCCCGGTGACCGAGCCGTACGCCGTACCCGTGCCCCGGGGCTACCGGGTCGGCGTCTGGGAGGTGCGCGAGCCGATCGCGACGGGCGCCTTCGGCAGTGTCTACGTCGGCCGACGCGCCGGCGGCTCCCCGGAGCTGCCCCGCACCGCCGCCCTGAAGTTCCTGCCGACCGGCACCGGCACCCCGCGCCAGCTGACCCACCTGCGCGAACTCGTCGAGCGCGAGATCGCCCTGCTGGGCCGGCTCCGGCAACCCCGGCTGATCCGGATGTACGAGACCCTGGTCGTCGACGACCCGGACCACCCGGCGCTCGACGGCGCGACGGTCCTCGTCCTGGAACGCGCCGCGGGCTCCCTGGCCACCCTGCTCGCGGCCGAGCCCCGCCCGGCGGCCGGTCCCGCGCTGCTCGCCCAGATCTGCGCGGGCCTGACCCAGCTGCACCGCGCGGGCTGGGTGCACGGCGATCTGAAACCGGCCAACGTCCTGCTCATGCCGGACGGTTCGGCCCGGCTCGCCGACTTCAACATGGCCGCGGAACTCGAGGGCACCCACGCCTACACCCCCGCCTTCTCCACCCCCGACTACACCCCGCCCGAGCTGCTCTGGTCCGAGATCGGCGAACGCGGCCGCCGGATCCGCCCCTCCGCCGACGTCTGGGCGTACGGCGTCCTCGCCCACCTGGTGCTGACCGGCTCCTTCCCACTCCCCGGCGGCACCCCGTCGGCCCGCCGGGACGCGGCCGTCGCCTACGCCCGCGGCACCGACGAACTCCGTCTGTCCCCCGAACTCCCCACCGTATGGCGGGACGTCATCCGCGACTGCCTGGCCCGCACCCACGCCACCCGCGTCACCACACAGGCCCTGTCCCGCCGGGTGGCAGCCGCCTCCGGTACGACCCCCACCCCCCGCCTGTGCCGCCGTTCCCGCATCGCCCTGGCCGCGGTGTCGGCCACCCTCACCGCCACGCTGGCCTGGACCTGGGCCGCCCGGCCGGACGCCGCCCCCGGCCACCACGG
This sequence comes from Streptomyces sp. NPDC001606, assembly GCF_053596835.1. Lineage (NCBI taxonomy): Bacteria > Bacillati > Actinomycetota > Actinomycetes > Kitasatosporales > Streptomycetaceae > Streptomyces > Streptomyces sp. NPDC001606. The sequence continues at coordinate 97,707 of NZ_JBSFHC010000011.1, forward strand.
CCCCACCCCGACCGCCCTCGCCTCCTACGGCTCGGCGGAACTCCGCACCGACAGGGGCGTCCCCGTCGCCTACCGCAAACTCATCGTGGACGCCGCGCACTTCTGCTCCCGGCGCGCGGTCACCCCCGCGCTGATCGCCGCGATGCTGAAGGCGGAGAGCGGCTTCGACCCGAACCTCTCCGACCCGGAGAACCAGGAGTTCGGCATCGCCCGCTGGACCCCGGGCGTGCTGCGCTGGTGGATGAACGACAACGGCATCCCCGCGCCCTCCACCCCGGCCCCGCCCCTCTCCCCCGCCCTCTCCATCCCCGCGATGGGCCGCTACCTCTGCTTCATCGACCCCCGCCTCAAGCCGGGCCTGCCCGGCGACAAGCGCCTGCTGATCGCCGCTGCCTACCGGACGTCGTACGCGAAAGTGAACGCCGCTCACGGAATCCCCCCTCGCTGGCGCGGCTACTGCACCCGGGTCGCCCACTACCTCAAGGAGTACACACCGCCGGCCACCAGCTGACCCTCAGACATCCGAGGTACCCCTCCCCCGGAACGGCTGCGACGCTGAAGCCACTTCGCCCCGCGGTGACCACGCCGGGGCGGAGCGACCGACACCGCACAACCGTTCACAAGGGGGAACACGTGAACCTCGCCAAGTCCGCCGCCCTGTTCGTCGCGGCCACCGCCCTGCTCGCCGGCTCCACGGTGGCGGCCACCGCCGCCGCACCGGACAGCCTCCAGCAGGTGGCCGACCACGTCCTCGCGGGCCACCCGAAGCCCCTCTCCGTCTCCGCCGACACGGTCCGCTACGACGGCCTGACCCTCACCAAGGCCCCGAAGAACAGGTCCGCCGCGAAGGACCTCGACTGCGCCTACGGCCACCTGTGCATGCTCGTCAACGGCACCAAGTTCGACTTCTACAAGTGCCAGACCTGGAACCTCGACAACTGGACCGGCGACGGCCCCTACACCAACAACCAGACCCCGGGCACGGTCGCCAAGTTCTTCAACCAGGACGGCAGCGTCCGCTGGACCTCCACGGCCTACGACGCCGGCACGGCCACCTGGGACCCGATCTGGTCCCTCCGCCCCTGCTGACCTGACACGACGACGGCCTCCGACCTCCCGGGGGAGGGCCGGAGGCCGTCGCGGTGCGCGGATGTCACCGACTGTGCGTGGTGGGGCGTACCGCCTGGGGGCGTCAGTGGAAGAAGTGGCGCGTTCCCGTGAAGTACATCGTCACGCCTGCCTTCTGCGCGGCTTCCACGACGAGTTCGTCGCGGATCGAGCCGCCCGGCTGGACGATCGCCCGGACGCCGGCGTCGATGAGGATCTGGGGGCCGTCGGGGAAGGGGAAGAAGGCGTCGGAGGCCGCGTAGGAGCCGCGGGCGCGGTCCTCGCCGGCCCGCTCGACGGCCAGCTTGCAGGAGTCGACGCGGTTGACCTGGCCCATGCCGACGCCGACCGAGGCGCCGTCCTTGGCCAGCAGGATCGCGTTGGACTTCACCGCGCGGCAGGCCTTCCAGGCGAAGGCCAGCTCGGCCAGCTCCGCCGGGGAGAGCGCCTCGCCGGACGCCAGGGTCCAGGTGGCCGGGTCGTCGCCCTCGGCCTGGAGGCGGTCGGCGACCTGGAGCAGGGCACCGCCGTCGACCTGCTTGATCTCGACGGCGTTCGCCGGGCCGTCCGGGGCCTTCAGCACCCGGATGTTCTTCTTCTTGGTGAGGGCCTCCAGGGCCCCCTCCTCGTAGTCCGGGGCGACGATGACCTCGGTGAAGATGTCGGCGACCTGCTCGGCCATCTCCTTGGAGACAGGGCGGTTGACGGCGATGACGCCGCCGTACGCGGAGACCGGGTCGCAGGCGTGCGCCTTGCGGTGCGCCTCGGCGACGTCCGCGCCGATCGCGATTCCGCACGGGTTGGCGTGCTTGATGATCGCGACACAGGGCTCGTCGTGGTCGTACGCGGCACGGCGGGCGGCGTCCGTGTCCGTGTAGTTGTTGTACGACATCTCCTTGCCGTGCAGCTGCTCGGCGTCGGCGAGGCCGCCCGTGCCGTCGACGTAGAGGGCGGCGGGCTGGTGCGGGTTCTCGCCGTAGCGCAGGGTGCTCTTGCGCTCGAAGGTGGCGCCGAGGAAGTCGGGGAAGCCCGAGTCGTCGGCGGGGGCGTAGCCGGTCGCGAACCAGGTGGCGACGGCGACGTCGTAGGCGGCCGTGTGCTGGAACGCCTCGGCGGCCAGGCGCTTGCGGGCGGCGAGGTCGAAGCCGCCGTCCTGGACGGCCGCGAGCACGTCGGCGTAGCGGGCGGGGTCGGTGACGACGGCCACGGACGGGTGGTTCTTGGCGGCGGCGCGGACCATGGAGGGGCCGCCGATGTCGATCTGCTCCACGCACTCGTCGTCCGAGGCGCCGGAGGCGACCGTCTCGCGGAACGGGTAGAGGTTGACGACGACGAGGTCGAAGGGCTCGACACCCAGCTCGGCGAGCTGCTCGCGGTGGCTGTCGAGACGCAGGTCGGCGAGGATGCCCGCGTGCACCCGCGGGTGCAGGGTCTTGACCCGGCCGTCCAGGCACTCGGGGAAGCCGGTCAGCTCCTCGACCTTGGTGACGGGGACGCCGGCGGCGGCGATCCGGCCGGCCGTGGAGCCGGTGGAGACCAGCTCCACACCGGCCGCGTGCAGGCCGCGCGCGAGGTCTTCCAGCCCGGTCTTGTCGTAGACGCTGACGAGCGCCCGGCGAATGGGCCGCTTCGTGCTCTCGGCGGTGGCGGTCACTGGATAACTACCTTTCGTCCCTCAATGCGATGGCCGTGCCGGGCGAGCCGCCCCACGACCTCGACGAGCAGCCTTCGCTCGACTTCCTTGATGCGCTCGTGCAGCGCGCTCTCGTCGTCCTCGTCCCGGATCTCCACCACGCCCTGCGCGATGATCGGCCCGGTGTCGACGCCGTCGTCGACGAAGTGGACGGTGCAGCCGGTGACCTTGGCGCCGTACGCGAGTGCGTCACGGACGCCGTGGGCCCCCGGAAAGCTGGGGAGAAGGGCCGGGTGGGTGTTGACGAAGCGTCCGCCGAAGCGGGTCAGGAACTCCTTCCCGACGATCTTCATGAACCCGGCGGAGACCACGAGGTCGGGCTCGTGGGCGGCGACGGCCTCGGCGAGCGCCGCGTCCCACTCCTCCCGGGTCGCGTAGTCCTTGACCCTGCGTACGAAGGTCGGCAGCCCGGCCCGTTCGGCACGGGCGAGCCCCTCGATGCCGTCGCGGTCGGCCCCGACGGCGACGATCCGCGCGCCGTACGACTCGGCTCCGGTGCGGTCGATCTCGTCCAGAAGCGCCTGGAGGTTGGTGCCGGATCCGGAGACCAGCACGACGAGGCGCTTGACCGCTGGGCCAGCGGGGGTGGCGGCCACGGTGGGGCCCTTTCTCGGGGAAACTGTGGAACTTGTACATTCGTACGAATGCTTCGTGTCCCTCGATACGGGGAACTCTACGAAGCAGCCGACCGTCAGCAACGATACCGGCACACTGGACAACCCCCACGGGGCGGGGGCGGGGCCGGAAGGTAGCGTCTGCGAGGAGCGGGTTCGGGAGTGTCGGGAACGCGGTTGTCGTGCGGTGCGTTCACGAAGTGACCGCCCGTTCCGTACCAGTCGGATTCACCTAGGGGAAGACGCTCATCTTGATGCCGGACCGCAGCCCGCGACTCCTCACGCTCCCCCCGCAGTCGGCGCCGGCCGGGGCGCACGTCACCGTGGTGCTGCGGGAGCGGCCGACCGCGCCGCCGGAGGCGTCCGGGAACGGACGGAACGGCGGCCGCCCGAGCGGTGAGCGCGGGGACGACAATCCGTTCGCGCCCCCGCCGGAGGGCTCCCCGGACCGCCCCTGGCAGCCGCGCCACCCGGAGGGGACGGGCGACGCCCCGGGTTCCGATGCGGGTCAGGGGCACGGTCCGGGTCAGGGGCACGGTCCGGGTGCTCCGTGGGGGAACCAGTGGAGCGACCGGCAGCCCGGGCGCTCCCCCGGCGGCTTCGGTGAGCGGCCCGGCGGCGGCCCGCAGGGCGGTCCGCAGGGTGGTCCGGGCGGCCCCGGTGGGCCCGGCGGGTCCGGCATGCGGTGGGATCCGACCGACCCCGCGCAGCGCCGCGCGCGCTACGCCCTGCTGTCCGGCATGTGGTCGGTCTTCTTCGTCCTCTTCGGCTGGCCGTACGTCGCCCTGCTGCTCGGCGCGCTGGCCCTGTACTGGGGTACCAGCGCGCTGCGCGCCACGTCGCGCCCGAACGGCCCCGGCACCCCGGCCGTCGGTCCCGGCCGCCCCCAGCTGACAGCGGCCATCGGCGGCCTGATCACCGCCTCCCTGGCACTGCTGCTGGTGGCGTCGACCTTCACGGTCCAGCTGGTCTACCGGGACTACTACACCTGCCTCGACGACGCCCTGACCCACGAGGCCAAGCAGTCCTGCGAACAGCTGCTGCCGCAGCAGCTGCGCGGGGTGCTGGGGGCCGAGAACGGCTAGAGGCCGTCCTTCGGCGGCTCCGGTGCCCGTTCTGGTCCCGGTTCCGGTTCCGGCGACACCTCCCGTGCCGGTGTGCGGTCCGGGTCCTGCGGCGTGGGCTCCTCGAGCTGTGTCCGGGGTCCGGCCGGAGGCCACGGCGCCGGCGGCCAGGGGGTCGGCGGCGCGGGGGGTGCCGGGGGCTGTCGTACCGGGTCGTCGGGGAGGGGGAGGTCATCGGGGGCTGCCGCTTCCCTGAGGGCTGCCACTTCTCTCAGGGCCGCCGCTTCCTTCAGGGCCGCCCAGCGGGAGGCGCGCGCGAGATCGTCGTGCCAGTCCGAGGGGTAGGGGTCGGCGGTGGCGTCGACCGGAAGGACCTCGTACATGTCGTCGGCGTCGATGTCCCCGGCCTCGGCCGCACCCGCGTCCTTGGGCGACACCGGCGGCACCGGCTGCACCGGCTGCACGGAGGACGTGGACTTCTCGACGGGCGCCGGCTTCTTGTCCGCTTTCCTGTCCGGCTTCTGGTCCGGCTGCTTCACCGGCTCCGCTCCCTGCACGGGGATGGCCGCCCCCCGCCCGCGCCGGCCGCGCAGCCGCCACGCCCGTACGACCAGCGCGACCGGCAGGCCGGTCACCGCCGTCCACGCCCCGGCCGCTCCGCCGGTCTGCCACCACACCGGACCGAAGCGGACCAGCGCGGCCACGCCCAGCGGGCCGCCCGCCAGCTCGGCGAGCAGCGCGAGGATCCCGGCGCAGAGCCCGGCCGTGAGCAGCACCACGGCGGCGGTACGCCCCGCCGACCAGCGCATCTGTGGGGGCTCCCCCGGCTGCCCCCGCGCTGGCCGCCGTACGGACGCCCGCGCCACGAACCATCCCGCCGTCACCCCGGCGGTCAGCGGCACCAGTCCCGCCGCCCAGTTCAGCGGTGTCCCGGCGCCGGGGTCGGGCACGGCCGCGAGCAGCGGGAACGGCGGCAGCAGCGGGGCGGGGTCGGAGACGAGCGCGTGGATCGGGTGCCCGGCGCCGAGCGTGAAGCCCGGGCCGAGGGCGTAGGAGTCGGCCCACACCGCCGCGTTGGGGATCAGCGCGATGCCGAGCAGCAGCACGGCGAACCGGCCCGTCCAGCCCTCCGTCAGCTGGAGGAAGGAGGCCCGTGCCGTGTCGCCGTGCCACGCCAGTGACGTGCCGAGCAGCAGCGCTCCGCCGCCGAAGAGCACGGCGGTCGCCGCACCGGCCGCGCGGACGGCCGTACCGAGCCGGGCCCGGGCGTCCGCGCCGAACACCAGCCGCCGCACCGGCCCCGGCAGTACCACCAGCACGCTGAGCAGGGGTTCGCGTGGGCGGCCGTGCGCCGTCCACACTCCGGCGGCGGCCGCGCCCGCCGCGACGAGCGGCAGACAGACCGTCACCCAGGGCCCTTCGGGGCGCAGTTCGCCGCCCGAGCAGTAGAGGGTGGCCGCGCCGCCGACGGCGAGGTAGCCGAGGACCACGCCCGTCCACACGGTCCGGGCCGGCACCGGGGGCGGTCCGTCGGGCTCGGTGGGGGCGTCCGTGGCGTCCCGGGCCGCCCGGTACACCAGCCACACCGGCAGTGCGAGCAGCAGCAACGGCGTCACCCCGACCGGCAGGGGGGCGCCGGAGAGGGTCTCGGTGCGGACCAGTTCCACGCCGTGCGCCAGCAGCCACAGCGCGGCGGCGACATGCAGCGCGCCGTCCGGCCCGCTGTCCGGGTACGGCGAGCTGATCCACATCCCGAGGACGAGCACGGCGAGCGAGCCGAGGCCGAGTCCGGCCGCGACCACACCGGCCAGGAGGCTCGCGGCCAGCCCGGGCGAGCGGTCGCGCACCCGGGCGAGCAGGGACGTCGGCGACGGTCGGCGAGCGGTCATCTGGGTCACCCCGCCATGCTCCCAACGACACGCGCTTTCCCGTCGTAACAGGCGAACCTCCGATGTGTCGCTCAATATACGTTTATGTTCTTTTTCGCACGGAAGGACGGTGCCGCACGGTGACGACGCAGAGCACTGCCGGCCCGCTGCCGCCGCCGAAGGAACGCCGACGCCTGCGCGCGGCCCGCTCTCTGACACGGGATCAGGAGCCGTCGGCGCCGGAAGCGGAGGGTCCGGCGCCGCTGACGCCCGCTCAGGCCTTCGACGCGCTGTACGCCTTCTGCGCCCCCGCGCTCGTACGCCAGACCTATCTGCTCACCGGGCGGCGCGAACTGGCCCGCGAGACCGTGGAGCGGGCCTTCCAGCTCGCCTGGCAGCGCTGGCCCGAGGTGGCCGCGGACCGGGACCCGGCGGGGTGGGTACGGGCGGTGGCGTACGACTGCGCGCTCTCCCCCTGGCACCGCTTCCGCCCGCGCTACCGCACCCCGGAGCCACCGCCCGCCGACCCGGCGGACCGGGCGCTGCTGCACGCCCTGCTCCGGCTCCCGCCCTCCTACCGCCGCACCCTCGTGCTGTACGACGGGGTGGGCCTCGATCTGCCGGAGACGGCGGCGGAGACGGAGGCCAGCACCCCGGCGGCCGCCAACCGGCTGACCCATGCGCGCGAGGCGGTGGCCGCGCGGGTGCCCGAGCTGGCCGACACCGCGCTGCTGCACCGGCGGCTGGCCGAACTGGCCTCCACGGAGCGGCTGCGCGCGGCGCGGGCGGAGCCGGTACGGCGGGAGTGCGAACGCCGGAACGCGTTCTGGACGCGGGCGGCGATCGCGTTCACGGTGACGATCATCGGGGCGACGACGCTCACGCTGCGGACGGCGCCGACGCACTACGAGGCGCCGATCGCCCCGGCGCAGGCGGTACGGGGTGTTCCGGCGCCGGTCGCCCTGGGGCCGCTGTCGCGCGAGCAGCAGGCTCTGCGGGCGAAGCTGCGCGCCACGCCGGGCGGGCGGGAGAGGGTGCTGCCGGAGGCGTGGTGAGGGCCGGTGTCCCCTGTGGGGCCTCCGCGGGGCTGCCGATACGCCGGTAGGCCCGTCCCGGGGAAGCGGGACGGGCCTACCGGCGTTCTACTGCTGCGACGCTCAGGCGCTCAGGATCTCCCGAGCCAGCTTCGCCGTCTCGGTCGGCGTCTTGCCGACCTTGACGCCGGCGGCCTCCAGGGCCTCCTTCTTGGCCTGTGCGGTGCCGGAGGAGCCGGAGACGATGGCGCCGGCGTGACCCATGGTCTTGCCCTCGGGCGCCGTGAAGCCCGCGACGTAGCCGACGACCGGCTTGGTCACGTTCTTCGCGATGAAGTCCGCGGCACGCTCCTCGGCGTCGCCACCGATCTCACCGATCATGACGATCAGCTCGGTGTCGGGGTCGGCCTCGAACGCGGCGAGCGCGTCGATGTGCGTGGTGCCGATGATCGGGTCGCCACCGATGCCGACGGCGGTCGAGAAGCCGATGTCACGCAGCTCGTACATCATCTGGTACGTCAGCGTGCCGGACTTCGAGACCAGGCCGATGCGGCCCGGCTTGGTGATGTCGCCCGGGATGATGCCGACGTTCGACTGGCCCGGGGTGATGATGCCGGGGCAGTTCGGGCCGATGATCCGGGTCTTGTTGCCCTTCTTGCCGGCGTACGCCCAGAAGTTCGCCGAGTCGTGCACGGCGATGCCCTCGGTGATCACGACGGCCAGCGGGATCTCGGCGTCGATGGCCTCGACGACCGCGTCCTTGGTGAACTTCTCCGGCACGAAGATGACGGAGACGTTGGCGCCGGTCTTCTCGATGGCCTCGGCGACCGTCCCGAAGACGGGTACCTCGGTGCCGTCGAAGTCCACGGTCTGACCCGCCTTGCGCGGGTTCACGCCGCCCACGACGTTCGTGCCGTCCCCGAGCATGAGCTTGGTGTGCTTCATGCCGGTGGCGCCGGTCATGCCCTGGACGATGACCTTGCTGTCCTTGTTGAGCCAGATAGCCATGGTGTGTTGGTGTCCTCGTCCTGAGTGCTTACTTGGCGGCGTGGGCCAGCTCGGCGGCCTTGTCGGCCGCGCCGTCCATGGTGTCGACGCGCTGCACCAGCGGGTGGTTGGCGTCGGTGAGGATCTGCCGGCCCAGCTCGGCGTTGTTGCCGTCGAGGCGGACGACGAGCGGCTTGGTGACGTTCTCGCCGCGGTCCTCGAGGAGCTTCAGGGCCTGCACGATGCCGTTGGCGACCTCGTCACAGGCGGTGATGCCACCGAAGACGTTCACGAAGACGGACTTGACGTCCGGGTCGCCCAGGATGATCTCCAGGCCGTTCGCCATCACCTGGGCGGAGGCGCCACCGCCGATGTCCAGGAAGTTGGCGGGCTTGACGCCACCGTGGTTCTCACCGGCGTACGCGACGACGTCCAGGGTGCTCATGACGAGACCCGCGCCGTTGCCGATGATGCCGACCTCGCCGTCGAGCTTGACGTAGTTGAGGCCCTTCTCCTTGGCGGCCGCCTCGAGCGGGTTGGCGGCAGCCTTGTCGTGGAGCTCGTCCCACTCGTGACGGAACTCGGCGTTGTCGTCCAGCGACACCTTGCCGTCGAGGGCGATGACGTCACCGGAGGCGACCTTGGCCAGCGGGTTGACCTCGACCAGGAGGGCGTCTTCCTTGATGAAGGTGTCCCACAGGCGGATGAGGACGTTCACGACCTTGTCGGCGACCTCGGCCGGGAACTTCGCGGCCTCGACGATCTCACGGGCCTTCGCCTCGTCCACACCGTCGATGGCGTCGATCGGCGTCTTGGCGACGGCCTCGGGGCGGGTGGCCGCCACCTCCTCGATCTCCATGCCGCCCTCGACGGAGGCGATGGAGAGGAAGGTGCGGTTGGCGCGGTCCAGGAGGAAGGAGACGTAGTACTCCTCGACGATCTCCGGAGCCGTCTCGGCGATCATCACCTTGTGGACCGTGTGGCCCTTGATGTCCATGCCGAGGATGTTCTCGGCGTGCTTGACGGCCTCGTCCGTGGAGGCGGCCAGCTTGACGCCGCCGGCCTTGCCACGGCCGCCGACCTTCACCTGGGCCTTGACGACAGACTTGCCACCGAGGCGCTCGGTGGCTGCGCGGGCCGCCTCAGGCGTGTCGATGACTTCACCGGCCAGCACCGGTACATCGTGCTTGGCGAAGAGGTCCCTCGCCTGGTACTCGAACAGGTCCACGCGCTTCCGTCCCTATCAGTGATCTCGCGGTTCGTTGGATGCGTGGGCGTGCCGCGAAGGGCAACGTGACGTCCGCTTGTCACAAGGGAGGCGCACACGGTGTCCGAGCGCGCGGCATGTCCGTCTCGCAGGTTATCTCTGCTTGCGGGGGGCCTCTAAATCGCGGGTCACACCCGAGCGGTGATACCTGTCACATGATGCCGGGTTTCCTGACACAGGGTGCCGTAATCCATGTGAATCGCAGTGATCTGCTCCGCACGGGCCGAGGGCGTTCGGCCGTCCGGGTGCACCCGCCCCGGCGGCCTCCTGCCGCTCCGGAGCCGGTGTCACACCGGGTCCGGTATCGGCAGCGGCCGCTTTTCCAGGGCCGCCGCCATCACCTCCGGGAACAGATCGGGGGTGCAGGCGAAGGCGGGCGCGCCGAGCGCCGCGAGCGCCGCCGCGTGCTCCCTGTCGTAGGCGGGCGCGCCCTCGTCGGACAGCGCCAGCAGCGTCACGAACTGCACCCCGGACGCCTTCATCGCCGCGACCCGCTTGAGCATCTCGTCGCGGATGCCGCCCTCGTAGAGGTCGCTGATCAGCACCACCACGGTCTCGGCGGGCCGGGTGATCTGCGCCTGGCAGTAGGCGAGCGCCCGGTTGATGTCCGTGCCCCCGCCCAGCTGGGTGCCGAAGAGCACGTCGACCGGGTCGTCCAGCTGGTCGGTGAGGTCGACCACCGCGGTGTCGAAGACGACCAGCCGGGTGCTGATCGACCGCATGGAGGCGAGGACCGCGCCGAACACCGACGCGTAGACCACGGACGCGGCCATCGAACCGGACTGGTCGATGCAGAGGACGACCTCCTTCCGCACCGATCGCGCCGCCCGCCCGTAGCCGATGAGCCGCTCCGGTACGACCGTGCGGTGCTCGGGGAGGTAGTGCTTGAGGTTGGCCGCGATGGTGCGGTTCCAGTCGATGTCGTGATGGCGCGGGCGGTGCACACGGGCGCTGCGGTCGAGGGCGCCGGTGAGCGTGGCCCGGGTGCGGGTAGCGAGCCGCTTCTCCAGCTCCTCGACCACCTTGCGCACCACCGCGCGCGCCGTCTCCCTGGTCGTCTCCGGCATGGCCTTGTTGAGCGAGAGCAGGGTGCCGACCAGGTGGACGTCGGCCTCGACCGCCTCCAGCATCTCCGGTTCCAGCAGCAGCGAGGCGAGCCCCAGCCGGTCGATGGCGTCGCGCTGCATGACCTGGACGACGGAGGACGGGAAGTAGGTGCGGATGTCCCCGAGCCAGCGCGCCACGGACGGCGCCGACGCCCCGAGCCCCGCCGCACGGTCCCGCCCCGCCTGCGGTCGGTCCCCCTTGCCGTAGAGCGCGGCGAGTGTGCCGTCCATCGCGGCGTCCCGGCCGGAGAGCGCGCATCCGGTGCCGTCGGCCTGGTCGCCGCCGAGCACCAGCCGCCAGCGCCGTAGCCGCTCCCGCGCCGGGTCACCGCCCGCGTCCAGCGCCGTCACGGTCGATTCGCTCGTCGTCATGTCCCCACCCCCGCAAGGCTGTTGTCGTCCCTCGTCGCCGGCTCCCCGTCCAGGCCCAGCAGCAGCCGCAGCACCGGCAGCACCGCGTCCGCGCGCTCGGTGTCGGGATCGGCGGCGAAGCCCGGTGCCGTGCCGGTCCCGGCCGGCCGTCCGTCCGGCGCCCCGGGTCCGCGCCGGACCAGCTCGCCGAGCGTGCGGCGCACACCGGGGTCGTACGCCGCGAAGGTGCGCCGCAGCAGCGGCAGCACGTCGACGAACGCCTCCGCCGGTACGGCCGTCAGCCAGCTGTCGACCAGGCCGAGCAGCCGCTCGTCGTGCACCAGCAGCATCCCGCCCCCGCCGCCGACGAAGCCCTCGATCCAGGCGGCGGCGTCGGCGGGCGGGGTGCCCGGGGACAGCGCCAGTCCCATGAACCGCGCCGCCTCCTCGGGCCGCACCGCACCGTCGTCCAGCAGCAGCCGCACCGCCCGCCCCCGGACCACTCCGGGCACGCTGTCCCGCGACGACAGCGTCCGCAGCACGGCGCGCCAGCGGCCCCGCAGATCGCCGTGTCCGCCGGCGGCCGGTGTCTCCGCCAGCATGGCGACCGCGGTGTGCACGGCGTCCACATGGCCGCGCATCTCCTCCGCCGCGTCGGCGTCGAGGGCGGCGCAGGCCGGTGGCAGGCCGACGAAGATCCGCTCGGCCAGGGCCGCCGCGACCCCGCTCAGCGCGCCGGTGTCGGTGCCGCGGACGTCTCCGTAGCGCAGCGAGCGGACCAGGGCGGGCAGCGCCTGGGCGAGGTGGCCGACGTCGGTGGCGAGGGCCGCCCGGTCGGCGAGCACCCGCATGACCACGGGCAAGGCGTCCGGCAGGCCGGCCAGCAGGCACCGCTCGGCGAGGTCGGTGACCTCGGCGAGGGCACGCGCGGCGGTGGCGTCCGCCTCCGCCTTCGCTTGTGCCGCGGCGAGCACGGTCGTCCCCCAGACTCCCGCCTCGGCCACCCGCACCGACAGCTCCGGCTCCCAGCGCAGCCGCCAGGTCTCCCGGAAGGTGCCCGTGCTCCCCCGGGACCGGGACGGCTCGCCCCAGTCGATCCCGAGCAGCCGCAGCCGGTGCAGCAGTCTGCTGCGGGCCGTGTCGGTCTCCTTGCGCAGGTCCAGCTCCAGCTCGCGCTCGAGCGCCTCCGGCTTGAGCCGCAGGGTGCGCTGCTGCTTGGCCAGGTCGCGCTGGAGAGGTACGGCGGGGGCCGCGTCCGGGACCTCGCCGAGGACGTCCCCCACCACCAGCCGGTCGTGCACCAGCGCCAGCGGCACGTCCGAGCCGTCGCACATCACCGCGCGCACCGCGTCGGTGGTCTCCCCCAGGCCGGGCAGCGGGCGGCCGCGCATCGCCGCGAGCGTCTCGGCGAGCCGTACGGCCTCGATGACGTGCGCGGAGGACACGATCCGGTCCTCCTCGCGCAGCAGCCCGGCCACCTTGGTCAGCCACCGTTCCACGGGGCGGTCGGGGGCCCGGAACAGATGGCCGTACCAGCCCGGGGAGTCGATGCCCGCGCCGTATCCGCCCGCCCGGGCCAGCCGGCGGTGTGTCCAGGGCACCCAGGTCATGTCGGTCTTGACCTTGGGCAGCCCCTTGAGCAGGGCCCGGTCGGCGGTGACGGTGGTCCTCTGCCGCAGCGCGGGCACATGCCAGGCTCCGCAGACCACGGCCACCGCGTCGCCGAACTCCTTGGCGGCCGCGCGGAGCCGGAGCCGCATGTGCGCCTCCCGCACCAGGTCCCGGGGGCGCCCGCCCACGCCGTAGCGCTCGCGCAGCGCCTCCATGGCCTCGGCCAGCGCCGCGAAGGGGGCGAACGGGTCCCGGTCGCCGGGCCCCCGGTGCTCGACGACGTCCTCCCACCAGCGCTCGGGGTCGTCGTACCCGGCGGCCTCGGCCAGCACGGCGAGAGGATCGACCCGGACGTCCTCCGCGGCCCCGGCCGCGTCCGCCCCGGCCTCTGCGTCGGCGGCGCGCGGCTCCCCGGGCTCCCCGGCCCCCTCTGCCTCCTCCCGGTCCTGCCAGGCGAGCGTGTGGACCGCCGGGAGGTCGATGAAGCGGGCCGTGACCCCGTGCTCCAGGGCCCAGCGGACGGCCACCCACTCGGGGCTGAACTCGGCGAACGGCCAGAACGCCGAGCGGCCCGGCTCGTCCACGGCATGGGCGAGGAGGGCGACCGGCGGCCGCATCCCGGGGGCGGCGGCCAGCGGGATCAGCGCGTCGGCCTCGGGCGGGCCCTCGATCAGGACGGCGGCCGGGCGGGCGGCGTCCAGCGCGGCCCGCACCGCGCGCGCGGAACCCGGCCCGTGGTGCCGCACGCCCAGCAGGAGCGGCCCGCCCCCGGATCCGGTGGGCCGGCTCGGGCCGGTCATGCGCTCACCTCCCGGCAGGCCCGGTAGAAGTCGGTCCAGCCGTCGCGCTCGCGCACCACGGTCTCCAGGTACTCCTGCCAGACGACCCGGTCGGCGGCCGGATCGCGGACGACGGCACCGAGGATGCCGGCGGCGACATCGCCGGGGCGCAGCATGCCGTCGCCGAAGTGGGCCGCGAGCGCCAGGCCGTTGGTGACGACCGAGATCGCCTCGGCCGTGGACAGCGTGCCGCTCGGCGACTTCACCTTCGTACGGCCGTCGGCGGTGATGCCGTCGCGCAGCTCGCGGAAGACGGTCACCACCCGGCGGATCTCCTCGATGCCGTCGGGCGCGGCCGGCAGGTCCAGGGAGCGGCCGAGCTGCTCGACCCTGCGGGTGACGATGTCGACCTCGGCGTCGGCGCTCTCGGGCAGCGGCAGCACGACCGTGTTGAAGCGGCGGCGCAGGGCGCTGGACAGGTCGTTGACGCCCCGGTCGCGGTCGTTGGCGGTGGCGATGAGGTTGAAGCCGCGCACCGCCTGGACCTCCTCGCCCAGCTCGGGGACGGGCAGGGTCTTCTCGGACAGGATCGTGATCAGCGTGTCCTGCACATCGGCCGGGATACGGGTCAGCTCCTCCACCCGGGCCGTCATGCCCTCGGCCATGGCCCGCATGACGGGGCTGGGGACGAGCGCGTCGCGGCTCGGGCCGTGCGCGAGCAGCTGCGCGTAGTTCCAGCCGTACCGGATCGCCTCCTCCGGGGTGCCCGCGGTGCCCTGCACGAGCAGCGTGGAGTCGCCGCTGACGGCGGCCGCCAGATGCTCCGACACCCATGTCTTGGCGGTGCCGGGCACGCCCAGCAGGAGCAGGGCCCGGTCGGTGGCGAGCGTGGTGACGGCGACCTCGACGATCCGCCGCGGGCCCACGTACTTCGGTGTGATCACGGTGCCGTCCGGCAGGGTGCCGCCGAGCAGGTACGTCGCCACCGCCCACGGCGACAGCTTCCAGCGGGCCGGGCGCGGCCGGTCGTCCTGCGCGGCGAGCGCGGCGAGTTCGGCGGCGAAGGCGTGCTCGGCGTGCGGGCGAAGCACCTGTGCGCCCTCGCCGCGCTGCGTTTCAGCGGTCGTCGGTTCCACGGTCACGGTCATGGCTGAGGCCCCCTCCAGCTCGGCCGGTTCGGTCTGGCATCCACCGTGCACCACGCCACTGACAATCGCTCTGACCTGCACAAACGCTCTCGCCGGGCCGATTGTCAGTGGGGGGACCTACCGTCGGTGGCATGACTGAGCACGGGGAGCGCTGGACCGTGGAGCAGGTGCTGACACTGGCGCCTGACGCCGCGTCACGCACAGCGGGGAGCAGGCTCGGTACGGCCGGGCCGTGGTCCGGGACGGGGTGCGGGAAGGAGACGGTGTGGGGGCTGTGCAAGGGCAGCGGCAGCAAGCCGTACCAGACGGTGGTGGACCTCGCCGGGCCGGCGTACAGGTGCAGTTGCCCCAGCCGTAAGTTCCCCTGCAAGCACGCGCTCGGGCTGCTTGTGCTGTGGGCGGGCGAGGGGGGCGAGGTGCCGCCGGCGCAGCAGCCCCCGGACTGGGCCGAGCAGTGGCTCGCGGGCCGGCGCAGCCGCACGGAGAAAGGGGAGAACGGCGAGGGCGGGGAGGACGGTCGGGCGTCGGCCGACGGCGGTTCCGCCGACCCGCAGGCGGCGCGGCGCCGGGCCGAGCGCCGGGCCGAGCGGGTCACGGCGGGCGCCACGGAGCTGGAGCAGCGCCTGGCCGACCTGCTGCGCGGCGGCCTGGCCGCGGCCGAGCAGGCGGGGTACGGCCTGTGGGACGAGACGGCGGCCCGCATGGTCGACGCCCAGGCGCCCGGACTGGCCGCCCGGGTGCGGGAGTTGGGGGCGATACCGGCCTCCGGCGCGGGCTGGCCGGCGCGACTGCTGGAGGGGTGCGCGCTGCTGCACCTGCTGGACCAGGGCTGGCTCCACCGCGACCGGCTGCCGGACGCGCTCGCAGCCACGGTCCGCGCCCGGATCGGCCTGCCCGGCACGGCGGACGGCCCGCCGGTGCGCGACCGCTGGCTGGTCCTCGCCCAGTACGACACGGTGGACCCGAAACTGACGACGCGCCGGATCTGGCTGCACGGCGCCGCCTCCGCAGACACCCGGCTGCTGCTGTCCTACGGCGCGGCCGGCCGCGCCCCCGAGCTGTCCCTGCCGGTCGGCCTGGCGCTGGAGGCGGAGCTGTCCGCGTACCCGGGCGGCGGCCAGTCCCGGTCCGCACTGGGCGAGCGGTTCACCGCGCCCGCACCGGCCGGGTTCCGCCCGCCGGGGGTGGACACGGGCGAGGCGGCCGCCCGGTACGGCGCGGCGCTGCGCGACGACCCGTGGCTGGAGGCGGTCCCGGTGACGCTGGAGGGGGTGATACCGGTCCAGGACGGCGACCGGTGGCAGCTGGCCGACGCCGACACCGACAGCGCGCTGCCGCTGACCCCGGCCGCCCGCTCCCGCCCCGGCCTGTGGCGGCTGGTCGCGCTGTCCGGCGGCGCGCCGGTACGGGTCTTCGGGGAGTGCGGTCACCGCGGTTTCACCCCGCTCACCGCCTGGGCGGAGGGGCCGGGCGAGGCGGTGCCGCTGTGCTGACCGGGCCTGCCTCCACGAAGACGAGCGGACATCGCGCACCCCACCGGAAGGGACGGCCATGAACGCGTTCTCCCCCACCAGTCCTTCACCCGCCCCCGCCTGGGACGACCTGGTCACGGCCGCCCTCCTCGGCACCGACCGGCGGCCCGCGACCCGCGGCGCGGCCGGGCGGCCGGCCCCGGTCGCCCTGCTGGACGAGGCCGCCCTGGCGACCGTACGGCGGCGGGCCGGGCTGCGTCCCGGGCGCGCCGCGCGGCGGCCGGAGCGGGCACCCGAGGACCCACGCCCCGCACTGCCCGCGGCGGCGGAGCGCAGACTCCTGACGCTGCTCGCCGACCGGTCCGGCGGCGCGTCCGGGGGCCGCCGGGGCAGCTCCCCGGACCTGACGGAGCTGCTCCCGCAGTGGCTCGCGACAGCCAACGCACAGGGGTACGCGGCGCCGCCGCAGACCCTGCCCGCCCTGCTGGACGCGGCCCGTGGCCGTACGGATCTGCGCCCGGCGGCGCTGGCGTTCGCGGGCCCGCGGGCGCTGTGGCTGGCCCGGTTCAACCCGGACTGGCGGTTCGCCCTGCGCGCGGCCCCCGGCGGCGGCATGTCGCTGCCCGGGCCCGAGGACGACGAGGGGACCCGGCGGCTGTGGCAGGAAGGGCTGTTCGCCGAGCGGGTGGCCCTGCTCGGCGCGCTGCGCGCCCGGACCCCGGCACACGCGCGCGAGCTGCTCGCCTCGACCTGGGCGACGGAACGCGCGGAGGACCGGCTGATGTTCCTGGACTCGCTGCGCCTCAATCTTTCCGCGGCGGACGAGCCGTTCCTGGAGCAGGCGCTGGCCGACCGCAGCCGCAACGTCCGGGCGACCGCCGCCGAACTGCTGTCCGCGCTGCCGGGTTCGGCGCTGGCCGCGCGCATGGCCGTACGGGCCACCGCGTGCGTGGCCGTGGACCGTACCGGGGACGCTCCGGTGCTCGTGGTGGAGGCGCCGCACGAGTGCGACGCCGGCATGGAGCGGGACGGCGTCGTGGCCAAGCCGCCCACGGGCCGGGGGGAGCGGTCGTGGTGGCTGGGGCAGCTGGTGGAGGCGGCCCCGCTCGGGATCTGGCCGGGGCGGCTCGGCGGGCGCACGGCCGAGCAGATCGTGGCGCTGCCGGTGGCGGACGGCTGGCAGGGCGAGCTGCACGCGGCCTGGTGCCGGGCGGCGGTCCGGCAGCGGGACGCCGAGTGGTCACGGGCGCTGCTCGGCTCGCCGTCGGCGCCGGAGGCGGGCGGCCCGGGCGCGGTGTCGCTGGCGGAGCGGTCCAAGCTGCTGGCCGCACTGGAACCGGCGGAACGCGCCGAGTGGGTCGCCGGGTTCATCGCCGTGCACGGCCTGTCGGAGGCGTTCCAGGCGCTCGGCGTGTGCGCGGTGCCGTGGGCCGGACCGCTCGGCCGGGCCGTGGTGGACGCCCTCAACATCGCCCGGGACGCGGGGAGTTACCCGTGGAGCTTCAGCGGGGTGATGGGGCTGGCCGAGCGCTGCCTCGACCCGGCGGAGGCCGGCCGGCTCCAGGCGCTGCTCGCGATACCCGACGAGCGCGAGGACGCGGCGCCGGGCGCCGGGGGCTACTGGGCGGAGGCGTTCCAGCGGCTGGTCACCACACTGCGGTTGCGCTCCGCCATGACCGAGGAGCTGACGAGGGCCGAGTGATCCGTCCCGGGCACCGGGCACCGGGCACCGGGCAGTGAGCGCTGTTCACCGGCCATCGAGCAGGCGATCACGTTGCCCGGCCGTCGCGTCCGCAGTCCTGTCCGCGGCGGACGGCACCGCACAGCTCCCGGCGTGCCCCGGTCCGGCCGGTGGTGCCGCTCGCCGGCTCGCCCCGGCCCGGCCCGGTCCGCAGCGCCCGGAATCCGGCCGGATCCCGGACCTGACCGCTCAGTTCCCGGACGCCGCCGGCTGGCGGACGTTCTCCCGCACCCACTCCACGATCGACGTGGTCGTCGCGCCCGGCGTGAAGATGGCCGCGACGCCCTTCTCCTTCAGCGGCGCGATGTCCTCCTCCGGGATGATGCCGCCGCCGAAGACCAGGATGTCCTCGGCCTCGCGCTCCTTGAGCAGGTCGATGACCGCCGCGAACAGCGTGTTGTGGGCGCCGGAGAGGATGGACAGGCCGATCGCGTCGGCGTCCTCCTGGATGGCGGTGTCGACGATCTGCTCCGGGGTCTGGTGGAGCCCGGTGTAGATGACCTCCATACCGCCGTCGCGCAGGGCGCGCGCGATGACCTTGGCGCCGCGGTCGTGGCCGTCGAGCCCCGGCTTGGCGACCACCACGCGGATCGGACCGGCTGCCACACCCATCACTGCCTCCATCACAGGACCACGGAAGCGATCGCTTCCGTCCGTACCGACAAGTACCGCACTTTTGATGCGTTCCGCCACCGTCACGAAGTGAACGAACGTTATCCACAGCATCCCGCAACCGGCAGTTTTACGGGGGGCACCGAGGGGGAAATCACATGGTGGGACATGAGGGCACACGGGGGAGCGGGCCGTCCTCCGGCGTGCCGACAGGAGGTCGGCCATGAAGGTCACCGGGGTAGTGCCGCTGTTCCTCCCGCTGTGCCGTCGGCTGTGGCCGGGCAGACTGGCCGGACTCTCCATGGCGCTGCTCAAGGCGACCGCTCTCGAGGCCGCGATCCTGACCGGACATCTGCTGCTGTATCCGACCGGCCTGTCCCAGGAGCGCCGCGCGGCCGACCCGCCCGCCGCGGACGGCACGGCACAGCTGCCGGTGCGGCCGGGACCGCCGGTGGTGCTGCTGCACGGCTTCATCGACAACCGCTCGGTGTTCGTGCTGCTCCGCCGCCATCTCGCCCAGCACGGCCGACAGCGGGTGGAGTCGCTCAACTACTCTCCGCTGACCCGGGACATCCGCATCGCGGCGGAACTGCTCGGGCGGCACATCGAGGAGCTGTGCGAGCGCACCGGCAGCGCGCAGGTCGACATCGTGGGACACAGCCTCGGCGGCCTGATCGCGCGGTACTACGTGCAGTGCCTCGGCGGCGATCTGCGAGTGCGCATGCTGGTCACCCTCGGCACGCCGCACTCCGGGACCCGGGTGGCGCCGCTGGCCGACGCCCATCCGATCGTGCGCCAGATGCGGCCGGGCTCCGCGGTCATCGAGGAGCTGGCCCGGCCCGCGCCCGGCTGCCGTACCCGCTTCGTCAGCTTCTGGAGCGACCTGGACTCCATCATGGAGCCACTGGAGACGGCCTGCCTGGACCATCCCGATCTGGACGCGCAGAACATCCGGGTCTCCGGCATCGGGCATCTCGCCCTGCCGGTCCATCCGGCCGTCGCGGCGGGGATACGCGAGGCCCTCGACTCGGCACCCGCCGGGGACCGGAGCGCGGGCGGTCTGACGGTGGCGTGAGACGCGGTCCGGCACCGGCCCGCCGGTGACGCACGGTCACCCATCCTCGAACGCTCATCGAACAGAAGGCCAAGGTCGAGTCCGGCCTCCCCCGAAACACGGCCGATTGCCCGTTTCCCGCCACCTCGAAACCGGCCGAAGATTGTCGCGCCCGTATACCGCCGGGTACAGTCGCCGCACTGCTCTGGCAGCCCCTGTTGTCGAGGCGAAAGAGAAGTTGGTGAACGACCGTCACCCGTCGGGGACCATGACCACCCCGGCCCCGGCTTCCGACGCCTCCACCGCGCACTACGCGCCGTACGGCACACCGGAAGTCCCTTACGACGACCTCACCACGTACGGCGGCCACGGCGCCACCGGATTTCCCGGCGGCGCCGGGAACGGCACGGCCTTCGACACGGACCCGCTCTTCGGCAGCCTCCCCGGCGACCCGCACTCCACCGGCGCGTACGACACCACGCAGTGGCAGACCGGCACCGGCCAGGTCCCGGCCCACGACGCGTACGCGGCCCAGCACCACACCGGCTACGACTCCGGCGCCTACGACAGCACCGCCTGGACCTTCCCCGCGCAGGCCACGGGCAACGAGGTCAGCGGTGAGTGGGACGCGAGCGCCTGGCTCCAGCCCGAGCAGTCCGGTGCCGCCGACGCCACCCAGCAGTGGGAGTGGGGCACCCAGGCCTTCGACACCGGCGCGTACGACGCCACCCAGTGGAACCCGGCCGAGCAGACGGCCGTACCGGCTGAGTCCGAGCAGGGTGCCGAACCGTTCGACCAGCAGCCCACGGCGACGTTCGAGCAGGTGCCGTACGACGACCCCGGCGCGGACGAACTCCCCGAGCAGCCCGAGCTGTTGGAGGAGCAGGAAGAGGTCACCCCGGCGCCTTCGACCCGCGCGGGTGCGCGCGGCGGGGCGCGTTCCCGGCGCCGTACGCCCGCCAAGCGCTCCGCGCTGCTGACCGTCGCCGTGCCCTCCGCCTGTGTGATGGGGGTCGCCGGGATCGCCGTCGCCTCCGTGGGTGCGCTGACGGACGACGGCAAGGACACCACCGCCACGGCCTCGGACGCGCACGCGGTGCAGCCCTCGGTCGCCAACAGCAAGCTGGACACCCAGCTGCGGACGCTCTCCGCCGGCGCCGACGACTTCGCCGACCGGGCGAGCCGTACCCAGGAGCGGATCGACCTCAAGAACCAGCAGGAGCTCCAGAAGAAGAAGGCGGCCGCGGAGGCCGCGCTCAAGGAGCGGCTGCGGCCCAAGTTCGTGCTGCCGGTGACGCAGAAGGGGCTCAGCGCCTACTTCGGCCAGGCGGGCGTGAACTGGATGTCGGTGCATACCGGCATCGACTTCCCCGTCGCCTACGGCACCACGGTGATGGCCGCCACCGACGGCACCGTCACCACCAAGTGGAACAGCGCCTACGGCAACATGCTGATCCTGACGGCGAAGGACGGCACGCAGACCTGGTACTGCCACCTGTCCAGCTACCGCGTCCCCTCCGGTACGACCGTGAAGGCCGGCGATCCGATCGCCTACTCCGGCAACTCGGGCAACTCCACCGGCCCGCACCTGCACTTCGAGGTGCGGCCGGCGGGCGGGGCGGCCATAGACCCCCTGCCGTGGCTGCGCAGCCACGGCCTGGACCCGACGTAGGGCACCGGACGGACGGCCGCCGGTGCCGTCCCACTAGAGCTTCTCGACCGGCGCGTACCGCAGCAGGAGCCGCTTGGCCTTGCCGTCGCCGAAGTCGATCGTCGCCTGGGCCTTGTCGCCCACGCCGGACACGGCGACGACCGTGCCGAGTCCGAACTGGTCGTGCGTGACCCGGTCGCCGACCGCCAGGGACACCACCGGCTTCTCGGAGGCGCGCCGGGTGGCGAATCCGGAGGCACCCGACGCCGAGGAGCGGGAGCGGGTCGTGGACAGCGAGGCCGCCACCCCGGACGAGACCGGCGTGGTCGCCCCGGTCCGCTTCCACTCCACATGGGTGGGCGGGATCTCCTCCAGGAAGCGGGAGGGCGGGTTGTACGACGGCTGGCCCCAGGCGCTGCGCATCGCCGACCGGGTGAGATACAGCCGCTCCCGCGCGCGCGTGATGCCGACGTACGCCAGGCGCCGCTCCTCCTCCAGCTCCTTGGTCTGGCCGAGGGCGCGCATGTGCGGGAAGACGCCGTCCTCCATGCCGGTCAGGAACACGACCGGGAACTCCAGGCCCTTGGCGGTGTGCAGGGTCATCAGGGTGATGACGCCGTCGCCGTCCTCCTCGTCGGGGATCTGGTCGGAGTCGGCGACCAGGGCCACCTGCTCCAGGAAGTCGGCGAGCGTCCCCCGCTCCTCCTCGCCGCGCTCCTGCTCGAACTCCAGGGCGACGGAGGCGAGCTCCCGGAGGTTCTCGATCCGGGTCTCGTCCTGCGGGTCGGTGGAGGCCTGCAACTCGGCCAGGTAGCCGGTGCGTTCGAGCACCGCCTCCAGGACGGTCGCGGGTCCAGCGCCGGACTCGACGATCGTGCGCAGATCCTCCATCAGCGTGTTGAACCGCTTGACCGCGTTGGTGGAGCGCGCGGCCATGCCGTACGCCTCGTCCACCCGCTTCAGGGCCTGCGGGAAGCTGATCTTCTCGCGCTGGGCGAGGGCGTCGACCATCGCCTCGGCGCGCTCGCCGATGCCCCGCTTGGGGACGTTGAGGATCCGGCGCAGCGGCACCGAGTCCTCCGGGTTGGCGAGCACCCGCAGGTAGGCGAGGACGTCCCGGACCTCCTTGCGCTCGTAGAAGCGGACGCCGCCGACGACCTTGTAGGGCAGGCCGACGCGGATGAAGACCTCTTCGAAGACACGGGACTGGGCGTTGGTGCGGTAGAAGACGGCGACGTCTCCCGCGCGTGCCTCGCCCGCGTCCGTGAGGCGGTCTATCTCGTCGGCGACGAACTGGGCCTCGTCGTGCTCGGTGTCGGCGACATAGCCGGTGATCCGGGCGCCCTGGCCGGCGTTGGTCCACAGGTTCTTCGGGCGGCGGGACTCGTTGCGCTCGATGACCGCGTTGGCGGCGGACAGGATGGTCTGCGTGGAGCGGTAGTTCTGCTCCAGCAGGATCGTGGTCGCGTTCGGGTAGTCCTCCTCGAACTGGAGGATGTTGCGGATCGTCGCACCGCGGAAGGCGTAGATCGACTGATCCGCGTCGCCCACGACGCACAGCTCGGCGGGCGGGATGTCGTACTCGCCGGGCGGGACGTCCTCGTCGTGTTCCCCGGTGCCGACCAGTTCGCGCACCAGCGCGTACTGGGCGTGGTTGGTGTCCTGGTACTCGTCCACCAGGACGTGCCGGAAGCGGCGGCGGTAGTGCTCGGCGACGTCGGGGAAGGCGCGCAGCAGGTTGACCGTCGTCATGATCAGGTCGTCGAAGTCGAGCGCGTTGGCCTCGCGCAGCCGCGACTGGTAGAGCGCGTAGGCCTGGGCGAGGGTCTTCTCGAAGCCGTCGGTGGCCTGGGCGGCGAAGTCCTCCTCGTCGATCAGCTCGTTCTTCAGGTTGCTGATCTTGGCGCTGAAGGACTTCGGCGGGAAGCGCTTGGGGTCGAGGTCCAGGTCGCGGCAGACCAGGGCCATCAGGCGCTTGCTGTCGGCGGCGTCGTAGATCGAGAACGACGAGGTGAAGCCGAGCTTCTTCGACTCGCGGCGCAGGATGCGCACGCACGCGCTGTGGAAGGTCATCACCCACATCGCTTTCGCGCGCGGGCCGACGAGCTGCTCCACGCGCTCCTTCATCTCGCCCGCGGCCTTGTTGGTGAAGGTGATCGCGAGGATCTGGCCGGGGTGGACATGCCGCTCGCCGAGCAGGTGCGCGATGCGGTGGGTGAGCACGCGGGTCTTGCCGGAGCCGGCCCCGGCGACGATGAGCAGCGGGGAGCCGGCGTGCACGACCGCGGCGCGCTGGTTCTCGTTCAGCCCCTCCAGGAGGGCCGCCGAGTCGATGGCGGGACGCGGGGCGCCGTCGCGGTAGTAGGAGTCCCGGTCCGGCGGCACGTCGAACTTCCCGCCGAACAGATCGTCCGGAAGCGGCTCCGGAGCGTGATCGTCCTCGGTCGGCGGCGGGGGCTCCTCCTCGTGCCCACGCGGGGGCTGGAGGTCCGCCAGGAAGCTGTCGTCAAAGAGGCTGCTCATCGCTCTCCGAGTCTAGGGTGCCCCACCGACAACCGGTCGCCGTCCCCGGAACTCGGCCGGCCGGCGACCCCGCCGACCACGGCCCGCGTGGCGCCCGTCGACCGCTCACGCTGCGGAAGCGCCTGCTCACGCGCGTAGACAAGTGCCCCTCAGGTCACGGAAATGTATCGGACATACCTCGCACCAACCTTCACAGGACGCACACGAGTTGGCTAGGTTGCCGTCAGGCCGCACGACCCCTCTCCGGCGAACCTCGCCGGGCCGCGCGGCCTCCGCCGAATCCGGCGCGCCCCGCACGGTGCCCGGAGCCGGGGACCCACCGATCCTGGGGTGAATCGGCCGACCTCCCGCCCGGGACGACGCCGTAGGGCAACCCTTCCGAAGCACCCGCCCGAACCCGACAGCTAACCCGGTAGGCGGCGCGTTGGAAGGAGTCGCCTCTTTTGGCGTCGCACCGCAAGCCGTGGCCCGGCGGCACCCATGGACCGGGCCTGCGCGGCCCCGCCCTCGCCACCGCCGCGTTCACCTCCGTGGCCGTCCTGTCCCACACGGCCGAGGCCGTCCCCGCCCCCGACGGCAGGCCGAGCCTGGAGGAGATCGAGAAGAAGATCGACGAGTTCTACCGCCGCGCCGACTCGGCCGCGGAGGCGGAACCGGCGGCCCGGCAGCGCGCACGCTCGCAGGAGTCGGCGGCAGCCCGCCAGCGAGCCCGCGCGGAGGCGGCGGAGGCCGCCCGGCAGGGGGCGGGCCCGGAGCAGCCGGGAGCCGCCCGGCAGGGCACGCGCTTCGAGGAGCCGGGAGCCGGCCGGCAGGGGGTCTATTCCGCTTCCGCGGAGGCGTCGGCCGCGCGGCAGCCGGCGCACACGGCGGAAGCGCGCCGGGGCGACCCGGGCCAGGACGACCCGCGCGCGGGGGGCGCCCGGCCCGCGGGACGGCACGCCCGGGCCCGCGCGGGCCTGGTGCCGTTCGCCACGGCGCCGGACGTGGCCGCTTCGCTGCTCGCGGAGTTCCCGCAGGACCACTTCGCGCCGAGCCGGGTGATGAACCGGCTGGCCTCGCGCGTGAAGGACGCGGCGGAGCGGACCAGGGCCACCACCGGCGGGAACGCGCGCGGCCGGGACGCGGGCGGCGAGATCACCGATGCGGGCCCGCGGGGCGAGCGCCCTGGCACGCGCATGACGGCCGACCTGGGCGCGGCGACATCGGCTGCCGCCGACCTGGGTGCGCCGATACCGGCTACCGCCGACCTGGGCGCGGCGACATCGGCTGCCGCCGCCCCGTACGACGTGAAGACCGCCAAGGCCGCCGTCCAGCGCAAGCTCGCCACCGCGCGCGAGCTGCTGTCCCGGCTGACCGCCGAGGCGGACGCCCGCTCGGCCGCGCTCGCCGGGCGGAAGCGGGCAGAGGGTGCCGGTCCGGCGTACGGCGCCCAGGTCACCCGGGCCGAGCTGGCGGTCGCCTTCGCCCGCGCCCAGATCGGCAGGCCATACGTGTCCGGCGCCAGCGGCCCCGGCTCCTACGACGCCTCCGGCCTCACCCAGGCCGCCTGGAAGGCCGCCGGCGTCACCCTTCCGCGCTCCGCCCGGGACCAGGCGGCCGCCGGCACGCCCGTGCCGCTCGCCGACGCCCGCCCCGGCGACCTGGTCTTCTTCTACGACGACAGCAGCCATGTCGGCCTCTGCACGGGCAACGGCATGATGATCCACTCCCCCGAGCCGGGCGCGTACATCCGTGAGGACTCCGTGTACCGCTGGGGCGAGTCACTCGTCCACAGCGTGGTGCGTCCGGGCTGACCGGTGACGACCGGGGCGTGCCGCCCGGTTCATGGCACGGGCGGCCGTCAGGTCCACAGCACGGCGATGAACACGTTCGTCGCCGTGAGGGCGCCGACCAGGCCGAACTGGCCCTTGTCGATCGTCTCCTCGTCGCGCTTCACATAGACCAGCCCGAGGATCACGATCAGCAGCGCCAGCTTGATGCCGATCTTGATGGTGTTGATGTGGGCGCCCTGGGCCTGGTTCAGGCCGACCAGGGCCACGCCGGTGACCAGCATGGTCAGCGCGCCGTGCAGCATCCCGGGGACGAACCGGGCCGTGCCCTGGCCCATCGCCTTCATCTGGGTGAGGAAACCGCCGAGCAGCGCGGCGATACCGATGATGTGCAGGCCGACGAAGAGATGGATGAGTACGTCCATGGGGCCGGAGCCTAATTCGTCCCCCACAGCCCCCCGGACGGCAGGGTGCCGTGCCCGCCAGGCGGGCGCCACCTGCCCGGCGCTCCTACAGCGCCGGCGGCCGCACCCATGGCGCGAACCGCTGCCCGGGAGCCGCGTCGGCACGCCAGTACCGCAGGACGGTTTCCTGTACGACCTCAACCCGCTCCGCAGCGATCAGACAGGAGACCGGCTCCCGCCCGCCCGCGTCCGCCTCGAAGGCGAGGAGCACGGGCGGTATCTCACCAAGCTGACGAGTGATTCTCGCGAGCTCGTCTTCCGACGGGGTGCGAAAGACCGGGTCGGCGAACTGCGCCGGACACGTGACGAAGGCCGGGTCCCCGAAGACCAGTTCCAGGCCGTGGGAGTAGCTGAGGTCATACCCGGCCGCCAGCCGGAACTCGGCCGCGTCCCAGGCGATGACGTCCCAGTCCCACCAGGACCCTTCAGGAAGCTGGATGCCGGCATGCCGGTGTCCCGTGTCCACTCTCGGCTCCCTCCACCGACCCGCGCTGTCGATCTTGCATATATCCGTGCCATAGCACCCCATCACCCTCCCCCGTCCCCCTTTTCCGCGCTTCGGTCACCACGCTGCGTGAAGGCGACGACTCCGGGCGGCGCATTCGGTCATCCTCGGTTGGGATCCGGTCCCTCCCGACCAGTTCCGTACACCGCGTTACCGACTTGTCACCGTCAGGCCTAGCGTCCTCCCCCAGGTGACCGGCTCCCCAACGCCGCCCGGCCAAGGGCGGCAGCCGGCCACCCCCGCCGAGAAAGGCCCGGCGGCGGCCCGCTCCCCCTGTGCCGGCCGCCGCCGGGGCCCGGACGGCCCGCTCGTACGACCCGCACGGAAGGACGTGACGGTCCAGGTGGCAGCGCATCGCAAGCCCCGGCAACGCCCGCTCGGAGGCCATACGGCCCGCACGGCCGCGACCCTCGCCCTGGCGGGCGCGGCCACCGCGACCGCCTTCGACGGCACGGGACACGCGGAGCCGCAGCTGACGCCGGCGCAGGTGAAGGCGAAGGTGGACAAGCTGTACCAGGAGGCCGAGGACGCCACCGAGAAGTACGACGGGACGAAGGAGAAGGCGGATGCCGGGCAGCGGCGGCTGAACTCACTGCGCGACGAGGCCGCCCGCAAGGAGCAGAAACTCAACTCTGCCCGGGAGGCACTCGGTTCGTTCGCCGCGGCGCAGTACCGCTCCGGTGGCATCGATCCGGCCTGGCAACTCGCCCTGTCCAGTGACCCGGACCGGTATCTGGACGGCGCCGCGTTCGCCGAGCGGGCCGGCGACCGGCAGGCGGCCGCGGTGTCGCGGGTACGGCAACAGCTGCGGGAGATCGAGCGGTTGCGCGGCGCCGCCCGCGTGGAGCTGGCGTCGCTGCGGTCCCGGCAGGCGGAGCTGCGACGGCGGAAGACCACCATCACCCGGAAGCTGGACGAGGCCCGGCGACTGCTCGCCGGGCTCACCCCGCGCCAGCGCGACCACATCACCGGCGCCACCGGCACCGGCTCCGCACCCGCCTCGCGGTCGGCCTCGGAGCCCCGGCAGCCGCTGCACCCGACCGGCTCCGCCACCGCCCCCGACCCCCGCGCGGCGACGGCCGTCGCCTACGCCTACGCCAAGCTCGGCAGCCCCTATGTGTGGGGCGCCACCGGCCCGAACGCCTTCGACTGCTCCGGCCTGGTCCAGGCCGCCTACCGCTCCGCCGGGGTCTCCCTGCCCCGCACCACCTACTCCCAGATCAACGCCGGCCGGCGCGTCTCCCGCTCCGAACTCCAGCCGGGCGACCTGGTGTTCTTCTACTCCGGCATCAGCCATGTCGGGCTCTACATCGGCAACGGACAGATGATCCACGCCCCGAACCCGTCGGCGCCGGTGCGGATCGCCCCCGTCGACGAGATGCCGTTCGCGGGAGCGACCCGGGTGGTCTGAGGCGCCCCGGCTCAGACCAGCCGGCGGGCCGTCGCCCAGCGGGTCAGCTCATGGCGGTTGGACAGCTGAAGCTTGCGCAGCACCGCCGAGACATGGGACTCGACCGTCTTCACCGAGATGTACAGCTGCTTGGCGATCTCCTTGTAGGCATAGCCGCGGGCGATCAGGCGCAGCACCTCGCGTTCGCGCTGGGTGAGGCGGTCCAGGTCCTCGTCCACCGGCGGGGCGTCGGTGGAGGCGAAGGCGTCCAGCACGAACCCGGCCAGCCGCGGGGAGAAGACGGCGTCGCCCTCCTGGACGCGGAAGATGGAGTCGACCAGATCGGAGCCGGTGATGGTCTTGGTGACATAGCCGCGGGCGCCGCCGCGGATCACGCCGATCACATCCTCCGCCGCGTCCGACACGGACAGCGCGAGAAAGCGGACGGGCTGCTCGGCGTCCGCCATCAGCGCCGCGCACCGGCGCAGCACCTCGACCCCGCCGCCGCCCGGCAGATGCACATCGAGGAGGACCACCTCGGGCCGGGTCGCGGTGATGACCGTGACCGCCTGGTCGACGTCCGCGGCCTCGCCGACCACCTCGACCCCGGTCTCGGCGGTCTGGCCGATCTCGGCCTGCACTCCGGCGCGGAACATCCGGTGGTCGTCGACGAGCACCACCCGTACGTGCCGCCCGGCCGGCTCCCCCGCCCCCGCCGTGCCGTTCGCCTCGTTCGCGTCGCTCATGACGTCCTCTCCGCCCTCTCCATCTCCAGCTCCACCTCGGTGCCGCCGCCCGGCACCGCCCGCAGCCGGGCCGTGCCGCCGTTGCGCTCCATGCGACCGATGATCGATTCTCTGACACCCATGCGGTCGGCGGGTATCGAGTCGAAGTCGAAACCCGGGCCGCGGTCGCGCACGGACACGAAGACCGTCGCCCGCTCGACCTCGGCGTAGACCTGTACGGCACCGCCCTCGCCACCGTACTTGGCGGCGTTCACCATCGCCTCGCGCGCGGCCTGCATCTGCGCGCCGGTCCTGTCGTCCAGCGTGCAGTCGCCGACGACGACGACCTCGATGGGCACTCCGTGCTTGTCCTCCACCTCGGCGGCGCTGCGCCGCACGGCCTCGGCGACCGTGTCCGGCTCGTCGGCCTCGTCCTTGCCGGTGCCCTCCGGCTTGTAGAGCCAGGTGCGCAGGTCGCGCTCCTGGGCGCGGGCCAGGCGGCGCACCTCGCCGGCGTTGTCGGCGTTGCGCTGGATCAGGGTCAGGGTGTGCAGCACGGAGTCGTGGACATGGGCGGCGACCTCGGCGCGCTCCTGGGCGCGGATGCGCATCAGGCGTTCCTCGGACAGGTCCTGGGTCATCCGGACCAGGTACGGGCCGGCGAGCAGGGTGATGCCGACGAGGACGGCGAGCGCCGCCTGGAGGACCGCGCCGAGATGGGCGGCCGAGCCCTGGAGGACGAAGATGGCGGAGACGCCGGCCGTGACGAGCAGGACGCCTGCGGCCGCCCGCACCAGGGTGAGGGTGCGGCGCCGCCGGCCGACCTCGACCCAGCGGGCCCGGCGGGCGTTGTCCGCCTGCCGCCAGACCAGGGCGACACCGGCCGCGACGAGCACGGCGGGCAGCAGATACGCCTTGGCCACGCCACCGAGGTCGACGCTGGTCACGAAGACCACGGACACGACGACCATGAGGAGCAGGGCGACGATCTGGCCCCGGTCGGGCTTGCGGGTCACGAGTCTTCGGCGGCCGTCCGGCGCGGTCTCGGTGGCGACGAGCGACTGCTTCTGCGCCGCGACCCCGCCGACGCCGAGCGGGACGAAGAACCAGAACGCCGCGTACAGCAGCGCTCCGTATCCGTGGGCCATGAACAGGCCCGCGAAGGCGAGCCGGACCCAGACGACGGGCAGCCCGAGGTGCCCGGCGAGGCCCCGCGCCACTCCGCCGAGCCAGCGTCCGTCGCTGCTGCGGTAGAGCTTGCGCGGCGGCCGCGGGTCGTCGAGGGGCAGGCTTGCGGCTTCCGGCATGGCATCGATGGTCACACGGGGTGGCGGGGCGGGGCATCAGGGTCGGCCCCGGAGACTCCCCTGATCTTCCCCGAGCCGGGGCCGGGGCCGCGGTGTCCTGAGCCCGCCGGGGCCGCTCGACCGCGGCCCTGGCGCGTGTCAGGGCCGATCTCAGGGTTCGGCCAGGGTCTTCCCGACTGCCGTGGCGGCGGCCGGGCCGTCACCATGGACGCATGACGGATCACGAGCACGCCGCGACGGGTCCGGGACCCGGCCCCGGCCCGCGCCCGGCCCCGGGCACCGGGCCGACGGATGCCGCGCCCGCCGCGACGGGGAAGACGGACGCGGCCGGCACCGGCGCCACCGACACCACCAGCCCGGGCACCGACACCTCCAGCACCACCACCGGCACCGGCAGCTCCGACCCGCGCCCCGGCGGCCGCGGCACCCGCCCGGACACCGACGCGCAGGAGCAGACGGGCACCGACCCGCAGGAGCCGCAGCAGGACGCCGGCGCGGCCTTCGACCGGTTCCAGCGCGACCGCGGGCACAAGATGATCGCGGGCGTGTGCGCGGGCCTGGGCCGGCACACCGACATGGACCCGGTGATCTTCCGGATCACGCTGGCCGTGCTCTCCGCGACCGGCGGCATCGGCCTCATCTTCTACGGCTTCGCCTGGCTCCTGGTGCCGTACGCGGACGAGGAGGAGAACGAACTGCGCAAGCTCCTGACCGGCCGGGTGGACGGCCAGGCCCTGGCCGCCGTGCTGTTCGCGCTGGTCGGCTGCGGGCTCTTCCTGACCATGCTGAGAAACGGCGGGGTGCTGGCCTTCACCGTGGTCCTCTCGCTGCTGCTGGCGGGCGCCGGGTACTGGTCGCGGCGCCGCGGCGCCTCCGATCCCGACCCCCTCGCCGCGCAGGCCGCCGCCGACGCCCCGCCGGAGGCCCAGGCGCCGCCGGTCGTCATCTCCTACCCCTCGTGGTGGCGGGACCCGATCGTCAAGGACGGCACCCATGTCGGTGGCACCGGGTATCTGTGGGGCCCCGGGGACGCCCGCGACCGGGACGTGCCCTCGGGCGTCGACATCGGCATCCCCCTCCCCTGGACCCACCCCGGCGCCCGACAGCAGCAGCCACCCACGCCCACGCCCCCGAGACCGAGCGGCCCGCGTGGCCCGCGCTGGATCGGCGGCTGGGTGTTCCTGCTGGCGCTGGTCGCGGGTGGCCTGGGCACCGGGCTGACCTGGGACACGCATCCGCTGGGCGCCACTTTGGAGGCCGGTCTGGCCTGCGCGTTGGCGGTCTTCGGGCTGGGTCTCGCGGTCAGCTCGCTGCTCGGCCGCACCGGCGCCGGGACAGTGTTCCTGGCGATCGTCACCGCCGCGCTGCTCGCCGGGGCGGCGGCCCTCCCCGGAGACATCACCACGCACTGGCGGAACACCACCTGGACGCCCACCGCGACGGCCGCGATACGTCCGGCGTACGACCTCGGGACCGGACGCGGCACCCTGGACCTGAGCCGGGTGCACCCGGCCAAGGGGCAGACGGTCGCCACGAAGGCCCATGTGGGCGCGGGACAGCTGAAGGTGATCGTGCCCGCCGGGTCGGCCGTCCGGATGAAGATCGATGTGGGCGTGGGCGACATCCGGTTGCCCGGCGACAGCAGCAAGGACGTGGACGTGCAGCCGAGCAGGCACAGGACGGTGACGCTGGCCCCGGTCAAGGGAGCCCGGGGCACCGGCACCCTGGACCTCACGCTCGGGGTCGGTGTGGGACAGGTGGAGGTCAGTCGTGCTGCGTCATGAGTTCCAGCCGGGAAGGCTGGTCGCCGGGCTCTTCCTGACCGCGACCGGCGTGGTCTTCGCCGGGGATGCGGCCGGCTGGTGGAACACCCCGTGGTTCGGTGTTCTGCCGCTGGTCGTGGGCGGGCTCTGTCTGGCGGTTGT
Organism: Streptomyces sp. NPDC001606; assembly: GCF_053596835.1. Lineage (NCBI taxonomy): Bacteria > Bacillati > Actinomycetota > Actinomycetes > Kitasatosporales > Streptomycetaceae > Streptomyces > Streptomyces sp. NPDC001606. The sequence goes on from NZ_JBSFHC010000011.1 coordinate 129,474, forward strand.
CACGGCGGCCGTCTCCCGGGGCATACGCAGACGGGCCGGCGCCGGGGAAGGTCAGCGGTAACCGCCGGTGCGGGCGCGGCGACGGGCTCGCCAGGCCGCGTCGAGTGAGAGGTAGGGGGCGCCGGCCAGGATCAGGGGCAGCCAGGCCATCAGGTAGGCGAGGTCGTTGCCGTAGTAGTAGGGGGTGGTGGCCCAGCTGACGGTCAGCCAGAGACTGAGGGAGATCAGGGCGCCGCCGAGCGCGGCCACCCGGCCGAGCAGTCCGAGCAGGGTGCCGATGCCGACGGCCAGTTCGCCGAGGGCGATGCCGTAGCCGAAGCCGACCGGGCTCTTCAGGGCCAGGTCGATCAGGGCCGGGACGGCGGCGGAGCCGCGGGCCGCGCGCATGGTGTCGCCGACCGAGCCGGCGCCGCCGGACTTCAGGAAGGCGCTGTCCGTGAGCTTGTTCAGGCCGGCGTAGATGAAGGTGACGCCGAGGAAGACGCGCAGGGGCAGCAGGGCGTAGTGGGCGGCGGTGTCCCGCAGTCCGCGGCGGCCGCCCAGCCGGGCGGGGTGCGTGTCGGTTCGCATACCGTGAGTCATCGCCGTCAGCCGCCTCTCTCCCGCACTGCCCCCTTATCCGACGATACGTAGGGCGGGAGGGGCCGGTTCAACCCCGGGCCGGATGTTCTGCCGTGTTTCGTTCACTCGGTGATGTGGACGATGCACCGGTTGGTCGCCACCCCGGCCGCGGTCACCACCTGGATCTCGGCGGTGCCGGGCTCCACATCGGCCGGTACCGGCACGGTCAGGACGGTGTCCGCGGGGTTGCGGAAGCCACCCGTGACCGGGACCAGCGGGACATGGACGTCGACGGCGCCGATCCGGACGACCGTGCGCGCCAGCCGGTCGGCGGTGTGCGCGCCGGGCGGGACGAAGCCGCTGCCGCGGATCTCGATGTCGTCGCCGGTGCGGATCGGACCGTCCAGGTCGCCGGGTTCCCGGGCGCGGACCACGGAGAGGATGACCGGGCGGCCGCCCTCGGCGTACTTGCCGGCCAGGTAGGTCGCGGCCGAGATCAGCACGACGGTGCCCAGTCCCCAGGGCAGGTCGGGCAGCTGGTCGGGGCGGCGGGCGAGCCGTACGGCGGCGAACAGCAGGGCGACGGCGCTGATGGCGACGTACTGGATGTCGGTGAAGGCGCCCCGGCCGGAGTCGTCGGTGAGCAGGTCGGCGGCGCGCGGCCGGTGGGCCGGCAGCTTCTGGAGCCGCTGGGCGAGGATGCGCACGCCCACCACCCGGCGGACCAGGACGGCGATGCCGCAGACCACGGCGAGGACGGTCACCGTGCCCGCTCCGCGCGCGAGGTCGAGGCCGGAGATGAGGGCGTCGCGTTCGGCGTGGTCGGAGGCGGTGGCCAGGCGGCCGGCCAGCAGCAGGATCGCGTAACCGACGAACAGCACCCAGCAGACGGCGACCGTACGGGAGGTGGACATGCGATTGTCCTCGCCGATCACCGGGGCGAGCGCCCCGCCGCGGGCCCGGTGGAACCAGCAGGCGGCACTGAGCGAGAGGGCGGTGACGAGCGCGGCGAGCAGGGCCGCGGTGCGGGCGTCCGTCCAGCCGGCGCCGACCGCGGTGAGCGCCTCGCCGAGCAGCAGGCCGAGCACCGCGCCCCACACCACGGCCAGGGTCCGCAGCCACAGCCGGGCCAGCCAGGCCTCGCCCTCGGCGCGGCCGCGTTCGGCGACGGCCTCCGCCCGCTGGGTCAGCTCCTCGGAGACCCAGCTCCGGGAGGCCGAGGCCGAGTGGACCACGGCCGCGGGCAGTCCCTGCCCGGCCGCGAACTCGTCGCGCCGGCGCAGAAACGCGGCGACGGCCCGCCGATGTCCCTCGCGTGCACCGTGCGGACAGTCCCCGCAGGTGCAGCCGCCCTCATGGATCCCGTCGGGGCTCGTGCCCCCTCTCGCCTCCTGCACCGCCACGCCCGACGCCCGCCTTCCCCGCGACCTTCCGGCACGGCCGGCGGCACCCTCGGTGCGCGCGCCACGGCCATGCAACTGCCCAGTGCCGTCAGCGAATTGTGCCCTACATCGGGGCCTGTGGGGCCTCCGGAGCGGGTCATGACGGGTGATGCGGCAGCCGGCGTGTTGACCCGACTGCAAGAATGTGCGTATGGCCGAGATCATCCAGCGGGACGGGACCTGGGCCTTCGACGGCAGCACGATCCGGATCACCCCGGGACTGCACCGCTCGGTGCCGCTGTTCCGGCAGACGTACGGGGAGATCGCCGTACCGCTGGAAGCGGTGTCCGGGGTCGGCTACGAACCGGAGCGCAAGCGCGGCCGGCTGCGGATGCGGTTGCGCGAGGGCGCCGACCCGCTGTTGCAGGCCACCGGCGGCCGGCTGCCGGAGGCGGCCGATCCCTACCGGCTGGCGGTGGACGCGGACCGGGGAGCGAACGCGGAGTACATCGCCGAGGAGATCCGGCACGCGCTGCTCATCGAGCAGGTGCCCAAGGAGCCGACGCACAGCTATCTGCTGCCGGGTCCGCCGGTTCCGGTGTCGGTGCGGTCGTCCGACGGTACGGCCTCCTTCGACGGCACCCAGGTCCGTATCGACTGGGCCGACACCTCCGACCGGGTCAAGCGCGCGACCGGCCCGCGGATCATCGCGCTCGGGGAGATCGTGCAGGTGGAGTGGCTGCCCAACTCGGGGGGCGAGGACGGGTTCCTGCGGTTCGTGACCCCGGAGACGGCGTTCTCCAAGCTGCCGCCCGAGCGGGACCCCTACACCCTGGACCTGTGGGGCAGCGTGCGCCGCGATCTGCTGACGGCGCTGGTCGCCGCGGCCGTCACCGCCCGGCTGCCGCATCCCTCGGCCCGTGCGGGCGGGGGGCACGGCGGCGGTGCGGGCCGGGCCCGGGCGGGCGTACCGGCGCAGGGCGACCGCCATGACGTACTGCTGCGCCGACTGCGGGAGCTGGGGCGGCTGCACCGGGAGGGGGTGCTCACGGACGAGGAGTTCGCGCGGACCAAGGCGGTGGTGCTGAGGGAGTTCTGCTGACGGGTGCCGCTCGGGGTCAGCTGAGCAGGTCGGGCTCGGTGCGGCTGATGTCCTGCCACATCGGCTGGTAGTTGATCCAGGCCACGAGGTCGCCGCCGAGCTGTTCGCGGGTGGCGACGGCGAGCTTGTGGTCGATGAGCACCGGGCGCCCGGCGGCCTTGGCCATGAGCTGCACCTGGCAGGACCGTTCCAGGGACAGGAACCACCAGGCGGCCGCGTCCACCGAGTCGCCGACGGTGAGCAGCCCGTGATTGCGCAGCACCAGCGCCTTGCGGGAGCCGAGCGCGAGCGCGATCCGGCGGCCCTCCTCGGCGTCGACGGTGACACCGCTGTAGGCGTCGTAGAGCGCGAGGTCCTCGTAGAAGGCGCAGCTCTCCTGGGTGATGGGCTCGATCAGGTCACCGAGGGCGGCGACGGCCCGGCCGTGCACGGAGTGGCAGTGGGCGACGGCGACCACGTCCGGGCGGGCGGCGTGCACCTGGGCGTGCACGGTGAAGGCGGCCTGGTTGACGTGGTAGCGGCCCTCGACGACCTGCCCGTCCTGGTTGGCGAGGACCAGGTCGCTGACGGTGACGTGCCGGAACGGCATGCCGAACGGGTTCACCCAGAAGCAGTCGGTGAACTCCGGGTCGCGGGCGGTGATGTGCCCGGAGACCCCGTCCTCGAAGCCGCTGCGCCCGAAGATCCGCAGGGCACCGGCGAGCCGTTCCTTGCGGTGCCGGCGCTCGTCCTCGACCGACTCGAACATCTGCGGCATGGCGAACCGCAGCTGGTCGGTGGGGAGCGGCCGGGGCGGGGTGGGCCCGTGCATAGGTCCTCCAGCGCTGGGATTGCTGTCTGCGCGGGAAGTTACCGCCGGTCAGCGCAGAAGGGCAGAGCTGTTCTTGTGAAGATGACGTACGCGAAAAAGAGGTGGAACCGCCGCAGCCGTTCCACCTCTTCCGTACCGGGCCGGCATCCGCCGGCCCGGTGAGTCCCCGCGCGCGTCAGGCGCGGGTGGTCACTCCCACTCGATGGTGCCCGGGGGCTTCGAGGTCACGTCGAGGACGACGCGGTTGACGTCCCGGACCTCGTTGGTGATACGGGTCGAGATGCGGGCGAGGACGTCGTACGGCAGCCGGGACCAGTCGGCGGTCATGGCGTCCTCGGACGAGACCGGGCGCAGCACGATCGGGTGTCCGTAGGTGCGGCCGTCGCCCTGGACGCCCACGGAGCGGACGTCGGCGAGCAGGACCACCGGGCACTGCCAGATGTCCCGGTCCAGGCCGGCCGCGGTCAGCTCCTCGCGGGCGATGGCGTCGGCCTCGCGGAGCAGGTCCAGCCGCTCCTTGGTGACCTCGCCGACGATCCGGATGCCGAGGCCGGGGCCCGGGAAGGGCTGGCGCTGGACGATCTCCTCCGGCAGGCCCAGCTCCTGGCCGACCATGCGGACCTCGTCCTTGAACAGCTTGCGCAGCGGCTCGATCAGCTTGAACTCGAGGTCCTCGGGCAGGCCGCCGACGTTGTGGTGCGACTTGATGTTCGCGGTGCCGGTGCCGCCGCCGGACTCCACCACGTCCGGGTAGAGGGTGCCCTGGACCAGGAACTCCACGGCCGGGCCCTCGTCGGCGATGATCTCGGCCTGCGCCTGCTCGAAGACGCGGATGAACTCACGGCCGATGATCTTGCGCTTCTCCTCGGGGTCGCTGACCCCCTTCAGCGCGGTGAGGAAGCGCTCCTCGGCGTCGACGACCTTCAGCTGGACGCCGGTGGCCGCGACGAAGTCCTTCTCGACCTGCTCGGTCTCGCCCTTGCGCATCAGGCCGTGGTCGACGTAGACGCAGGTCAGCTGGGAGCCGATGGCCTTCTGGACCAGGGCGGCGGCGACCGCGGAGTCCACACCGCCGGACAGGCCGCAGATCGCGCGCTTGTCGCCGACCAGCTCGCGGATGGCCTCGACCTGCTCCTCGATCACATTGCCGGTGGTCCAGGTCGGCTTCAGGCCCGCGCCGCGGTACAGGAAGTGCTCCAGGACCTGCTGGCCGTGCGTGGAGTGCATGACCTCGGGGTGGTACTGGACGCCGTAGAGCTTCTTCTCGTCGTTCTCGAAGGCGGCGACCGGGACGACGTCCGTGGACGCGGTGACGGTGAAGCCCTCGGGGGCGGCGGAGCAGGCGTCGCCGTGCGACATCCACACGTGCTGCTCCTCCGGGGTGCCCTCGAAGAGGGTGGAGGAGGGCCGGGAGACGTGCAGGTCGGTGCGGCCGTACTCACGGGCGCCGGTGTTGTCGACGGTGCCGCCGAGCTTCTGCGCCATCAGCTGGAAGCCGTAGCACATGCCGAAGACGGGGACGCCGGCCTCGAAGATCTCACGGTCGAGGTGGGGGGCACCCTCCTCGTACACCGAGGACGGGCCGCCGGAGAGGATGATCGCCGCGGGGTTCTTGGCGAGCATCTCCTGGACCGGCATGGTGCTCGGCACGATCTCGCTGTAGACCCGCGCCTCGCGGACGCGACGGGCGATGAGCTGGGCGTACTGTGCGCCGAAGTCGACGACCAGGACGGTGTCGGGAGCGGCGGCAGCGGGGTTCGCTGATGACACGGGGTGCCTTCTGGTGGTCGGGCGGGGGTCGGTGTCTACGAGTCTACCGGGGTGGCCGCGGGTGGCCCGGACGTCCCTGGGCCGCCCCTCCCGGAGGCCGGAAGCGGGCCGGGTCCAGGGCCGGGTCCGGGAGCTGGGTGGTCCAGGGAGTGGACGCCCCCGGACGGGCGCGTACTGCCGTGGCATACTGGCCGCATGCTCCAGCACCAGACCTTCGTCTTTACCTATGGCACCCGGCCCGCCGGCTGCCATGGTCGTGCTGCTTGAGCTGAACGAACGCCAAGCGACTTCCCAGGCGCCCCGGGCCGACAAGGCCCGGGGCGCCTGTCGTTCTCAGGGTTCTGTCGTTCCGGGACGCTCATCCCACCCGAGGAGCCCCGACATGACCACCACCACACCGGAAGCGACCATCAGCGACGCCCGGGAGCGCATCGACGCGCTCGACGACCGGATCATCGGTCTGATCCAGGAGCGGATGGCCGTCTCCGCCGTCGTGCAGCAGACCCGGATCGCCGCCGGCGGGCGGCGCGTGCACCTGTCCCGGGAGATGGAGATCCTCGGCCGCTACCGGGACGCCCTGGGCAAGCCCGGCACGGCCCTCGCCATGACGCTGCTGGAGCTGTGCCGGGGTCGCATCTGAGTTCGGTCCCGCTCTCACCCGTACGGCGCGTGACCGGCCCGCGCACCGCCTCGTTGAGGGGGGTGTCCGTGCCAGCCAGGGGCGGGCCCGAACAGAACCACGCGTGGCTCACTGGAGCGATGAGGCGTACGGGTCGTGCCGTACGCCGTGGGACCTCGCTCCAGGAAGTGACCGGACGGCAGGGGACAGCAGCCCGGTCACCCAAAGAACGACCGGCTCCGGGGACGCCCGGGGCCGGTCGGCGGGACAACTGAACAGGTGCGCGGGATGTCCGAGCCGGCCCGGCCGGTGAGTGATCCAGGTCATATAAAGATCCTGTCAGGGCGGCACAACCATCTCACCGGGCCCCAGGTCTCCTCTGCGAAACCAACGGCCACGCCCGCGCCCCACACGCGGAGGCCTCCCGACACGTGCTGCGGTCTGTGCGGCACGTCCGCCCATCAGAGGTCTTCATGAAGCTTCGCCGCGCCCTGGTCACCGCGGCCGCGACGGCAGCCGTCGCACCGATCGCCCTGCTGTCCGCTCCGACGGCGTTCGCCGAGACCGGCGAGTCCCCCACCACCACGGTGAGCAGCCCGGCCGCCGACGACAGCTCCCCCAGCGGCGACACCAGCCCCACGGCCGGGGACGACAGCTCCCCCAGCGGGGAGAGCAGCCCGACGGACGGGACCGGCGGCTCGCCCTCCGGCTCCCCCTCCCCGACCGCTTCGCAGTCCGACACCGCCTCGCCCACCGCCTCCGCCACCGCGACCGGCAGCGCGAGCGCCTCGGCGTCGGCTTCGGCGTCCGCCTCGGCCTCGGCGTCCGCGAGCGCCAGGCCCACCGCCGAGCCCAGCGACTGCCCGGTGGACGGCGACCTGTCCGACCCCGACTCCCAGCTGACCCTCTCCCTCTCCGGCCTGCCCGGAAAGATCGTCGCGGGCAGCGGCTGGCACTACTTCTCGATGACGGCCGCCAACCACAGCGACCAGTCGCTCGGCACCGTGCAGTGGCTCGCGGTCGTGGACAACGACACGGAGAGCGCCGACGAGAAGGACTGGCTGAGCACCTACGCCAAGCTGGAGTACTTCAACCCGCAGACCAAGGCGTGGGAGTCCATGGACGACGAGGTCGGCGGCGGCCTCTACTTCGGCGAGACCCCGCTCGGCCCCAAGCAGACGGTCGGCATCAAGCTGCGGGTCGACATCACCGCGCAGGCCCCCGCCGGCGACGGCTTCAGCATGGGCTTCGGCGGTTACCTCGACACGGAGAAGAACTGCGTCCACAACGCGTTCGCCTCCTACGAGTTCACCGTGCTCAAGCCGGGCAGCAGCAACCCGGACCCGGGCAAGGCCAAGCCCGGCAAGGGCACCGAGCCGGCCGGCGGCAAGGAGCCGCAGGGCGGTGCCACCGAGATCGCGCCCACCGGCACCCTCGCGCACACCGGCGCCAACTCCATGCTGCCGACCATCGGGCTCGTCGGCGGTGTCGCCGTCGTGGTCGGCGCCGGGGCGATCTACACGGTCCGGCGCCGCAAGGGGAACGCCGCCGCGTAACCGCGTCACACCCGCCGGGCGGGGCGGCATCCGTCGCCCCGCCCGCGGACACGCCGAGGGGGCCTGCGCCAGGAGGGGGGTGCAGGCCCTTTCGGCGTACTCGGGGCCGGGCCGGACGTAGCCCCCCGGGCCGGGCTACTGCTTCGGCGGGACCGTCGGCATCCCCAGGAACGGCAGGCGCAGGGCGCCGAAGGCCTCCGCCGGGACGGCCGGGGTCCGCGGCTCCACCGGCTTCAGCCGCTCGTACGCCGCGCCCGGCGCCGGACGCGGGTCCTCCTCCCCCTTGTTCGGCCAGAAGGACATCGCCCGCTCGGCCTGCGCGGTGATCGTCAGCGACGGGTTCACGCCCAGGTTCGCAGAGACGGCCGCGCCGTCCACGACCGAGATTCCGGGGTGGCCGTAGAGCCGGTGGTAGGGGTCGATGACGCCCGTCTCCGGCGAGTCGCCGATGGGGCAGCCGCCGAGGAAGTGCGCGGTGAGCGGGGTGCCCATCAGCTCGCCGACATTGCTGCCGGCGAAGCCGTTGATCTCGGCGGCCAGCGCGCTCGCGGCCTCCGTGGCGGCCCTGATCTGCTTGGGGTTGGGGGCGCCATGGCCCTGGCGGGCGGTGAGCAGGCCCTTGCCGACGCCGCCGGGCTTGAGATACGTGGTCAGCGAGTTGTCCAGCGACTGCATGACCAGGCCGATGATCGTCCGCTCGGACCAGCGCCGGTTGGAGAGGGAGCGGGCGACCAGCACGGGGTGGCGGGCCGCGTTCGCCAGCCAGGCCAGGGCCCGGGAGGAGCCCTCGGCGTACGGGACCTGGAGGATCGACAGGCTGCCCATCGCGTTCGAGCCCTTGCCGTAGCGGACCGGCTCGATGTGGGTGTTCTCGTCGGGGTGGATCGAGGAGGTGATGGCGACGCCGCGGGTGAAGTCGGCCCGGGGCTCGCCGGTCGCCTTCCGGTAGCGGCGGTTGTCGGTCTGCGCGCCGACCAGGGCCTCGGAGTTGGTCCGGGTCAGCCGGCCGAGCAGACCGGAGAGGTACGGCAGCTGGCCGCCCGCCTTCATCCGGTGCAGCAGGGTCTGGGTGCCGTAGGTGCCGGCCGCGAGGACGACCCGGCGCGCGGTGAAGATCCGGCCCTCGTCCTTCTTCTTCCGGTCCGTCGGCAGGGTCGCCACCGCGTAGCCGCCCCGGGAGTCGTCCGTGACGGAGACGACCGTGGTCATGGGGTGGACGACGGCGCCAGCCCGTTCGGCGAGGTGGAGGTAGTTCTCGTTGAGGGTGTTCTTCGCGCCGTGCCGGCAGCCGGTCATGCACTCGCCGCACTCGGTGCAGGCCTTGCGGGCGGGTCCGGCGCCGCCGAAGTACGGGTCGTCCACCTGCTCGCCCGGGGCGGCCTTCGCCGTGCCGTCGGCGTCCTTGCCGTCGCCGAAGAAGACGCCGACCGGGGCGATGTGAAAGGTGTCGCCGACGCCCATCCGCTGCGCCGCGGCCTTCAAGTGGACGTCGGACGGGGTCATGGTCGGGTTCAGCCGGACGCCGAGCATGCGCTGGGCCTGGTCGTAGTACGGCTTCAGCTCCTCCTGCCAGTCGGTGATGTCCCGCCACTGGGGGTCGTCGAAGAAGGCCTTGGGCGGGACGTAGAGGGTGTTGGCGTAGTTGAGGGAGCCGCCGCCGACGCCCGCGCCGGCCAGCACCATCACGTTGCCCAGCAGGTGGATGCGCTGGATGCCGTAGCAGCCGAGCCTGGGCGCCCAGAGGTAGTTCTTCAGGTCCCAGGAGTTCCTGGGCAGGCTCTCGCGGGTGAAGCGGCGGCCCGCTTCCAGCACGCCCACCCTGTATCCCTTTTCGGTGAGGCGCAGCGCGGACACCGAGCCGCCGAATCCGGATCCGACGACGATGACGTCGTAGTCGTAGGCGTCCTGGGGCACGGGGGTCTCCTCGTCGAGTGGGCGGGTCACCGGAACCGGAACGCCTTCATCAGGCGGAGACTCGTGCTCATGAACCGGGCGTACTTCTCGTCCGTCATCCCCAGTGCGGGCGCCATCGGCAGCAGGCGCTGCTGGGCGACGGTCTGGGCCTCGGTGTACTTGAGGATGCCCTCGGAGCCGTGGCGGCGGCCGAGGCCGGAGTCCTTCATGCCGCCCATCGGGGACTGGACGCTGCCGTAGGCGGGCGCGTAGCCCTCGTTGATGTTGACCGTGCCGGTACGGAGGCGGGCGGCGACCTCGGCGCCACGGCGGGCGTTCTTCGTCCAGACGGAGGAGTTCAGGCCGTACGGCGTGGCGTTGGCGCGGTCGATCGCCTCGTCGTCGGTGGCGAAACGGTAGACCGACACGACCGGGCCGAAGGTCTCCTCCTCGCACACCGCCATGGAGTCGGCCACGCCGTCGAGGATGGTGGGTTCGAAGAAGTACGGGCCGATGTCCGGGCGGGCCACGCCGCCCGCGATCGCCTTGGCGCCCTTGGCCAGGGCCTCCTGTACGTGCCGTTCCACGGTCTTCAGCTGGCGCTCGCCCACCAGCGAGCCCATGTCGGCGCCGTAGGCGAGGGAGTTGCCGAGCCGCATCGCCCTGGTGCGGGCGGCGAAGCGCTCCAGGAAGGCGTCGGCGACCGACTCGTGGACGTAGAGCCGCTCGATGGAGATGCAGAGCTGGCCGGCGGAGGAGAAGCAGGCCCGTACGGCGCCCGCGGCGGCCTTCTCGATGTCGGCGTCGTCCAGCACCAGCATGGCGTTCTTGCCGCCGAGTTCGAGGGACACGCCGACCAGGCGGGCGGCGGCGCTCTGGGCGACCTCGCGGCCGGTGCGGGTGGAGCCGGTGAAGGAGACGTAGTCGGCGTGCCGGACCACCTCGGGGCCGACGACCGGGCCCTCGCCGAGGACGACCTGGAAGACGCCCTCGGGCAGACCGGCCTCGATCAGCAGGTCGCGGGCCCAGAGCGCGGTCAGGCAGGTCTCCGTGTCCGGCTTCATCACCACGGCGTTGCCGGCCACGAAGGCGGGCAGGGCGTCGCCGACGGACAGCTCCAGGGGGTAGTTCCAGGGGACGATCTGGCCGACGACACCGCGCGGGTGACGGAGTTCGGTGACCTTCGTCAGGGTCGGCATGGCGCCCGCGTGCCGCTTGGGCCGCAGATAGGCGGGGGCCTTCCGGCCGTAGTGGCGGGAGGCGATGGCGACGGCCTGGATCTCCTCGTGCGCGTGCAGCCGGGCCTTGCCGGTCTCCAGCTGGATCAGGTCCAGGACCTCGGCCTGCCGCTCCAGGAGCAGATCGTGGAAGCGGAGCAGGACGGCGGCCCGCTGCCGTACCGGGGTCCGCTCCCAGACGGCCTGCGCGGTCCGGGCCGCCGCGAAGGCCTCGCGGACGTCCTCGGGGGTGGACTCGGGCAGGTCGGCCAGCTTCTCGCCGGTGAAGGGGGTGTGGTTGGCGGTACGGCCGGAGCCGACGACCCCCTTGGTGAGCCGGGCCACCAGTTCCGGCGTGACCACGTCGACGGCGGTGCGGGCGCCTTCGGGGGCGGGCGCGAGGGGGTTGGTACCGGCGATGTCCTGGGACTGCGTGTCCGTCATGACGCGCAGGGTATGCCGCGGCGGAGCCTTTGTGTACCCGTCGGTAACGGGGATTCACCGAGCGCTCACACACCGCCAGCGATCACTGGCAGAGAATGCGCTGATCAGGGCGGCGACGGGCGGGGAGCGCCGGACGATCATTCGGCTCCGGGTTTCTTCGCCAGCAGCAGGCCGAGGGCGGCGAGGGGGGTACGGCGGCGGGGGTCGGGGGTGGCGGGGGCGGGGCCGGGGGTCGAGGCAGGGGTCGAGCTGGGGGCTGGGGTGGGGTGCGGGTCGGGGTCCGGTACGGCGGTCAGACCGAGGTGGTCGCGCAGTGCCGCGTCCACCTCCGCCGCGCCGGGCCGGGCCTCGGGCTCCTCGGCCTGGAGCCGGTCCAGCAGCGGTGCCAGCGGGCCGGGGTCCGCCGGTCCGAGGACGGTACGCAGCAGCGCGCCCAGTGACCACAGGTCGGAGGCGGGTCCGGCGCCGGGTCCCGCGGCGCGCTCCGGGGCGACGAACCCGGCGGCGGTGTCACCGGTGGAGCTGCCGCCCGTGCCGAATCCGGTGAGGACGACACGCCCGGTGGCGGTCTCCAGGAGGACGTTGGACGGTTTGACGTTCCGGTGCACGATGCCGACGGTGTGCGCGGCGCGCAGGGCACCGAGCACGGCGAGTCCCATCCGGGCGGCCTCGGGGGGCGGGAGCGGGCCGCGCCGCAGGACCTCCCGGAGGGACTCGCCCGCGACCAGCTCCATGACGGTCCAGGGCACCCCGGCCTCGGTGACGACGTCGTACACCGTGACGGCGGAGGGGTGCCGCACCAGGGTGGCGGCCCGGGCCTCGTGGTACAGCCGGCGGGCGAGGCGCCGGCTCGCCTCGTCCGTCGCCGGATCTCCGGGCAGCCGCGGCTGTCTGACGGCGACGTCCCGGTGCTCCTGTTCGTCCCGGGCCCGCCACACGGTGCCGGACGGACCGGCCCCGAGCCGCCCGGCCAACCGGTAGCGGCCGCCGATCAGACGTGCGTCGGGCGGGTGTTCGCCGTCTTCGGTCATGTCCCATGAGTACCGTGCCCACCACGCCCTTGTCGAAGCGGACGGGGCGGCGGTCAGGCCGTCTCCCGCCGGTGGAAGGTGAAGCCGCCGAGCTCACTCCGGACCTCCACGGCGCCCGTGCCGCCGAAGTGCGCCGGCACTACCAACGCCCTTTCCTGCGCCGCGCGTTCCAGGACCTGCCGCCGGGTCGCCGCCGCCTGCCGCGGGTCGAGGCAGAAGCAGCTGTTGCACTCGGGGTGCAGGATCTGGACCGGGCTGTGCAGCAGGTCGCCGACGAACACCGCGTGCTCGCCCCGGGATGCGACGCGCAGCACCGAGGAGCCCGGGGTGTGTCCGGGGGCCGGCTCCAGCACCAGGTGTCCGTCGATCCGGTACGTGTCCTCCCACAACTCCGCCTGTCCGGCCCGGTGCACGGGGGCGACGCTGTCCTCGTAGACGAGCCGGTCGTCGGGCCGTACGCCGCCCGCGTAGCCGCCCGCCGGGCCGAAGTACCGGTCGTCGGCGGCCGGCAGCAGGTACCGCGCCCGGGGGAACGCCGGGACCCACTCCCCTTCGGCGTCCACTGTGTTCCAGCCGACGTGGTCGGCGTGCAGGTGGGTGTTGACCACGATGTCGACGTCACCCGGCCGGATCCCGGCCCGCTCCAGCCGGTCCAGGAAGTCGCCCTGCCGGTGGTGGAAGAGCGGGTTGCCGGGCCGTTCACGGCCGTTGCCCACCCCGGTGTCGACCAGCACGGTGGGTCCGTCGCCGCGCACCACCCAGGTCTGGAGCGCCACCACGGCCCGGTCCGAGCCGGGTTCCCGGTGGTCGGGGACGAGCTGGTCCGCGTGCGCCTGCCACACCTCCGGGCCGACGTCGGGGACCAGGTTGGCGGCGGGCACGTACGGGCCCCGCCACTCCACGATCCGCAGCACCTCGACGTCCCCGATCAGGAAACGCTGTACGTCGTCGTCTTCTTCAGCCATGTCCTCGACCCTAGGCGCCGGGAGTGAGCGCCCCCATGCTCTTGTGGCTCACACGGATACGCTGGCGTCTCATGGACGTGCTGAGCGATGCGATCTCCGCGGTACGGGTGGGCAGCCCCTCCTCCGACCGGCTCCGCGTCGGGGGCGACTGGTCCGTGCGGCTGGCGCCGTACGAGGGCGCGGGCTTCCATGTCGTGCTGAGCGGAGCCTGTCAGCTGCTGCCGGACGGGGACGGCACGCCGGTGCGCCTCGGCCCGGGGGACGTGGTGCTGCTGCCGCACGGGGCCGGTCATGTGCTCGCCGACGCGGCGGCGGGCCCGGACGCGGCACGCCGGGCGGTGCCCTTCGAGACCGTCTCGGCACGCCGGGCGGCGCCCTTCCCGGCCGTGTCGGGAGATCTGCCGCGGCCGGCCCCCGAGGTCGAGCTGTTGTGCGGCAAGTACCGGCTCGACCGCAGCCGCACCCATCCCCTGCTGGCCGAGCTGCCGCAGGTGGTCCATCTGCCGCACCGGACCGGCGAGCAGCCCGAACTCCGCGCGGCCGTCGACCTGCTGGCGCGGGAGCTGGAGGACCGGCGGCCCGGCAGCTGTCTGGCCCTGCCGAGCCTGCTGGACCTGCTGCTGATCTACATGATCCGCGCCTGGACCGCCCGGGCGGACACGGGCGCCTGGCCCGCGGTGCTGGCCGACCCGGTGACGACGGCCGCGCTGCGCGCCCTGCACACCGACCCGGCGGCGCCCTGGACGGCCGGCCGGCTGGCCGCCGCGGCCGGGGTGTCGCGCGCCACCCTTGCCCGCCGCTTCACCGCCCTGGTGGGCCGGCCGCCGATGGCCTACCTCACCTGGTGGCGGCTGACGCTGGCGGCGCGGCGGCTCCGCGAGACGGACGCGCCGCTCGCGGCGGTCGCGCGCGAGACCGGGTACGGCAGCCCGTACGCCCTCTCGCACGCCTTCAGCCGGGAGTTCGGCATCACTCCGGGCCGGTACCGGGCGCGTCAGTCTCCCGTGGCCGTGAAGGTGTCGACCGCCACGTCGAAGTACTCCTGCGCCTCCCGCACCCTGCCGACCGGCGCCGACACCCACACGTCGTACAGCCGCCCGGCCTCCTCCCAGCACAGGTCGTAGGTGTGCCGCGGGCCCTGTGCCGCGCTGAAGCCGTCCCAGGTGAACTCCCAGAGCGCGGCGGGGTGTCCGTGGTGGGTGGTCGCGGTGACCCGGCCGTCGCGGTAACCGGGGTTCGTCGCGGGCCCGTTGGCGGCCGACGCCTCCATCATGGCCTGCGGCCCGCCCGGTTGCGGGTCGCCGGCCCGGACACCGAGGCGGTACGTCTCCCCGGGCGAGAGATAGAAGACCCGCTCGCCCTGCGGACTGCGGACGAAGTCCTCCGGCACGGCGAGGGAGAAGCCCGCCGGGTCGTGGGCCGTGCGGTACCCGGAGGGCGCCGGGTGGACGGCCGCGTGCGACGCGGTGGCCCCGGGCCCGGTGGACCCCGGCCGGCGCGTTCCGGTGGCCGTCGGGGAGGACGGCCCGCTGCCACTGGTTCCGGGGCTGGTCGCCGGTGCCGTCGCCGTACCGCCCGGGGTTCCGCCGCCCCCGCCGCCGCGGCCGTGCAGCAGCAGCGCGGCAGCCGACACGCCGGCACCGGCCAGGGCGGCGACGAGCAGGGCCGCGATCAGCACGCCGCGCGTGGAGGACCGGGCGGGCGGCGGTTCCGCCGGCGGGTGCGGGGAGGACCCGTGGTGCGGCAGGTCCCGCTCGGTCGGCGGGTGGTGCGCGGCGGCCTTCACCGCCCGGACCGCGTCGCCGAACCGGTGGCCGTGCCCGGCCGGCGGCGATCCGGACACGCCCGGTGCCTGCGGGGTGCGGCCCGTCTCCAGATAGGCCCGCAGCATCTCCTCGGCCTCCGCCGCGCGCAGCCGCCGGTCCGGGTCGCGCTCCAGCAGGCCCCGTACGACGGGCAGCAGCGGCTCGGCCTGCGCGGGTGGCCGGATGTCATCGGTGACGACAGCGTGCAGGATGCCGCCGAGCGAGTCGCGCCGGAAGGGCGACTCGCCGCTGAGCGCCGTACACAGCAGCGCACCCAGCGACCACAGGTCGGACTCCGGACCGCTGCGCAGCCCCGCCATCCGCTCCGGCGCGGTGTACTCGGGCGAGCCGACGAAGGCCCCGGTCTCGGTGAGCGTGGTCGCGCCGGAGACCTGCGCGATACCGAAGTCGGTGAGCACCACCCGGCCGGTGCCGGACTCGATCAGGACGTTCGCCGGCTTGATGTCCCGGTGCAGCACCCCGGCCTCGTGCGCGGTGCGCACCGCGCTGAGCAGCGCGATCCCGATCCGCGCGGCCTCGGCGGCGTCCACCGGGCCCTGCCGGGCGATCCGGTCCGCGAGCGAGCCGCCGTCGATCAGCTCCATCACCAGATACGGCCGTCCGCCCTGCTCGACGACGTCGTGCACGACGACGATGTGCGGATGGCTCAACTGGGCCACCGCACGGGCCTCGCGGAGGATGCGGTCGCGGCGGCGGTGCGCCTCGTCGTCCGCGCGCGCCTCCTCCGCCGCGCGCGGGTCGCCCGCGGAGCGCGCGTCGCTCTCCGGGCGCGCGTCGCTCTCCGGGCGTGCGTCCTGGGCCGGCGCGTCGTCCCCGAGGAGTTCCTTGACCGCGACCCGCCGTCCCAGCACCTGATCGCTCGCCCGCCACACGACACCCATGCCGCCGCGCCCGATCCGTGCCTCCAGTCGGTAACGGCCCGCGATCACCCGGCAGTCGGCGCCCTCGGTCCCCATGCGCCCCATCATGCCGCACGGGGCGCATGCGCTCCGGGGCACCGATCGGCCAACCGGGCGGCCCAGCCTGCGGTTTTCAGCCGTCTCGGTCCGCTGCCCCGGCCCCGGTCAGCCCGTCTGCGGCTCCTGCCAGCCCTGCAACACCCAGGTGAACTGCTTGCTCGCCGTCGCCCAGTCGGCGGCGGGCGACGACATATAGAGCGCGTACTCGGTGCCTGTGCGCGAGAAGTACGTCTCCTCGACGGCGTGCCGCGGCCCGGGGACGTACGGCGGGTCCTTCTTCAGCGCGGTCCAGGTGTACTCCCACCGCGAGCCCTTGCGGTCGCGGTAGATGTTCGCCTTCATCTTCACGCGGCGGTAGTCGACCAGCCGCTGAAGCTGCTGCTCCAGGTCCACCTGGTGCTGGTAGGCGTCGGCGAAGTCGGGCGAGCTGTCGATGGCGATACGAACGAAGTGCTTGCCGTTGTCGGGCGTGTAGTCGATCTGCTTGAGCGCGCCCGAGATCTCGTAGACCTTCCGCTTCCAGCCCTTGGGCAGGGAGAGGCTGAAGCCCAGCGGGTCGTGGTGGACCACCCAGTTGTCCGGGATCGTGCCCGAGGCCGTCGTGGTGTTCGTGGTCGCGGGGGCCGGGTCGGTGGGACCGTTCGCCTCGGTGTCCTGCTGCATCGCGTTCCACTGCTGGACACCGACGGCGGCGCCTCCGCCGAGGACGGCCGCGAGGGCGACGACCAGCGCGAGCGTCCGCAGCCGGCGGCGCGGGCGGCCCGCCCGTCCGGAAACGCCGCCCGCCGGGCCGGCGGGTACGGAGGGCGGTGCGGGCGCCACGGCGGTCGGGCCGGTGACGGGCGGGTGACCGGAGGCCTGAGTGGGCGGATACCCGGACGCGGTGGCGCCGGGGCCGTAGCCCGGGCCCGGTGCGCCCGGGGTGGGCCGGTACCCGGCACCGGTCATCGTGCCCGTGCTCTGCGTCGGCACGAACGCCTGGGCCGCGCTGGGCCGTCGGCCCTCCGCCGCCTCGGCGAGCATCTGCTCGGTCTCCTCGGCGGTCGGCCGCTGAGCGGGCTCCTTGCGCAGCAGCGCGGCTATCACCGGCGCCAGCGGGCCGGCGTGCCGCGGCTCGGCGGCGTCCTCCTCGACCACCGCCTGCATGGTGCTCAGCGGCGAGGTGCGGCGGAACGGCGACCGTCCCTCGACCGCCGTGTACAGCGTCGCGCCGAGCGCCCACAAGTCGGAGGACGCGCCCGGGTCATGGCCGCGCACCCGCTCCGGCGCGAGGTAGTCCACCGAGCCGACGACCTCCCCGGTGCGGGTGATGGTCGTGTCGCCGTCGATCTGGGCGATGCCGAAGTCGGTGAGCAGCACCCGGCCGTCCCGGCCGAGGAGCACGTTGCCGGGCTTGACGTCCCGGTGCAGCACCCCGGCGGAGTGCGCGGCGCGCAGCGCCCGCAGCACCCACAGCCCGATGCGGGCGGCCTCCCTCGGCTCCAGCCGCCCCCGCTCCTTGACCGCGTCGGCCAGCGAGTGGCCCTCGACCAGCTCCATCACGATCCACGGGCGCCCGTCGTGGTCGAGGACGTCGTGCACGGTGACGACGGCGGAGTGGTTGATCCGGGCGGCGGCCCGCGCCTCGGCCCGGGTGCGGGCGAGCAGGACGGCCTGGTCGCTGTCGGAGACGTAGAGCGCGGCGGTCAGCTCCTTGATCGCGACCGTCCGGTGCAACACCTCGTCGTGGGCGCGCCACACCCGGCCCATGCCGCCGCTGCCGATGGAATCGGCGAGCCGGTAGCGGCCCGCTATGAGCAGGCCCTGCATCTGATTCACGTTGCCCCGCAATGCTCTTGACAGGGTCAGACTAAGGACCGGCCCCCGGTCAGGGAACCGGCGGGGTGCCAAGGTGACAGCACTGTGACGGTTGGCGCTACGCGCGTGTACGGGGCGCTCAACCCGTGTAGCGGTACGTCGCCGTGGCCTGCTCGTACAACCGGGTCACCGCGTCGCGCTGCGCGTCCGGACCGCGCACCTGGATGATGTGGTAGCGGCCGTCGAGCAGGATCGCCATGTTGCGCACGAACAGGTCGCGGCCCTGGCCGTCGGTCCAGGTGAACTGCCCCTCGGCCATGGTCCGTCCACCCACCTCGATGGTTCTCAGCCCGGTCGCCGTGGCCCAGCTGGAGTCGCGGTACGGCTGGAGTTCACGCTCCTTGTCCCGCTGATAGGCCATCGGATCGCCGCCGTAGGCCGCCGCGCCGTCCCGCCCGGGTACGACGATCAGCTCCAAGTCGCCGTGCGCGTAGACCACCTGGCCGCTGCCGTTCTTCGGGGTGCGGTCCCAGCCCTCGGCGACGGCGACCTGGAAGCCCTCCGGGTCCTTGCGCAGGGTGAAGCCGGAGGCGACGGAGGGGTCCCCGCCGGTCTGGGTCTGGGTGCCGGTGGCGGGCGCGCTGCTGTCCGGCGTGCTCTGCCCGGCGGTCGGCTGCCCCGGGGACGGCTGTCCGGCGGAGTGCTGCCCGGCGCGCGAGGGTGCGGGGCCGGTCCGGCCGACCGCCCCGGTCCGGTCCGTCCCGCCCTGCTTGGGCATGAACAGCATCGCGTACGCGATCGCGCCGGCCAGCAGCAGGAGGATCAGCAGGAGCAGGATGCGGCCGAGGCTGCGGGGTGAACGCTCCGGCTCCCGGCCGCGCTTGTGCCGGCCGTGCGGGTGGGTCGCGGGCAGTCCGGCGCGCCGGCGCCGCACCAGTTCGCCGCGGCGTCGGACGATCGGCAGCCGCCTCGGGTCGGCGGACGGTACGGGCACCACATGCCTGCCCGCGTCCGGCTCCGGTGCGGAACGCACCAGGGAGCGCAGCCAGCCGCTCAGCTCCTCGACCTCCGGCCGCTCGGTCGGGTCCTGCCGCAGCAGCGACTCCACGACCGGCCGCAGCGGTCCGCACTCCTCGGCGAACGCGGGCGGCTCCGCGCACACCAGCTGCACCAGCTCGGCCGTGGACTCCTCCGGGTAGGGGGCGTGCCCCTGCACGGCCCGGAACAGCAGCGCGCCCAGCGCCCACAGATCGGTGGCGGGCCCGACCGGCGCGGCGAGCTGCCAGTTCTCGTGCACGGGCCCGGCCTGTTCCGGCGCCCAGCGCTCGGTCACCGGCCCGACGACGGTCATCCGCAGCTGCCGCGCCCGCTCCGCGGCCAGCGCGGTCCCGGGCCCGCGCCGCCCACCGCCCCCGCGCTCGTCCCACCGGGCCTGCGCGGGCAGCACGGAACCGTCCCCCGCCCCGGGATACGGCGAGTCGGCCTTCTCGGGCGGGCCAGGGGCGCGCCCGGAGCCGGGGCGCGGGACGGCGGCACGGGCGCCCGCCGCGCCGTAGGGGTCGGCCGTGGGTCCCGTCCGGGAGCCGTACGGCGACTGCGCCGCGCCGTTGGCTGTCCGGCCGGGCGGTGGCGTGGGCCCCGTCCCGGAGCCGTACGGCGACTGCGCCGCGCCGTCCGCCCGGTCGGCACCGGTGCCACTGTCGGCGGGTGTACGGGCGCCGGGCAGGGCAGCGCGCCCGCTCTGCCGGTCGTCCTGCACCCGGGCGGCGGCACGGGTACCCGCCCGGTAGGCGGCGATCGCCCCGGCCCGGGCCGCCCGGATGTCGGCGCCGCTCTCCAGTGCCCGCGGCCCGGCCGGCCTGGACCCGCCGTTCGTCCCCGGCGCCGGCAGTCCTCCGGCCGCCCTCGCCTGGATCGCGGCCCGCCGCGCGGCCTCGGGATCAAGATGGGCATCGGCACCGGCATCGATGTCGGCGGACAGCCCACCGGCCGTCTCCGACACCCCGACCGACGCCGCTTCCTCGTCGTCCTGGGCCGGCACCGGGTCGTACCCGCACAGGGCCTCCTCCGCCGCGCCGGTCGCGAGGCCGGTCAGCAGCACCCGGCCGTCGTCGCAGACCAGCACCGTGCGGGCGGTGACATTGCGGTGCACCCAGCCGTGGGCGTGCAGCACCCTCAGCGCCATGAGCACATCGGAGGCGACCTCGGCGGCCCGGTACGGCGTCAGCGGCTTCTCGGCGAGCAGCGCGGACAGCGGGCGCGCGGCCACCCACTCGCTGACGATCCACAGCGAACCGCCCTCGGCGAACACGTCGAAGACCTGGTCCAGCCGCGGATGGTCGGGTATGCGGGCCGCCGCCTGGGCGGCCTCGACGGCGCGCCGCACGGCGGGGTCGGCGGGCCGCCGGGTGGCGGCTCTGGCCTCCTGTGCCCGGCGGGTCCCCCGCTCACGCGCCGTGAACCCCTCGGGCAGCCCCTCCGCGTCGAGCACCTCGGCCTCGACGACCTCGGGCAACGGCACCTGCCGGATCAGGACTTCCTGTCCGCTGTAGGTGTCGAAGGCGCGGGTCTCGGTGAGTTCGTACTCGTCGGCCGGCGGCAGCGGCAGGCGGTAGCGGTCGGCGAGCACCCGCCCCGCGTAGTCCTCCACTGTGCCTCCCCCGGCCGCCCGGTTGCTCACATCCGTTCGCCTCGCGACCCGTTTCGCACAGACATCCGGCTGCGTACGGTCCGCAACCATTCACGATACGTGCCGGAGGCAACCCTCATGGAGAGGATGCCGGATTATCCCGGCCCGAACCGGTACGCCCTGCTCTGCATTACGCCCTGCCCTGCATTAGGACTTGGGCTCGAAGGACTTCCGCAGTGTCTTCCAGGTGTCCTTGCGCAGCTCGCTGTCCCAGTTCGCGGCTTTCGCGGTGTACATCAGGGCATAGCCGAGATGGCCGTTCACCACGAAACCCCGGTCGATGGTGCGGTACTTGGTGCCGTCGTCGACGTAGGTGAACTCCCAGTCGGCCGTGTTCCAGCCGCGGTAGCCGACCTTCTCGATCCGGATCCGCTGGTACTGGGGACGGATCATGGCGTGTTCCTGGTTCTTCCAGTCCGCCACCGGGTCACCCTTGGGCGTGCCGGTCCAGGCCACGAGCAGCTTCTGTCCGTCGGGGCCGGTGTAGCGGTCGCCGGCGCCGTCGCTGGACTTGTACGCCCACCCCTTGGGCAGTCCGATCGAGTAGCCCTGGCCGCCCTTGCGCGTGCTGACGGCCGGTGCGCTGCCGGCGTCCTTCGCCGCGGCGGAGGCGGAGGCGTCGGCGGACGCGCTCGCACCGGAGGCCGCCCTGCCGCCCGGCGCCGCACCGGTGCCGGTGGGGGCCGAACTCGCGCCGTCCGTCCGGGCTCCGGTGTCCGCGTTCGCGTCCTTGCCCTTCTGCTGGCGGGTGGTGGCCCCGGCCGTCGTACGGGACGTGGCCGAGGCGCCCTTGTCGCCGCTGTCGTCACCGCTCAGTGCGAAGGCCAGTACGGTGCCCAGCACCACGAGCGCGACCACCACCGCGATGACCACCAGCGTGCGCCGGGGCACCACATCGGTCAGCGGGGCCCGCGGCACCGGGCGCGGCGGCAGGTCCAGGTCCGGTGGCGGCACCACGGGCCAGCCCGTGCCGGGCTTGTTGCCCGAGCCGGAGTTCGGCACGGTGGCGGAACCGGCGGCCGGACCCGCCGGTCTTGCTATGCCGTCCGCAGCCGTCCTGGCCGGGGGCACGGACGGCCGCGTTCCGCGGGATCCGGCCCCGCCCACGCCCGGCGCACCACCGGCGCCCGGCACGGCCGTGCCGCTGCCACCACCGCTGCTACCGCTGCCGCTTCTGGCCCGCGTCGCGCCCCCGGCGGTGGCCGCGCCGGCCGCCTTGCGCACCGACCGCAGCGCCCCGCGGAACTTGTCCGCGGCGTCCTCGCCCCGCTTGCCCTCGCCCCCGCCGGGCGGCACCGGCAGTGGCACCACCCGGGTGGCGTCCATCGGCTCCGGCTCGGGCGCGTGGATCACGGCGTTGAGCATGGCCCGGGCCCCGGCGTCGTCGAGCCGCTTGGCCGGGTCCTTGGTGAGCAGGCCGTAGATGACGTCCCTGAGCGGGCCCGCGTGCTTGGGCTCGTCCAGGGGCTCGGTCATCACCGCGGTGAGCGTGGCGATCGCCGAGCCCTTGTCGTACGGCGGGACGCCCTCGACCGCCGCGTAGAGCAGGCCGCCGAGCGACCACAGGTCGGCCGCCGGGCCGGGCTTGTGGCCGCGGGCGCGCTCCGGGGCGATGTAGGAGGGGGCGCCGACGAGCATGCCGGTGGAGGTGATGGACGGGTCGCCCTCGACCTGGGCGATGCCGAAGTCGGTGAGCACGACCCGGCCGTCCTCGGCGATGAGCACGTTGGAGGGCTTCACGTCCCGGTGCAGGATGCCCTGGCGGTGCGCGGAGCGGAGCACGTCCAGGATGGCGAGCCCCACCTCGGCGGCGCGCCTCGGCTCCAGCAGGCCGTCCTCGCGGATGACCTCGGCGAGGGACTTGCCCTCCACCAGTTCCATGACGATCCAGGGCCGGTCGTCCTCGTCGACCACGTCGAAGACCGTGACCGCGCTGTTGTTGCGGATCCGGGCGATCGCCTTGGCCTCACGCAGGGTGCGCGTGATCAGGCGCCGCTTCTCGTCCTCGTCGATGTTCGACGGGAACCGCAGCTCCTTGACCGCGACCGTACGGCCCAGGGTCTCGTCCTCGGCGCGCCAGACCGTGCCCATGCCGCCGCGGCCCAGCACGTCTCCCAGCCGGTACCGCCCGGCGAGGAGACGCCGTTCGCTCTTGTCCTGACGAGTCTCCTGACGAGATGTACCCGCCCGCTCCGCCTCCGACATGCGTCCCCTCATACAACCCGCCCTGACAGAGCCTCCATTGTCTCTCACTCGACAAGTGGCCGACGCCCAGGGGCCCCGGCACCGGCCCACGCCTCCGTACGCCGGAAGCCCTGATGAAGGACGAATTCCGCTTACCGGAACGACAGTCCGCGCGAAAGTGCGTGCGAAAGGGAGGAACCGCCACCGAAGCCACCCCTGGCGCCGTGCCGCTGACTTCGTTTCAGGCGGTTCTCACAGCGGCACGATGTCCGGTGCGCCCAGCCGGGCCGCGTCCGCCGTCTGGTCGTCCGGCTGGAGCTGGGACTCCCGCTCCGCCTCCACCCGCTTCTCGTAGTGCTCGACCTCGCGCTCGATCTGGTCCTTGCCCCAGCCGAGCACCGGCGCCATCAGCTCGGCCGCCTCGCGGGCGCTGCGGGTGCCCCGGTCGAAGGTCTCGATGGAGATGCGGGTGCGCCGGGTGAGGACGTCGTCCAGGTGTCGGGCGCCCTCGTGCGAGGCCGCGTAGACCACTTCGGCGCGCAGATAGTCGTCCGCGCACCGGAGCGGTTCGCCGAGCGAGGGGTCGGCGGCGACGAGGTCGAGGACCTCCTCGGCCATCGAGCCGTACCGGTTCAGCAGGTGCTCGACGCGGACCACGTGCAGTCCGGTGCGGGCGGCGATCCGGGCGCGGGCGTTCCACAGCGCCTGGTAGCCCTCCGCGCCGAGCAGCGGGGTCTCCTCGGTCACGCAGTCGGCGACGCGCCGGTCCAGTCCGTGCACGGCCTCGTCGACGGCGTCCTTGGCCATCACCCGGTAGGTGGTGTACTTGCCGCCCGCCACGACCACCAGCCCCGGTGCCGGGTGGGCGACCGTGTGCTCGCGGGACAGCTTGCTGGTGGCGTCGGACTCGCCGGCCAGCAGCGGGCGCAGACCCGCGTACACGCCCTGCACGTCGTCGCGGCTGAGCGGCACCGAGAGCACCGAGTTGACGTGCTCCAGCAGATAGTCGATGTCGGCGCTGGACGCGGCCGGGTGGGCCTTGTCGAGGTCCCAGTCGGTGTCGGTGGTGCCGACGATCCAGTGCCGGCCCCAGGGGATGACGAACAGGACGGACTTCTCGGTGCGCAGGATCAGTCCGGTGGTGGAGTGGATGCGGTCCTTGGGCACGACCAGGTGGATGCCCTTGGAGGCGCGGACGTGGAACCGGCCCCGCTCCCCCACCATGGCCTGCGTGTCGTCGGTCCACACGCCGGTGGCGTTGACGATCTGCTGGGCGCGGATCTCGTACTCGCCGCCGCCCTCCACGTCCCGCACCCGGGCGCCGACGACCCGCTCGCCCTCGCGCAGGAACGCCGTCACGCGCGCGCGGTTGGCCGCCTGGGCGCCGTAGGACACGGCCGTGCGGACCAGGGTGGCGACGAAGCGGGCGTCGTCCATCTGGGCGTCGTAGTACTGGAGGGCGCCGACCAGGGCGTCCTTCTTCAGGCAGGGGGCCACGCGCAGGGCGTGACGGCGGGTCAGGTGGCGGTGCAGGGGCAGGCCCCGGCCGTGCGCGCGGGCCATGGACATCGCGTCGTAGAGGGCGACGCCCGAGCCGGCGTACCACCGCTCCCAGCCCCGGTGCTGGAGCGGGTAGAGGAAGGGCACCGGTTTGACCAGGTGCGGGGCGAGCCGCTCCAGGAGCAGGCCGCGCTCCTTCAGCGCCTCGCGGACCAGCGCGAAGTCGAGCATCTCCAGATAGCGCAGGCCGCCGTGGATGAGTTTGCTGGACCGGCTGGAGGTGCCGGACGCCCAGTCGCGGGCCTCGACCAGGCCGGTGGACAGGCCGCGGGTGACGGCGTCCAGCGCGGTGCCGGCGCCGACCACGCCGCCGCCCACGACCAGTACGTCCAGCTCGCGCTCCGCCATCGCCGCCAGTGCCCCGGCGCGCTGCGCCGGACCCAGAGTCGCTGTCCTCACCGCTGCCTCCCGCTGTCGCTGACCCGCTCGCGTCGGCCGCACCCGGGTGGGCGAAGCCCGGTTCATCCCCTCCTCATGCCCAAATTCTGACCGGCTTGCCCGGCTTCAGCCACCAGGGGCCGGGGCGCTGTGGACAACTCGTGCAGCCCCCTGGAAAGACACACGAACACAATCCCACATA
The DNA here is from genome assembly GCF_053596835.1 of Streptomyces sp. NPDC001606. Lineage (NCBI taxonomy): Bacteria > Bacillati > Actinomycetota > Actinomycetes > Kitasatosporales > Streptomycetaceae > Streptomyces > Streptomyces sp. NPDC001606. Next base: position 154,420 of record NZ_JBSFHC010000011.1, read on the forward strand.
ACGGTCATATTTACTCCTAGTGTGACAGTGCGCTCGCTCATCTTGTCCACAGCGGTTGCGCACCTGTCCCGCTTCGGCTACTGGGAAGGACGGCTCACGCCATGCCCGCAGACCTCGCCGTCATCGGACTCGGTCCCTACGGCTTGCCGCTCGCCCAGGCCGCCGTCGCCGCAGGCATCCCCACCATCGGCTATGCCACCGGTCCGGAGGCGGGCTCGCTCAGTCCGGCCGAGCTGCGCCGGATGCACGCCTCCGGCTTCCGGCCCGCCACCGACCCGGCCCAGCTCGGCCGGGTGCGTACGGCGGTGATCTGCGCGCCGACCCCGCGCGGCGCCGACGGCGGCCTCGACCTCGGCCAGGTGGAGGCCGCCGCCCGCGCCCTCGCCGAACGGCTCCGCCCGCACACCACGGTCATCCTGGAGTCGCCGGTGCCGCCCGGCACCACCGAGGAGTTCCTGCGGCCGCTGCTGGAGCAGGGTTCGGGGCTGCGCGCCGGCCGCGACTTCCACCTCGCCTACTCGCCCAGCCGGGTCGACCCCGGCAACCGCGAGCACACCCCCGCCAACACCCCGAAGGTCATCGGCGGCCTCACACCCGCGTGCACCGAGTCGGCCGCCGCCTTCTACGGCCGGCTCACCGACAAGGTGGTACGCGCGCGCGGCCTGCGCGAGGCGGAGACCGTGCAGCTGCTGGAGACCAACTTCCGGCACGTCAACATCGCCCTCGTCAACGAGATGGCCGTCCTCTGCCACGAGCTGGGCGTGGACCTGTGGGACGTCATCCGGTGCGCGGAGACCAGGCCGTTCGGCTTCCAGGCGTTCCGGCCCGGCCCCGGCGTCGGCGGCCACGGCGTCCCGCAGGACCTCACCGGGCAGACCCCCCGCGCGCTGCGCATGGTGGAGTTGGCCCAGCAGGTCAACCACCGGATGCCGCGGTACGTCGTCCAGCGCGCCGCCGCGCTCCTGAACGAGCACGGCAAGTCCGCCCGTGGCGCGCGTGTGCTGCTGCTCGGCGTGACCTACAAGGCCGACCTCGCCGACCAACAGGGCACGCCGGCCCACGAGATCGCCGTACGGCTGATGGAACTCGGCGCGTCCGTCAGCTATCACGACCCGTACGTGCCCGCGTGGAGCGTCCTGGACCGCCCGGTGCCGCGCGCGGACTCCCTCTACGAGGCCGCCGCGGACGCCGATCTGACGATCCTGCTCCAGCAGCACCGCACATACGACCTCCAGGGTCTGTCGGTGAAGGCCCAGTTGCTGCTGGACACCCGCGGGGCCACGCCCACCGGGGCGGCGCACCGGCTCTGAGTGCGGGTCACGAACGGAGAACAGCCGTCACGAACGGAAAACGGCCGGGGGCTTTGTCGCCCCCGGCTGTTAGTCTCCCCCGGACTCGCCGCGCACGCGTGTGTGTGCGAGCAAACGTTCTCCGTCTGTCCTTCAGCAGCCATGCTCCACCATCGGGGGGTTCCTGTCATGAGCCAGTCAGTTCCACCGCCGCACCAGCCCGGTCCCGCGGACGGCAACCCGTACGCGCAGCAGCCGCCGGCCGGCCAGCCGTACCCGCCGCAGCCGGGCGGCTTCGCCGGCCCGCCGGCGCCGCCCGCGCCGGGCCGTAACAACCTCGTCGGCGGCCTGCTCGCCGCCGTCGCGGCCGCCGTGATCGCCGCCGCGGTCTACGGCATCGTCATCGGCCTCACCAAGCACGAGATCGGCTGGGCGGCCGTCGGCGTCGGCTTCGTCATCGGTCTCGCGGCCGGCAAGGTCGGCGGCCGCAACCCCGCCCTGGCGGTGGTGAGCGCTCTGCTCGCGCTCGGCTCGGTCTACATGGGCCAGCTGGTCGGCGAGGCCGTGATCGGCGCCAACGCGCTCGACGTGAGCTTCACCGAGGTGTTCTTCCAGCACTTCGACGTCGTCCAGGAGGCATGGAAGCAGGACGCGGACCCGCTGACCTTCGTGTTCTTCGCGATCGCCGCGGCCGCCGCGTTCTCCGGCACCAAGAAGGCCGCCCAGTAACCCAGCGCCCCTACGGGAGCACCCCCCCACGCGAAAGGGCCCGGCCACCGCATCGGTGGCCGGGCCCTCGCGTCATCGCACAGCGGTCAGCGGCGGTGCTGGCTGTCCGCCACCGTCACCTCGACCCGCTGGAACTCCTTCAGCTCGCTGTAGCCGGTGGTGGCCATCGCGCGGCGCAGGGCACCGAAGAGGTTCATCGAGCCGTCCGGGGTGTGCGACGGGCCGGTGAGCACCTCCTCGATGGTGCCGACCGTGCCGAGGTCGACCTTCTTGCCGCGCGGCAGCTCCTCGTTGACCGCCTCCATGCCCCAGTGGTGGCCCTTGCCGGGCGCGTCCGTGGCGCGGGCCAGCGGGGAGCCCATCATCACCGCGTCGGCGCCGCAGGCGATCGCCTTCGGCAGGTCACCGGACCAGCCGACACCGCCGTCCGCGATCACGTGCACATAGCGGCCACCGGACTCGTCCATGTAGTCACGGCGGGCCGCCGCCACATCGGCCACCGCGGTGGCCATCGGGACCTGGATGCCCAGCACGTTCCGCGTGGTGTGCGCGGCGCCGCCGCCGAAGCCGACCAGCACGCCGGCCGCACCGGTACGCATCAGGTGCAGGGCCGCGGTGTAGGTGGCGCAGCCGCCGACGATCACCGGGACGTCCAGCTCGTAGATGAACTGCTTCAGGTTCAGCGGCTCGGCCGCGGACGACACGTGCTCCGCCGAGACCGTCGTACCGCGGATGACGAAGATGTCCACGCCCGCGTCCACGACCGCCTTGGAGAACTGGGCGGTGCGCTGCGGGGAGAGCGCGGCCGCCGTGACCACGCCGGAGTCGCGCACCTCCTTGATGCGGGCGCCGATCAGCTCTTCCTTGATGGGCGCCGCGTAGATCTCCTGGAGCCTGCGGGTGGCCCGCTCGGCCGGCAGCTCGGCGATCTCGTCGAGCAGCGGCTGCGGGTCCTCGTACCGCGTCCACAGGCCCTCGAGGTTGAGCACCCCCAGACCGCCCAGCTCGCCGATGCGGATCGCGGTGGCCGGCGATACGACGGAGTCCATGGGGGCGGCCAGGAAGGGCAGCTCGAAGCGGTAGGCATCGATCTGCCAGGCGATCGAGACCTCCTTCGGGTCCCGCGTACGGCGGCTGGGGACGACGGCGATGTCGTCGAAGGCGTACGCCCGGCGGCCGCGCTTGCCGCGCCCGATCTCGATCTCAGTCACGTCTGTGGCCTTTCCCTGATGCGTTTCAGCGCCTTCCAGTATCGCCGACGGCTACGACACCGGCCCTCCGCGGGGACCACAAGGGCGGCCCCGGATGCTCCGGAGCCGCCCTGGGCCGCGCTCACGCGCACGCGTGGAGGTGCGCGCGTGCTACCTGAGAGCTACTTCCTGCTGTAGTTCGGCGCCTCGACCGTCATCTGGATGTCGTGCGGGTGGCTCTCCTTCAGACCCGCCGAGGTGATCCGCACGAACCGCCCGTTGGCCTGGAGCTCGGGCACGGTCTTGCCGCCGACGTAGAACATCGACTGGCGCAGACCGCCGACCAGCTGGTGGACCACGGAGGACAGCGGGCCGCGGTAGGGCACCTGGCCCTCGATGCCCTCGGGGATCAGCTGCTCGTCGGAGGCGACGCCCTCCTGGAAGTAGCGGTCCTTGGAGAAGGACTTGCGGTCGCCGCGGGACTGCATCGCGCCGAGCGAACCCATGCCGCGGTACGACTTGAACTGCTTGCCGTTGATGAACAGCAGCTCGCCCGGGGACTCCTCACAGCCCGCGAGCAGCGAGCCCAGCATCACCGTGTCGGCGCCCGCGACCAGGGCCTTCGCGATGTCGCCGGAGTACTGGAGGCCACCGTCACCGATCACCGGGACACCGGCGGCCCGGGCGGCGAGCGCGGCCTCGTAGATCGCGGTGACCTGCGGGACGCCGACACCGGCGACCACGCGCGTGGTGCAGATGGAGCCCGGGCCGACACCGACCTTGATGCCGTCGGCGCCCGCGTCCACCAGCGCCTGGGCGCCGTCGCGCGTGGCGATGTTGCCGCCGATGACGTCCACCCCGGAGGAGTTCGACTTGATCTTGGCGATCATGTCGCCGACCAGCCGGGAGTGGCCGTGCGCGGTGTCCACGACGATGAAGTCGACACCGGCCTCGATCAGTGCCTGGGCGCGCTCGAAGGAGTCACCGGCCACACCGACCGCCGCGCCGACCAGCAGCCGGCCCTCGGCGTCCTTGGCGGCGTTCGGGTACTTCTCCGCCTTGACGAAGTCCTTGACCGTGATCAGGCCCTTGAGGACGCCCGAGTCGTCCACCAGCGGCAGCTTCTCGATCTTGTGCTTGCGCAGCAGCTCCATGGCCTCCGGGCCGGAGATGCCGACCTTGCCGGTGACCAGCGGCATCGGGGTCATGACCTCGTGCACGCGGCGGCTGCGGTCGCTCTCGAAGGCCATGTCACGGTTGGTGACGATGCCGAGGAGCTTCTTGTCGTTGTCCGTCACCGGGACGCCGCTGATGCGGAACCTGCCGCACAGCGCGTCCGCCTCGGCGAGCGTGGCCTCGGGGTGGATGGTGATGGGGTCGGTGACCATGCCGGACTCGGAGCGCTTCACCAGGTCGACCTGGTTGGCCTGGTCCTCGATGGACAGGTTGCGGTGCAGCACGCCGACACCGCCCTGGCGGGCCATCGCGATCGCCATGCGGGACTCGGTCACCTTGTCCATGGCGGCCGACAGCAGCGGGATGTTGACCCGCACGTTCTTGGAGACGTACGAGGCGGTGTCGATCTCGTCGGGAGCCATGTCCGACGGGCCCGGCAGCAGCAACACGTCGTCGTAGGTCAGCCCGAGTGTCGCGAATTTACCGGGCACTCCGTCGACGTTGGCAGTCATGACACCTTCCCCAAATGGCCTTGATCGGTGCGGATGTCCATGCTAACGGGAAGCATCGCTAGCAAATTCCACGGTACTGGGTCGCTTCAGGCTTCGTATGTTCGTACGACAGCAGGCCTGCGCCTGGTCAGGAAAGGCCACGGCGGGGGCTTTGCCCAAGGGGTTACTGCTCGGCGAGCGCGCGCAGCCGGCTCAGCGCCCGGTGCTGGGCGACCCGGACGGCTCCGGGTGACATTCCCAACATCTGCCCGGTCTCCTCCGCGGTCAAGCCCACGGCGATGCGCAGCAGCAGCAGTTCCCGCTGGTTCTCGGGCAGGTTGGCCAGCAGCTTCTTGGCCCACTCGGCGTCGCTGCTGAGCAGGGCGCGCTCCTCCGGGCCGAGGGAGTCGTCGGGCCGTTCCGGCATCTCGTCGGAGGGCACCGCCGTCGAACCGGGGTGGCGCATCGCGGCGCGCTGGAGGTCGGCGACCTTGTGGGAGGCGATGGCGAACACGAACGCCTCGAAGGGGCGGCCGGTGTCGCGGTAGCGGGGCAGCGCGAGCAGCACCGCCACGCAGACCTCCTGGGCGAGGTCCTCGACGAAGTGCCGGGCGTCGCCGGGCAGCCGGGACAGCCGGGTGCGGCAGTAGCGCAGCGCGAGGGGGTGGACATGGGCGAGCAGATCGTGCGTGGCCTGCTCGTCACCGTCGACGGCACGATGCACGAGGGAGCCGATCGCCCCCTGGGCTGTGCCCGCCTCGTCGTCGCGCATCGGTCCATGGTGCCCTGCGGCCGTCCGGTCCGTCGCATCGTGCTCGTGGTTGTGCACCGAAGCGTTATGAGCAGGTGCGCCGGCACTCATTCCCTGCGCCCTCCCCTTCCGCTCGACCGACTCGTCCCCGAGAGACTCCACACCTCAAGGATGCGGCATCCGCGCCGAAACGAGCAGCGCGCGTCCGCCAGACCCCGGCACCCCCCGCCAACCGGCGCATCCGACCGGCCCGGCACCTGCCGCACGGACGGCCGTCCCCGGGGGCGGCCGGAGAGGGGGGCGCGGTGGCGCCCAGGCAGCCGGGGGCGTCTCTCCCCACCAGCGGAACCTTCCGGCCCGGACCGGCCCCCGAGCCGGCACCGCACGCAGCGCGTGACTCGACAGCCGACGCCGCACCGAGCGTGCGCGCAGACGCGGCGCCCATGGCGGGGACGGCACCCGACGCGGCGACGGGCACAACAATCCACACAGCATCCGGCACAGCAGCCGAACGAGCCCCGGCACGGCCGACAGGCACAGCAGCCGGCACCGTCACAGCCTCGCCGACAGGCCCAGCAGCCGGCACCGTCACGGCGGCCCCACCGGCCCGCACATCACCCGCCACCCTGCCCGGCGCAACGCCGAACGCGCCCACGGCCACCGGCCGGGCGCCCCAGTCATCGCAACGGCAGTCACAGGCGGCGGACGCCCCAAGACGACCGGGCACGGAGACAGCCGGCACGGCAGGCACCTCAAGGCGACCAGCCACGGACACCGCAGCCACGCCAGACGCCCCGAGCCGACCGGCCACCGACACCGCAGCCACGCCCGACACCGCACGGCGACCAGCCACGGAGACGGCCCGCACGGCCGGCACGGCAGCCGCGCCGCCGATCACCGCCGTACGACGCCGGCTCCCGCCGTTCCGGCCACAGGCGCCCCCGCCCGTACCCACCACCCCGCCGCAGCCGGTGCCTCCGGCGCACCCGGCCGGGGCCGGATGCCAAGGAGGGGCCGCCGAGTCGCCCGGCCGCCATCGCCGATGCCGTTGCCCGTCGGGGGTGCCGGGTCCCGGGAGGCGGCCGGTGCGCTGGCGCGCCGTCCGCCCCGCAGGGCTGTGCACGTCCTACCGGACCAGACCCCAGCGGAAGCCGAGCGCCACCGCGTGGGCCCGGTCCGAGGCGCCGAGCTTCTTGAACAGGCGCCGCGCGTGCGTCTTCACGGTGTCCTCGGAGAGGAACAGCTCACGGCCGATCTCGGCGTTGGAACGGCCGTGGCTCATGCCCTCCAGCACCTGGATCTCCCGCGCGGTGAGCGTGGGCGCGGCGCCCATCTCGGCCGAGCGGAGACGGCGCGGCGCGAGGCGCCAGGTGGGGTCGGCGAGCGCCTGGGTCACCGTGGCCCGCAGTTCGGCGCGCGAGGCGTCCTTGTGCAGGTAGCCACGGGCGCCGGCGGCGACCGCGAGGGCCACGCCGTCCAGGTCCTCGGCGACCGTGAGCATGATGATGCGCGCGCCGGGGTCGGCGGAGAGCAGCCGGCGGACGGTTTCGACACCGCCGAGGCCGGGCATGCGCACGTCCATCAGGATGAGGTCGGAGCGGTCGGCGCCCCAGCGGCGGAGGACTTCCTCGCCGTTGGCCGCCGTCGTCACGCGCTCGACGCCGGGCACGGTCGCGACCGCGCGGCGGAGCGCTTCTCGGGCAAGCGGGGAGTCGTCGCAGACGAGGACGGATGTCATGACCGCCCTCCGCAGCTGATGCGCGTCACCTTGAGCCTCCAGGCTGGTACGGAATCGTCACCTGTGCGGTCGACCGCCTCGGACGCCTGCCCGAGCGCTTGTGTTCTCAACCGCCTCCGCACTCTCAACGACGGTCACTCGAAAGAGTTACGGGCCCGCGTGCCGTCTTCGGCACTCTACGTGAGGGGCCCGACACGGTGCAGTCACGACCAAGAGACCCTCAACTTTTCATCACAACCTATGCCCCATTTGGACCCTTTTCTTCCCGTTTCGTGGTGTCCGAGGCTAGATTCGCAATGAGTCATATTTTCATCTCCTTAGACCGGAGATGTACGGTCGTTGGCACCGTATCCGCCCAGAACGGCTACAAGGGGTCACGTAATGGCAGATTTCTCCCGCCTTCCCGGACCGAACGCGGACCTGTGGGACTGGCAGCTGCTGGCTGCCTGCCGCGGGGTGGACAGCTCGCTCTTCTTCCACCCGGAGGGCGAGCGCGGGGCGGCACGGAGCGCTCGCGAGAACTCGGCCAAGGAGGTCTGCATGAGGTGCCCGGTCCGTGCGGAGTGCGCGGCGCACGCGCTGGCGGTGCGCGAGCCGTACGGAGTGTGGGGCGGCCTGACCGAGGACGAGCGCGAAGAGTTGATGGGGCGGGCCCGCAACCGCCTGGTACCGGCCTCGGCCGGCTCCGGCGGCACCGCCTCGACCGCCTGAGAAGAGCTTGAAGCACGCCTGAAGGAACGTTTCTGCGAAAAGTACGCACACAGCAGGCCGCGTAGAAGCCGCACCCGCGGCTCCGGGTTCCTCCGGCCTTTACGGCCGCCGGGCCGCGCGCGCCAGCTGCTCCAGCGTCGCCGCCACGGCCGGCACCTGTGCCAGGTCGGGCAGGGTGAGGGCGACGATCTCCCGCCGTACCGCCGGCTCCAGCCGGACCGCACGCACTCCCCTGGGCCGTACCGACTCCACCGCCAGCTGGGGCAGTACGGCGACCCCGAGGCCCGCGCCGACCAGGCCGACCACCGCCGGATAGTCGTCCGTGGCGAAGTCGATGCGCGGGCTGAAGCCGGCCCCCTCGCACACCTCCACCAGCTGGCCCCGGCAACGGGGGCAGCCCGCGATCCAGGGCTCCTCGGCCAGCTCGCCGATGGCGACGGTCTCCGCGCGCGCGAGACGGTGCCGTTCCGGTACGAGGGCCACCAGACGGTCCGTCAACAGGGGGCGGACGACGAGGTCGTCCCAGTCCTCGGCGACGGCCGCGCCCTCGTAGCGGAAGGCGAGCGCCAGGTCGCAGTCGCCGTCACGGAGCAGGGCGACGGACTTCGGGGGCTCAGCTTCCTCCAGCGAGACACGGGTGCCCGGGTGGGCGGCGCGCAGGGCGGCCAGGGCGGTGGGGACCAGGGTGGAGCTGCCGCTGGGGAAGGAGACCAGCCGGACCCGGCCGGCCCTCAGGCCCGCGATGGCGGCGACCTCCTCCTCGGCGGCGGTGAGTCCGGCGAGGATGCCGGAGGCGTGCCGGACGAGGGCCTCGCCGGCCTGGGTGAGGCGCATCTCGCGGCCGCTGCGCACCAGCAGCGGGGTGCCCACGGAGGTCTCCAGGGCCTTCATCTGCTGGCTGACGGCGGGCTGGGTGCAGCCCAGTTCGCGCCCCGCCGCCGAGAAGGAACCGGTGGCGGCTACGGCGCGCAGGACGCGGAGATGACGTGCCTCGATCACCCCTTGAGCATAAGGCAGCCTTAGGGAAAGCACCCAATAATCGCTCGACGCTTTGAGGCAGGTCCCGTACCGTACCGGCATGAAGCTTCTCTCCCTCAACCTGGGCCGTCCGCAGCGGGTGCCGTACACGAGCCAGCGGGACGGCGTGACGGGCATCGACAAGAAGCCGGTCGACGGGCCGGTGCGGGTGACGGCACCGGGGCCCAAGGGGACCGGAGCGAGCGGGCTGGCCGGGGACGCGGTGTGCGAGCTGCGCCACCACGGCGGAGACGACCAGGCGGTGTACGCCTACGCGCGCGAGGACCTGGACGACTGGGAGCGCGAGCTGGGCCGACCGTTGGCCAACGGTTGCTTCGGCGAGAACCTCACGACGATCGGGCTGGAGGTCTCCCGGGCGCTGGTCGGCGAGCGCTGGCGGATCGGCGCGGAACTGGTCCTCGAAGTGACCGCCGGGCGGATCCCGTGCCGCACCTTCGAGGGCCATTTGGGCGAGCGGGGATGGGTGAAGAGGTTCACCCGGAAGGCCGCGACCGGTGCCTACCTGCGGGTGATCGAGCCGGGTGAGATCCGCGCGGGCGACGCGATCGAGATCGTCCACCGGCCGGACCACGGGGTGACGGCGGAGATGCAGTTCCGCGCGGCCACCACGGAGCGGGAACTGCTGCCGCGGCTGCTGGCCGCGGGCGAGGCGCTGCACTCGGAGTCGCTGGCGGCGGCCCGTAAGTACGTGGCGGAACAGGGCGGCTGAGGGCCGGTCACCGGCAGCGGGCGCTGTCGGTGCGGGTCACTACCCTTGGGCCATGACAACGGCTCTGATTACGGGATCGACCGCGGGGATCGGTGCCGCGTTCGCGCGGCGGCTGGCGGCGGACGGACATGACCTGGTCCTGGTGGCGCGGGACACCCGCCGACTGCGCGAGCAGGCGACGGAACTGCACGACCGGCACGGCATCGAGGCGGAGGTGCTGACCGCCGACCTGTCCGAGGACAAGGGCATCGAGGCGGTGGCCGACCGGCTCGGCGACCGGAAGAACCCGGTCGACCTGCTGGTCAACAACGCGGGTTTCGGCAACAAGGGCCGCTATCTCGAGGTGCCCATGGCCGACGAGCTGAAGATGCTCAAGGTGCACTGCGAGGCGGTGCTGCGGCTGACCTCGGCGGCGGTCGAGGGGATGCGGGAGCGCGGCCGGGGCGGGGTCGTCAACGTCGCCTCGGTGGCGGCCTTCGTGCCCCGGGGGACCTATGGCGCCTCCAAGTCGTGGGTCGTGCAGTTCACCCAGGGCGCGGCGCGGGACCTGGCGGGCAGCGGGGTGCGGCTGATGGCGCTGTGCCCGGGCTTCGTGCGCACGGAGTTCCACCAGCGGGCCGGGATGGGCACGGACAACATCCCGGGCTGGCTGTGGCTGGACGCCGACAAGCTGGTCGCCGCGGCGCTCGCCGATCTCGCGCGCGGCCGGACGCTGTCCATCCCGGACCCCCGGTACAAGGCGCTGATGGGCCTGGTGAAGGTGGCGCCCCGGGGGCTGCTCGGCGGGGTCACCTCGAAGACGGGGCGCAAGTACGGGCCGCAGTAGGCCCCAGGGCCGCACCCGTCGGTGAACGGGTGGCGCCGTCGCCCCGGTGGGAAGATGGGCCTGACGGAAACCGGGCCAGGGGGGCCGGGAGGCGGCGTCATGACCTTCGTACAGCTCATCGAGTGCAAGACGAGCCGGCTGGACGAGATGAACCGGCTCATGGACGACTGGGTCGAGCAGACCAAGGGGAAGCGGACGGCGCGGCACGCGCTGGTCGGCAAGGACCGCTCGGACGCGTCGCACATCGTGGAAGTGGTGGAGTTCTCCTCCTACGAGGAGGCGATGCGGAACTCGAACCTGCCGGAGACCGACCGGATCTTCGAGGGGATGGTCGCGCTGTGCGACGAGATGCCGACCTTCGTCGACCTGGACGTCGTACGGGACGAGCGGCTGTCGGAGGACACCGTCCGCAGGTTCTTCGCCGCGTTGGAGCAGGCCGGCGAGCTGGCTCCGTTCAACGACCTGCTGGAGGAGGACATCCACAGCCATGACCCGGTGAATCCGCAGGACACCATCGGGCTGGACAACGTCCGCAGCGAGTTCCGGATGTGGCGGGGCGCCTTCGACTTCACCTGGTCGCTCGATGACGTGTTCACCGAGGGGGACCGGGCCTGTGCGCGGTGGACGTGGCGGGCCACGCACACCGGCGACTTCCTGGGCATCCCGCCCACCGGCCGGAAGGTCACCATGACCGGGATGACCCTGTTCCGCTTCGGTGCCGGCGGAAAGATCGCCGAGCTGTGGTGGCAGCACGACCAGCTGGGGCTGATGCAGCAGCTCGGCGCGCTGGACGAACTGGAGCAGTGAACGGCCGATGGCCCGGCGCCGCAAGGGCGGCACCGGGCCATCGTCACGGTCCGCGCGTCACAGGACGCGCGGTGACCGGTTCGCTCAGTGGGCGTGGCCGTGGCCGTGGCCCGCGGCGGCCGGCTCTTCCTCTTCCTTCTTCTCGACGACCAGGGTCTCGGTCGTGAGCAGCAGGGAGGCGATGGAGGCGGCGTTCTCCAGGGCGGAGCGGGTGACCTTCACCGGGTCGATGACGCCGGCCTTGACCAGGTCGCCGTACTCGCCGGTGGCGGCGTTGTAGCCCTGCCCCTTCTCCAGGTCCTTGACCTTGGAGACGATGACGTAGCCCTCCTGGCCGGCGTTCTCGCCGATCCAGCGCAGCGGCTCGACCACGGCGTTGCGGACGACCGCGACACCGGTGGCCTCGTCGCCGGTCTTGCCGAGGTTGCCCTCGAGGACCTTGGAGGCGTGCACCAGGGCGGAGCCACCACCGGAGACGATGCCCTCCTCGACCGCGGCGCGGGTCGCGGAGATGGCGTCCTCCAGACGGTGCTTCTTCTCCTTCAGCTCCACCTCGGTGGCGGCGCCGACCTTGATCACGCACACGCCGCCGGCCAGCTTCGCGAGGCGCTCCTGGAGCTTCTCGCGGTCCCAGTCGGAGTCCGTGTTCTCGATCTCGGCCTTGATCTGCGCGACGCGGCCGGTGACGTCCTCGGACTTGCCGCCGCCGTCGACGATCGTGGTGTCGTCCTTGGTGACGGTGACGCGGCGGGCGGTGCCGAGCACGTCGAGACCGGCCTGGTCGAGCTTGAGGCCGACCTCCTCGGAGATGACGGTGGCGCCGGTGAGGACGGCCATGTCCTGGAGCATCGCCTTGCGGCGGTCGCCGAAGCCGGGGGCCTTCACCGCGACGGCGTTGAAGGTGCCGCGGATCTTGTTGACGACCAGGGTCGACAGGGCCTCGCCCTCGACGTCCTCGGCGATGATCAGCAGCGGCTTGGAGGCGCCGGCCTGGATGACCTTCTCCAGCAGCGGCAGCAGGTCCTGGATGGAGGAGATCTTGCCCTGGTTGATCAGGATGTAGGGCTCGTCGAGGACGGCCTCCATGCGCTCCTGGTCCGTGACGAAGTACGGCGACAGGTAGCCCTTGTCGAAGGCCATGCCCTCGGTGAAGTCCAGCTCCAGACCGAAGGTGTTGGACTCCTCGACGGTGATGACACCGTCCTTGCCGACCTTGTCCATGGCCTCGGCGATCAGCTCGCCGACCTGCTGGTCCTGGGCGGACAGCGCGGCGACGGCGGCGATGTCGGACTTCTCGTCGATCGGGCGGGCGGTGGCCAGCAGGTCGTCGGAGACGGCCTTGACCGCGGCGTCGATGCCCTTCTTCAGGGCGGCCGGGGAGGCACCGGCGGCGACGTTCTTGAGACCCTCGCGGACCAGCGCCTGGGCGAGGACGGTGGCGGTGGTGGTGCCGTCACCCGCGATGTCGTTGGTCTTGGTCGCCACCTCCTTCACCAGCTGCGCGCCGAGGTTCTCGTACGGGTCCTCGATCTCCACCTCACGGGCGATGGTGACACCGTCGTTGGTGATGGTGGGGGCGCCGAACTTCTTGTCGATGACGACGTTGCGGCCCTTGGGGCCGATCGTCACCTTCACCGTGTCGGCCAGCTTGTTGACGCCGCGCTCGAGGGCGCGACGGGCGTCCTCGTCGAACTTCAGGATCTTCGCCATGACAGCGGGAGCCCTCTCGGAAATCTGTGGGTGAAAAACCGAACTGCGCCCCGGGCGCCCGGCTTCGTTATCGGTCGCGGGGGCCAGGGGCGCAGCTCAGAATGCTTGAGGTGGTCTTACTTCTCGATGATCGCGAGAACGTCGCGAGCCGAGAGGACGAGGTACTCCTCGCCGTTGTACTTCACCTCGGTGCCGCCGTACTTGCTGTAGAGGACGACGTCGCCGACCTTGACGTCGAGCGGCAGACGCTCGCCGTTCTCGAACCGGCCCGGGCCCACGGCGAGGACGGCGCCCTCCTGGGGCTTCTCCTTCGCGGTGTCCGGGATGACCAGGCCGGAAGCCGTGGTCTGCTCGGCGTCGAGCGGCTGGACCACGATGCGGTCCTCGAGCGGCTTGATGGCAACCTTGGAGCTGGCGGTCGTCACGATCCGACCTCCCCCTTCGGAGATCTCACGGGGTTAACTGTCTGAGGTGGCGACCAGGTCGATCCGTCGTCGCGGGTGCCGGACCTGCCCGTCGCGTTTGTTGGCACTCTCCAGGGGGGAGTGCCAGAGCGAGACTATGACCGCGATTAGCACTCGGTCAAGCCGAGTGCCAATTCCGGCCGCGCGTCGCACGGAACGCCCCCCGTGGCTGGTCCTAGAGGTAGTCCTCCAGCCGTCCGACCGTCAGTCCCCGTCGCTGGATGCGGCGCAGCAGCCGCGCGGTCCGCTCGCGCAGGGACGGGCCCGTCGTCCCGTCCGGGCCGACGAGGACGATGTCGCCGGGGCCGAGCCGGTGTTCGCCGTGGGGGTAGACGAGGCCGGCCGGGGTCATCGCGGCCCGCCACAGCACGATCGCCGAGATGCCGCAGTCGGCCGCCGCGCGCAGGGTGACCGTGTCGTACCTGCCGTAGGGCGGGCGGAACAGCCGGGGGTGGACGCCGAGGCGGGAGGCGAGGCGGCTCTGCTGGCCGCAGATCTCGGCGCGCTGGCCGGCGTACGGCACTCCGGGCAGGGCGCGGTGGTCCAGGGTGTGGTTCTCGATGCCGGCGCCGAGCCGGTGCAGCCGGGCGACGTGCGGGTAGCCGGGGCCGGCGACGCTGTCGGTGAGGAAGAGGCTCACCGGGAGCCGGAGTTCGCGGACCATGGCGAGGAAGCGGGGGTCGCGCTCGGCGCCGTCGTCGTAGGTGAGGAAGACGACCCGGTCCCGGGTGGGGACGTGGTCCAGGACGGGCGGGGCGGCGCGACGGCCCGGGCGGGCCGCGAGCGGACGGCCGGCGGGCGGTGCGGGGGGCCGGGCGAGCGGTTCGCTCAGCCCCCAGTGGCGGTACGGCTGGTCGGGGGCGGGGCCGTGCGGGCGCACCTCCTGGGCCGCTTTTCTGCCCAGGCGTTCGATGGGGTCGACGGACTGGGCGCAGCCGGCGAGGAGGGCGGCCGCGAGGAGGGCCGCGGCGAGGACCGCGGCCGGGCCCCGCCGCGGCCTCACAGGTAGTCCTCCAGGCGGGCCACCGCGTAGCCCTCGCGCGTGATCCGGTTCAGGAAGCGGCGCATGTCGTCGACCATCGTGCCGTTCCAGTCGGAGCGGCCGCGGAAGTGGGTCAGGACGATGTCGCCCTTGCGGAACTGCTGGTCGTCCTCGCGGAACTCCCAGTGGTCGACGAAGACCTCCTCGTTCCAGATCGGCGCGTATCTGATGCCGCAGGCCTTGGCGGCGCGCAGGGTGTCCTGGTTGTAGTTGCCGTAGGGCGGGCGGAAGACGGTCGGGCGCTTGCCGAACTCCCGCTCCATGATGTCCTGCATGCCGCAGATCTCGTCCTTCTGCTCCTCGTAGGACAGGCCCGGCAGGTAGGGGTGGTGCAGGGTGTGGTTGTTGAGGGTGTGGCCGTAGGACTGCATCTTCCGGAAGTAGCCGTAGTCGTCCTTCACCAGGTAGTTGCTGAGGAAGGCGGTGTACGGGATCTTCAGGTCCTGCATCATCTTCAGGAACCGGGGGTCCTTCTCCGAGCCGTCGTCGATCGTGAGGAAGACGACCTTGTCGCGGGTCGGGATCGTGGTGAAGACCGGGGGCAGGTCCCAGTCCTCCTGGTGGTCGACCTCGAAGCCGGGACGTGCGGTGATCTCCGGCTTCTTCCTGGGCGGGGCGGGCGGGGTGAGTGGGACCTCGTCCAGCCCCCAGCGCCGGGCGGCGGCGACCAGCCGGGCGTGTTCGGCGGCCCGCCGGGCCTTCGGGCTCACGCCGTGGGCGGGGCCGCCCTGGCCGGGGGCGGCGGGGGCCGCGGGGGCGACGGAGTCGGGACCGGCGCAGCCGGCGAGGAGCGCGGCCGAGGCCAGCGCGGCGGCGGCGCAGCCGAGGGCCGTCCGGCGGACGCGGGCTCGGGAACCGCATCGCAGCCCGGCCCGATTTTTATCGTTTTGTACGACTACTCGCATGGTGCCGGATCCTCCCAGGCCCCACCCGGCCACCCGGCCCGACACCACCCACCGCACGCGCACCATCCACCGACTGGCCCACAATGACCCGGTGAACGACCTCGCTCTCCTCCTCACCCCCGAAGGCCGTGCCCTCCTCGCCGAGGTCCGCGACACCGCCCCGGCGGACGAACTCGCCGTCGCCACCCGGCTGCGCCGCGACCACCCGGCCGAGCTGGTGTCGGCCGCGCTCGGCCAGGCCCGGCTGCGGCAGCGGGCGGCGGCGAAGTTCGGCGCGGCGGACGCCCAGCGGATGTACTTCACGCCCAACGGGGTCGAGCAGTCGACGCGCGCGAGCGTGGCGGCGTACCGGGCGGCCCGGCTGAAGGAGCTGGGCGTCGCCTCGGTGGCCGACCTGTGCTGCGGGATCGGCGGGGACGCGATCGCGCTCGCCCGGGCCGGGATCCGGGTGCTCGCCGTGGACCGGGACCCGGTGACGGCGGCCACGGCGCGGGCCAACGCCGAGGCGCTCGGGCTCGCCGGGCTGATCGAGGTGCGGGAGGCCGATGTCACGGAGGTGGACACCGCCGGGTACGACGCGGTGTTCGTGGACCCGGCCCGGCGCGGGGGCCGCGGGCGGATCTTCGACCCGGAGGCGTACTCGCCGCCGCTGTCCTGGGCCGTCGGCAAGGCCCTGGCGGCGCCCCGCGCCGCGCTGAAGATCGCGCCCGGCATCCCGCACGAGGCGGTGCCCGCCGAGGCCGAGGCGGAGTGGATCTCCGACGGCGGCGATGTGAAGGAGGCGGTGCTGTGGTTCGGGACCGGCGCGCCCGGCGCGGTCCGGGCCACGCTGCTGCCCGGCCCGCGCACGCTGCTCGGCCAGGGGCTGCCCGATCCCGCGGTACGGCCGGTGGGGCGTTATCTGTACGAGCCGGACGGCGCCGTGATCCGCGCGCACCTGGTCGCCGAGGTGGCCGAGCAGGTCGGCGGCGGACTGATCGACGCGACCATCGCGTACGTCACCGCCGACGAGCTGCGGCCCGTGCCGTACGCCTCGGCCTACGAGATCACGGACCTGCTGCCCTTCAACGTGAAGAAGCTGAAGGCGCTGCTGCGGGAGCGGGCGGTCGGCACGCTGACCGTGAAGAAGCGCGGGTCGGCCGTCGAGCCGGAGGAGCTGCGCAGAAAGGTCAAGCCGCAGGGCCCGAACGCGGCGACCGTCTTCCTGACCCGGGTGGCCGGTGCCCCGACCATGCTCGTCGGCCGCCCCGCCTGATCCGAAGGGAAATGCCCTAGTCCGGCGTCTTCGCGGCGCGGCGCAGCAGCAGGGTGCGTTCGCGTTCGTTGCGGGTGAGGCCGGCCGCGCGCGTGAACTCGGCCCGTGCCTCTGTCGTACGGCCCAGCCGGGACAGCAGGTCGCCGCGGACGCTGGGCAGCAGGTGGTAGTCGCGCAGGGCCGGTTCGCCGGCCAGGGCGTCCACCAGCGCCAGGCCCGCGGCGGGGCCCTCGGCCATCGCGACGGCGACCGCGCGGTTCAGCTCCACCACGGGGGACGGAGCGCGGGCCGCGAGCAGGTCGTACAGGGTGGCGATGGTGGGCCAGTCGGTCTCCTCGTACGTGTACGCGTGCGCGTGGCAGGCGGCGATGGCCGCCTGGAGGGCGTACGGGCCCGGGGCGCCGGGGGCCAGGGCCTCGGCGCGGGAGAGGGCCTGCACGCCGCGGGCGATGAGCAGACGGTTCCAGCGGCGCCGGTTCTGGTCCTGGAGCAGCACCGGTTCGCCGTCCGGTCCGGTGCGGGCGGCGGTGCGGGAGGCCTGGAACTCCAGCAGCGCGGTCAGCGCGTGCACCTCCGGCTCCTTGGGCATCAGCGCGGACAGCACACGGGCCAGCCGCAGGGCGTCCTCGCACAGCCCGGGGCGCAGCCAGTCGTCGCCCGCGGTGGCCGCGTACCCCTCGTTGAAGATCAGGTAGATGACGTCCAGGACGGAGCCGAGGCGGGCCGCGCGGTCCGGGCCGTACGGCACCTCGAAGGCGACGTTCCGCCGGGCCAGGGTGCGTTTGGCGCGGACGATGCGCTGGGCGACCGTCGGCTCCGGGACCAGGCAGGCGCGGGCGATCTCGGCGGTGGTCAGACCGCCGAGCAGCCGCAGCGTGAGCGCGGTGCGGGCCTCGGCGGACAGCACCGGGTGGCAGGTGGTGAAGACCAGCCGGAGCAGGTCGTCGTCGATGTCGTCCGGGTCGGCGGGCTCGTCGTATGCCGGCGGCGCCGTCCGCAGGTCCCGGCCGATCTCGGCGAGCTTGCGGGCGTAGGTCTCGCGGCGCCGGATCAGGTCGACGGCGCGGTGCCGGGCGGTGGCCATGAGCCAGCCGCCCGGGTTGTCGGGCACGCCGTCCCGGGGCCACTGCTCCAGGGCGGCGACCAGCGCGTCCTGCACCAGTTCCTCGGCGAGGCCGACGTCCCGGACGATCCGGGCGACGCCGGCGATCACGCGCGGGGACTCCAGACGGAAGACGGTCTCGATGGCCTGGGCGGTGTCGTGCCGGGCGGTGTCGTGCCGGGCGGTGTCGGGGTGCGCCGGGGTGGGCTGTGGTTCCACAGCCCACCATGCAACACCCCCGTACCGCACCGCGCCAGGCGCCTCAGCCCTCGGCGATCTCGCGTACCTCACAGGTCACGGTCCAGTACTCCTCATGGGCCTTGAGGAACCGCTTGGTCCACTCGATGGCCTCGTCCATGTCCTTGCACTGCATGAGGGCGTATCCGCCGATGACCTCCTTCGACTCGGTGAACGGCCCGTCCGTGACGGTGACCTGGCCGCCCTCCCAGCGCACCCGGCGGCCCTGGCTGTGCGGGGTGAGTCCGGCGGTGTCGAGCATGACGCCCGCCTTGGTGATCTCCTCGATGAGCGCGCCCATGCGCTCCATCAGCTCGGGGCTGGGGCCCTCGGCCGGGGCGGTGGACTCGTCGACGCGCACGATCGACAGATAGCGGGGCATGGTGCACTCCTTCGGTGGGGGGCGGGGCCTCTCCCCCGCCGCTCACCTGTGTGTCGAACGGGCCCCGCCCCGAATCGACACCCCCGCCGAAGTTTTTTCCGGCTGCGGCGATGGCGCCTGACGGTGCAGGTGACTCCGAAAGTTTCGACTGAGCAACCGATTGACTTCGGAGGAATGTCGGGACATCCACCCAACCCGTCAAAACATCAACTTTCGGCCACCGGCGCCGCCGTACTCGACCGCACCACCAGACTCGTCGCCAGCTCCACCCGGCTCGCCGCCGGCTCCTGCTGCTCGCGCCCCAGCTCCAGCACCAGCCGGGCGGCCGCCTCGGCCATCTCGGTCAGCGGCTGCCGTACGGTCGTCAGCGGCGGGCCGACCCAGCGGGCCACCGGCAGATCGTCGAAGCCGACCACGCTGAGGTCCTCCGGGATGCGCAGCCCCAGCTCACGGGCGGCCTCGTACAGCCCGAGCGCCTGGAGGTCGTTGCCCGCGAAGACGGCCGTCGGCCGGTCCGGGCGGCGCAGCAGCTCCAGGCCCAGCCGGTAGCCGGCGTCGTGGTGGAAGTCGCCGGTCAGCACGAGCGAGGGGTCGACGGGCAGGCCGGCGGTCTCCAGCGCCGCCCGGTAGCCGTCGACCCGGGCCCGGGCGCACATCATCCGGGACGGGCCGCTGAGCGCGCCGATCCGGGTGTGCCCGAGGTCGACCAGGTGCCGGGTGGCGGCGAGCCCGCCCTGCCAGTTGGTGGCCCCGACGGACGGCACGTCCGGGCCCGGGTCGCCGGCCGGGTCCATCACCACGAACGGGATGGACCGGCTGGTCAGCAGCGCCCGCTGGGACTCGTCGAGCCCGGACAGCACCAGCACCACCCCGTGCGGCCGGCGGGCGGCGACCTGGTCGGCCCAGGTGCGGCCCGGGGTGAGCCGGCCGGCCGACTCGGACAGCACCACGCTCAGCCCGGCGTCCCGGGCCACGTTCTCCACGCCCCGGATGACCTCCATCGCCCAGGCGCTCTCCAGCTCGTGGAAGACCAGGTCGATCAGCGGGGAGCGGGAGGCCTCGGCGCGTCGGCGCCGGTAGCCGTAGGCGCGCAGCAGTTCCTCGACCCGGGTGCGGGTCGCCGGGGCCACGTCGGCACGGCCGTTGAGCACCTTCGAAACAGTCGGAGCGGAGACCCCGGCCTCACGGGCGATTTCGGCGAGGGTCGCCGTCTGCGTTTCTGCGGGCTTCGAAGGCTTCATGCCCGCGATCGTATCGCCGCAGCACCCCTTGACGAAGGCCTTCGCGGGCCATAGGTTCCCGGAACATTCGCTATACACTTCGAAACATTCGTAGTCGCCGTACAGAGAACCGAACAGCCACAGCCAGAGTCCAGCTGAGTCAGACGGGAGTTCCATGACCACCGCCCCTTGGCGCGACCCCGACCTGCCCGCCGGTGCCCGCGTGGACGACCTGCTCTCCCGGATGACCCTGGAGGAGAAGGCCGCCCAGCTGTACGGCGTGTGGGTGGGCGCCGCCACGGACGGCGACGGAGTCGCCCCCCTGCAACGCGAGATGAGCGCCGCCTACGACTGGGACGAGCTGATCACCCTCGGCCTGGGCCAGCTGACCCGCTCCTTCGGCACGGCCCCGGTGGAGCCGGACATCGCCGCCCGGGCCCTGGCCCGCGCCCAGCGCCGGATCGCAGAAGCCGGCCGGTTCGGCATCCCGGCCGTGGCGCACGAGGAGTGCCTGGCCGGGTTCACCGCCTGGCAGGCGACGGCGTACCCGGTGCCGCTCGCCTGGGGCGCCTCCTTCGACCCGGAGCTGGTCGAGGAGATGGGCCGGCACATCGGCCGCGATCTGCGCTCGGCCGGGGTCCACCAGGGCCTGGCCCCGGTGCTGGACGTCGTCCGCGACCCGCGGTGGGGACGGGTCGAGGAGACGATCGGCGAGGACCCGTACCTGGTGGGCACGGTCGGCACGGCCTATGTGCGCGGCCTGGAGTCGGCCGGCGTGGTGGCCACGCTCAAGCACTTCGCCGGCTACGCGTCCTCGGCGGGCGCCCGCAACCTGGCGCCCGTCCGGGCGGGCGTACGGGAGTTCGCGGACCTCACCCTGCCGCCCTTCGAGATGGCCCTGCGCGAGGGCGGGGCCCGGTCGGTGATGGCGGCCTACACCGAGACCGACGGGGTGCCGGTCTCCGCCGACCCGCGGCTGCTGACCGATGTGCTGCGCGAGGAGTGGGGGTTCACCGGCACGGTGGTCGCCGACTACTTCGGCATCGCCTTCCTCCAGACCCTGCACCGGGTGGCGGCGGACGAGGAGGAGGCGGCCCACCGGGCGCTGGTGGCGGGCATCGACGTCGAGCTGCCCACCCTGAAGTGCTACGGCACCCCGCTGGTGGCCGCCGTCCGCGCGGGCCGGATCCCGGAGTCGCTGGTGGACCGCGCGGCCCGCCGGGTGCTGGTGCAGAAGTGCGAGCTGGGCCTGCTGGACGAGGACTGGCGGCCGGAGCCGGAGGGCCCGGTCGACCTGGACTCGGCGGCGAACCGCGCCCTCGCCCGCCGGCTGGCCGAGGAGTCGGTGATCCTCCTGGACAACCCGGGCGGCGCGCTCCCGCTGGCCCCCGACGCCCGGATCGCGGTCGTCGGGCCGCGTGCGGCGGACGCGTTCGCCATGCTGGGCTGCTACTCCTTCCCCTCCCATGTGCTGCCGCAGCACCCGGAGGTCCCGCTGGGCATCGAGATCCCGACCCTGCTGGACGCGCTGCGCGGCGAACTGCCGGACGCCAAGGTGACGTTCGCCGAGGGCTGCGGCGTCGCGGAGCCGGACACCGCCGGGTTCGCGGAGGCGGTGGCCCGGGCGGCGGAGGCGGACGTGTGCGTGGCGGTGCTCGGCGACCGGGCGGGCCTGTTCGGCCGGGGCACCTCGGGCGAGGGCTGCGACGTCGCCGATCTGAGCCTGCCGGGCGTGCAGGGGGAGTTGCTGGACGCGCTGGTCGAGACCGGCGTCCCGGTCGTCCTCGTGCTGCTGACCGGACGGCCGTACGCACTCGGCCGCTGGCACGGGCGGCTCGGCGCGGTGGTCCAGGCCTTCTTCCCCGGCGAGGAGGGCGGACCGGCGGTGGCCGGGGTGCTGTCCGGCCGGGTGAACCCCTCCGGCCGCCTCCCGGTGAGCGTGCCGCGCGTGCCCGGCGGCCAGCCATGGACCTACCTCCAGCCGCCGCTCGGCCTGCCGAACGACGTCAGCAGCCTGGACCCGACCCCGCTGTACCCCTTCGGGCACGGCCTGTCGTACACCACCTTCGCCTGGGAGGACGTCCACGCGACGGAAACAAGTGTGTCCACGGACGGCACCTGCGCCGTCTCACTCACCGTCCGCAACACCGGGGAGCGGGCGGGGGCGGAGGTCGTCCAGCTGTATCTGCACGACCCGGTGGCGAGCGTGACCCGGCCCGACGTACGGCTGATCGGATACCGGCGGGTGGACCTCGCCCCCGGCGAGTCCCGCCGGCTCACCTTCCGCTTCCACGCCGACCTGTCCGCCTTCACGGACGGCACGGGGACGCGGGTGGTGGAGCCGGGCGCGCTGGAGCTGCGGCTGGGCGCCTCCAGCGCGGAGATCCGGCACACGGCCCGGCTCGAACTGACCGGGCCGGTGCGGGTGGTGGGCGCGGAGCGCCGGCTGCGCTGCGAGACGCTCCTCGACAGCGCCTGAAACGACGAGACCCGCCTCCGGAGATTCGGAGGCGGGTCTCGGATGGAGCGCCGGGCAGGCCTTGCACCTGCATCTCCCCGCAGGAAGCGGGACGTCTTTCCTTGGACCACCAACGCACTGCGTCCGGGCCGGTGTTCCGGCCGTTCGCGGTGAGATGATCATAGCGGAAGTGCGGCCCGGTCCGTCAACTCACCTGCTCGAACCGCCAGCGGTGCACCGCCCGGGTCACCAGCTCCGGGTCCGGCTCGGGCAGTTCGGGCAGCTCCGCGTCGTACGGCGCGTCCCACCAGGTGATGACCAGCACCCGGTCCTGCGGCGCCCGGAAGGTCTCCCGGCGCACCGGCTCGGCGGCGAGGGGCTGCGCGCGCACCCAGTCCAGCAGCTGCCCGCCGCGCCCCTCGGCCGCCCGGGCCTCCCACATCAGCGCGACCGTCACGAGTACAGGTTCTCCTTGCTGACCTCGTGCACATGGTCGTGGTCGTGGCCGGGCACGTGCGGCTCGGTCACCGGCAGGGAGGAGTCGGCCGACAGGTCCCAGGCGGAGGCGGCCCGGTTCCGGGCGACCATCTCGGCGCCCAGCGCGGCCACCATCGCGCCGTTGTCCGTGCACAGCTTCGGGCGCGGGACGCGCAGCCGGATGCCGGCGGCCTCGCAGCGCTCCTGGGCGAGGGCGCGCAGCCGGGAGTTGGCGGCCACCCCGCCGCCGATCATCAGGTGGTCGACGCCCTCGTCCTTGCAGGCACGGACGGCCTTGCGGGTCAGCACGTCGACCACGGCCTCCTGGAAGGAGGCGGCCACGTCCCGGACCGGGACCTCCTCGCCGGCCGCGCGCTTGGCCTCGATCCAGCGGGCCACGGCCGTCTTCAGACCGGAGAAGGAGAAGTCGTAGGCGGGGTCGCGCGGGCCGGTCAGGCCGCGCGGGAAGGCGATGGCCTCCGGGTCGCCCTCGCGCGCGTACCGGTCGATGACCGGGCCGCCGGGGAAGCCCAGGTTCAGCACTCGGGCGATCTTGTCGAAGGCCTCGCCGGCCGCGTCGTCGATGGTCGAGCCCATGGGCCGTACGTCGGCGGTGATGTCCTCGGACAGCAGCAGCGAGGAATGGCCGCCGGAGACCAGCAGGGCCATGGTCGGCTCGGGCAGCGGGCCGTGCTCCAGCTGGTCGACGCAGATGTGGGAGGCGAGGTGGTTGACGCCGTAGAGGGGCTTGCCGAGGGCGTAGGCGTACGCCTTGGCCGCCGAGACGCCGACCAGCAGGGCACCCGCGAGCCCGGGACCGGCGGTGACGGCGATGCCGTCCAGGTCCCGGGCGCTCACCCCGGCCTCCTTCAGCGCGCGGTCGATGGTCGGGACCATCGCCTCCAGGTGCGCCCGGGACGCCACCTCCGGTACGACACCGCCGAAGCGGGCGTGCTCGTCCACGCTGGAGGCGACGGCGTCCGCCAGCAGGGTGGTGCCGCGGACGATGCCGACGCCGGTCTCGTCGCAGGAGGTCTCGATGCCGAGGACGAGCGGTTCGTCAGCCATTGATCTCGGTTCCTTGTACAGATGAGGCGGGGTCGGTCAGGCGCATGACCAGGGCATCCACGTTCCCCGGCTGGTAGTAGCCGCGTCTGAACCCGATGGGGGCGAAGCCGAAGCGCTCGTAGAGCTTCTGGGCACGGACGTTGTCGACCCGGCACTCGAGCATGACCTCGGTGCACTCGAAGGCGGTCGCGGCCCGCAGCAGCTCGGTCAGCAGCCGGGAGCCGAGGCCGGTGCCCTGGAGGTCGCGGGCGACGGCGATGGTCTGGATGTCGCCGACCGCGGCGGCGCCGCTGTCGGACCCAGTTCCGGAGGCGGCGAGCCCGGCGTATCCGACGATCCGGCCGTCCTGCGCCGCCACGACGTACCGGCGGCTCGCCTCGGGGCCCCGCGCGTGCGCCAGCTCGGACCAGAACATGCCCCGGGACCAGGCGTCCTCGGGGAACAGGTCCTTCTCCAGCTCCAGGACCGGGTCGATGTCCCACCAGCGCATCTCGCGCAGTCGTACCGTCACTTCGGGGTGACCACCTTGTAGTTCTTGGGAACCTGGGCGTCCGGGCGGCGCAGATACAGCGGGCGGGGCGCCGGCAGCTCCTCGCCGGCCGCCAGCCGGGCCGCGGCGAGCGAGGCGAGCGCGGCGGCGGACACGTGCTCGGGCTCGTGGACGCCGGGGAAGGTGTCCGGGTAGAGCAGCGCGCCCGCACCGACCGCCGGGAGCCCGGCGACCTGCTCGGCGATGTCCGCCGGGCGGTCCACCGCCGGATCGGTCAGCCGGGTGTGCGAGTCGGCGTACTTCGCCCAGTAGACCTCCTTGCGCCGGGCGTCGGTCGCCACGACGAAGGGGCCGGTCTCGATGTCGGCGGCGTGGGCGAGGCCGTCCAGGGTGCAGACCCCGTACACGGGGACGCCGAGCGCGAGCCCGAAGGTGTCGGCGGTCATCAGCCCGACGCGCAGGCCGGTGTAGGGGCCGGGTCCGATGCCGACGACGATCCCGGTGACCGCCTCCAGCTTCAGCCCGGCCTCGGCGAGCACACGGTCGACGGCCGGCAGCAGCAGCTCTCCGTGCCGGCGCGCGTCCACCTGGCTCGACGAGGCGATGACGTCCGTGCCGTCGTGCAGCGCGACGGTGACGGCGGGTGTTGCGGTATCCAGAGCGAGCAAGAGCACGCGAACAGCCTACGGCGCCCGCGGCTCGCGCACGCCCGTCCGGGGCGCACGGTCACCGGCTGCTACGGTCTGTACGGAGTACGTCACGAAGTACGACATATGACAACTCTTGTCCGGCAATCCTGTCCGGCATTTCTTGTCCGGCATTCGGTGCGAGCAGAGGTGGGCGCAGGTGGCAGGGACCAGCTCGGGGATCGTGGCCGCTCTCACCGCGGCGGCCGTCGGCGCCGTCGGCTTCCTCGCCTACCAGGCCCAGGCGACCGTGCCGGCGGGCCTGGGCGGCAGGCCCGCGCCGGGCGCCTCCGCGTCGGCGGCCGCCAGCAAGGCGCCCCGGGACCGGCACAACCCGACCGCCCTGCCGAGCGGCTCCGGCACGGGTGAGCGGGTCGTGTACTCGGTGGACGACGACCGGGTCTGGCTGGTCGCCGAGAGCGGCCGGGTGGAGCGCTCGTTCCCGGTGTTCCCGGGCACCCTCGACCCGCTGCCGGGCACCTACTGGGTGTCGTCCCGCTCGAACGCGATCACCGGCACGGACGGGCTGCCCGTCGAACACGTGGTGCGGTTCACCAGCGTGGACGGGGTGGCGATCGGCTTCAGCGCAGCGGTCGGCAGCGGCGACTCCGGCTCCGGCGCGGGGCCCGAGCCGGGCGTGAAGACGGGCGGCATCCGGGAGAACCGGGAGGACGGCGAGGCGATGTGGAAGTTCGCCACGATCGGGGTGAAGGTGGTCGTGATCCGCTAGGCGGCGTCACGGTCGGCGGGGTCGTGGTCCGCGGGACCGTGGTCCGCAGGGGGGTGCGGGGGCGTCCCGCCTTCGGGGGGTTCCGGGGCCCTCGAAATCGCGTCCGCCGCCGCGCACGAGGCCAGCAGGTCGCTCATCGACACGTCGGTCATGGACGCCTCCTGAGGTGCGGGGGCGGGCGCGGTTAGGCATGCCTAACCAAGGGCTGGATACCATGTCATCACGCCCGGAGGCCCCGCGCAACAGGTTGCCGACGGCCTGTCGGAAAAGGTCGGACGCCGAACGGGTCAGACGGTCAGGACGGCCAGGTCCGAGCCGGTCCACCGCTCGCCCAGCCCGGTCAGGGTCACGTGCCGTACCTCGTCGGTGGTGTCGCCGACGGCACGGTGGATGACGACCTGGAGGCGGTCCTCGGTCAGCTCCTCGACCTTGCCCTCGCCCCACTCCACGACGATCACCGAGTCGGGCAGCGAGACATCGAGGTCCAGGTCCTCCATCTCGTCCAGGCCGCCGCCGAGCCGGTAGGCGTCCACGTGGACCAGCGGCGGACCGTCGCCGAGCGAGGGGTGCACCCGGGCGATCACGAAGGTCGGCGAGGTGACCGCGCCGCGCACCCCCAGGCCCTCGCCGAGTCCCCGGGTCAGCGTGGTCTTGCCCGCCCCCAGCTCACCGCTGAGCATCACCAGGTCGCCCGCGCGCAGCAGCGCGGCCAGCCGGCGGCCCAGCTCGCGCATCTGCTCGGGCGAGGTGATCGTCAGGCGGGTCTCAGCGGGGAGGTGCGGTGCTGCTGGTGCTTCCATAGCCCATAACCGTAGCCCCTGCGGGTACCGCACCCGCGCGGGTGAGCAGGTCGGCGAGGCGGTCGGTGACCACTTCCGGGTGTTCCAGCATCACCAGGTGCCCGGCGTCCGGCACCAGCACCAGCTCGGCGTCCGGGAGCAGGCCGGCGATGGCCTCGCTGTGCTCGCTCGGCGTCACCAGGTCCTGCATCCCGGCCAGCACCAGCACCGGCAGCTCCCGGAAGCAGGCCAGCGCCTCGGTCTTGTCGTGCTCGGTGAAGGCCGGGTAGAACTCGGCGACCACGTCGATCGGGGTGGACTCGATCATCCGCTCGGCGAACCGCTCGACCGCCGGATCGACGTCCCGCCCGGCGAACGAGTACCGCTTGATGATCCCGGCGAACAGGTCGGCGGTGGCCCGGCGCCCCTTCTCCACCAGCTCCGCCTGCTGCCCGAGCGCCTTGAGCACCCCGGGGAGTATCCGGCGGATCGCGTTGACCCCGGCCATCGGCAGCCCGAAGTTGACCTCGCCCATCCGGCCGGAGGAGGTGCCGACGAACGCGGTGGCGACGACCCGGTCCCGGATCAGCTCGGGAAAGTGCGCGGCGAGCGCCATCACCGTCATCCCGCCCATCGAGTGGCCGACCAGCACGATCGGCCCCTCCGGTACGGCGGCGTCCAGGACGGCCTTCAGATCGCGGCCGAGCTGGTCGATGGTGACGGGCACCCGGTCCCGGGTCTGGGCCACGCCCCGCCCGGACCGCCCGTGGCTGCGCTGGTCCCAGTGCACGGTCCGGACGACCCCGCGCAGCGCCGCCCGCTGGAAGTGCCAGGCGTCCTGGTTGAGGCAGTAGCCGTGGCAGAAGACGACGGTGACCGGGGCGGGCGCCTTGCGGCCGAACAGCCGGCGCCGGCGCGGCGAGACCTGCGCGCCGGAGTCGGGCTCGACCTCGTCGACCTCGTAGTACAGCTCGGTGCCGTCGTCGGCGACGGCCTTGCCCGGGGTGCCGCGCAGGGTGCCGTACGGCCCCGCCGAGTCCAGCGCCAGCCGTGCCTTGCGGCGCACCCCGCGGCCCACCGTCATCCGCTCCAGGGCGACACCGGCCGCCGCCCCCGCGGCCAGCACGCCGATCGCGGCTCCGGCGAGGCCGGTCGCCCTGCGCCAGCTCCCGGCCGCCCCCGCGGCGGAGGCGGCGGCCGCCGAGACCACGACGTCCGCCACGGCCTCCGCACTGCTCTCGCTCACGTACCGCTCCTCTTCGCCGTACCGCAGTTCGCCCGGACGGGTTACACGTGCTCGTTCGTATAGACGCGCGGAACCCGGGTTCCGATGCGCGTCACGATCTCGTACGCGATGGTGCCGCACGCCTGCGCCCAGTCCTCGGCGGTGGGCTCACCGCGGTCACCGGGCCCGAACAGCACGGCCTGGCTGCCCACCGCGGGCTCGTCGCCGCCCAGGTCCACCACGAACTGGTCCATCGCGACGCGCCCGGCGACCGTCCGCCACTTGCCGTCGACCAGCACCGGGCCGGTGCCGGAGGCGTGCCGCGGGATGCCGTCCGCGTACCCGACCGGGACCAGTCCGAGGGTGGTCTCACCGGGGGTGACGTAGTGGTGGCCGTACGACACCCCGTGGCCGCCCGGGACATGCTTGACCAGCGCCAGCGAGGCGCTGAGCGTCATCACCGGGCGCAGCCCGAAGTCGGCGGGCGTGCCCAGCTCCGGGCTCGGCGCGATGCCGTACATCGCGACGCCCGTGCGGACCAGGTCGAAGTGGGTCTCGGGGAGGGTGAGCGCGGCCGCGGAGTTGGCGATGTGCCGCACCTCGGGGCGCACGCCCTGCTGCTCGGCGTACGACACCATCTCCCGGAAGCCGGCGAGCTGGGCGGCGATGGACGGATGGCCCGGCTCGTCGGCGCAGGCGAAGTGCGACCACAGGCCGGTGACCCGGACCAGCCCGGCGGCCTCGGCGCGCAGCGCCTCGGCGACCAGTTCGGCCCAGTCGGCGCCGGGCTGGCAGCCGTTCCGCCCGAGCCCGGTGTCCGCCTTGAGCTGCACCCGGGCGACCCGGCCGGCCTGCCGGGCGGCCGCCACGACCTCCTCGAGGGCCCACATCCCGCTCAGCGACACGTCGATGTCCGCCTCGATCGCCTGCCGCCAGGGGCCGCCGGGCACCCACAGCCAGCACAGGATCCGGCCCGGCAGCCCGGCCGCGCGCAGCGCCAGGGCCTCCTCGGGCGTGGCCGTGCCGAGCCAGGTCGCACCGGCGTCCAGGGCCGCGCGGGCACAGGGCACCGCCCCGTGGCCGTAACCGTCGGACTTGACGACGGCCATCAGGGCGGCGCCGCTCACCCGGGCGCGCAGGGTCCGCACATTGGCGCGCAGGGCGCCGAGATCGATCTCGGCGCGGGCGCGCAGGGGGGCGGTCGGCACAGCTGCTGTCTCACTCATCGCGCCCCCAGTCTCTCAGAGGCCCGAGCGGGCCCTCGGGTGCCGTCTCAGGTACCCGGACGCCGCCCCCACACGTACACGTGGTCGCCCTTCTTCGTGACGTCCCACAGCTTGCGCGCGTCGGCGAGCTTGAGGTTGACGCAGCCCATGGAACCGACGGTGGTGTAGATGCTGCCGTAGACGGCGTGGAAGGCCTCGCCGCCGTCGAAGAACTGGGCGTACGGCATGGGCTGGTTGTAGAGGGTCGAGACATGGTTCTTGTGCCGCCAGTAGATGGTGTGCCAGCCCTTGCGGGTGACATATCCCTTGCGGCCGCTGCGGATCGGCACCGGGCCGAACACCACCTTCGACCCCTTTTGCACCCAGGTGAGCTGACGGTCCAGATCGACGCAGGCGACCCGGTACGACCGCACCGGGCACTTCTTGGCGGCGTTCGGGTTCTTCTTGGCCGAGAGCAGCATCATGGTCGACCAGGTCACCGGCCCGGCGAAGCCGATCGCGGGCTTGATCTTGTACGTGATCTGGAAGGCGCGGATCGCCTTGCAGTCGGAGGCGGACTGCTTGCCGTCCACCTTCAGCTTCAGCCAGCGCTCGACCTGGCGCTGGTAGGGGCCGGTCTGTTTGCTGCACGTCACCTTGGCGACGGCGTCGTTCAGGGGCACGTACTCGATGAGGTCGTACGTCCCCGGCGCCGCGTCCCTGGGCTCTACGGCGTCCTCCTGCCGGCTCGGCGTGTACACCTTCGGCGGCAACGCCTGGTCGGGCGTGTCGATCTGCCAGGGCTGACCGGGACGGGGGGCGACACCCGGGACGAGGTCGGTGGTGGGGGTCGGGGAAACGGGGTGCGCCGCCGCGGGCTCGGCGGCTGCGGTGAGGGCCCCGGCGGGAAGGGTCACCGCTGCCGCGAGCAGCACGGCGAGGCCTCGCTGTGCGATTTGTCTGCTGATCACCTCTTCAGCCAAGCGTGGGGCTCCGCCGGTTCAGCGGTGGCGCGCGGGAAGGTCACCCGGGTGGAGCGGAGCCCGAGCTGCGGGCAGTCGTGCCGCTGGGGCGATGGGGGTCCCCCCTGCTCGAGCGAAGCCGAGAGCTTGGGGGAGGGTGGGCGCAGCGGCACCTCTCAGCGAGCAGCGCCCTGTCCCACCCCGCCCGACCACAGCACCGCGCACACCCTCACACGCCCCGCACATCACGCCATGCCTCCGGGATGCGGTCGGAGACGTCGTGCGCCCCCACCGGTGCCCCCGCCGCCGCGAACCGCCCCGCCAGGCCGTGCAGATACGCGCCCACGCTCCCCGCGTCCCGCGCCGACAGACCCGCCGCCAGCAGGGAGCCCGCCAGCCCGGACAGCACATCCCCGCTCCCGGCCGTGGCCAGCCACCCCGTGCCCGTGGGGTTCACCCGCACCACCCCACCGCCCCCCGCCTCGGCGACCAACGTCGTCGACCCCTTCAGCAGCACCGCCGCCCGGTACCGCGCCGCCAACTCCCGTACCGCCGCCAGCCGGCCGCCCTCGACCTCCTCCCGCCGTACCCCCAGCAGCGCGGCCGCCTCCCCGGCGTGCGGCGTCATCAGGGTCGGCGCCGTACGCCCCCGCACCGCCTCCGGCTCCGCCAGCCGCAGCCCGTCCGCGTCGAGCAGGACCGGCACATCCGTCGCCAGCACCTCGGCCACGGTCGCCGCGTCCTCACCGGCCCCCGGTCCGACCACCCACGCCTGCACCCGCCCGGCCTTCGCGGGTCCGGCGTCGGACACCAGCGTCTCGGGGAACCGGGCGATGACCGCGTCCCCGGCCGGCCCCACATAGCGCACCGCCCCGGCCCCGCCCCGCAGCGCCCCGGAGACGGCGAGGACCGCGGCGCCGGGATACCGCGCGGACCCGGCGGCGATGCCCACCACCCCGCGCCGGTACTTGTCGCTCTCCGCCGCCGGCACCGGCAGCAGCCGCGCCACGTCGGCGTGCTGCAAGGCCTCCAACTCGCCCTCGGCGGGCAGTTCGAGCCCGATGTCGACGAGCCGGACGACACCGGCGTACTCCCGGGCGGGATCCACCAGCAGCCCCGGCTTGTACGTCCCGAAGGTGACGGTCACATCGGCCGCGAGCGCGGCACCCCGCACCTCGCCGGTGTCCGCCTCCACCCCGCTGGGCAGGTCCACCGCCACCACCGCCGCCCGGGACCGCGCCACCACCCCGGCCAGCCGCTCGGCATCCGGCCGCAGCCCGCCTCTGCCGCCGATCCCGACGATCCCGTCCACCACCAGATCGGCCCGCAGCAGGAGATCCTCGGCGCGGTCCGGGGAGGTCACCGTCGCGCCGGCCCGCCGCAGCGCGGCCAGGCCGCCGGCGTGCGTCCGGTCCGGCGCGAGGAGCACGGCGGTGACCCCGGCGCCGCGCCGGGCCAGCCGGGCCCCCGCGTACAGCGCGTCCCCGCCGTTGTCGCCGCTGCCCACGAGCAGCACCACCCGGCTGCCGTACACCCGCCCGAGCAGCTCGGCGCAGGCGGCGGCCAGCCCGGCGGCGGCCCGCTGCATCAGCGCGCCCTCCGGCAGCCGTGCCATGAGGGCCCGTTCGGCCGCCCTTACCGTCTCCACGCTGTACGCAGTACGCATGGAACCGAGTCTGCCCGGTATCCCCCGCCCGCCACACCCGGGCCGAGCCGCTCAGCCCTCCGCGACCACCACCGCGGAGGCGACGCCCGCGTCATGGCTCAACGACACGTGCCAGGACCGCACTCCCAGCTCCGCCGCCCGGGCGGCCACCGTGCCGCGCACCCGCAGCCGGGGCTGCCCGCTGCCCTCCACGTACACCTCGGCATCGGTCCAGTGCAGTCCCGGCGGCGCCCCCAGCGCCTTGGCCAGCGCCTCCTTCGCCGCGAACCGCGCCGCGAGCGAGGCGATACCGCGCCGCTCCCCGCCGGGCAGCAGCAACTCCCGCTCCACGAACAGCCGGTCGGCCAGCCCCGGCGTCCGCTCCAGGGACGCCCGGAAGCGGTCGATCTCGGCGACGTCGATGCCCACCCCGATGATGCTCATGCCGAGAACCCTAAGAGACGACCGGCGAACGCACTCTCGGCGCGGCGCCGTAGAGTGACCGGATGTCCGAGCCGTCCCGTCCGCCCGCCGACCCCGGCACCGCCCCGGAGCAGTTGTACGAGCTGGCCCTGGCCGCGCCCGACCGGTACCGGACCGCCGAGCTGTCCCGCGCCCTCGCCGAGCACTACTCGCAGGAGTCCGCCGACTGGGCCGTACGGCTGGCCGCGGATCTGGCCGCGGTGCGGGACCCGGAGTCCTGGCGGCGGCTGGTACGGCAGATCGCCTGGCAGCTGTCCCGGCGGACCAGCCTCGTCACGCTCCGGCCGCTGTTCGAGACCCACTCCCCCGTCGCCCTCGACGACCCGGCGACCGAGGTCCGCGCCTGTCTGCTGTACGAACTGGCCCTGCGCTCCGGCTTCCACCACCCCCGCCACCACGCTGCCTACCTCGCCTACGGCGCCGGGCTGCGCGACCTCGGCCACCCGCTGGCCTGGCTGCCGCTCACCTCGTACCGCTTCGAGCAGGTGATGCGGCTGTACAGCCGTACCGAACACGGTGCCGTCGGCTCGGACGGCCCGGAGCGCCTGCGCGCCGGCTACCCCGAAATACCGCCCACCGCCGGCGGGGCCCGCGCCGGACGGGCCGCACGCCGGATCGCGGACCCGGCCCGCACCACGGCCGCGGCCGGCGGCTTCGGCCAACTCGCCCAGCAGGAGGCGGTGTTCTACGCCCTCCCGGAGCCCCTCGACCCGGCCGACTTCAACGGCGCCCTGCTCGCCGAGCTGGACGCGGAGTGCCTGGAGGCCACCACCGGCGACACCGTCACCACGGTCCACACCACCGCGGACGACCTCGCCGGCGACCTCTTCCTCGCCGACTTCGGCGGCGGCTGCTACGGCGAACCGCAGTACGGCGCCTATGCCCGGCTGCACGCCTGGCAGAGCCTGTACGCGGTGCTGGACCTCGGTCCGGAAACCCCGCACGCGGAGGCGATCCGCCGCGCCGCCGACTTCCGCTTTCTGCGCTTCGCTCTCCCCCAGCACTCCGACAACCGCTGGTTCACCTGGGACTTCACGGACACCGCGTTCGCCTGCCTGGACCCGGACCGCACCCGGGTCACCGTCCTCGCGGCGAGCGAGAACGACTGACGGACCGTCCGGCGCCGGTGCCTGCATACCCTTTAGCCTGCACGCATGACGCCGCAGACGTATCTCTCCGAGTTGTTCTCCCTCGAGGGCCGGGTCGCCCCCGTCACCGGCGGCAGCTCCGGCATAGGCCGGGCCGTCGCCGAGGCGCTGGCGCTGGCCGGCGCCCAGGTGGTGGTCGTCGCCCGCGGCAAGGAGCAACTGGCCGCCACCGTAGAGGAGTTGCGGGCGGCCGGCGGCCATGCCGCCTGGGTGAGCGGGGACCTGACCGACCGTGCCGGGGTGCGGGCGGCGGCCGAGGAGGCGGCCGGGGTGTTCGGCGAACCCGACATCCTCGTCAACTCCGCCGGGATCAACCTGCGCCCGCCGATGAACGAGCTGGACGAGGACGTCTGGGACACCACCATGGCGGTGAACCTGACGGCGCCCTTCCTGCTGGGACAGCGGTTCGGCCCCGGCATGGCCGAGCGGGGCTTCGGCCGGATCATCCACATCACCTCCCAGCAGGCGCACCGCGCCTTCGTGCAGAGCGGTGCGTACGGCGTGTCGAAGGGCGCGCTGGAGTCGCTGGCCCGCTCCCAGGCCGAGGCCTGGTCCCCGCACGGCGTCACCGTCAACACCCTGGTGCCCGGGTTCGTGATGACGCCGCTCAACCGGCGGCTGTCGTCCGACCCGGAGCGGGTCGCGGCGCTGGCCGCGCGCACCATGACCGGCCGCAACGGCCTCGCCGAGGACTTCGCGGGCGCCGCCGTCTTCCTCGCGAGCCGCGCCTCCGCCTACCTCACGGGCCAGTCGATCTGCGTGGACGGCGGCTTCTCGGTCCACTGACCGCGTCCACCGACCGTGTCCACCGACCGCGTCCCCTGACCGCGCTCCCCGCCGCTACTCCACCGTCACCGACTTCGCCAGGTTCCGCGGCTGGTCCACGTCGTTGCCCCGCGCCGTGGCCAGCTCGCAGGCGAAGACCTGGAGCGGCACCGTGGCCACCAGCGGCTGGAGCAGCGTCGGCGTGACCGGGATGCGGATCAGGTGGTCGGCGTACGGGACCACCGCCTCGTCGCCCTCCTCCGCGATGACGATCGTGCGCGCACCCCGCGCCCTGATCTCCTGGATATTGGAGACGATCTTGTCGTGCAGGACCGAGCGGCCGCGCGGGGACGGTACGACGACCACCACCGGCAGGTCCTCCTCGATCAGCGCGATCGGGCCGTGCTTCAGCTCGCCCGCCGCGAAGCCCTCGGCGTGCATATAGGCGAGTTCCTTGAGCTTCAGGGCGCCTTCCAGGGCGACCGGGTAGCCCACGTGCCGGCCCAGGAAGAGGACCGTGTCCTTGTCGGCGAGGGTGCGGGCCAGCGCCCGTACCGGCTCCATCGTCTCCAGGACCCGGTCGACCTCCTCCGAGATGCGCGAGAGGTCCCTGATCACGGCCTGGATCTCGTCGCCCCACTTGGTGCCGCGCACCTGGCCCAGATAGAGGGCCACCAGATAGCAGGCGACCAGCTGGGTCAGGAACGCCTTGGTCGAGGCGACCGCCACCTCCGGACCGGCGTGCGTGTACAGCACCGCGTCCGACTCGCGCGGGATCGTCGAGCCGTTGGTGTTGCAGATGGCCAGCACCTTCGAGCCCTGCTCGCGGGCGTGCCGCAGCGCCATCAGGGTGTCCATGGTCTCGCCGGACTGGGAGATCGCGATCACCAGCGAGCGGCTGTCCAGGATCGGGTCCCGGTAGCGGAACTCGCTGGCCAGCTCCACCTCGCAGGGGATCCGCGTCCAGTGCTCGATGGCGTACTTGGCGATCAGGCCGGAGTGGAAGGCCGTACCGCAGGCGACGATGACGACCTTGTCGATCTCGCGCAGCTCGGAGGGGCTGATCCGCACCTCGTCCAACGTCAGCGAGCCGGACGGGTCGATCCGGCCGAGCAACGTGTCGGCGACCGCCTTGGGCTGCTCGGCGATCTCCTTGAGCATGAAGTAGTCGTAGCCGCCCTTCTCCGCCGCCGACGCGTCCCAGTCCACGTGGTAGGAGCGGACCTCCGCCGGGCGGCCGTCGAACCCGGTGACCGTCACACCGTCGCGGCGCAGCTCCACCACCTGGTCCTGGCCCAGCTCGATCGCCGAGCGCGTATGGGCGATGAACGCGGCGACGTCGGAGGCCAGGAACGCCTCGCCCTCGCCGACGCCCACCACCAGCGGCGAGTTGCGGCGCGCGCCGACCACCACGTCCGGCTCGTCCGCGTGCACCGCGACCAGCGTGAACGCGCCCTCCAGCCGCCGGCACACCAGCCGCATCGCCTCCGCCAGGTCGGCGCAGGAGGAGAACTCCTCGGCGAGCAGGTGGGCGACCACCTCGGTGTCGGTCTCGGAGTTCAGCTCATGGCCCCGCTCGGCCAGTTCGGCGCGCAGCACCGCGAAGTTCTCGATGATGCCGTTGTGGACGACGGCGACCCGGCCCGCGTTGTCCAGGTGCGGATGGGCGTTGGAGTCGGTGGGGCCGCCGTGGGTGGCCCACCGGGTGTGGCCGATGCCCGTCGAGCCCGTCGGCAGCGGCCGGTCGACCAGCTCCTTCTCCAGGTTGACCAGCTTCCCCGCCTTCTTGCCCGCGGCCAGCCCGCCGTCGGCCAGCACGGCGACGCCCGCCGAGTCGTACCCCCGGTACTCCAGCCGCTTCAGCCCGGCCATCACGACATCGAGCGCCGACTGCGATCCCACGTATCCCACGATTCCGCACATGCGCCGCAGCCTACGGTCCGCACGGCGCAGGAAACCGCTTCCGCGTGCCCGAATTCGGAAATTCCCACCGCCATACGAGCGCTCCGGCAGGCGTGACGGACCCCACCTCCCGCGCCGTACAAACTCCGTTAACAATGGAATGTGATCTCACCGGTCTCCTCGATGCCCCGGAGCGCCCACCGGCACAGGCCGGAGGCGACTCCCTACGTCGACCTCACCCGCGCCGAGTGGAGCGCGCTGCGTGACAAGACGCCGCTCCCCCTCACCGCCGAGGAGGTGGAACGGCTGCGGGGCCTGGGCGATGTGATCGACCTGGAGGAGGTGCGGGACATCTACCTCCCGCTCTCGCGCCTGCTCAATCTCTACGTCGGCGCCACCGACGGCCTCAGAGGCGCGCTGAACACCTTCCTCGGCGAGCAGGGCTCGCAGTCCGGCACCCCGTTCGTCATAGGGATCGCCGGCTCCGTGGCCTGCGGCAAGTCGACCGTCGCCCGGCTCCTCCAGGCGCTGCTGTCCCGCTGGCCGGAGCACCCGCGCGTGGAGCGGGTCACCACCGACGGCTTCCTGCTGCCGACCAAGGAGCTCCAGGCCCGCGGCCTGATGTCGCGGAAAGGTTTCCCCGAGTCCTACGACCGCCGCGCCCTGACCCGGTTCGTCGCCGACATCAAGGCCGGCAAGGACGAGGTCACCGCCCCCGTCTACTCGCACCTGATCTACGACATCGTGCCGGGCGAGAAGCTCGTCGTGCGCCGCCCCGACATCCTGATCGTCGAGGGCCTCAACGTCCTCCAGCCCGCCCTGCCCGGCAAGGACGGCCGCACCCGGGTCGGTCTCGCCGACTACTTCGACTTCAGCGTGTACGTCGACGCGGCCGCCGACGACGTCGAGCGCTGGTACCTCAACCGCTTCCGGAAGCTGCGCCAGACCGCCTTCCAGGACCCCAACTCGTACTTCCGCAAGTACACCCAGGTGTCCGAGGAGGAGGCCCTCGACTACGCCCGCACCCAGTGGCGGACGATCAACAAGCCCAACCTGGTCGAGAACATCGCCCCCACCCGCGGCCGCGCCACCCTGGTCGTCCGCAAGGGCCCCGACCACAAGGTGCAGCGGCTGAGGCTGCGCAAGCTGTAGTCCACAGGGTTGGATGGGCGCCATGCTGCATCTGCGCCTGATCACCCCCTACGACACAACGGACGAGGTGGTGCGGCTGATCGAGAAGACGGTCGGCACCGCCCACCTCGTCGTCCTGCCGGGAGCCGCCCGCAATCCCGTCGGCGACGTGGTGCTCTGCGACGTCGCCCGCGAGGCCGGCGACGAACTCCTCACCGAGCTGCGCCGCCTGGAGCTGGACCGCATCGGCTCCATCGCGGTGGAGAACATCGACCTGTCGCTGTCCCGCCGGGCCGACAAGGCGGAGCAGGAGGCGCCGGGCGAGGGCGCGGACGCCGTGCTGTGGGAGGGGCTGACGGATGCCACGCACGAGGAGTCCACGCTCTCCGTCACCTACGTCGCGTTCCTGGCCGTGGCCACCATGCTCGCCGCCTGCGGTGTGATGCTGGACAACGCGATCCTGATCGTGGGCGCGATGGCGGTCGGCCCGGAGTTCGGTCCGCTCGCGGGCATCTCCACGGCCCTGGTACAGCGGGCCCCGGCCCTGGTGGCGCGGTCGCTGTGGGCGCTACTGGCCGGATTCGCCGCCGCGATGGTGCTGACGGCGGGCTTCAGCTGGCTGATGGACCAGCTGGGCTACTTCGACCGCTCCATGGTGGAGGCGGCCCGCCCGAACACCGGGTTCATCTGGAAACCGGACGCGATGTCCTTCGTCGTGGCCTTCCTGGCCGGCATCGCCGGAACCCTGTCCCTCACGTCCGCGAAGTCCGGTGCGCTGATCGGCGTGGCGATCTCGGTGACCACGGTTCCGGCGGCGGCGAACGCGGCGGTGGCCCTCAGCTACACCGACTACTCCCAGACCTGGGGCTCGACCTGGCAGCTCCTCGCCAACCTCGGCGGCATCGTACTGGCCGGCACCCTCACGCTGCTGGCCCAGAAGTGGTTCTGGGCCAGGCAGCGGGCACGTACCGCGAAGGCCGGGAGCTTCTCGTAGTGCAGCGCGCGGTCCGGGCCGATGCGGCCACCGGGCCGTCACTGCCCACCGAGTCACTCCATGCCGGCTAGCCCAGCGCCGACTTCACCGCGTCGGCCAGCCGGCCGGCGACCGAGCGGGCCTGCTCGATGTCCGCGGCCTCGACCATCACCCGCACCAGCGGCTCGGTCCCCGAGGGACGCAGCAGCACCCGGCCGGTGTGGCCCAGGTCCCGCTCGGCCTCGGCGACGGCGGCGGCCAGGTCGCCGGACGTCTTCACCCGCGACTTGTCCACGTCCGGCACATTGATGAGCACCTGCGGCAGCCGCTCCATCACCGACGCCAGCTCGCGCAGCGACCGCCCGGTCTCCGCGACCCGCGCCGCCAGCAGCAGCCCGGTCAGCGTGCCGTCACCGGTCGTCGCGTGATCGAGGATGATCACGTGCCCGGACTGCTCACCGCCGAGCGCGTACCCGTGCTCCTTCATCTCCTCGAGCACATAGCGGTCGCCCACCGCCGTCTGCACCAGCTGGATCCCGGCCCGCTCCATCGCCAGCTTGAAGCCCAGGTTGGACATCACCGTGGCCACGACCGTGTCGCTGCGCAGCGCCGACCGCTCCCGCATCGCCAGCGCCAGTACGGCGAGGATCTGGTCGCCGTCCACCTCGGCGCCGGTGTGGTCCACGGCCAGGCACCGGTCGGCGTCACCGTCGTGCGCGACCCCGAAGTCCGCGCCGTGCTCCACGACCGCGGCCTTCAGCCGGTCCAGATGGGTCGAACCGTAACCGTCGTTGATGTTGAGCCCGTCCGGCTCGGCGCCGATCGTCACGACCTGGGCACCGGCCCGCGCGAACACCTCCGGCGAGACCCCCGAGGCCGCGCCGTGCGCTTCGTCCAGGACGATCTTGAGTCCGTCGAGCCGGTTGGGCAGCACCGACAGCAGATGGCCGACGTACTGCTCGAAACCCTCGTCGTAGGACCGGATGCGGCCCACCCCGGCGCCCGTCGGGCGCTCCCAGGGCTCACCGTGGCGGTGCGACTCGTAGACCGCCTCGATCCGGTCCTCCAGCTCGTCGGCGAGTTTGTGGCCGCCGCGGGCGAAGAACTTGATGCCGTTGTCCGGCATGGCGTTGTGGCTGGCGGACAGCATCACGCCCAGGTCTGCGCCGAGCGCGCCGGTCAGGTACGCGACCGCCGGGGTCGGCAGCACGCCGACCGTCAGGACGTCGACGCCCGCGCTCGCCAGGCCGGCGACCACGGCCGCCTCCAGGAACTCCCCGGACGCCCGCGGGTCCCGTCCGACCACGGCTTTCGGCTTGTGGCCCGCGAAGGTGCCCGCCTCGGCCAGCACATGCGCCGCGGCGACGGAGAGGCCGAGCGCCATCTCGGCCGTCAGATCCGCGTTGGCGACACCGCGCACGCCGTCCGTGCCGAAGAGTCGTCCCACTTGTCCTCCATCCGATCACACAAGCCGGTCACACAAGCCTCTGAGCGCCTGAACGTCTTGTGTCGTTATACGCCCTTGGCTTGGATAAACGAACGCCCCGACGGCACAAGTGGCGTGCCGCCGGGGCGTTCGGAGTACGCAGGGGCCGAAGCCCGTACACGTACGAGCAGGCAGCGAAGCTTAGCGCTTGCTGTACTGCGGAGCCTTGCGGGCCTTCTTCAGACCGGCCTTCTTGCGCTCGACCGCACGGTCGTCGCGCTTCAGGAAGCCGGCCTTCTTCAGCGGGCCGCGGTTGTTGTCGACGTCGGCCTCGTTCAGCGCACGGGCGACACCGAGACGGAGCGCACCGGCCTGACCGGAGACACCGCCACCCGCGATGCGGGCGATGACGTCGTAGCGGCCCTCCAGCTCGAGCACCTTGAAGGGCTCGTTGACTTCCTGCTGGTGCACCTTGTTCGGGAAGTAGTCCTCGAGGGTGCGGCCGTTGATCTTCCACTTGCCGGTGCCCGGAACGATCCGGACGCGGGCAATGGCGTTCTTACGGCGGCCCAGGCCGGCGGCCGGCTGGGGCTCACCGAAGCGCGAGGCGAGGGACTCGGAGGTGTACTCACCCTCCACCGGAACCTCGGACTCGGTGGTGTAGCTGTCGATGTCAAGCTCTTCGAGCGGCTGCTCGGCAGTGGTCTCGGCCACGATTCTCCTCAGATTCTCTTCAGTCTTAGGGGGTGGCCGGACTTACTGCGCGACCTGGGTGATCTCGAACGGCACCGGCTGCTGGGCAGCGTGCGGGTGCTGGTCACCCTTGTAGACCTTCAGCTTCGAGAGCATCTGACGGCCCAGGGAGTTCTTGGGGAGCATGCCCTTGACGGCCTTCTCGATCGCCTTCTCAGGGTTCTTGTCGAGAAGCTCGTCGTAGCGGACGGAACGCAGACCACCCGGGTAACCGGAGTGGCGGTACGCCATCTTCTGGGTCCGCTTGTTGCCGGACAGGTGCACCTTGTCGGCGTTGATGATGATGACGAAGTCACCAGCGTCGACGTGCGGCGCGTAGATCGGCTTGTGCTTGCCCCGGAGGAGGGTCGCAGCAGTGGTGGCGAGACGGCCCAGGACGACGTCCTGAGCGTCGATGACGTGCCACTGGCGCGTCACATCGCCGGGCTTGGGGCTGTACGTACGCACGGTTCGTAGCCTTCGCTTCGAGTGAATGGTCCTGAACAGGTCACCGAAACGATCACGACAGCCTTGACCGCACTGCGGTGACGCAAACCGCGTGCTGGTCGCTGGTCATCGGCCCGGTGGACCGGTGTAAGGGCCCGTCCCGTGAGAATGAGCAAGCCAATACACAACGAAGAAGCAGGTTACCTGGCTGGCCCCGGACGGGTCAAAACGAGGCAGGCCGTACGACGGACCCCGCACCACACGCCCCCCGTCTAAGATGCGCCCCATGAGTTACGGGCAGGGGGGACCCCAGTCTCAGTGGGATCCCTGGAAACCTCAATCCCAGCAGCCGTGGAACAGCGGCGGCGACGACGGGACTCCCGACTGGGCCGCGCTGGCGGAGGCCTCGGAGACCCGCACCAAACGCCGCAAGGTGCTGTTCATAGCCGGCGGCGCGCTCGCCACGGTCGCCATCGGCGCCGCCGTGGCCATGGCCGTCGTCAACGCCAACAAGCACGACGACCCGGTGGCCGGCCCCACAGGCGGCCCCCATGGAGGCTCACTGCCCAGCGGCTCGGCCACCCCCTCCTTCGCGCCCACCAGCGCCCCGCCGCCACTGGACCCGAAGGAGTTCATCTCCAGCGCCAAGAAGGACACCGCCCCGCTCAGCGCCGACACCCTCTTCCCGGGCACCCGGCTGACCGAGAACGGGACGGTGTACAAGAAGGGCCTCACGGCCGACACCACCCGCTGCACCACGGCCGCCGGCGGCACCCTGCCCAAGATCCTCACCGCCAACGGCTGCACCCGGCTGCTCCGCGCCACCTACACCGACGGCTCCGGCATCGCGGTCACCGTCGGCGTCGCCGTCTTCGACGACCAGGCACAGGCCACCAAGGTCAACAAGCAGGCCACCAAGAACGCCATGGTCCGCTCCCTGCCCGGCAAGGGGGTCAAGGACTTCTGCGACTCCGCGGTCTGCCTGACCACGACGAACGCCGTCGGCCGCTACGCCTACTTCACCACCAGCGGCTTCACCAGCGGCAAGAACGTCACGGACAAGGACACCAAGGTCTTCCGCGTCAGCAAGGACCTCCAGCAGTTCATCTTCAACCAGATCTACCGGCGCGGTCAGGCCCAGGCCTCGGCGGCCGCCAACCAGTAGGTCAGCAGCACCCCGCCGACGGCAGCGAGCGCTTGTTCCGCGCCTCCCTGCTGCGCGCCGCCAGCAGCTCGTCGGCGGGGTAGCCGACCTCCTCCAGGGTCAGCCCGTGCGGCCGTACGACATGGACGGCCGAGTCCCGTACCCCCGCGGCCAGCACCTTCCCGGGCCACTCGGGAGCCCGGTGCCCGTCCCCCACGAACAGCAGCGCGCCGATCAGCGAGCGCACCATGTTGTGGCAGAACGCGTCGGCCCGCACGGTGGCGGTGACGATCCCGTCGGCGCCCCGCTCCAGGCTCAGCTGCTGCAAGGTGCGGATGGTGGTCGCACCCTCCCGCTTCTTGCAGTACGCGGCGAAGTCGTGCTCCCCGAGCAGCGCCTGCGCGGCCTCGTTCATGGCGTCCACGTCGAGCGGCCAGTCGTGCCACAGGACATGGTTGCGCAGCAGCGGGTCCACTCCCCCGGGGTTGTCGGTCACCCGGTACGCGTACCGCCGCCAGATCGCCGAGAAGCGCGCGTTGAAGCCGCTGGGCGCCTCCCGCAGCGCCCACACCCGCACATCCTTGGGCAGCCGCCCGGCCAGCCGCTTGAGCAGCTTCTCGTGATGCTCGCGCCAGACCGCCTCGGGCAGATCGACATGCGCCACCTGGCCCCGCGCATGCACCCCGGCATCGGTCCGTCCGGCCACGGTCAGGTCGTAGTTCTCCCGGGACCGCGTGACGGTCCGCAGCGCGTCCTCGATCTCGCCCTGCACCGTCCGCTTGCCGCCGGCCTGCTTGGCCCAGCCGTGGAAGTCCGTGCCGTCGTAGGACAGGTCGAGGCGGACACGTACGAACCCGGGCTGTACTTCTTCGCTCACGTGCACATCCTCTCAAGTACGCGAAAGCGGGCCCGCCCCGTAGGG
Organism: Streptomyces sp. NPDC001606; assembly: GCF_053596835.1. Taxonomy (NCBI): domain Bacteria; kingdom Bacillati; phylum Actinomycetota; class Actinomycetes; order Kitasatosporales; family Streptomycetaceae; genus Streptomyces; species Streptomyces sp. NPDC001606. Next base: position 196,990 of record NZ_JBSFHC010000011.1, read on the forward strand.
CGGACCCGCTCAGGCGTCAGGCAGAGCCTCAGGCCTCGGTGGCCTCGTCCGCGGCCGGAGCCGCGTCCTCGACCTTGGTCTCCTCGACCTTGGTCTCCTCGGCCTCCTTGACCGCACGCTTGGTGGCGGCCTCGGCCTCACCCACGGCGGTCTGCTGCACCGTCAGCGCCTCGACCAGCTCGATGACAGCCATGGGCGCGTTGTCGCCACGGCGGTTACCGATCTTGGTGATGCGGGTGTAACCACCCGGACGGTTCTCGTAACGCGGGCCGATCTCGGTGAAGAGCGTGTGGACGACGCTCTTGTCCGTGATGACCTGGAGCACCTGACGGCGGTTGTGAAGGTCGCCCTTCTTCGCCTTGGTGATCAGACGCTCGGCGTACGGGCGCAGGCGGCGGGCCTTCGCCTCGGTGGTGGTGATACGGCCGTGCTCGAAGAGGCTCTTCGCCAGGTTGGCGAGGAGCAGCTTCTCGTGCGCGGCGCTGCCGCCCAGACGGGCACCCTTGGTGGGCTTCGGCATGTTCATTCTCCTGTGTGTCTGCCCCGGCCGTGTCAGGTACCGGGGTCAGGAACCCGATGAGCGGATGCTCACCGGCAACGACCGGTCAGTACGGTCAGTACTGCTCGGTCTCCACGAAACCCGCGTCCGCGTCGTCGTCGGCGCCGAAGGCGTCGGCAGCGGCCGTGGGGTCGAATCCGGGCGGGCTGTCCTTCAGGGCGAGGCCCATGCCGGCCAGCTTCGCCTTGACCTCGTCGATGGACTTCGCACCGAAGTTGCGGATGTCCAGGAGGTCGGCCTCGGAGCGGGCGACGAGCTCACCCACGGAGTGGATGCCCTCACGCTTGAGGCAGTTGTAGGAGCGGACCGTGAGCTCCAGCTCCTCGATCGGCAGCGCGAGGTCGGCGGCCAGGGCGGCGTCCGTCGGGGACGGGCCCATGTCGATGCCCTCGGCGTCGATGTTCAGCTCGCGGGCGAGACCGAACAGCTCGACCAGGGTCTTGCCGGCGGAGGCCATGGCGTCACGCGGACGCATCGCCTGCTTGGTCTCGACGTCGACGATCAGCTTGTCGAAGTCGGTGCGCTGCTCGACACGCGTGGCCTCGACCTTGTACGTGACCTTCAGCACCGGCGAGTAGATCGAGTCGACCGGGATACGGCCGATCTCCTGGCCCGCCTGCTTGTTCTGCACGGCGGAGACGTAACCGCGGCCGCGCTCGACCGTCAGCTCCATCTCCAGCTTGCCCTTGCCGTTGAGCGTGGCGAGGACGAGGTCGGGGTTGTGCACCTCGACACCGGCCGGGGGCGCGATGTCGGCGGCGGTGACCAGACCCGGGCCCTGCTTGCGCAGGTACATCACGACCGGCTCGTCGTGCTCCGAGGAGACGACCAGCTGCTTGATGTTGAGGATCAGGTCGGTGACGTCCTCCTTGACGCCCGGCACGGTGGTGAACTCGTGCAGGACGCCGTCGATGCGGATGCTGGTGACAGCAGCGCCGGGGATCGACGACAGGAGGGTGCGGCGGAGGGAGTTGCCGAGGGTGTAGCCGAAGCCCGGCTCCAGCGGCTCGATCACGAACCGGGAGCGGAACTCGTCGACGACCTCTTCGGTCAACGAGGGACGCTGAGCGATCAGCATGTGTGGATCAGATCCTTCATTCGTGGACGCCCGCTATTTGACGTCCGACGGAAACCGCGCCCATGAAAAGCGCGGGTACTGCAAGGGTACGGGCGATACGGCCCTTTTACGGAGCCGTACCGCCCGAAAAGCCCTGAAGCAGCCGGTGCGTCAGACGCGGCGGCGCTTCGGCGGGCGGCAGCCGTTGTGCGGGGTCGGGGTGACGTCCTGGATGGAGCCGACCTCGAGGCCCGTGGCCTGGAGCGAGCGGATCGCGGTCTCACGACCGGAACCCGGGCCCTTCACGAACACGTCGACCTTGCGCATGCCGTGCTCCTGGGCGCGGCGGGCAGCCGACTCGGCGGCCATCTGCGCGGCGAACGGCGTGGACTTCCGGGAGCCCTTGAAGCCGACGTGGCCGGCGGAGGCCCAGGAGATCACGTTGCCGGACGGGTCCGTGATGGAGACGATCGTGTTGTTGAACGTGCTCTTGATGTGCGCGTGGCCGTGAGCGACGTTCTTCTTTTCCTTGCGGCGCACCTTCTTGGCAGCGCCCTGACGACCCTTGGGGGGCATCTATAACTCCTACGGGAGGTGGTCGGTCCTACAGCGAAGACCGCTGGACGGCGAGTCCGCTGCGGACTACTTCTTGCCCGGCTTCTTCTTGCCGGCGATGGCGCGACGCGGGCCCTTGCGGGTGCGGGCGTTGGTGCTGGTGCGCTGACCGCGGACCGGCAGGCCGCGACGGTGACGGAGACCCTGGTAGCAGCCGATCTCGACCTTGCGGCGGATGTCGGCCTGGATCTCGCGACGGAGGTCACCCTCGGTCTTGATGTTGTTGTCGACGTACTCGCGGATCGCGACCAGCTGCTCTTCGGTCAGGTCACGAACGCGGGTGTTCGGGTCGACGCCGGTCGCAGCCAGCGTCTCCTTCGAGAGGGTCCGGCCGATGCCGAACACGTAGGTGAGGGCGACCTCCACGCGCTTTTCGCGCGGGATGTCAACACCGGAAACGCGTGCCATTCAATGGCTCCTGGTGATTCTTCGGAGGTCTTCCGCAGAACCGGATTCCCAGCCGCCGTATCAGGTACGAACTGGGTCCCCGGCCTCCGAACCGGGGGTGTCGAGCCGTGTTCCGGCTCGGGTTCTGCGTATGAACATATTCAGCTCGCGTCGCGCGAATCTCTGCGATAGAGGTGCAGAGGGTTCAGGTCGTGCGTCAGCCCTGGCGCTGCTTGTGGCGCGGGTTCTCGCAGATGACCATGACCCGGCCGTGACGGCGGATCACCCTGCACTTGTCGCAGATCTTCTTGACGCTCGGCTTGACCTTCATTGGGTGAGGTTCTCCGGGTCAGTTGCCGGCGGCCCCGCGTCACCGCGGGACTGTGGGCAAGATCTACTTGTAGCGGTAGACGATCCGGCCACGCGTCAGGTCGTACGGAGACAGCTCCACCACGACCCGGTCGTCAGGGAGGATGCGGATGTAGTGCATACGCATCTTGCCGCTGATGTGTGCCAGGACCTGGTGGCCGTTCTGGAGCTCGACCTTGAACATGGCGTTCGGCAGAGACTCGACGACAGTGCCCTCGATCTCGATGGCACCTTGCTTCTTGGCCACGCTTCGCCCTTCGAATCGACTACCTTGATCGACTTTTGTCCCACTCCCACGCACGAAGGCATGAGGGTGCACAAGAGCCGACGAGTCAGTCTACGTCGGCACCCCGAGAAAGGCGAATCGAGAAAGTCTGCCCTACCCGGGAGATCACTAAGCGAGCGGATGTTCCCTAAGCCAGCGGGTCCGGTGCCGCCGTGACGCCGTACTCCGCCAGCTTCGCCTTGCCGCCGTCGGGAGCGGTCAGGACCAGGGGGCCTTCGTCGGTCAGGGCGACGGAGTGTTCCCAGTGGGAGGACCAGGTGCCGTCGGTCGTGATGACCGTCCAGTCGTCCTCGAGGACCTCGGTGCGCGGGGTGCCGAGGGAGACCATCGGCTCGATCGCGAGGCAGAAGCCGGAGACCAGCTTGGGGCCCTTGCCGCGGCGCCGGTCGACGTAGTTCAGCAGATGCGGGTCCATGTGCATCTCGGTGCCGATGCCGTGGCCGCCGTAGTCCTCGATGATGCCGTAGCGGCCGCCGCCCGGCTTGGGCTGGCGGCGGATGTAGGTCTCGATGGCCCGGGAGATGTCGACCAGGCGGTTGCCCTGCTTCATCGCCGCGATGCCGGCCCACATCGACTCCTCGGTGACGCGGGACAGCTCGACCAGCTCCGGGGCGTGGCCCGAGCCGACGAAGGCCGTGTACGCGGCGTCACCGTGCCAGCCGTCGACGATCGCGCCGCAGTCGATGGAGATGATGTCGCCGTCCTTCAGGACTACCTCGTCGGACGGGATGCCGTGCACCACCACGTCGTTCACCGAGGTGCAGATGGTCGCCGGGAAGCCGCCGTACCCGAGGAAGTTCGACTTCGCGCCGTGCTCGGCGAGCACCTTGCGGGCGACCTCGTCCAGGTCCTTGGTGGTGGCGCCGGGCACCGCAGCCTCGCGGGTGGCCGCGTGGATGGCGGCGACGACCAGACCCGCCGCACGCATCTTGGCGATCTGCTCGGGCGTCTTGATCTGCACCATGGGGGCCTGCGCTCTCCGTCACTCACGTCGACTGGGTTACGTACACGAACACGTACGCACACAACACTACGGCCGCGGCGCCCGGGAGGGCACCGCGGCCGGAAGGACCGCGAACTGCTAGTGCTGGGCCTTCTCGCGCTTGAGCGCCTCCAGCGCCCGCTGCGTGATCTCGTCCACCGGGCCCAGGGAGGAGATCGTGACGACCAGGCCCTGCGCCTTGTAGTAGTCGATGATCGGCTCGGTCTGCGTGTGGTAGACCTCCAGCCGCGTGCGGACCGTCTCCTCGGAGTCGTCGTCACGCTGGTACAGCTCGCCGCCGCAGACGTCGCAGACGCCCTCCTGCTTCGGCTTGCTGTACGTCACGTGGAAGACGTGCGAGGAGTCGTTGCGGCAGATGCGCCGGCCGGCGATCCGCTTGACGACCTCGTCCTCGGGGACCTCCAGGTCCAGCACCGCGTCCAGCGTGATGCCCTCGGTGCGGAGCAGCTCGTCCAGCGCCTCGGCCTGCTGCACGTTCCGCGGGAAGCCGTCCAGCAGGAAGCCGCCCTCGGCGTCCGGCTGCTCCATGCGGTCCTTGGCCATCGCGATGGTGACCTCGTCCGGGACCAGCTCACCCTTGTCCATGTAGGACTTGGCCAGCTTGCCCAGCTCGGTCTGCTGGCTGATGTTGGCCCGGAACAGGTCTCCCGTGGAGATGTGCGGGATGGCCAGCTTCTCGGCGAGACGGACGGCTTGCGTTCCCTTACCGGCGCCCGGCGGCCCGACGAGGACGATACGCATCAGCGGAGGAACCCTTCGTAATTGCGCTGCTGGAGCTGGCTCTCGATCTGCTTCACCGTCTCAAGACCCACACCCACGATGATCAGGATGCTGGTCCCGCCGAAGGGGAAGTTCTGGCTCGCCCCGAAGCCAACCAACGCCATCGTCGGTACGAGAGCGATCAGTCCCAGATACAGCGAACCCGGCCAGGTGATCCGGTTGAGCACGTAGCTCAGGTACTCAGCGGTCGGTCGGCCAGCCCGGATGCCCGGGATGAAGCCACCATACTTCTTCATGTTGTCGGCGACTTCCTCGGGGTTGAAGGAGATCGCCACATAGAAGAACGCGAAGAAAACGATGAGCAAGAAGTACAAAGTGATGTAAATCGGGTGGTCGCCCTTGGTGAGGTTCGTCTGGATCCATTGCTTCCAGTTCGAATTGCCCCCCGCGAACTGCGCCACGAGCGCCGGGATGTAGAGCAGCGAGGAGGCGAAGATGACGGGAATCACACCCGCCTGGTTCACCTTGAGCGGGATGTACGTGGACGTACCACCGTAGGAGCGACGGCCGATCATGCGCTTCGCGTACTGGACCGGGACACGGCGCTGGGCCTGCTCGACGAAGACCACCAGCGCGACCATGACCAGGCCGACCAGGATGACCGTGCCGAACTCGATCCAGCCGCCGGCCAGGGTGCCCTGCTTCTTGATGGCCCACAGCGCGGACGGGAAGGTCGCGGCGATCGAGATGAACATCAGGATCGACATGCCGTTGCCGATGCCGCGGTCGGTGATCAGCTCACCGAGCCACATCACCACGGCGGTGCCGGCGGTCATGCAGATGACCATGGTGATCGTCGTGAAGATCGCCTGGTCCGGGACGATGCTCGTGGCGACCGAGCAGCCGTTGAAGAGCGCGCCGCTGCGGGCGGTGGCGACCAGGCCGGTGCCCTGAAGGATCGCGAGGGCGACCGTCAGGTACCGGGTGTACTGCGTGATCTTCGCCGTACCGGCCTGGCCCTCCTTCTTCAGGGCTTCCAGACGCGGGATGACCACGGTCAGCAGCTGAAGAATGATGCTGGCCGTGATGTACGGCATGATGCCGAGCGCGAAGACCGTGATCTGGAGCAGGGCGCCACCACTGAACATGTTCACAAGGCCGAACAGGCCCTGGTTGCCCTGTGCCTCGGTCACGCACTGCTGGACGGCCTTGTAGTTGACGCCGGGGATCGGGATGTGGGTACCGACCCGGTAGACCACGATGATGGCCAGCGTGAAGAGCAGCTTCTTGCGCAGGTCGGGCGTCCTGAACGCCCGGGCGAACGCGGTGAGCACGGTGCCTCCTGCGACCCCCGCGCAACTGCGTCAAGGGTGACGGTCTGAGGTTCGACGAATACGAAGAAAGAACAGTGCAGGCCACCTTACCGGCGACACTGCCCCCCTAGGAACGACCGACCGGGGATACCTCATTGTGAGGTATCCCCGGTCGGGTTCGTTTACGTCATCAAGCCGACGCCTGAGGGTGTCAGACGAGCTCGGTGACCGTGCCGCCGGCGGCGGTGATCTTCTCCTTGGCGGAACCGGAGACGGCGTCGACCGTCACCTGGAGCGCCACGGAGACCTCGCCCTGGCCGAGGACCTTGACGAGGCTGTTCTTGCGAACGGCACCCTTGGCCACCAGACCCTCGACGGTGACCTCGCCACCCTCGGGGTAGAGCGCGGCCAGCTTGTCGAGGTTCACGACCTGGTACTCGGTCTTGAACGGGTTCTTGAAGCCCTTCAGCTTCGGGAGGCGCATGTGGAGCGGCATCTGGCCACCCTCGAAGCGCTCCGGAACCTGGTAGCGGGCCTTGGTGCCCTTGGTACCACGACCGGCCGTCTTACCCTTCGACGCCTCACCACGACCCACACGGGTCTTGGCGGTCTTGGCGCCCGGGGCGGGACGGAGGTTGTGGATCTTCAGCGGGTTCTGCTCCGCCATGATCAGTCGACCTCCTCGACCGTCACGAGGTGGCGGACGGTGTGCACCATGCCGCGGAACTCGGGGCGGTCCTCCTTGACGACCTGCGTGTTGATGCCCTTGAGACCAAGGGACCGCAGGGTGTCGCGGTGGTTCTGCTTGCTGCCGATGTAGGACTTGACCTGCGTGATCTTGAGCTGCGCCATGATTACGCACCCGCCCCGGCACGCGCACGCAGCAGAGCCGCGGGAGCGACGTCCTCGAGCGGCAGACCACGGCGGGCCGCGATCTCCTCGGGACGCTGCAGACCCTTCAGGGCCTCCACGGTCGCGTGCACGATGTTGATGGCGTTGTCGGAGCCGAGCGACTTCGACAGCACGTCGTGGATACCGGCGCACTCGAGCACGGCACGCACCGGACCACCGGCGATAACACCGGTACCCGGGGACGCGGGCTTGAGCAGCACGACGCCGGCAGCCTTCTCACCCTGGATCGGGTGCGGGATGGTGCCCTGGATGCGGGGGACCTTGAAGAAGTGCTTCTTGGCCTCCTCAACACCCTTGGCGATGGCGGCCGGCACCTCCTTGGCCTTGCCGTATCCGACACCCACGGTGCCGTCACCGTCGCCCACCACGACCAGCGCGGTGAAGCTGAAGCGACGACCACCCTTCACAACCTTGGCGACGCGGTTGATCGCGACGACGCGCTCAACGTACGCGGTCTTCTCGGCGGCAGCAGCGCCGCCGTCACGGCCCTTCCGGTCCCGCCGCTCGCCGCCACCGGCACCGCTGCCGCGGCGCTGGGGTCCAGCCATTGGATTACCTCTCTCTTTCCGCTAGCTACAAGCGGCTCAGAACTTGAGCCCGGCCTCGCGGGCGGCGTCCGCCAGGGCGGCGATGCGCCCGGCGTACTGGTTGCCACCACGGTCGAACACGACGGCCTCGACACCGGCGGCCTTGGCGCGCTCGGCGACCAGGGCGCCGACCTGCTTGGCCTGCGCGGACTTGTCGCCCTCGCCACCGCGGATCGAGCTGTCCAGCGTGGACGCCGACGCCAGGGTGTGGCCCTTGAGGTCGTCGATCACCTGCGCCACGATGTGGCGGTTGGAGCGGGTCACGACCAGACGGGGACGCTCCGCGGTACCCGAGATCCGCTTGCGGATCCGGATGTGACGGCGCTTGATCGCGGCGCGCTTGTAGGCGTCACCCTTGAGGATCTTCTGCCCGTATGCCATGGCTTACTTACCCGCCTTTCCGACCTTGCGGCGGATGACTTCGCCCTCGTACTTGACACCCTTGGCCTTGTACGGGTCGGGCTTGCGCAGCTTGCGGATGTTGGCCGCAACCTCGCCGACCTTCTGCTTGTCGATGCCCTCGACCTGGAAGCGGGTCGGGGTCTCCACCTTGAAGGTGATGCCCTCGGGCGCCTCGACGGTGATCGGGTGGCTGTAGCCGAGCGCGAACTCGAGGTTCGAGCCCTTGGCGGTCACGCGGTAACCGACACCACTGATCTCGAGCTTCTTCACGTAACCCTGGGTCACGCCGGTGATCATGTTCGCCACCAGCGTGCGGGACAGGCCGTGGAGGGCCTTGTTCTGACGCTCGTCGTTGGGGCGGGTCACCTGGAGGGTGCCGTCCTCGTTCTTGACGATCTCGATCGGCGCCACGACGGTGTGAGTCAGCGTGCCCTTGGGCCCCTTGACCGAAACCGTGCTGCCGTCGATGGTGACGTCCACGCCGGCGGGAACCGCGATGGGGAGCTTGCCGATACGCGACATAGCTGTTTCCTCCGTTCCCTTCTGCTACCAGACGTAGGCGAGGACTTCCCCGCCCACGCCCTTCTTGCCGGCCTGCTTGTCGGTGAGGAGCCCGTGCGACGTGGAGATGATCGCCACGCCGAGGCCGCCCAGCACCTTGGGCAGGTTGGTGGACTTCGCGTACACCCGGAGACCGGGCTTGGAGATCCGCTTGATGCCCGCGATGGAGCGCTCACGGTTCGGGCCGAACTTCAGCTCGAGGGTGAGGTTCTTGCCCACCTCGGCGTCCTCGACGCGCCAGCCCGTGATGAAGCCCTCCTGCTGGAGGATCTCCGCGATGTGAGACTTGATCTTGGAAGCCGGCATCGTCACGGTGTCGTGGTACGCCGAGTTCGCGTTCCGCAGACGCGTCAGCATGTCTGCGATCGGATCAGTCATGGTCATGAATTGGCCTGTGGCCTTTCTCGCCGGGGTTTCCTATATGCGCCATCCCTCTCCCCGTACTTCGAAGACGGGACGGGTGCGGCGCGGGGACCTACGGCGTAGTAAGTCGTTCAGGGCGGCAGAGGCCCAACCCTCCTAGCCTAAGCCATGAGGGGTGGCACCTCTGCCGTCCCGGTTGCTTACCGAGAGGTCCAGGAATCCCTAAAAAGCAGGGATTACCAGGAGCTCTTGGTCACGCCCGGCAGCTCGCCACGGTGAGCCATCTCACGAAGGCACACGCGGCAGAGGCCGAACTTGCGGTAGACGGAGTGCGGACGGCCGCAGCGCTGGCAGCGCGTGTAGCCACGCACACCGAACTTGGGCTTGCGAGCAGCCTTAGCGATCAGAGCCTTCTTCGCCATCTCGCTCACGCCTCCTTGAACGGGAAGCCGAGGTGACGAAGGAGCGCACGGCCCTCAGCGTCGTTGGTCGCCGTGGTGACCACGGTGATGTCCATACCCCGGACGCGGTCGATCTTGTCCTGGTCGATCTCGTGGAACATGACCTGCTCCGTGAGACCGAAGGTGTAGTTGCCACGGCCGTCGAACTGCTTGGGGGACAGGCCGCGGAAGTCGCGGATGCGCGGCAGCGCGAGCGACAGGGTGCGGTCCAGGAACTCCCACATGCGGTCGCCACGGAGCGTGACGTGGGCACCGATCGGCTGCCCCTCGCGCAGCTTGAACTGCGCGATGGACTTGCGGGCCTTGGTGACGGCCGGCTTCTGACCGGTGATGGTGGTCAGGTCGCGGATCGCGCCCTCGATCAGCTTCGAGTCACGGGCGGCGTCGCCGACACCCATGTTGACCACGATCTTGACGAGGCCGGGAACCTGCATGACGTTCTCGTACTTGAACTCGTCACGCAGCTTGCCCGCGATCTCCTCGCGGTACTTCTGCTTCAGACGCGGAGTGGTGGTGGTAGCCATCAGATGTCCTCACCCGTCCGCTTGGCAACGCGGATCTTGTTGCCCTCTTCGTCGAAGCGGTAGCCGACACGCGTGACGACCTTCTTGCCGTCCTGCTCCACGACCAGCTGGACGTTGGAGACGTGGATCGGCGCCTCGGTCGTAACGATGCCACCGGCCTGCGAACCGCGAGCGGTCGGACCGGCCTTGGTGTGCTTCTTGACCCGGTTGACACCCTCGACCAGGACACGCTCCTCGCGCGGGTAAGCGGCAATGACCTTGCCCTGCTTGCCCTTGTCCTTACCGGTGATGACCTGGACCAGGTCGCCCTTCTTGATCTTCATGCTTACAGCACCTCCGGCGCGAGCGAGATGATCTTCATGAACTTCTTCTCGCGCAGCTCACGGCCGACCGGGCCGAAGATGCGGGTGCCGCGAGGGTCGCCGTCGTTCTTCAGAATGACGGCGGCGTTCTCGTCGAAGCGGATGTACGAGCCGTCCGGACGGCGGCGCTCCTTGACGGTGCGAACGATGACCGCCTTGACGACGTCACCCTTCTTCACGTTGCCACCGGGGATCGCGTCCTTGACGGTGGCGACGATGACGTCACCGATGCCCGCGTAGCGGCGACCGGAGCCACCGAGCACACGGATGCAAAGGATCTCCTTCGCACCAGTGTTGTCGGCGACGCGCAGTCGCGACTCCTGCTGGATCACGTCTATCTCCTGATTGTCTGCCGGTTCCCGGCAGGGGCCCTGCTAGGAGCCCCTGCCGAGCCTGGCGGAACTGACCTGCGGGTTTTCCCCGCAGGAATTACTTGGCCTTCTCGAGGATCTCGACGACGCGCCAGCGCTTCGTCGCGGACAGCGGCCGGGTCTCCATCAGGAGGACGCGGTCGCCGACGCCCGCAGCGTTCTGCTCGTCGTGCGCCTTGAGCTTGTTCGTACGGCGGATGACCTTGCCGTACAGCGCGTGCTTCACGCGGTCCTCGACGGCGACGACGACGGTCTTGTCCATCTTGTCGCTGACGACGAGACCCTCACGGGTCTTGCGGAAGCCGCGGGCCTCTGCGTTCTCAGTCACGTTGCTCTCGCTCATGCGTTCTCCACCGTTTCGATGCCCAGCTCACGCTCGCGCATCAGGGTGTAGATCCGCGCGATGTCCTTACGGACGGCCTTCAGCCGACCGTGGTTTTCGAGCTGACCCGTGGCCGCCTGGAAGCGGAGGTTGAACAGCTCTTCCTTGGCCTCGCGGAGCTTCGCCAGAAGCTCCTCGTTGCCCAGCTCGCGCAGCTCGGACGCCTTGGTACCGGCCGACATCACGCTTCACCTGCCTCGCGCTTGACGATCCGGCACTTCATCGGCAGCTTGTGGGCCGCACGAGTCAGCGCCTCACGGGCGATCTTCTCGTTGGGGTACGACAGCTCGAACATCACACGTCCGGGCTTGACGTTGGCGATCCACCACTCCGGAGAACCCTTACCGGAACCCATGCGGGTCTCGGCAGGCTTCTTGGTGAGGGGACGGTCCGGGTAGATGTTGATCCAGACCTTGCCGCCACGCTTGATGTGGCGGGTCATCGCGATACGAGCCGCCTCGATCTGGCGGTTCGTCACGTAGGCCGGGGTCAGCGCCTGGATGCCGTACTCGCCGAACGCAACCTGCGTGCCACCCTTGGACATACCGTTGCGCTTCGGGTGGTGCTGCTTGCGGTGCTTGACCCTACGGGGGATCAGCATGACGGTCAGGCCTCCGTTCCGGTGCTCTCAGCCGGAGCGGCAGCGGGAGCCTCGGCCTTGGGGGCCTCGGCGCCGGCAGCCTGCTGCGGCTTACGACCACGCCGCTCGCCACCGCGGCCACCACGGGCCGGGCGGTCGGCGCCACCGCGGGCCGGGCGGTTACCCGCACGGGCGGCAGCGTTCTCGGCGCGGACCTCGGCGATGTTCTTGACGTCGCCCTTGTAGATCCAGACCTTCACACCGATGCGGCCGAAGGTCGTCTTGGCCTCGAAGAAGCCGTAGTCCACGTTCGCGCGGAGCGTGTGCAGGGGCACACGGCCCTCGCGGTAGAACTCCGAGCGGGACATCTCGGCGCCGCCGAGGCGGCCACCGCACTGGATCTTGATGCCCTTGGCGCCGGCCTTCATCGCCGACTGCATGCTCTTACGCATGGCACGGCGGAAGGAGACGCGGGAGGACAGCTGCTCGGCGACGGCCTGGGCCACCAGCTGAGCGTCCGTCTCCGGGTTCTTGACCTCGAGGATGTTCAGCTGGACCTGCTTGCCGGTCAGCTTCTCCAGGTCACCGCGGATGCGGTCGGCCTCGGCGCCGCGGCGGCCGATGACGATGCCCGGGCGAGCGGTGTGGATGTCCACCCGGACGCGGTCACGGGTGCGCTCGATCTCAACCTTCGAGATGCCGGCGCGCTCCATGCCGGACGTCATCATCCGACGGATGGCGACGTCTTCCTTGACGTAGTCCTTGTACAGCTTGTCGGCGTACCAACGCGACTTGAAGTCGGTCGTGACACCGAGCCGGAACCCGTGCGGGTTTACCTTCTGGCCCATTACCGGGTTCCTTCCTTGCTGCTGACGACCACGGTGATGTGGCTGGTCCGCTTGCGGATCCGGTAGGCACGGCCCTGGGCACGCGGACGGAACCGCTTCAGGGTCGGGCCCTCGTCGACGTAGGCCTCGGAGACGAAGAGGCTGTCGACATCGGTGTGGTCGTAGTTGTGCGCGGCGTTGGCGATGGCGCTGTCCAGCACCTTGCCGACCGGCACGGAGGCTGCCTGCGGAGCGAATCGCAGAACAGCCTGGGCCTCCGTGGCGTCCATGCCACGGATGAGGTCCACCACACGGCGGGCCTTCATGGGCGTGACGCGGATGTACCGCGCCTGGGCCCTGGCTTCCATGGTTGTCCCTTCAGAGTTACTTACGTGTCTGAATGCGATCCGCTACTAGCGGCGCTTCGACTTCCGGTCTTCCTTGACGTGGCCCCGGAAGGTGCGAGTCGGCGAGAACTCGCCGAGCTTGTGGCCGACCATCGACTCGGTGACGAACACCGGGATGTGGGTCTTGCCGTTGTGCACCGCGATCGTGTGGCCGAGCATGGCCGGGACGATCATCGAGCGACGGGACCAGGTCTTGATGACGTTCTTGCTGCCCGCTTCGTTCTGGGCGTCCACCTTCTTGATCAGGTGGTCGTCGACGAAGGGCCCCTTCTTCAAGCTACGAGGCATCTCAACCCGTCCTTAGCGCTTCTTGTTCGTCTTGCGGCGGCGGACGATGTACTTGTTCGACGCCTTCTTGGGCGAACGAGTACGGCCTTCCTTCTTGCCCCACGGGGACACAGGGTGGCGACCACCGGAGGTCCGGCCCTCACCACCACCGTGCGGGTGGTCAACCGGGTTCATGACCACACCACGGACGGTCGGGCGAACGCCCAGCCACCGCTTACGGCCGGCCTTACCCCAGTTGATGTTGCTCTGCTCGGCGTTGCCGACCTCGCCGACGGTGGCGCGGCAGCGGACGTCGACCAGGCGGATCTCGCCGGACGGCATGCGCAGGTGGGCGTAGGCGCCCTCCTTCGCGAGCAGCTGCACGGAGGCACCGGCGGAGCGGGCGAACTTGGCACCGCCACCGGGACGGAGCTCGATCGCGTGGATCGTGGTACCGACCGGGATGTTGCGGAGGGCCAGGTTGTTGCCCGGCTTGATGTCGGCCCCGGGACCGTTCTCCACGGTGTCGCCCTGCTGGAGGTTGCGCGGGGCGAGGATGTAGCGCTTCTCGCCGTCCGCGTAGTGCAGCAGCGCGATGCGCGCGGTGCGGTTGGGGTCGTACTCGATGTGCGCGACCTTCGCCGGCACGCCGTCCTTGTCGTGACGACGGAAGTCGATCACACGGTAGGCGCGCTTGTGTCCGCCACCCTGGTGGCGAACGGTCACACGACCGGCGTTGTTACGGCCGCCCTTGCTGTGCAGGGGACGGACCAGCGACTTCTCCGGCGTGGACCGCGTGACCTCGACGAAGTCGGCAACGCTGGCGCCACGACGGCCCGGCGTAGTCGGCTTGTACTTGCGGATTCCCATTTCTCAGTCCTCGTCCGATATCGGACGATCCGGACCGCCCTTAGGCGGTCGGACCGCCGAAGATGTCGATACGGTCGCCCTCGGCGAGGGTCACGATCGCGCGCTTGCTGCCGGCACGCTGACCGAAGCCGGTCTTCGTGCGCTTGCGCTTGCCCTGGCGGTTGATCGTGTTGACCCCGGTGACCTTGACGTCGAAGACCGCCTGGACGGCCTGCTTGATCTGGGTCTTGTTGGCGTTCGGGTCGACGATGAACGTGTACTTGTTCTCGTCGAGGAGCGCGTAGCTCTTCTCCGAGACGACCGGCTTCAGCAGGACGTCACGGGGGTCCGTGTACGACTTGCTCAGCGGGGTCTCGACGGTGTTCTTGCCCTCGGTGGCGTGGCGCTTCGCCTTGGCGACGCGCGCGGCCTTGGCGGCCTTGGCCGCCTTCGAGGCGATAGCGGGGTGACGGATAGCCATCAGGCCTCGCTCCCTTCGGTGTCAGCGGCCTTGGGGCCAGACACGAAGGACTCGAACGCGGCCTGGGTGAAGACCACGTCGTCCGAGACGAGAACGTCGTACGTGTTCAGCTGGCCCGGCTCCAGGATGTGGACCTGGGGCAGGTTGCGGGCGGACAGCCACGCGGCCTCGTCGGAGCGCTCGGCGACCAGGAGCAGGTTCTTGCGCTCGCTGATCTTGCCGAACAGGCTCTTGGCGGCCTTGGTGGAGACCTGGCCCTCGACCACGCCGGAAACGACGTGGATGCGGTTGTGACGCGCCCGGTCGGTGAGGGCACCGCGCAGGGCGGCGGCCTTCATCTTCTTCGGGGTCCGCTGCGAGTAGTCACGCGGCACGGGACCGTGCACGACGCCACCACCGGCGAACTGCGGCGCGCGGGTCGAACCCTGGCGGGCGCGACCGGTGCCCTTCTGGCGGTACGGCTTCTTGCCACCACCGCGGACCTCGCCACGCGTCTTGGTCTTGTGCGTGCCCTGACGGGCAGCGGCCAGCTGCGCGACGACGACCTGGTGGATCAGCGGAACGCTGACCTTGGCGTCGAAGATCTCCGCGGGGAGCTCGACGGAACCGGCCTTCTCGCCCGCCGGCGAAAGGATGTCAACAGTGCTCATCGGTTACCTCAGGCCCCCTTGGCCGCGGTGCGGACCAGGACGAGGCCGCCGTTCGGACCGGGAACCGCGCCCTTGATGAGCAGCAGACCCTTCTCCGCGTCAACGGCGTGGACGGTCAGGTTCTGGGTGGTGACCCGCTCGTTGCCCATGCGACCCGCCATGCGGAGGCCCTTGAACACACGACCCGGGGTGGCGCAGCCACCGATGGAACCGGGGGAGCGGTGCTTGCGCTGGGTGCCGTGTCCGGCGCCGAGGCCACGGAAGTTGTGGCGCTTCATGACGCCGGCGAAGCCCTTGCCCTTGCTCTTGCCGGTCACGTCGACCTTCACGCCGGCCTCGAACACCTCAGCGGTGATCTCCTGGCCCAGCGTGTACTCGGAGGCGTCCGCGGTGCGGATCTCGACGAGGTGGCGACGGGGGGTGACGTCGGCCTTGGCGAAGTGGCCCTTGAGGGGCTTGTTCACCTTGCGCGGGTCGATCTCGCCGAAGGCGATCTGAACGGACTCGTAGCCGTCGACGTCGTTGGTACGGACCTGGGTGACGACATTGGGGCCGGCCTTGACGACGGTGACCGGAACAACACGGTTGTTCTCGTCCCACACCTGCGTCATGCCGAGCTTCTCGCCCAGGATGCCCTTGATCTGCTTAGCCATTCTCAGCTCACCAGCCTCAGAGCTTGATCTCGATGTCGACACCGGCCGGGAGGTCGAGTCGCATCAGAGAGTCAACGGTCTTGGGGGTGGGGTCGAGAATGTCGATCAGGCGCTTGTGCGTGCGCATCTCGAAGTGCTCGCGCGAGTCCTTGTACTTGTGCGGCGACTTGATGACGCAGTACACGTTCTTCTCAGTGGGCAGCGGCACCGGGCCCGCGACCGACGCACCAGTGCGGGTCACCGTCTCGACGATCTTCTTCGCCGAGGAGTCGATGACCTCGTGGTCGTAGGCCTTGAGCCGGATGCGGATCTTCTGTCCCGCCATGGCTACTCAGTAGTCCTGTCTCTCTACAGCTCTGGAACCTGGTGTTCCTTTGACTTTCGCCGACCCACGCGGTCGGGCGTGTCGCGTTCCCGCTGACACAGATGTCCCTTGTTCGAACATCCCTTGTCTTGGGGAAGAGGTTCACCGGGTGCCTGGCCGGTGCCGCACCACACTTCCCGGAAGATTCCCGTACGTCCGCCCCAGCGCTGCCATGTGGCAGTTAAGGCGACGAGTACTGTGGGACTCGCTTCCGGTCCTCCCGGCGGGAGGCGCGCAGCATCAACACTCGACCGAGCAACTCGGACAGTCTGCCATATGGGGCAGGCCATCCGCCAATCGAGCCGAAGAGATTACCCCGAAGGTGATGTAGGTCAAACCGGGGTGGCGGTCACGGCCGGCGCGGCGGTCACGTCAGATCCATGATCCGTACGTCGCCACAGCCGCGATGTTCCGCCTCGTGCCCGGCGAAGGCCTTCAGCGCGGACCGGGCGAACGCGGCGGAGTAGTGCGCCACCGGCTCGCTGCGGGTGTCCGGGTCGTAGAGACGGTAGACCGCGAAGACCGCCTCGTGGCCGGCCCGGGGGCAGGGAGCGGTCGCCAGCACGGAGTCGTGGTCGGGTCCGCCGAAGCCGGTCGACTCGAAGTCCTTCGCGGCGACGCCGTAGTACGCGTACAGCCCGTAGCCGGGCTTCCCCGCGCCGGTCACCAGGTAGCAGTTGGTCTGCGGGGCGTCCGGGTCCGCCGGGTACTCCATGATCCCGGAGGTGCCGCTCCCCGCCAGGGAGACGTCCCGCAGCGCGACGCAGGACCCCTGCGCCCGCGCCAGCGGCTTCGCCGTGCCGGGCTTGCCGAGGCGGGCCGTGGACACCCGGGTCAGCGGCTTGCCGGCCTTGGCCTCGCAGCCGTACTTCCCGGCCGCCTTCCGGGCGGTCTCGGTGGTCACCCGGCCGAGCCCGGTGACCGCGGTCCCGCCGGAGGCGCCGTAGAGGTCACCGTAGGCGACCAGCTCCTTGCCGTTCGGCTTCGCGCAGTGGAGCGTGACCATGATCTGCCAGGAGCCGTCGTAGCGGACGACCCCGGACCAGCCGTTCCCGAGCGGTGCCGCCTGTGCCCGCGCCCCGCTGTAGCCCGAGTGGTACCAGACCAGGCTGCCCGAGGGGGCTCCGTCGGTGCTCCAGCGCAGGGTGATCCGCACGGCGCGTCCGGACCCGGGGGACGTCTTGACGAAGCACCCGGCCAGGACACCGGCGTCCCCCTGCTCGGCCTTCAGGTCGGAGGAGCCCAGCGCCGAGGCCAGCCCGTCCTGCGCCAGCGTGCCGTCGCAGGCCTTGTCCAGCGAGCGGCCGTCCCGCCAGGAGTCGTACGCCCCGGAGCCGTACAGCACGGCTGCCACGAGCCCCAGAACCAGCACGGCCACGCCCGCGTACCAGCCCGCGTGGAGGCTTCGGGGACCGGCCACGGGCTAGGCGTTCCGTGAGGCGTACGTGAGGAACGCGGCCCAGGTGGCGGGAGTGACGGCGAGGCGGGGCCCCTCGGTGTTCTTGGAGTCGCGGATGTGGATGGTGGTGGGGGTGGGGGCGACTTCGAGGCAGTCGCCGGGTTCAGCGCTGCTGCTGTAACTGCTCTTGAACCAGTGGAGCGCGACTTCGAGGCAGGAGCCGGGTTCGCCGCTGTCGCTGTAGCTGCTCTTGAACCAGTGCAGTTCCGCGGTGCTCATAGTCTCCCCAGCGCTTTCTCGATGAAGGCCTGTGACTCCCTCGGCGTGAGAGCCTGCGCCCGGATCATTCCATAGCGCAGTTCGAGGATCCGAAGATCTTTTGGGCTTGAGACCGGGCGGCCGTTAAACGCGCCGTCGGAGCGTCCGATCGCCGTGCCGTCTGCGAACTTCAGCACCTCGACCAGGCCCGACGCCCCAGCGTTCTCTTCTCGGTCGGTAGGCATGACCTGAAGCGTCACGTTCCGCAACTGCGCTACCTCCAGGAGGAGTTCCAGCTGTCCGCGCAGCACCATCTTCCCACCGTAGGGACGTTCGAGTGTCACCTGTTCCTGGACGAAACTGAGCGTCGGCGCAGGCTCGCGCTCGAAGACGGCTTTACGAGCCATGCGTGCCGCGGTTTCCCGCTCCACGACGTCTTCACTGAGCGCGGGCTGCCTCATCTCGAACTGCGCTCGCGCGTACTCCTCCGTCTGCAACAGGCCGTGGATGTTGTGGTTGCTGTAAAGCAGCATCTCCACCGCCCGCCCCTCCATCTCCGCCAGCTCCCGCACCTTCTTCGGATAGCGGGCCTTCTTCATGTCCTCCGTGAAGGCCCTCAGATGACCCTGCGCCTTCAGGAACGTGTCCGCCCTGTCCAGCAGCTCCGGCCGGGGGATCCGCGCCCCGCGCTCGATCTTGCGGATCATGTCCTCGCCGTAGCCCATGGCCTCGCCCAGCTCGGGCACCGAGACCCCGGCCGCCTCCCGGCAGACCTTGAGCAGGCGCCCCACCGCCTGGACCACCGGCTCGATCTCGTCGCCGGGCTCGACGTCCCAGCCGGCCTCGTCCACTCCCTCACCCATCGCTCCTCCTCCGGCGCGCACTCCGTACCCGTACAACGCCCGGGACAGCCGAGACAGCCGAGACAAAGCCGGGACAGTCACCGTACGCACAGGCGCAGTCACTCCCTTCACGGAAGCAGATTCCGCCACGCTCAGTGACATGAATCAAGAAATGGCTGCCCCTGAAAACCAACTCGGCGGCACCATCCCCCACTTCAGCGTCCGCCTGTCCCCCACGCCACGCGGCGCCCGTCTCGCCCGGCTGCTCGCCGAGCAGCAACTGCGCACGTGGGGTCTGCCGTTGGAGACGCCGACGCAGATCGTCGCCGAACTCGCCGCCAACGCCGCCACCCACGGCCGCGTACCCGGCCGTCACTTCCAGCTGCTGCTCTACGTCGTCGGCGGCACCCTCCGCATCGAGGTCACCGACACGCGCGGTGACCGGCTGCCCCGGCTCACCACTCCGGCCGAGGACGGCGCATCAGGCCGCGGTCTGATGCTCGTGGCGGCGCTCGCCGACCGTTGGGGCGTCACCGAGGGGCGGCGCCCGCGCAAGACCGTCTGGGCGGAGGTCGCTCTCCCCGCACCCCGGAGCGGTCCCGACTCCCCCCGGTAGGGTCTCTGGCCTGTGCCGAGGACCGGGGGGAACGCGCACATGAGGCAGCTACGGCAGGACGACCCGCTGTGGGTCGGGCCGTACGCGGTTCTGGCGGGGGTCGACGACGAGGCCGAGCGGCACCGGACGCCCGATCGTCGCTATGTGGCCCGCAGTGCCGACGGCCGGCGCACGGTCCTCGTGCAGGTGCCGCACCCCGGAGCCGACCCCGCCCGCTGGATCGCCGAGGCCGAGGAACACCGACCACCGGGCAGACGGCCGCCGGCAACCGCGTCTTCGTCGCAGACGGGGACGCACTCACGGCCCTGCCGGTCTTCTGACGCCCGGCGCCCCGCGCCCGGGCGCCGGGCGGCTTCGGCGGTCGCGACGGAGGGACCGCCCCGCTACGGGTGACCGTCCCCGGCCCGTCGGCTCTCCAGCGGCCCCAGGTACAGCTCCGGCAGCCCGCCCGTGTCGATCAGCAGCCGCTGGACCACCACCGTGGGGTCCACCATCCAGAACTTCAGCCGGTGTACGACACCCGGTCCCACCGCGTGCCGGGTGGCGGTGCGGTTGATGTTGTCCGAGGTGTTGCGGGCCCAGACCGCGTTCAGGGCGCCGTCGTCCGCGCCCGCC
Source organism: Streptomyces sp. NPDC001606 (assembly GCF_053596835.1). Classification (NCBI taxonomy): domain Bacteria; kingdom Bacillati; phylum Actinomycetota; class Actinomycetes; order Kitasatosporales; family Streptomycetaceae; genus Streptomyces; species Streptomyces sp. NPDC001606. The sequence goes on from NZ_JBSFHC010000011.1 coordinate 217,032, forward strand.
GTGATGTCCACCGTGCGGACCGGGCCGTCGTCGAGGGAGACGCCGTAGCGCAGGCCGGACACCGAGGGCACGGCCGGGTTGCGGGGGGACAGCAGGGCCCAGACGGTCACCTCGGTGTCCGGCTCCGACACCAGGCTCACCTCGTACTCCAGGCGCGGTGAGGAGCCGCCCGGGGCCCGGGAGGGCGCCGTCACCGGCCATGGGGTCATGCCCGCGCCCGTGCGGCCGATGCCCTCGATGCGGCGCCACCGCCCGACCGCCCGGTCGTAGTGGTCCGCGTCGATCGCCACATAGCCACCGGCCTCCACGAAGCCCCGCAGGTCCCGGGCGGCCGGGCGGCCGGTCACACAGCGCACCGGGACCGACGCGCCCGCGCCGCTCACCGTGAGCGTGCCCTCGGCGCGGCCGGCCGGGGCCCGGGACCAGTCGACGCGGACCTCCAGCCGGACCTGCTGCTCGACGCGGCCCGCCGGGTGGTCCACCCGCAGCCAGGGGACCGAGGAGGACACCCGGTAGTCGAAGGGGGTCGCGCCCCGGTTGAAGACCTCCAGGTACTGCCGGGGGCGGGTCTGGTACGGGCTGAACTCCGGCAGCACCGCCTCCCCGGAGGCGCCCTCCGGCCACCACTGGCCCGTGTCCTCCGCGCCGTCCACCGACACCCCCAGCCGGGCGTCCGGGGGCAGCTGGATACGGCGTACCGCGGGGAAGAGGACGTCCGGCAGGGCCACGTTGTCCTTCTCCGGCTGCTGCCAGCCCGCGTTCGGGCCGTAGCGGTCGACGTCGCCGTAGTCGATGTGCGGCTGGGTCTGGAAGCCGTGCCATTTGCCGTTCGCCACACGGGAGTTGAAGCGGTCGGCCAGGGCAAGGTCACGGGCGAAGGCGGCCTCCGCCCGGGCCGCGCGGTCGTTCGTGGCCGCCCGGCCCTGCGCGGCGAACAGCAGGTTCGTGAACTCCGCCGAGCGCAGCGCGTACAGGTTCGCGGTCGCCGTCACCTCGTAGCCGACCAGCTCGAACCAGGCATCCTGCCGCTCCGGCGGCAGCCGGCGGGCGATGCGCTCGGCGCGGCCGCCCAGCTCCTGCCACTCCTCGGTCACCCGCTCCAGCTCCCGGTGCGCGAAGCGGTACGGGGTCTGCCGGTCGTCGTAGACCACCTGGCCGTCGGCGGAGAGCGTGATACGGCGGTTCAGCAGCTCCGGCTTGCGGCGGGCCTGGAGCCGGCCGTACTCCGCCAGCACCGCGGCGATGTCCCGGGCCGGCGCCTCGCCGAAGTTCTGCCGGGCGTAGCGCCGCTCCCACTCCCCCAGCCGTTCCAGCGGCCAGCGGTCCGGGTCCCAGGCGTAGGTCAGGAAGAACTCGGTCGGCAGCTCGTTGCCCTTGAGATCGCCGACGTTCGCCACCCACAGGCCGTGGTTGCCGTACGCGTGCGCCTGGTGGAGCTGGTCCCAGACATTGCGGAGGTTGGCCGTGTCGACCCACTTGTAGTTGCGGCCGGCCCCGACGTAGTCGAAGTGGTAGTAGAGGCCGTAGCCGCCGCTGCGGGGGCTGTCCGGGTGCTTCCGGATGTTTCCCCAGTTGTCGTCCGTGAGGACCACCGTGACGTCGTCGGGGGCGCGCAGACCGCGGTCCCAGTAGCGCTGGACCTCCTTGTAGAGGGTCCAGACCTGCGGGGTCTCGGCGGCCGGGCGGCCGGTCACCTCCTCGATGATCCGGCGCTGGTCGTCGATGATCTGCTGCATCAGCTCGATGCCGTCGCCGTCGGGCAGGCCGATGTCGCCGTTGCCGCGCATCCCGAGGGTCACCACGCCCTCGAAGCCCTGGTCGACCATGCGCTGGATGCCGGCTCGCCAGTAGGCCCGCAGAGCGTCCGCGTTGCGGCGGTACGACCACTCCCCCGTGCCCCCGTAGGGGTCGTGGCCGGGGCCGGCGTGCCGGTTCCACTCCTCGATGCCCCGCATCATCGGCGCCTCGTGGGAGGTGCCCATGACCACGCCGTACTCCGCCGCCCTCCGGTGGTTGTCCGGGTCGTCCTCGGCGAAGGCCCGGCCCCACACCGCCGGCCAGAGGTAGTTGCCCTTCAGCCGCAGCAGGACCTCGAAGACCTTGGCGTAGAAGGCGGAGTTGAAGCCGTTGGGATATCCCGGCGCCTTGCCCGGTCCGAAGTACGCCGGGGCCCAGGTGCCGAGGGCCGGGTTCTCGTCGTTGATGAAGAAACCCCGGTATTTCACCCTGGGGGTGCCCTGGGTGAAGCGTCCGGGGCGCACCCAGACCCCGGTGCGCCGCATCGGCGGCACGTCGTCCCACCAGTGCCAGGGCGAGACCCCGATGCCGTACGAGACGTCGTACGCCCCGAAGATCGTGCCCCGTGGATCGCTGCCCGCGATGACGAACGCCCGCTCCACCCCGGGCAGCGGATGCTCCACGACGGTCTGGAGCGAGGTCTCCCAGCCGCCCCGGACGCCGGTCACGTCCAGCTTTCCGGAGCGGACCAGGCCGTCGATCAGCGGGCTGCGGCCGATCGTGCCGAGCAGGACGGGGAAGCGGCCGATGGTGGTGCCGGGGCGGACGCCGGTCACGCGCTCGAGGTCGTCGCGGAGGTCGCCTGCGACCCGTACGACCCCGGGGTGGTCGTCGGGGCTGACCACCACGGGGGCGCCGACCAGCGAGAAGGCACCGCCGGTGAAGGAGATGTAGTCCCCGGGGTCCGTCACCGTCAGGTCCGTGCCCCCTGCCTGGGCCCGGGCGGTCCCCGAGGTCAGCACGGGCACGGCGGCCAGTCCCGCTCCCAGCACCGTTCTGCGCGCCACGGACATGCGTCCCCTCCCTCTGCACAGCCCCTATTTGCCAAGCGGCATGACAAATAGTGGAGGGAGGGGGCGGTGGGGGGAATGGGTCGGCGGCGCCGAATAGTTTCGAAGCGCGCCGGCCGCTCAGGGGCCGTCCGGCACCAGGTTGTTGGCGCTGAGCAGGCCGCCGCCCGCCGGCAGCCCGATCGCGGTGCGGAGCGTGCCGACCGCCGGTTCCCGCACCGACACGGTCAGGGTGTAGGCCGGCTGCCCGGTGATGGTGTTCGAGGAGTCCGTCGGGATCCGCAGGCCCTCCATCACCGTCTCGGCGTCGTACCCGGGGCACAGGGCCGTCAGCGGGAGGGTGATCTCGCCGCCGCCACCGTTCGTGACGTCGATGTGCTTCCGGTCGGCACCGCCGGCCTTCCCGGGGGCGCTCCAGGTGACGGGCAGGCCGTGCGCCCCGGCGACCAGGCCGTGCGGGCCCTCGATCTCCACCGCGACGCCCTCGCCGTGCAGATCCCGGGAGAGCACCAGCGGGCGGTGGGCGCCCGGCGCGAAGAGCAGCCCGATGCCGAAGCTGCCGGCCGCCCGGCCGGACAGCTTCTCGTAGCCGTAGGAGCCGAGCGTCAGCTGCGGGCCGGGCTGTCCTTCGGCGGACTGCGGGGCGGGCGCGGAGGCGGCCCCGGGCAGCGGGAAGTAGTGGTAGCCCTGCTCGCCGCAGTGGGCGCCGTCGGTGACACCGCCGCCGGGCAGTGCGACGGCCCTGGCCGGGCCCGACTCGGCCGAGTCGCTCCCGTCGCTCCAGGAGAGCAGCCCCCACTGCCAGGCGCCGTACAGCAGCACGGCCGCGGCGACCAGCCAGGGGACCACGGCCTGGAGCACCTCGCGCGGCGACGGCCGTGCGGGGCGCCGTGGCCTCGGCCGCGTGTCGGCCGCGGACGCGGACCTCTCGCGGAGCCTGCGGGCCACCATCCGGGCGCGCGCCGACGGCTCCTTCGGCGCGGCGGACCCGTCGTCCTCGGCCGCGGCGCGCAGGAACGCGGCCCACTGCTCGTCGGGTATGGAGGACCGGAAGGAGTCCGGGCCCTCGTCGGGGCCTTCGGCGGGCGGGACGGTATTCACAGGGAGAACCGTAAGGGTTCAACGTGACGCGGACATGCGAAGAGGCCCGTACGACCGGAGTCGTACGGGCCTCTCACAGGTCAGAAGACCTTCAGGTCAGTCAGTGACCTCAAGCAAGCGGAACTTACTTGACGATCTTGGTGACCTGGCCGGCGCCCACGGTGCGACCACCCTCACGGATGGCGAACTTCAGGCCCTCCTCCATGGCGATGGGCTGGATGAGCTGAACCGACATCTCGGTGTTGTCACCCGGCATGACCATCTCGGTGCCCTCGGGGAGGGTCACAACGCCCGTCACGTCCGTGGTACGGAAGTAGAACTGCGGACGGTAGTTGTTGAAGAACGGCGTGTGGCGGCCACCCTCGTCCTTGGACAGGATGTAGGCCTGCGCCTCGAACTCGGTGTGCGGGGTGACCGAACCCGGCTTGATGATGACCTGGCCGCGCTCGACGTCCTCGCGCTTGATGCCGCGGAGCAGCAGACCGACGTTCTCACCGGCCTGGCCCTCGTCGAGCAGCTTGCGGAACATCTCGATGCCGGTGACCGTGGTGGTGGTCTTCTCGGTCTTGATACCGATGATGTCGACGGTCTCGTTGACCTTGAGGACACCACGCTCGATACGACCGGTGACGACGGTGCCACGACCGGTGATCGTGAAGACGTCCTCGATCGGCATCAGGAACGGCTTGTCGACGTCGCGCTCCGGCTCCGGGATCGCGGTGTCGACGGCGTTCATGAGGTCCAGGACGGACTGGGTCCACTGGGCGTCGCCCTCGAGCGCCTTCAGCGCCGAGACCTTGACGACCGGGACGTCGTCGCCCGGGAACTCGTACTCGGAGAGGAGCTCACGGACCTCGAGCTCGACGAGCTCCAGGATCTCCTCGTCGTCCACCATGTCGGCCTTGTTCAGGGCGACGACGATGTACGGAACGCCGACCTGGCGGGCCAGGAGCACGTGCTCCTTGGTCTGCGGCATCGGGCCGTCGGTGGCGGCGACCACCAGGATCGCGCCGTCCATCTGCGCGGCACCGGTGATCATGTTCTTGATGTAGTCCGCGTGACCCGGGCAGTCGACGTGGGCGTAGTGACGCGCCTCGGTCTGGTACTCGACGTGCGCGATGGAGATGGTGATACCGCGCTGACGCTCCTCAGGAGCCTTGTCGATGTTGTCGAACGGGGTGGCCTCGTTCAGGTCCGGGTACGCGTCGTGCAGCACCTTGGTAATGGCGGCCGTGAGGGTCGTCTTACCGTGGTCGATGTGACCGATGGTGCCGATGTTGACGTGCGGCTTAGTCCGCTCGAACTTCGCCTTCGCCACTGGGGTCCTCCTGTGGAGTGGTTCTGTACGCCTTACTTCATCGGCGCCAGGTGATCTTTGCTGTAAAGGCCCGGAACCCGGGGGCATTCCGTCCGCGATTGCGGGGGAATGCCCCTGGAGGCTCCGGAGTCAAGCCTACGGCGTGGGAACGCGGAGCGTTACTCGCCCTTGGCCTTCGCGATGATCTCCTCGGCGACGTTCCGCGGAACCTCGGCGTAGGAGTCGAACTGCATCGAGTAGCTTGCGCGACCCGACGTCTTGCTGCGGAGGTCGCCGACGTAGCCGAACATCTCCGACAGGGGCACGAGGCCCTTCACGACGCGGGCACCAGCCCGCTCCTCCATGGCCTGGATCTGGCCACGGCGGGAGTTGATGTCGCCGATGACCTCGCCCATGTAGTCCTCGGGCGTGGTGACCTCGACGGCCATCATCGGCTCGAGCAGCACGGGGCTGGCCTTGCGCGCGGCCTCCTTGAAGGCCTGCGAACCGGCGATCTTGAAGGCGAGCTCGGAGGAGTCGACCTCGTGGTAGGCACCGTCGTGCAGGATCACGCGGACACCGGTCATCTCGTAACCGGCGAGGATGCCGAACTGCATGGCCTCCTGCGCACCGGCGTCGACCGAAGGGATGTACTCCTTCGGGATACGACCACCGGTCACCTTGTTCACGAACTCGTACGAGGTGTCGCCACCCTCGAGCGGCTCGATGCCGATCTGCACCTTCGCGAACTGACCGGTACCACCGGTCTGCTTCTTGTGGGTGTAGTCGACGCGCTCGACGGCCTTGCGGATCGTCTCGCGGTACGCCACCTGCGGCTTGCCGACGTTGGCCTCGACCTTGAACTCACGGCGCATGCGGTCGACCAGCACCTCGAGGTGCAGCTCGCCCATACCGCCGATGATGGTCTGGCCGGTCTCCTCGTCCGAGTGGACCTGGAAGGACGGGTCCTCCTCGGCCAGGCGCTGGATCGCGACGCCGAGCTTCTCCTGGTCGCCCTTCGACTTGGGCTCGATGGCGACCTGGATGACCGGCGCCGGGAAGTCCATGGACTCCAGGATGACCGGGTTCTTGTCGTCGGACAGCGTCTCACCGGTGGTGGTCTGCTTCAGACCCATGACGGCGACGATGTCGCCGGCGCCCACCGACTCGATCTCCTCACGCTTGTTGGCGTGCATGCGGTAGATCTTGCCGATGCGCTCCTTCTTGCCCTTGACGGAGTTCAGCACGGCGGTGCCGGACTCCAGGCGGCCGGAGTACACGCGGACGAAGGTGAGCTTGCCGAGGTGCGGGTCGCTCATGATCTTGAACGCCAGCGCCGACAGCGGCTCGTCGTCGGACGGCTTGCGCTTGACGACCTCCTCCGGGTCGTTGACCGCGTGGCCCTCGATGGCCTCGATGTCAACGGGGGAAGGCAGGTAGCGCACGACCGCGTCGAGCAGGGGCTGGACGCCCTTGTTCTTGAACGCGGTACCGCAGAACACCGGGGTGATGGTGGTGCCGGTGCCCTTGCCGGACGCGATGGTGATACGACGGATCGCGGCGTACAGCTGCTCCTCGGTGGGCTCCTGGCCCTCCAGGAACAGCTCCATGATCTCTTCGTCGTTCTCGGCGACGGCCTCGACCAGCTTGCCGCGCCACTCCTCGGCGGCCTCGACATGCGTGTCCGGGATGTCGACGACGTCGTACATCTCGCCCTTGGTCGCCTCGGCGGACCACACGAGCGCCTTCATGCGGACCAGGTCCACGACGCCCTTGAAGTCGGCCTCGGCACCGATCGGGAGCTGCATGACGATCGGCTGCGCACCCAGGCGGTCGACGATCATGTCGACGCAGCGGTGGAACTCGGCACCGGTGCGGTCGAGCTTGTTGACGAAGCAGATACGCGGAACGCCGTAGCGGTCCGCCTGACGCCACACGGTCTCGGACTGCGGCTCGACGCCGGCGACGCCGTCGAACACCGTCACGGCACCGTCGAGCACACGCAGGGAACGCTCCACCTCGACGGTGAAGTCGACGTGACCCGGGGTGTCGATGATGTTGATGGTGTGGTCGACGTTCTCCAGCGGCCAGTGGCAGGTGGTGGCAGCAGACGTGATCGTGATGCCACGCTCCTGCTCCTGCTCCATCCAGTCCATGGTGGCAGCGCCGTCGTGGACCTCACCGATCTTGTAAGACACACCGGTGTAGAACAGGATCCGCTCGGTGGTGGTCGTCTTGCCCGCGTCGATGTGGGCCATGATGCCGATGTTGCGCACCTTGGCCAGGTCAAGCGAAGTGGTAGCCATAAGGCTTCAGTCTTCTCTCGGTCTCGATGTGGACTGCGACTACCAGCGGTAGTGCGCGAAGGCCTTGTTGGACTCGGCCATCTTGTGCGTGTCCTCGCGCTTCTTGACGGCCGCACCGAGGCCGTTCGAAGCGTCGAGAAGCTCGTTGAGCAGACGCTCGGTCATGGTCTTCTCGCGACGGGCGCGGGAGTAGCCGACGAGCCAGCGCAGCGCCAGGGTGTTGGCACGGCCGGGCTTGACCTCGACCGGAACCTGGTAGGTGGCGCCACCGACACGGCGGGACTTGACCTCGAGGGTCGGCTTGATGTTCTCAAGAGCGCGCTTCAGCGTGATGACCGGGTCGTTGCCGGTCTTCTCGCGCAGGCCCTCCATGGCGCCGTAGACGATGCGCTCGGCGGTGGAGCGCTTGCCGTTCAGCAGCACCTTGTTGATCAGGGAGGTCACCAGAGGAGAACCGTAGACCGGGTCGATGATGACCGGGCGCTTCGGGGCGGGGCCCTTACGAGGCATTCTTACTTCTCCTTCTTGGCGCCGTAACGGCTGCGAGCCTGCTTGCGGTTCTTGACACCCTGGGTGTCGAGCGAACCGCGGATGATCTTGTAGCGAACACCCGGCAGGTCCTTCACACGGCCGCCGCGCACGAGCACGATGGAGTGCTCCTGCAAGTTGTGTCCCTCACCCGGAATGTAAGCGGTGACCTCGATGCCACTGGTCAGACGCACACGCGCGACCTTACGCAGGGCCGAGTTCGGCTTCTTCGGGGTGGTCGTGAACACACGCGTGCAGACGCCACGACGCTGAGGGGAACCCTCGAGTGCGGGCGTCTTGTTCTTCTCGACCTTGTCCTGCCGGCCCTTGCGGACCAGCTGCTGGATCGTAGGCACTACTTCTCCGGTTTCTGTGTGCCGATGGGTACAGCTAACCTGGAACGTCGCCGACCCACGCGGTCGGGTGTGTCGAATCCGTCAGGCCCTTGCCGCCAGGCGAAAAGGGGCACGGATTACGGTGGCCGATCACGGCTCGCTGCACGGAGTGAAGGCACGCGCAAGAGCCAGGGCACACCCCAGGCACAAGGTCTGAGCGTACCTACCTCATTCGCTGCGGTCAAAACAAATGGAACCGACCCCGCGCCAGGCTGCGGCCGCTGTCAAGGGCGCGTACCTTAGTCGATCTTCGTTCCGGCCGCCTCAGGCCCCCCGGCCGCCTCAGGCCCCCGGCCGGCCCCGACGACCTCACCGGACCTCCGGGCCGCCCTGGAGCGGCTGGAGGCGGCACAGCGGGCCGTACGGACGTCTCCTGGACGCCCCGGGAGGTCCACCGAACGCCGAAGGGCGGTCACCCCCCCAACGGGAGTGACCGCCCTTCATGCTGCTCGCTTACTGGTTGTACGGACCGTAGTCGTAGTCCTCCAGCGGAACGGCCTGGCCGGAGCCGGTGCCGAACGGCGAGTAGTCGATGTCGTCGTAGCCGACGGCCGAGTACATCGCGGCCTTGGCCTCCTCGGTCGGCTCGACCCGGATGTTGCGGTAGCGGGACAGACCCGTACCGGCCGGGATGAGCTTACCGATGATGACGTTCTCCTTGAGGCCGATGAGGCTGTCGGACTTGGCGTTGATCGCCGCGTCCGTCAGAACTCGGGTCGTCTCCTGGAAGGAGGCGGCCGACAGCCAGGACTCCGTCGCCAGCGAGGCCTTGGTGATACCCATCAGCTGCGGACGACCGGAGGCCGGGTGACCGCCCTCCTGGACCACACGACGGTTCTCGGTCTCGAACTTCGAGCGCTCGACCAGCTCACCGGGCAGCAGCTCGGCGTCGCCGGACTCGATGATCGTCACACGGCGGAGCATCTGCCGGATGATGATCTCGATGTGCTTGTCGTGGATCGACACACCCTGCGAGTTGTAGACCTTCTGGACCTCGCCGACCAGGTGGACCTGGACGGCACGCTGACCCAGGATGCGCAGCACGTCGTGCGGGTTGGTGGCACCCACGGTGAGCTGCTGGCCCACCTCGACGTGCTCGCCCTCGCGGACCAGGACCTTGGCACGCTTCGAGATCTGGTAGGCGGTCTCGTCGCTGCCGTCGTCCGGCGTGACGATGATCTTCTTGGTCTTCTCGGTCTCCTCGATGCGGACACGACCGGAAGCCTCGGAGATCGGGGCGACACCCTTCGGGGTACGGGCCTCGAAGAGCTCGACGACACGCGGCAGACCCTGGGTGATGTCGTCACCGGCCACACCACCGGTGTGGAAGGTACGCATCGTCAACTGGGTACCGGGCTCACCGATGGACTGGGCGGCGATGATGCCGACCGCCTCACCGATGTCCACCAGCTTGCCGGTGGCCAGCGAACGGCCGTAGCACATCGCGCAGGTGCCGACGGCGGACTCGCAGGTCAGGACCGAACGGGTCTTGACCTCCTCGACGCCACGGGCGACCAGCTCTTCGATGAGCACATCGCCCAGGTCGGTGCCGGCCGGGGCCAGCACCTGGCCGTCGACCACGATGTCCTCGGCGAGGCAGCGCGCGTACACGGAGGTCTCGACGTCCTCCGCCTTGCGCAGCACGCCGCCCTCGTCGCGCCCGGCGATGCGGAGACGCAGACCACGGTCGGTGCCGCAGTCCTCCTCGCGGATGATGACGTCCTGGGAGACGTCGACCAGACGACGGGTGAGGTAACCCGAGTCGGCGGTACGCAGAGCGGTGTCCGCCAGACCCTTACGGGCACCGTGCGTGGAGATGAAGTACTCCAGCACGGACAGGCCCTCACGGAAGGACGCCTTGATCGGACGCGGGATGGTCTCGTTCTTCGCGTTCGACACCAGACCACGCATACCGGCAATCTGACGCATCTGCATCATGTTGCCTCGTGCACCCGAGTTCACCATCATCGAGACCGGGTTGGTCTTCGGGAAGTTCGCGTTCATGGCCTCGGCAACCTCGTTGGTCGCCTTGGTCCAGATCGCGATGAGCTCCTGGGTGCGCTCTTCCTTGGTGATCAGACCGCGCTCGTACTGCTTCTGGACCCGCTCGTCCTGCGCCTCGTAGCCGCGGACGATCTCCTTCTTCGCGTCGGGGACGACGACGTCGGAGATGGCCACGGTGACACCGGAACGGGTCGCCCAGTAGAAGCCGGCCGCCTTCAGGTTGTCGAGCGTCGCCGCCACGATGACCTTCGGGTAGCGCTCGGCGAGGTCGTTGACGATCTCGGAGAGCTGCTTCTTGCCGACCTCGTAGTCGACGAACGGGTAGTCCTCGGGCAGCAGCTCGTTGAAGAGCGCGCGGCCCAGCGTGGTGTTCAGGCGGAAGCTGTCACCCTGCTGCCACTCCGGCTCGCCCTCCTCGCGCACCGGCGGAGTCCAGCCGCGCGGCGGGATGGTGCCCACCGGGAAGCGGATGTCCACGCGCGACTGGAGCGACAGCTCGCCGGCGTCGAACGCCATGATCGCCTCGGCCACGGACGCGAACGAACGGCCCTCGCCCTTGACGTTGCGCATCTCGCCGTCGGTGGTGAGGAAGAACAGACCGAGGACCATGTCCTGGGTCGGCATCGTCACCGGACGGCCGTCGGCCGGCTTGAGGATGTTGTTCGAGGACAGCATCAGGATGCGGGCCTCGGCCTGCGCCTCCGCGGACAGCGGCAGGTGCACGGCCATCTGGTCACCGTCGAAGTCCGCGTTGAACGCGGTGCAGACGAGCGGGTGGATCTGGATGGCCTTGCCCTCGACCAGCTGCGGCTCGAAGGCCTGGATGCCGAGGCGGTGCAGGGTGGGCGCACGGTTCAGCAGCACCGGGTGCTCGGCGATGACCTCTTCGAGGACGTCGTACACCACGGTGCGGCCGCGCTCGACCATGCGCTTGGCCGACTTGATGTTCTGCGCGTGGTTCAGGTCGACCAGGCGCTTCATCACGAAGGGCTTGAAGAGCTCCAGCGCCATCGCCTTCGGCAGACCGCACTGGTGCAGCTTCAGCTGCGGACCGACGACGATCACGGAACGCGCCGAGTAGTCGACACGCTTACCGAGCAGGTTCTGACGGAACCGACCCTGCTTACCCTTCAGCATGTCGCTGAGGGACTTCAGCGGACGGTTGCCGGGGCCCGTGACCGGGCGGCCGCGGCGGCCGTTGTCGAAGAGCGCGTCGACGGCCTCCTGGAGCATGCGCTTCTCGTTGTTCACGATGATCTCGGGCGCACCGAGGTCGAGAAGGCGCTTCAGGCGGTTGTTGCGGTTGATGACACGGCGGTACAGGTCGTTCAGGTCGGAGGTCGCGAAGCGGCCACCGTCCAGCTGCACCATCGGACGCAGGTCCGGCGGGATGACCGGGACGCAGTCCAGGACCATGCCCTTGGGGCTGTTGGACGTCTGGAGGAACGCGGAGACGACCTTCAGCCGCTTGAGGGCGCGGGTCTTCTTCTGGCCCTTGCCGGTGCGGATGATCTCGCGGAGCTTCTCGGCCTCCTCCTCGAGGTCGAAGGACTCCAGGCGCTTCTGGAGCGCCGCGGCACCCATCGAGCCGTCGAAGTACGTGCCGAAGCGGTCGCGCAGCTCGCGGTAGAGCAGCTCGTCGCCCTCGAGGTCCTGGACCTTGAGGTTCTTGAACCGGTTCCACACCTCGTCGAGGCGGTCGATCTCGCGCTGCGCACGGTCACGCAGCTGCTTCATCTCACGCTCGGCACCCTCGCGCACCTTGCGGCGCACGTCGGCCTTGGCGCCCTCGGCCTCCAGCTCGGCCAGGTCGGACTCGAGCTTCTTGGCGCGGGCCTCGAGGTCGGCGTCGCGGCGGTTCTCGATCTGCTGGCGCTCGACCGAGACATGCGCCTCCAGGGAGGGCAGGTCGCGGGTGCGGCGCTCCTCGTCGACGTACGTGATCATGTACGCCGCGAAGTAGATGACCTTCTCCAGGTCCTTCGGGGCGAGGTCCAGCAGGTAGCCCAGCCGGGACGGGACGCCCTTGAAGTACCAGATGTGGGTCACGGGAGCGGCCAGCTCGATGTGGCCCATCCGCTCACGGCGCACCTTGGCGCGCGTGACCTCGACGCCACAGCGCTCGCAGATGATGCCCTTGAAGCGGACACGCTTGTACTTGCCGCAGTAGCACTCCCAGTCCCGGGTAGGACCGAAGATCTTCTCGCAGAAGAGTCCGTCCTTTTCGGGCTTCAGGGTGCGGTAGTTGATGGTCTCGGGCTTCTTGACCTCACCGTGGCTCCACTGACGGATGTCGTCAGCGGTGGCCAGGCCGATCCGGAGCTCGTCGAAGAAGTTGACGTCGAGCACTATGCGTCAATCCCTCTCAGGGTCGAAAGTCTGTGGTCTGAAACGGGGGCCTGGGGGTCGGCGGGGGCCTCACACGGTGGCGAGGCCCCTACCGGACTCCCGTCAGACCTCTTCGACGCTGCTCGGCTCGCGCCGGGACAGGTCGATACCGAGCTCCTCCGCAGCGCGGAAGACGTCCTCGTCGGTGTCGCGCATCTCGATGGACATACCGTCGCTGGACAGCACCTCCACGTTCAGGCAGAGCGACTGCATCTCCTTGATGAGCACCTTGAAGGACTCGGGGATGCCGGGCTCGGGGATGTTCTCGCCCTTGACGATGGCCTCGTAGACCTTCACGCGGCCGGTGACGTCGTCGGACTTGATGGTCAGCAGCTCCTGGAGGGCGTACGCGGCGCCGTAGGCCTCGAGGGCCCACACCTCCATCTCACCGAAGCGCTGGCCACCGAACTGCGCCTTACCACCCAGCGGCTGCTGGGTGATCATCGAGTACGGGCCGGTCGACCGGGCGTGCAGCTTGTCGTCGACCAGGTGGTGCAGCTTCAGGATGTACATGTAGCCGACCGAGATCGGGTCCGGGAACGGCTCACCGCTACGGCCGTCGAACAGCCGCGCCTTGCCGGACGGGAGCACCATGCGCTCGCCGTCGCGGTTCGGGATGGTGTGCTGCAACAGACCCGCCAGCTCGTCCTCGCGGGCACCGTCGAAGACCGGGGTCGCGACGTTGGTGCGCGGGGCGACCTTGTCGGCGCCGATCGCCTGGAGGCGCTGGGCCCACTCGTCCGCGAGGCCGGAGACGTCCCAGCCGCGGCTGGCGAGCCAGCCGAGGTGGATCTCCAGGACCTGTCCCGGGTTCATTCGGGACGGCACACCCAGCGGGTTGAGGATGATGTCGACCGGGGTGCCGTCCTCCAGGAACGGCATGTCCTCGATCGGCAGGATCTTGGAGATGACACCCTTGTTGCCGTGACGGCCGGCGAGCTTGTCACCGTCGGTGATCTTGCGCTTCTGCGCGACGTAGACGCGGACCAGCTGGTTCACGCCCGGCGGCAGCTCGTCGCCCTCCTCGCGGTCGAAGACGCGCACGCCGATGACCTTGCCGGTCTCGCCGTGCGGCACCTTCAGCGAGGTGTCACGGACCTCACGGGCCTTCTCACCGAAGATCGCGCGCAGCAGGCGCTCCTCGGGGGTCAGCTCGGTCTCACCCTTCGGGGTGACCTTGCCGACGAGGATGTCGCCGGCGATGACCTCGGCACCGATGCGGATGATGCCGCGCTCGTCGAGGTCGGCGAGGACCTCCTCCGAGACGTTCGGGATGTCCCGGGTGATCTCCTCGGGGCCGAGCTTGGTGTCACGGGCGTCGACCTCGTGCTCCTCGATGTGGATCGAGGAGAGGACGTCGTCCTGCACGAGGCGCTGCGACAGGATGATCGCGTCCTCGTAGTTGTGACCCTCCCACGGCATGAACGCCACGAGCAGGTTCTTGCCGAGGGCCATCTCGCCGTTCTCGGTGGCCGGGCCGTCGGCCAGTACCTGGCCGGTGATGACGCGGTCGCCCTCGTTGACGATGACCTTCTGGTTGACCGAGGTGCCCTGGTTGGACCGGGAGAACTTGGCCAGGCGGTACGTGATGTACGTGCCGTCGTCGTTGGCGGTGGTGATGTAGTCCGCGGAGACCTCCTGGACCACACCGTCCTTCTCGGCCTTGACCACGTCGCCGGCGTCGACCGCGGAGCGGTACTCCATGCCGGTGCCGACGAGCGGGGCCTCCGACTTAATCAGCGGCACGGCCTGACGCATCATGTTCGCGCCCATGAGGGCACGGTTGGCGTCGTCGTGCTCGAGGAAGGGGATCATGGCGGTCGCGACCGACACCATCTGGCGCGGCGAGACGTCCATGTAGTCCACGTCCTCGGGGCCGACGTAGTCGACCTCGCCGCCACGGCGGCGGACCAGCACGCGGGCCTCGGCGAAGTGGAGCTCGTCCGTCAGCGGCGCGTTGGCCTGCGCGATGACGAAGCGGTCCTCCTCGTCGGCGGTCAGGTAGTCGACCTCGTCGGTGACGACACCGTCGACGACCTTGCGGTACGGCGTCTCGATGAAGCCGAAGGGGTTGATCCGGCCGTACGAGGCGAGCGAGCCGATCAGACCGATGTTCGGGCCTTCCGGCGTCTCGATCGGGCACATGCGGCCGTAGTGCGAGGGGTGCACGTCACGGACCTCGAAGCCGGCCCGCTCACGGGAGAGACCACCCGGGCCGAGGGCGTTCAGACGACGCTTGTGCGTCAGCCCCGACAGCGGGTTGTTCTGGTCCATGAACTGGGACAGCTGGCTGGTGCCGAAGAACTCCTTGATGGAGGCGACGACCGGCCGGATGTTGATCAGGGTCTGCGGCGTGATCGCCTCGACGTCCTGGGTGGTCATGCGCTCGCGCACGACGCGCTCCATACGGGCGAGACCCGTACGGACCTGGTTCTGGATCAGCTCGCCGACGTTACGGATACGACGGTTGCCGAAGTGGTCGATGTCGTCGGTCTCGACCATGATCGTGCGACCGCTGGCGGTCACCGTCTCGGTCTCGCCGGCGTGCAGCTGCACCAGGTACTTGATGGTGGCGATGATGTCGTCGGTGGTGAGCACACCGGCGTCCAGCGGCTCGTCCGCACCGAGCTTCTTGTTGACCTTGTAGCGGCCGACCTTGGCCAGGTCGTAACGCTTCGGGTTGAAGTACAGGTTCTCCAGCAGCGTCTGCGCGGCCTCGCGCGTGGGGGGCTCGCCCGGACGCAGCTTGCGGTAGATGTCGAGCAGCGCGTCGTCCTGGCCCTGGGTGTGGTCCTTCTCCAGGGTGGCGCGCATGGACTCGTACTCGCCGAACTCCTCGAGGATCTGCTCGGTGGTCCAGCCGAGCGCCTTCAGCAGAACGGTGACCGACTGCTTGCGCTTGCGGTCGATGCGGACACCGACCATGTCGCGCTTGTCGATCTCCATCTCCAGCCAGGCACCCCGGGACGGGATGATCTTGGCGGAGAAGATGTCCTTGTCGGACGTCTTGTCGATGGAGGAGTCGAAGTAGACACCGGGGGAACGGACCAGCTGAGACACCACGACACGCTCGGTGCCGTTGATGACGAAAGTGCCCTTGTTCGTCATGAGCGGGAAGTCGCCCATGAAGACCGTCTGGGACTTGATCTCACCGGTCTCGTTGTTGGTGAACTCGGCGGTGACGAAGAGCGGGGCGGCGTACGTGAAGTCGCGCTCCTTGCACTCGTCGATCGAGTTCTTCGGCGGCTCGAAGCGGTGGTCCCGGAACGTCAGCGACATCGACCCCGAGAAGTCCTCGATCGGGGAGATCTCGTCGAAGATCTCCTCCAGACCGGACGTGGTGGGGACGTCCTGACCGTTCTCCAGAGCCTCCTCGACCCGACTCTGCCAGGCGGTGTTGCCGAGCAGCCAGTCAAAGCTCTCGGTCTGCAGCGCGAGCAGGTTCGGAACCTCGAGAGGCTCCTTGATCTTTGCAAAGGAGATGCGCAGCGGGGCGGTGCTGGCGCCGTTGTTCGTATTCGCGGTCGAGGCAGTGCGCGAGGCGGCCAAGAGGGGGTCCTTCCGAGGGCTCGGACTCACTACGCGCGTACCGGTCCCTCTCCCGTACGCAGAGACGGAAACCCCAGGTCAGAGGTGCTTCGGTCGTCTGTGCTCGAGTGAGGGCAGACCCCTGGTGACGGGCAGGGGACAGCTAACAGGCAGCGCAAAGGGTCAGTGTAGCCACTTGGCACACTGATGTCCAGTGCGGGTTTTCGAGACCCCTCGTCGTGCTCACCGCTGTTGTCAACGCCCTCCGGCCTGCTGCCCTCAACGCACGTTGATACTGCCCTCTCCGTCGTCGATCCATGCCTCGGATTCGGATCCTTGTGACGACGCGTCCTGAGAATTGCGCGCTGCGTGCGGTTCGTCAAGGGCCCCCAGCCGGAACCGCGCCGTCCGGAGACACGACGAAGATCACCATACCCCTCGCCACAGCGAGCGCAAGGCAACCGCGGTCGGCCTCCCCGAGACGCCGAAGAGCGACCACCCGGATGGATGATCGCTCTTCGGTGCGTTCGCGTTACAGCCCGGCAGGGCCGCTCTCAGCGCGCAGTCGAGTCCGTGGGGACCCGGAAGGTGTTACTTGACCTCGACGGAGGCGCCGGCGCCCTTGAGGGCCTCGGCGGCCTTGTCAGCGGCCTCCTTGTTGACCTTCTCGAGGACCGGCTTCGGGGTGCCGTCGACGAGGTCCTTGGCCTCCTTCAGACCCAGCGAGGTCAGCTCACGCACGACCTTGATGACCTGGATCTTCTTGTCGCCGGCGCCGGTGAGGATGACGTCGAACTCGTCCTTCTCCTCCTCGGCCTCGGCGGCGGCGCCACCAGCGGCACCACCGGCGACGACGACCGGCGCGGCAGCGGCGGCGGTGACGTCGAACTTCTCCTCGAAGGCCTTCACGAACTCGGAGAGCTCGATGAGGGTCATCTCCTCGAACTGGGCAAGCAGCTCGTCCTGGGACAGCTTCGCCATGATGGCGGTCCTTCCACTCAAATCGGCAGGTGCCGGATGTACTGGGTAAGGCGGGCGTACGTCGGCCCGCTGCGACCCGAGCCGTACGGCCGGGTCAGAAAGCGAGCCGAATTACTCGGCACCGCCCTGCTCGGCCTGCTTGGCGCGCAGCGCGTCCACGGTGCGGACGAGCTTCGACGGCAGCGCCTGGAAGACGGAGGCAGCCTGGGACTGCTTCGCCTTGAAGGCACCGGCCAGCTTGCTGAGCAGAACCTCGCGGGACTCGAGGTCCGCAAGCTTCTTGATCTCGTCGGCGGAGAGGGCCTTGCCCTCGAGCACACCGCCCTTGATAACGAGATTCGGGTTTTCCTTGGCGAAGTCACGGAGACCCTTCGCCGACTCCACCGGGTCACCGGTGACGAAGGCGACGGCCGTCGGGCCAGCGAAGAGCTGGTCCTCCAGCGTGATCCCGGCCTCCTGGGCCGCGATCTTGGTCAGCGTGTTCTTCACCACGGCGTACTGGGCGTTCTCACCGAGAGAACGGCGCAGCGTCTTGAGCTGCGCCACGGTGAGACCGCGGTACTCGGTCAGCACGGCGGCGTTCGAGTTGCGGAACTTGTCCGTCAGCTCGGCAACCGCGGCAGCCTTGTCGGGCCTCGCCATAGAGCCTCGGCCTCCTTCCGGGTGATTCGGACCGCGCGGACCCGAAGGAGGACTGGGTAAAACGAAACGCCCCGGCGCAGGCGCTCGGGGCGGACTCGACCGGCCGTACACGCGCTGAGGCGCGCACTCCGGGAGTTCTTCCACTGACACCTGCGCGGGTCGCCCACTTTTCAGCGGATCCTTCGGCCACCGCACCCTCATTCGAGCGCACGGCAACGACCAGCGGTCTTTGGCTTCGGGAAGGAGACTACGGGACCGCCCCACCACAGAGCAAATCGGGCCCTACGGCGCTACGGCGCTACGGTGCAGGTCGGTGGGCAGGGGCAGCCGGCGGGCGGCCCAGGACGTGCCCAGGAGGGCATGGGACGGCCCGTGCGGGCGCGGGAAGGCGCCGGCACGGGCCGCTCTGCGATGCGCCGGGGCGCGGCAGCTCAGGAGCTGAGGCCGGTGCCGCCCGCGGTGGCGCCGCCGGTGCCGCTGCCGCCGCCCGCCGTCATGCCGCCGGACTTCATCAGGTCGGCGAAGTCCATGGTGTCGCCGGCCGGCGGGGCCTCGGCGCTGACCTTGACGCCGTAG
Organism: Streptomyces sp. NPDC001606; assembly: GCF_053596835.1. NCBI lineage: Bacteria > Bacillati > Actinomycetota > Actinomycetes > Kitasatosporales > Streptomycetaceae > Streptomyces > Streptomyces sp. NPDC001606. The sequence goes on from NZ_JBSFHC010000011.1 coordinate 235,585, forward strand.
TCGCTGTAGTAGGCGGTGTTGACCATGGTGCCCTGGGTCATGTCCGCCTTCTCGGTCTTCTTGACCAGCAGGTTCTGGTCGTTGATCCAGATGTCGACGGTGTCGGTGGTGACGCCGGCCTGGGTCAGCTGCTTCTTCAGGGCCGCCAGCTGGTCGGGCTTGAGGTTGCTGGACTTGCCCGCCAGGTCGGCCACGTTCACCGTGCCGGAGTAGTGCGTGGTGTGGACGCCGGAGAGCGTCTCCTCGCCGACCTTCTTGACGTCCCCGGAGGCCAGCAGCATCTTCACGGACTGGTTCGGCGTGGCGGTGCGCAGCTGGTCCTTCATGTACGAGCCGGAGGCGCCGCCGAACTTGGCGAGGTCGTCGTACGAGTACTTGAGCCAGTGCTTGCCGCCGGTCTGCTGGGCGAAGGCGTCGCTCATCTTCGCGTAGTAGGCGTCCGGCAGATAGCGGGCCTGCATCGACGTGTTGCCGGACTTCTTCATCATCTCGGCCATCTGGCCGCCGGTGTACGTCAGCGTGAGGTTGCCGGTCAGGCCGTGGCCCCAGGTGAGGGAACCGGTCGAGGAGATCGACATGAGGTTGCCCACGGACATGGTGGAGCGCACCTTGGCCGAGTCGGCCTTGTCCGTGGACTGCTCGGCGGAGCGCAGGGCGGCGATGGGGCTGACGTTGATGACGGTGTCGCCGGCCGCCTTGTCGCCCTTGGCGCCCTTCCCGGAGCCGGAGGTGCCGCAGGCGGCCACCCCGGTGAGCGCGGCGACCACCGCGATGGACAGGGTCATCCGGCGCACGGTCGTGCTCTTCATTCTTGTCCCACCCCTATTGCGAGTCCTGTGCCTGCACCGTAACCCAGGCCGCTGACAGTCGTACGAAAGGTCGCACAAAGAAAGGACGGACCCCGCAACCGGAAGGTTGCAGGGCCCGCCCTTTCTTACGCGTTCCTGACGCGGCTACCGGGTGAGCGCAGGGCTCAGACGGCGGCCGGGTCCTCCTCGACGAGGAGGTTGCGGGTGCGGTTCGGGTCGACCGGGATGCCGGGGCCCATCGTGGTGGTGATGGCGGCCTTCTTGATGTAGCGACCCTTGGCGGCGGACGGCTTCAGACGGAGGATCTCCTCCAGCGCGGCGCCGTAGTTCTCCACCAGCTTGTCGTCCTCGAAGGACGCCTTGCCGATGATGAAGTGCAGGTTCGAGTGCTTGTCGACGCGGAACTCGATCTTGCCGCCCTTGATGTCGGTGACGGCCTTGGCGGTGTCGGGGGTGACGGTGCCGGTCTTCGGGTTCGGCATCAGACCACGGGGGCCGAGGACGCGGCCGAGGCGGCCGACCTTGCCCATGAGGTCCGGGGTGGCGACGACGGCGTCGAAGTCCAGACGGCCCTTCGCCACCTCGTCGATCAGCTCGTCGGCGCCGACGATGTCGGCGCCCGCGGCACGCGCGGCCTCGGCACGGTCGCCGGTCGCGAAGACCAGGACCCGGGCGGTCTTACCGGTGCCGTGCGGAAGGTTCACGGTGCCACGGACCATCTGGTCGGCCTTGCGCGGGTCGACACCCAGACGGAAGGCGACCTCGACGGTGGCGTCGAACTTGGTCGTGGAGGTCTCCTTGGCGAGACGGACGGCCTCGAGCGGGGCGTACAGCTTCTCCCGGTCGACCTTGGCGTCCGCAGCGCGGAGAGCCTTGCTGCGCTTGCTCACAACTTGCTCCTGTGTGTTCTGAAAGGAGTCGTGGTCCCTGGGCCGAGCAGGCCCTGCCACGTGCGACCGGCTACGGCCGCATGACTGCTACGAGGTTTGAGGTCAGCCCTCGACCGTGATGCCCATGGAACGGGCGGTGCCGGCGATGATCTTCGACGCGGCGTCCAGGTCGTTGGCGTTGAGGTCGGGCATCTTGGTCTGGGCGATCTCGCGGACCTGCGCCTCGGTGATCTTGGCGACCTTGGTCTTGTGCGGCTCGCCGGAGCCCTTCTCGACGCCAGCGGCCTTGAGGATCATCTTCGCGGCCGGCGGAGTCTTGGTCACGAAGGTGAAGGAGCGGTCCTCGTAGACCGTGATCTCCACCGGGATGACCCAACCACGCTGCGACTCGGTCGCCGCGTTGTAGGCCTTGCAGAACTCCATGATGTTGACGCCGTGCTGACCGAGCGCGGGGCCGACCGGCGGGGCCGGGTTCGCCGCACCGGCGTTGATCTGGAGCTTGATGAGCCCCGTGACCTTCTTCTTCTTGGGAGGCATAGCTCTCCGGGTCCTTTCATTCGGGTCCATGCCCGCGCACGGATCGCGATCCAGACGCAGGCATACCGCACAACGATAACGGGTATAGATGCGCGGCTAAAAACCGAGCAGGTCAGGCGCCCGGTGACGGCCTGCCTGACCTGCTCGGAAGCACGAAGTCCAGCGGAAACTAGTTCTTCTGGATCTGGTCGAAGGAGAGCTCGACCGGCGTCTCGCGGCCGAAGATCTCCACCAGGCCCTTGACCTTCTTCGAGTCGGGGTTGATCTCGTTGATGGTCGCCTGGAGGGTGGCGAACGGGCCGTCGGTGACGGTGACCGAGTCGCCGACCTCGAAGTCCAGCACCTGGACCTCGACCTTGCGCTGCGGGGCGGGCTTGCCCTCGGCCTCGGCGGCCTCGCGGGCGGCCTTCTCCTCGGCCTCCGGGGCGAGCATCTTCACGATCTCGTCCAGGGTCAGCGGGTACGGGTCGTAGGCGTTGCCGACGAAGCCGGTGACGCCCGGGGTGTTGCGGACGACGCCCCAGGACTCGTTGGTCAGGTCCATGCGGACCAGGACGTAACCCGGCAGCTTGTTCTGCTTGATCGTCTTGCGGTCGCCGTTCTTGATCTGGACGACCTCTTCCTGCGGCACCTCGGCCTGGAAGATGTAGTCCTCGACGTTCAGCGAGACGGCGCGCTGCTCCAGGTTGGTCTTCACGCGGTTCTCGTAACCGGCGTAGGTGTGGATGACGTACCACTCGCCGGGCAGCGAGCGGAGTTCCTCGCGCAGGGCCTCGATGGGGTCGACGGGCGCGGCCGGCTCGGCCTCGGCGGCGGCCTCCTCGGCCTCCTCCTCGGCTGCCTCGGGCTCCTCGGCGCTCTCGTCCGCGTCCTCGACGTGCAGGGCGGCCTCTTCGGCCGGCTCGCCCGACTCGGCCTCGGCAGCCTCGAACTCGTCCTGCTCGTCCGCGCCCTCGACGATGTCGAGCTCGTCGTCCACCATCTCGTCCGGCTCGATGGCGTCGTTCAGGTTCGGGTCAGACACGATGGCTGCTTCTTCCTGGATACATAGGGGTGGAACATGCGAAAAGGGGCGCCGGTACCACGGCGCCCTTCGCTCTTGGCTCAGCCGAAAACGTACTTGGCCGCGTGGTTGAGCCCATAGTCAATCACGGTCACCAGCGCGATCATGATGGCGACGAAGAAGATCACCACGGTGGTGTACGACGTCAGCTGGTTGCGAGTCGGCCAGACGACCTTGCGGAGCTCCGCGACGATCTGGCGGTAGAAGGTGGCGAGGCGCTTCAGCGGGCCCTTCTTGGCGCGCTTGCCGCCCTTGCGGGCCTTCTTCTTGGACTCGGGCAGCTCGTCCTGGGCGTCAGGCGTGTCGATGGAGCCCACGGCGTCCGTCATAATCCTCACCTGATCCCGGGTCGTGGCCGTGCCGCGCCCGGTTTCTGAGCCGCACGGCGGTGCATTGCTGTACGTACATGCGCACACATCCTGGCGGTGTGTGTAGCAGGGCCGGAGGGACTTGAACCCCCAACCGCCGGTTTTGGAGACCGGTGCTCTACCAATTGAGCTACGACCCTTTGTGTGTCCCCCAACGTACCGCATCCGACCGGGTGCGGGGTGTGCACCGGTTCCGGCAGCGGCTGTTGGTGGCCAACGAGGTGAGAGTGTACGTGGTCCGCGGCCCTGCGTCGAACAGAAAGTGCCCGCCAGGGCGGTGCCGGGCGAAGATCGTCCTGGCCGGGGCCAAGATTCGGACCCGTGTTCACGCATCGACCCCTGGCTGTTCAGTCCGTGAAACCCGTGTGCCGGGGACATTTCCGGTCTGGAACGATGGGCCGCATGAGCGCTGCAACCCCACCCACCGAGCGCCGGGTCTCCGCCCGAGTCGGCGCGATCTCCGAGTCCGCCACCCTCGCCGTGGACGCCAAGGCCAAGGCCCTGAAGGCAGCCGGGCGTCCGGTGATCGGCTTCGGCGCCGGTGAGCCCGACTTCCCGACTCCGGACTACATCGTCGAGGCGGCCGTCGAGGCCTGCAAGAACCCGAAGTACCACCGCTACACGCCGGCCGGCGGCCTGCCCGAGCTGAAGGCCGCGATCGCCGCGAAGACGCTGCGCGACTCCGGCTGGGAGCCCGACGTCTCCCAGATCCTCGTCACCAACGGCGGCAAGCAGGCCATCTACGAGGCGTTCGCCGCGATCCTGGACCCGGGCGACGAGGTCATCGTCCCGGCGCCGTACTGGACGACGTACCCCGAGTCGATCCGGCTCGCGGGCGGTGTCCCGGTGGAGGTCGTGGCCGACGAGACGACCGGCTACCGGGTCTCGGTGGAGCAGCTGGAGGCGGCCCGCACGGAGAGGACGAAGGTCGTGCTCTTCGTCTCCCCGTCCAACCCCACCGGCGCCGTCTACAGCGAGGCCGAGACCGAGGAGATCGGCCGCTGGGCCCTGGAGCACGGCCTGTGGGTGCTCACCGACGAGATCTACGAGCACCTGGTCTACGGCGACGCCGCCGCCGTCTCCCTGCCCGCCCTGCTGCCCGAGCTGCGCGACAAGTGCATCGTGGTCAACGGTGTGGCGAAGACGTACGCCATGACCGGCTGGCGGGTGGGCTGGGTCATCGGCCCCAAGGACGTCGTCAAGGCCGCGACCAACCTCCAGTCGCACGCCACCTCGAACGTCTCCAACGTGGCCCAGGCGGCCGCCCTGGCCGCCGTCTCCGGCGACCTGGAGGCCGTGGCGAAGATGCGTGAGGCCTTCGACCGCCGGCGCAGGACGATCGTGCGGATGCTCAACGAGATCGACGGCGTGTTCTGCCCCGAGCCCGAGGGCGCCTTCTACGCCTACCCGTCGGTGAAGGCCCTGCTCGGCAAGGAGATCCGCGGCAAGCGGCCGCAGGACACCGTCGAGCTGGCCGCGCTGATCCTGGAGGAGGCCGAGGTCGCGGTCGTCCCGGGCGAGGCCTTCGGCACGCCGGGCTATCTGCGGCTGTCGTACGCGCTCGGTGACGAGGACCTCGTCGAGGGCGTGAGCCGCATCCAGAAGCTGCTGGCCGAGGCGCGGTAGATCCACCGCCCACGCGCGCGTGCGGGCCGTTTCCCTCCGGGGAGGCGGCCCGCTCGTGTGTGCGAGCAAGACCACGTCCGGGGAAACGGCTACCGGGACGGCGGGGGCGTACGGCAGGATCTGGGAATGGAGCCTGTACGTGATGTCTCTGAACTGCCGAAAGCCCATCTGCACCTGCACTTCACCGGCTCGATGCGGCCGGGAACCGTCCTGGAGCTCGCCGACAAGTACGGCGTACGGCTGCCCGAGGCGCTGACGGAGGCGCTGGTCAGCGGGGAGCCGCCGCGGCTGCGGGCCACGGACGAGCGCGGCTGGTTCCGCTTCCAGCGGCTCTACGACGCGGCGCGCTCCTGTCTGCGCACCCCGGAGGACATCCAGCGGCTGGTCCGGGAGGCGGCCGAGGAGGACCTCCGGGACGGCTCGGGCTGGCTGGAGATCCAGGTGGACCCGACGTCGTACGCGCCCCGGCTGGGCGGGCTGATCCCGGCGCTGGAGGTCATCCTGGACGCGGTGGAGACGACCTCCCGGGACACCGGTCTCGGTATGCGGGTCCTGGTGGCGGCGAACCGGATGAAGCACCCGCTGGACGCGCGCACGCTGGCCCGCCTCGCGGTGCGGTACGCGGACCGGGGCGTGGTCGGCTTCGGGCTCTCCAACGACGAGCGGCGGGGCATGGCGCGCGACTTCGACCGGGCCTTCCACATCGCGCGCGAGGGCGGCCTGCTGTCGGCGCCGCACGGCGGCGAGCTGACCGGCCCGGCCTCGGTCCGCGACTGCCTGGACGACCTGCACGCCGCGCGGATCGGGCACGGGGTGCGCGCGGCCGAGGACCCGCGGCTGCTGAAGCGGCTCGCCGACCGGGGGGTGACCTGCGAGGTGTGCCCGGCGTCGAACGTGGCGCTCGGCGTCTACGAGAAGCCGGAGGACGTCCCGCTGCGCACGCTCTTCGAGGCGGGGGTGCCGATGGCGCTGGGCGCCGACGACCCGCTGCTGTTCGGCTCCCGGCTGGCCGCCCAGTACGAGATCGCCCGGCACGCCCACGACTTCACGGACGCCGAGCTGGCCGAGCTGGCCCGCCAGTCGGTACGCGCCTCGGCGGCCCCACAGGACGTCAGGGCGCGGCTGCTGGCGGGCATCGACGACTGGCTGGCCCGCCCGGCCGCCTGACACGGCCGCACGGCGGATACGGCGTCCGACGGCGTCGGGATCATGCCCCGCCCTCCGGTGCCGCGGCCGAGATTCCGCTCAGCAGCGTCCTGGCGAGGCGGGCGGCGAAGGTGTCCACGGGCGGGCGTTCGCCGCTGTCGGTGGCGTCGTAGGCGAAGGCGCGCTGGGCGCAGGCGCCGAGGAGCAGGGAGGCGGCCGCGAAGGTGTCGGCGTCGGCGCGGACCCGGCCGACGGCCTGCTCGGCGCGGAGATAGGCGTCCAGGTCCTCGATGGGCCGGTGCGGGCCGGAGCCGAACTGACGGAGAACTTCGTCGTTACGGCGTTTGAGCTGCGGCTCGGCGTACAGGGACGCGGCGATCGGGAAGCTCTGCTCGTAGAAGAGGGCGGCCTGGCGGGCGATGTGGGTGAGGTTCTCCTCCAGGGTGCCCTGACCGGGCTCGGCGGCGAGGCTGCCGAGCAGCGGGGTGAGGCGGGGCAGCCGTTCGGCGAGGACGCGGACGAACAGCTCCTCCTTGCTGGCGAAGTACTTGTAGAGGGCCGCCTCGGAGCAGCCGGCCGCGCGGGCGATCTCCTTGGTGGTGGCGCGGGCGAGGCCGACGGTGAGCATCAGCTCGTGCGCGGCGTCGAGGATGCGGACGCGGGCCGGTCTGGTCTGCACGGGTCGTCCTCTCGGGCTGGGCCGGGGGCTCCGGCCTGGGCCGGGTGGCCTCCGCTCTTGACGGGTGAGTGAGTGCTTACCCACTATAGATGCCCTGGGGTGAGTGAACACTCACCCACCTCTTCGCAACAGGGGGCGAGGTCATGAAGCTCACCGTTTTCGGCGCTACCGGCGGGGTCGGCAGGCAGCTGGTCCGGCAGGGCCTGGACGCCGGGCACGAGGTCACCGCCGTCGTACGGGATCCGGCCCGGCTCACCGTCACCGGCGACCGTCTGGAGGTCGTCCGCGCCGACCTGACCGACCCGGAGCAGGTGCGCCCCGCGGTCCGGGGCCGGGACGCGGTCCTGTCCGGCCTGGGCGCGCGCAGCATCAAGGACGCCGGGGTGGCCACCCGGCTGACCCGTACGGTCCTGCGGGCCATGGAGGCGGAGGACGTCCGTCGGCTGCTGGTCGTCAGCGCCGCTCCGGTCGGTCCGGCGGCCGAGGACGGCCTGCTGGACCGCGCACTGCGCGGCGTGGTCTCGGCCATCTTCAAGGACGTCTACGCCGACCTGCGCGCGATGGAGGCCGAGCTGGCCCGCAGCAGCACGGACTGGACCTCGGTACGGCCGCCCCGGCTCCAGGACAAGCCGGTGACCGGCCGCTATCGCACGGTCATCGGCGGCTTCCCGCCCAAGGGGCGCTTCCTCGCGCGCGCGGACGTCGCGCACGCGATGCTGTCGATGATCGACGATATGGCGACGGTGAAGCAGGGCGTGGGCGTCGCGTACTGACCGCGCCGGTACGCCTCAGAGGCTGACGCCGACCGTGACCGGCTCGTTGACCAGGGTGATGCCGAATGCCTCGCGCACCCCGGCGACGACCTCCCGCGCCAGTGCAAGGAGGTCCTCGGTGGTGGCCTCGCCCCGGTTGGTGAGCGCGAGGGTGTGCTTGGTGGAGATGCGGGCGGGCCCGCTGCCGTAGCCCTTGGTGAAGCCCGCCTTGTCGATGAGCCAGGCCGCGGAGGTCTTCGTACGGCCCTCCCCCGCCGGGTAGGCGGGCGGCTCGACGCCCTCCCCGAGCCGCTCGCGCACGCGCGCGTGGAAGGCGGCGAACTGCTCGTCGGTGAGGATCGGGTTGGTGAAGAAGGACCCGGCCGACCAGGTGTCGTGGTCCTCGGGGTCGAGGACCATGCCCTTCCCCGCGCGCAGCTTCAGCACGGTCTCGCGGGCGGCGGCCAGCGGCACCCGCTCGCCGGGCTCGACTCCGAGCGCGCGGGCCGCCTCCGCGTACCTGACGGGCGCGGACAGGCCGCCGGCGTCCTCCAGCCCGAAGCGGACGCGCAGCACGACATAGCGCTCGGGGTCGGCCTTGAAGCGGCTGTGCCGGTACGAGAAGCCGCACTCCTCGTTCGTCAGCGTGACGGTCTCGCCGGCGCGCCGGTCGTAGGCGACGACCTCGGTGATGGTGGAGGAGACCTCCTGGCCGTAGGCCCCGACGTTCTGGATCGGGGTGGCGCCGGCCGAGCCGGGGATGCCGGCCAGGCACTCGATCCCGGCGAGCCCGGCCTCGACGGTGCGAGCGACGGCGTCGGTCCACACCTCGCCGGCCGCCAGCTCCAGGGTGCTGCCGCGCAGCTCGACACCGCGGGTGGCGATGCGCAGGGCGGTGCCGTCGAAGCCCTTGTCGCCGATGACGAGGTTCGAGCCGCCGCCGATGAGCAGCAGTGGCGTCCCGTGGTCGTCGGCCTCGCGCACGGCGGCGATCACCTCGGCGTCGGTCACGGCGGTGACGAGCCGCACCGCGGGACCGCCCAGCCGGAAGGTGGTCAGCGGGGCAAGGGGGGCATCGTGGAGTACCTGCACGGCCCCAAGCCTACGAGCTAGCTGCGGGCAGTCGTGCCGCTGGGGCGGCACGGGTGGGCGCAGCGGCACCCGGCCAGCGCCGGCACGCGAAACGCCCCCCGGCCCACACCAGCGCCATAGCCACCGCAGTACCGACACGCATGCCGCCCCGCACCCTCAGCGGGACACGGTCTCCGCAACCGGCGCGGGCACCGCCTCGGCCACCACGGCGGGCCGCACCGTCCGCCGCCCCGGTATCAGCAGGGCCGCGACCGCCGCGAGGGCGACCACCCCCGCCCCCGTGACGAGCGCCGGCCGCAGTCCGTCCACGAAGTTCTGCGGACTGGCGTACCCGCCCTGCGCGGAGAAGATCGACGACATGACGGCGATCCCGAGCGCCCCGCCCACCTCACGCAGCGCGTTGTTCGCCCCGGACGCGATGCCCTGCTCCTCGGGGCGCACGCTGGACATCACCAGGTTGGCGGCCGGCGCGAAGAACAGGGCCATGCCGACACCGTTGACGATCAGGGCGGGCAGCTGGACGGCGTAGGAGGCGTCCGCGGTGGCCACGGCGGCCATCCAGGCGAGACCGGTGGCCTGCAAGAAGAGTCCCGCGGCGACGACCGGGCGGCCGCCGATGCGGTCGGACAGCATCCCGGCGACCGGCGCGACCAGCATCGGCATACCGGTCCACGGCAGCATCCTGAGCCCCGCCTCGGTGGGCGAGTAGCCGAGCACGCCCTGCATGTACTGGCTCAGCAGGAAGATCGAGCCGAACATGCCCACGAACATCAGCAGGCTGGCCGCGTTGATCCCGGAGAAGGCGCGGGAGCGGAACAGCCGCATGGGCAGCATGGGCTGGGCCGCGCGGGTGCTGTAGAGGACGAATGCGACGAGCAGCGCGCCGCCCGCGAACAGCGAGGTCAGCACGGTGGTGTCGGTCCAGCCGTCGGCGGGGCCGCGGACCAGGCCGTAGACGACCCCGAAGAGCCCGCCGCTGGCGAGCAGCGTGCCGGGGAGGTCGAGGCGGGCGCCGGTGCCGTAGGACTCGGCGAGACGCAGCCGGGCGAGCGGCATCGCGACCAGACCGAGCGGAACGTTCAGCCAGAAGATCCAGTGCCAGGAGACATGCTCGGTGAGGCTGCCGCCGATGAGCGGCCCGGAGGCGACGGCGAGGCCGTTGACGGCACCCCAGATGCCGTACACCATGCCGCGCCTGGCGGCGGGCACGGCGGCCGTCAGCAGGGTGAGCGTGAGCGGCATCATCACGGCCGCGCCCACGCCCTGCACCGCGCGGGCGGCGATCAGGGAGCCGATGCCGGGTGCCAGGGCCGCGGCGGCGGAGGCGCCGGTGAAGACGGCGAGCCCGGCGATGAAGAGCCGGCGGCGGCCGAAGCGGTCGCCGAGCGCGGCGCCGGTCATCAGCAGGACGGCGAAGGTGAGCGTGTAGGCGCTCACGGTCCATTCGAGGTCGTCCAGCGCCCCGCCGAGATCCTTGCGGATGGAGGGCAGCGCGGTCGTGACGACGAGGTTGTCGAGGGCCGCCATGAACCCGGCGACGCTGGTGATGGCCAGGGCCCACACGGCTCCGGCCCGGCTGGAGCCGGTGGCCGGTACTTCGGTCGGATGCGACATCGGTCCCCCAGGAGTGCATCTGATTAGTTATTGATGACTAACTTTCTGGCCCGGAAAAAGGGGCCGCGCCCTCCCGGCCCCCGCTACCCCGCGCGGCCCTCCTTGGCCCGGGCCGGCGAGTCGAGCCCCTCCCACACCCGGTGCCCGGGCGGAAAGCCCATGGCGACCAGGCAGTTGATGAGCATGCCGTACGCCAGGAACGTGGTCGTGTCGTTGACGTCGGCACCGAGCGGCACATGCACGGTGTCCCACAGCCGCATCCAGCCGGCCCGGACCTGCTCCCCGAACTCCCGGTCGCACTCCTGCTCGGCGGCCGCCACCGCGATGTACGTCTGCATCTGCATCAGCAGCACTTCCGGCCGCTCCGCGATGACCTTGGTGTACGCCTCGGCCATGGAATGCAGGGCCTCTTCGCCCCGCAGCCCCTGCGAGGCTTCCTCGAAGATGCGGATGATGTCCTCCACGCAGCGGTCCGCCGCCGCGAGGAAGATCGCCTTCTTGCCCGGGAAGAGCCGGAAGAGGTACGGCTGCGAAACCCCCACGCGTCTGGCGATGGCCTCGGTGGAGGTGCCGTGGTAGCCACCGCGGGCGAACTCGGCGGTCGCCGCGCGGATGACACTCTCGCGTCGCTCCGCTGCACTCATCCTGGGCATGCGGCCAAGTTAGTACTCAATCACTAACTTGGCAAACGGCAGATGTAAGGGGCGCTTCGCCATGGAGAACGCCCCTTACCCGCGTGGCCACCGGCGGTGCCGTCAGGCCAGCCGTACGACGGCCCGGGACATGCCGAGCACCTTCTGGCCGGCGCTGGTCGCCACCAGGTCCACCCGCACGGTGTTGTCGTCCAGCTTGGCCGCGACCTTGCCGGCGACCTCGATCAGCGCACCCGTGTCGTCGTTCGGGACGACGACGGGCTTGGTGAAGCGGACGCCGTACTCCACGACCGCACCGGGGTCGCCCAGCCAGTCGGTGACCACGCGGATCGCCTCGGCCATGGTGAACATGCCGTGCGCGATGACGTCCGGCAGGCCCACCTCCTTGGCGAACTTCTCGTTCCAGTGGATCGGGTTGAAGTCCCCGGAGGCTCCCGCGTAGCGCACCAGCGTCTCGCGGGTCACCGGGAAGGTCTGGGCCGGCAGTTCCGTGCCGACCTCGACGTCGCTGTATGCGATCTTCGCCGTCATCGGTTCCTCACGCCTCCCCGGCCGCGCGGGCCACGAGCTTCGTCCAGGCGGTCACGACGTGCTCGCCCGCCTCGTCGTACACCTCACCGCGGATGTCCAGGATGTCGTTGCCCGCGAGGCTCTTGATCGCCTCGATGGTCGAGGTGACCGTGAGCCGGTCGCCGGCGTGGACGGGGCGCTTGTAGGCGAACTTCTGGTCGCCGTGCACCACCCGGCTGTAGTCCAGGCCGAGCTGCGGGTCCTGCACGACCTGCGCGCAGGCACGGAACGTGATGGCGAACACGAAGGTCGGCGGGGCGATCACATCGGGGTATCCGTACGCCTTGGCGGCCTCGGGATCCGTGTACACCGGGTTGGTCTCGGCGACCGCCTCGACGAACTCGCGGATCTTCTCCCGGCCTACCTCGTAAGGGGCGGTGGGCGGGTAGGTCCGTCCCACAAAGGACTGGTCGAGCGCCATGGCCCGGCACCTCCTGGATGTTTGCTGTGACGGCCCCAAATTAGCCGGAAGCCGACAGGTGAAACGCCGAGAGGCCGCCCCCTCGGAAGGGGACGGCCTCGCGAACGAGCCTTTTTATCGCGTTTCGCGGTGCGCGGTGTGCGCGTTGCAACGCGGGCAGTGCTTCTTCATCTCAAGACGGTCCGGGTTGTTACGCCGGTTCTTCTTGGTGATGTAGTTCCGCTCCTTGCACTCCACGCAGGCCAGCGTGATCTTCGGGCGGACGTCGGTGGCAGCCACGTGAGTGCTCCTAAGACGAACGGGTGGACTGATTCAACGCAAGAAAGAGTAGCCGATTGAAGGACCGACCCCGCAATCGGCTACTGTCAGTAGCGGTGACCGGACTTGAACCGGTGACACAGCGATTATGAGCCGCTTGCTCTACCGACTGAGCTACACCGCTTTGATGAGATCAGTCCCCGCCTTGCGGCGGGAACCTCTCACACCAGAGCCCCAAAACGGAATCGAACCGTTGACCTTCTCCTTACCATGGAGACGCTCTGCCGACTGAGCTATTGGGGCGAGCGAGGAAGACATTACACGGTCCGCAGCCGTTCACCCAAATCCGTATCCCGGCCCGGCCCGCATCACGATCACCAGCCCTCCCGGCGGCCCCTCGCGCCGCGCCGGACGTCCCGGAATCCCGCGGCGCGACCGCCCGAGCCGGCGTCCGCAGAGGCGGTGTACGCCGCGTCCACGGAGGCGGTGTGCGCCACGCGCGCGGGCGACACGTGTACCGCCTGGGGCGGACCACACCGGTACGACTATTGCGCTCCTACGGGCCCCGCACGGCTCTCCACCCTAGGCTCGACTCGCTCTGCGTGATCTTGGGCGGCGCACGGGCTCGCGCCCCTCACGCCGCCGCCCGTCCCGAGCCGTCCCGAACCAGCCCCGGCCCCACCCTGGAGCGCGATGCCCGACAGCCAGCCACAGCCGCAGCCGCCGTCGAACCCGTCGGGCTCCTCCGGTTTCCCGGGCCCGTCCGAGCAGAGCGCCCTGCTGTTGTGCGGGGCGCGGCTCACCGACGGCCGGACGGTGGATGTACGGCTGGGCAGCGGGCGCATCGAGGCGGTCGGCACGGCCGGCAGCCTCGCGCGGGGCTCGCTGCGCACCGGCGCGTCCCGCGTGGATCTGAGCGGCTACCTGCTCCTGCCCGCCCCGGCCGAACCCCACGCCCACGGCGACACCGCCTTGTCCGCCGAGCACCCCGGCCCGGTCTCGTACGCCGCCGAGGACGTCCAGCGGCGGGTCACGGAGGCCGTGCTGCTCCAGCTGGGCCACGGCGCGACGGCGGTACGCGCGCACGTGCGGGTGGGCGACGTCCAGGGGCTCGGCGCCCTGGGCGCGGTCCTCCAGGCGCGGCGGTCGCTGCGCGGGCTCGCGGAGCTGACCACGGTGGCGATGCCGCGGCTGCTGACCGGGGTGGCCGGGGCCGACGGGCTCGCGGTGCTGCGGGACGCGGTGAAGATGGGCGCCTCCGTGGTGGGCGGCTGCCCGGACCTGGACCCGGATCCGACCGGCTATGTGGAGGCGGTGCTGGAGGTGGCCTCCGAGCACGGCTGCCCGGTCGACCTGCACACGGACGCCGCCGACCCGGCCCGGCTGTCCCGGCTCGCGGCCATGGCGGGGGGCCTGCGCCCCGGCGTGACGATCGGGCCCTGCGCCGGTCTCGCGCGCCTGCCCGCCGAGGCGGCCGCGCGCGTCGCGGACCAGCTGGCGGCCGCGGGCGTGACGGTGGTGTGCCTGCCCCAGGGCGGCTGCTCCGGCACGGACCGGCGGGGCACGGCTCCGGTACGGCTGCTGCGCGCCGCCGGGGTCCGGGTGGCGGCCGGCAGCGGCGCCCTGCGCGATGTCTCGAATCCCGTCGGCCGCGCCGACCCCCTGGAGGCGGCCTACCTCCTCGCCTCCGCCCACGGCCTGCGCCCCGAGGACGCCTACGACGCCGTGAGCGCCTCCGCGCGGGCGGCGCTGGGGCTGCCGGACGTACGGCTGGAGGCGGGCTTCCCCGCCGAGCTGCTGGCCGTCCGCGGCGACCGCCTGGCCGGCGCCCTGTCCCTGGCCTACAGCCGGATCGTGGTGCACCGGGGCCGCGTGGTGGCCCGCACGAGCGCGGTCCGGGAGTACTGCAACTCGACGACGACAGCAGAACTGGGCCTCCCCCGCCAGGGCCGCGGCGAGCCGTCGTAGGCGGGGCGGGAGGTCGTGAGCGGGATTTCTGCGCCCTCCCGTCACGGCGATCAACTCATGCGGCGAATGCGGCCATTCGGGCGTACGGTCGGAAACATGCGCATTGTCATCGCTGGTGGTCATGGTCAGATCGCGCTGCGGCTGGAGCGTCTCCTCTCCGCGCGCGGGGACGAGGCCGCGGGGATCATCCGCAAGCCGGAGCAGGGCGACGATCTGCGGGCGGCCGGGGCCGAACCGGTCCTGCTCGACCTGGAGTCCACCACGGTGGAGGGGGTCGCGGCGTACCTCCAGGGCGCGGACGCGGCGGTCTTCGCGGCCGGCGCCGGTCCGGGCAGCGGCACGGACCGCAAGGAGACGGTGGACAAGGGCGCGGCGGTGCTGTTCGCGGACGCGGCCGTACGCGCGGGCGTGCGTCGCTTCCTGATCGTGTCCTCCATGGGCGCGGACCCGGCACACCAGGGCGACGACGTGTTCGACGTGTATCTGCGGGCGAAGGGCGAGGCGGACGCCCATGTGGCCCGGCAGCAGGCCCTGGACTGGACGATCCTGCGCCCCGGTTCGCTGACGGACGAGGCGGGGACCGGCCTGGTCCGGCTGGAGGCGCACACCGGACGCGGCGAGGTCAGCCGGGACGATGTGGCGGCCGTTCTCGCGGAGCTGGTGGACACGCCGGCGACGGCGGGGCTGACGCTGGAGCTGATCGGCGGCTCGACGCCGGTGTCGGTCGCGGTGAAGTCGATCGCCGGGAACTGAGGGCGGCCGTCGGCCGTTGCACGGGTAGGCCCCCGCTGCCGGCCCGGCGGGGCGTCAGATGTCAGAACAGCGGCAGCTGTCCGGGGAATTCGGGCACGGCGTATCCGTCCAAGGACGGCTGGACCGCGCCCAGTTGCGCCTGCCGGCGGGACCCGGCGCAGGAGACGAGTTCTGCGTGTTCCCGTGCCCCGGGCGGGTCGTGCCGTGCGAAGCGGCCCGCGACGACGGCGATGTCTCTTCGGCACACGGGGCAGGTTCGGCGTCGGGAGGACATGCCGCCAGTGTGCCCCGTACCCGCGCGCGGGTGAACCGCCGTCAGGTCCGCGTCTCCGCTTCCCATCGGTCCGGACCCACCCCGCGCCAGTCGATCAGGGGCGAGTCGGCCACCTGCTCAGGTTCGATCTCCAGCCCGGCCCGGCGCAGGAACTCGACCAGGTCCCGCACGTTGTGGGCCAGGCCGAGGATCTCGCCGTCCACCCGGACCCGGCGGCCGCCGGTCGGGGAGGGCAGGTGCACGATGATCGGACGTTTCCCGGCCATGGCTCCAGCATCGTCCGGACCGCCCGGCCCCGCACCCGGGCCGGTCAGGCGAAAAGTCCCAGCACGGTGTCCGGCCGGCGCGGCTCGGCGCGCCTTCGGCGCGCGGGCGGGGAAGGCCGGTGGCACGCTGGAAATGCTTCCGCCTGCCCTGACGGCCCTCCGCACAGGTGCAGTCTCTCGTCACCGTTCTGTCACAAGCAGCCGCCGCACGAAACGCCGCCGCTCTCCCGCCCTGTCTGGACTCACGTACCACGACCACCCATACCGCGGGCGACAACCAACGACCGAAGCCCGCGGACTGACACCACTCAGGGGGACGACACCATGCGTTACAGCAACGGCATTCGCAGGGCGGCTCTGGCGACGACGGCGGCCGCGGGCGTCGCGGCGGCGGTGACCGGCATCCTGCCCGGCACCGCCATGGCGGCGAGCACCAGCACTTCCACCCCGCCGCCCGCCTGCTCGGCCTCCGCACTTCAGGTCAGCGCCTGGCAGGCCGCCCACCGGCCCGTCGGGACCGGGGTCGGGGCGGCGGTCGTGCAGTTCACCAACGTCTCCCGGACGACGTGCACCCTGAAGGGCCACCCGTCGGTCGCGGGCGCCGGCAACGGCTCCCCCGACCGTAACGCCCCGCTCAAGGTCACCCCCACCGGCAAGGCGACCACCGTGACGGTCAAGCCGCACGGCAAGGCGTGGCTGAAGCTGACCTTCGTCCAGGTCCAGGGGGAGGCCGACGGCTACTGCGTGTCGGGCGCGAAGCCGGTGGCGTACCCGACGATGGTCATCGGGCTGCCGCACGCCGGGAAGCACCAGGTCGGCCTGAAGGACGGGGGGCTGTGGGCCGAGTGTGACAACAAGGTGACCGCCACCGCGGTCTCGTCGGTCAAGCCTTCCTGACCCCAGCGCCGATAAGTGCGGGTCGGCGACCCAGTGCACCTTCGGTGCGGTGAGTCGCCGACCTGTGGTGATCACACTCCGAGCGCGGACAACGACGAAGGCCCCGTGACCTGCTCTCGCAGGTCACGGGGCCTTCGTTCCCGTGTGGCGGCGCCAGGATTCGAACCTGGGTAGGCTTAGCCGACAGATTTACAGTCTGCTCCCTTTGGCCGCTCGGGCACACCGCCGGGTTGTGCTGCCATTCGAACCCGCTTTCGCGGTGTTCCCCGGCAACGACGTAAACAATACCCGATGCACAGGGGTGCTTCGCCACCTGGTTGATCTCCGCCTCACGGGTCGCGGGGTGGCTAGGCTGGTGCGGATGCGGACCGGCATGTCGCCGGGCTCGGCGACTGCCGCCGCGCACGCCGGACCGCACCCGATACACACCCCGATACAAGGAGCCACAGGACATGGCCGACTCCAGTTTCGACATCGTCTCGAAGGTCGAGCGGCAGGAGGTCGACAACGCCCTCAACCAGGCCGCCAAGGAGGTCTCGCAGCGCTACGACTTCAAGGGCGTGGGCGCCTCGATCGCCTGGGCCGAAGGCGACAAGATCCTGATGCAGGCGAACTCCGAGGAGCGGGTCAAGGCGGTCCTCGACGTCTTCCAGTCCAAGCTGATCAAGCGCGGTATCTCGCTGAAGGCGCTGGATGCGGGCGAGCCCCAGGTCTCCGGCAAGGAGTACAAGATCTTCGCGTCGCTCCAGGAGGGCATCTCCCAGGACAACGCGAAGAAGGTGGCGAAGATCATTCGCGATGAGGGCCCCAAGGGCGTCAAGGCGCAGGTCCAGGGCGATGAGCTGCGGGTCAGCTCCAAGAGCCGTGACGACCTCCAGACCGTGATCGCCCTGCTGAAGGGCAAGGACTTCGACTTCGCGCTTCAGTTCGTGAACTACCGCTAGCGACGCCGTCGGTTCAGGGAGGCGGCCGCCCCGGTCCGGGTGGCCGCCCTTCTCGCTCCGGCCGGTTGCGCCGCTCAGTAGGGTGCGGGCCATGTCAGCGACCGAGAACGGCCTGCGCCGCACCCTGGGCCTGCGCGACGCCGTCGTCGTCGGCCTCGGCTCGATGATCGGTGCCGGGGTCTTCTCCGCCTTCGGGCCGGCCGCGCACGCGGCCGGTTCGGGCCTGCTGCCCGCGCTCGCGGTCGCGGCCGTGGTGGCCTACTGCAACGCGATGTCCTCGGCCCGGCTCGCCGCCCGCTATCCGGCCTCCGGCGGGACCTATGTGTACGGGCGGGAACGGCTCGGCGCCTTCTGGGGCTATCTCGCCGGCTGGGGGTTCGTGGTCGGCAAGACGGCCTCCTGCGCGGCCATGGCGCTCACGGTGGGCAGCTATGTGTGGCCGGGGCAGGCGCACGCGGTGGCGGTCGCGGCCGTGGTCGCGCTGACCGCCGTGAACTACGGCGGCATCCAGAAGTCTGCGTGGCTGACGCGCGTGATCGTGGCCGTGGTGCTGGCGGTTCTCGCCGCCGTGGTGGCCGTCTGCCTGGCCTCCGGGCAGGCGGACGCGGGACGGCTGGACATCGGGCTGTCGTCCGGCGCCGGCGGGGTGCTCCAGGCGGCCGGGCTGCTGTTCTTCGCGTTCGCCGGGTACGCGCGGATCGCGACCCTCGGCGAGGAGGTTCGGGACCCTGTGCGCACCATCCCGCGCGCGGTCCCGCTGGCCCTGGGGATCGCCCTGGTGGTGTACGCGTGCGTGGCCGTCGCGGTGCTCGGCGTCCTCGGCGCGGGACGGCTCGGGCAGGCGTCGGCGCCGCTGGCCGACGCGGTGCGCGCGGCCGGGGTGCCGGCGCTCGTGCCGGTGGTGCGGGCCGGGGCGGCGGTGGCGGCGCTGGGTTCGCTGCTGGCGCTGATCCTGGGCGTGTCCCGTACGACGCTCGCCATGGCCCGGGACGGCCATCTGCCGGGCGCGCTGGCGGCCGTACATCCGCGTTTCCAGGTGCCGTACCGGGCGGAGCTGGCGGTGGGCGCGGTGGTCGCCGTACTGGCCGCCACGGTGGACGTGCGCGGCGCGATCGGCTTCTCCTCCTTCGGGGTGCTGGCCTACTACGCGGTCGCCAACGCCTCCGCGTGGACGCTGAGTCCGGCCCCGGCGTCCCGGGCGGTTCCGGTGGTGGGGCTGCTGGGCTGCGCCACGCTGGCGTTCGCCCTGCCGGCGGTCTCGGTGGCCGTCGGCGCGGGTGTGCTGGCGCTGGGTGCGGCGGCCTACGGCGTACGGCGCTGGCGGGCGGGCCGGCGCGGGCGCTGACGCGTCCTCAGCCCGCGAACGGCTGGTCCGTGCGGACGATCTCGCGGCCCAGCGGCAGCAGCGAGACCGGGATCAGCTTGAAGTTGGCGATGCCGAACGGGATGCCGATGACCGTGATGCACAGGGCGATGCCGGTGACGATGTGGGTGAGCGCCAGCCACCAGCCGGCCAGGACCAGCCACAGGACGTTGCCCAGGCAGGACGGGGCGCCCGCGTCCCGGCGTTCGACCGTGGTGTACCCGAAGGGCCACAGGGCGTAGACGCCGATGCGGAAGGCGGCTATGCCGAAGGGGATGCCGATGACCGTGATGCACAGCAGGACACCGGCGAGGAGATAGCCGAGGAAGAGCCAGAAGCCGCTCAGCACGAGCCAGATGAGGTTCAGGATGGTCTTCACTGGTAACGACCTGCCATTTTCTCGAGCCGGGCGATACGGTCCGCCATCGGCGGGTGCGTGGAGAACATCTTCGACAGCCCCTGACCCGCGCGGAACGGGTTCGCGATCATCATGTGGCTCGCGGTCTCGATACGGGGCTCCGGCGGCAGCGGAAGCTGCTGGGTGCCCGTCTCCAGTTTGCGCAGGGCACCGGCGAGGGCGAGCGGGTCGCCGGTGAGCTGGGCGCCCGAGGCGTCCGCCTCGTACTCGCGGGAGCGGCTGATGGCCAGCTGGATGAGGCCGGCCGCGATCGGGCCGAGGATCATGATCAGGAGCATGCCGAGCAGGCCGGGGCCGTCGTCGTCGTCCGAGCGGCCGACCGGGATGAGCCAGGCGAAGTTCACCAGGAACATGATCACCGAGGCGAGGGCCCCGGCAACCGAGGAGATGAGGATGTCGCGGTTGTAGACATGGCTCAGCTCGTGGCCGATGACGCCGCGCAGCTCGCGCTCGTCCAGCAGGCGCAGGATGCCCTCGGTGCAGCACACGGCCGCGTTGCGCGGGTTGCGGCCGGTCGCGAAGGCGTTGGGCGCCTCCGTCGGGGAGATGTACAGCCGGGGCATGGGCTGGCGGGCCTGCGTGGACAGCTCGCGCACCATCCGGTAGAGCGCCGGCGCCTCGAACTCGCTGACCGGGCGGGCGCGCATCGCGCGGAGCGCCAGCTTGTCGCTGTTCCAGTACGCGTACGCGTTCGTGCCGAGGGCGATGAGGACCGCGACGATCAGTCCGGCGCGTCCGAAGAAGCTGCCGATGACGATGATGAGCGCCGACAGTCCCCCGAGGAGGACTGCGGTCCTGAGCCCGTTGTGCCGGCGGTGCACGGTACGCCCTCCAAGTGGTGCGGCAGGGGACCCTCTGCCTGCGGATGTGCTTGCTCGGGTCGCGTTGCTCGTGTCCTTGGCCCACCGGTGCCGTGGTGCCGACTCCAGTGGACCCTCCCGCAATGGTCAACGCCAGGCGGGCGGCACGAGTTCCCTGGTGCGGGCGGTGCCGTGGCTCGGCCGTCCGGGTGAGGCGGCTCAGAACAGGCCGGTGGCCGCGAAGCGCAGGACGAGCTGGGGTGCTCCGGACAGGACGACGCCGAGGACGCCGGTGAGGGCGATCGCGGCCGTGAGCGGGGCCGGGACGCGGTGCCGGGCGGCCTCTCCCTCGGGCGCGCGGAACAGCAGGGCCGTCCACTGGAGGTAGTAGAACAGCGCGATCACCACGTTGACGGCCATGACGACGGCGAGCCAGCCGAGGCCCGCGTCGACGGCCGCCGAGAAGACGGTGACCTTCGCGAACAGGCCGATGACGCCCGGCGGCAGCCCGGCCAGGCAGAGCAGGAAGAAGGCCAGCAGCAGCGCCGTCAGCGGGTTGGTGGCGTACAGGCCGCGGTAGTCGCTGATCCGGTTGAGCGGGCGGCCGCGGCCCACCACGGCGGCGACCGCGAAGGCACCCAGGTTCACGGCGGCGTACATCAGGGCGTACGCGACGGTGGAGCCGACCGCCTTGTGGGGGTCCCTGGCGTATCCGGCGGCGGCGATCGGCACCAGCAGGTAGCCGGCCTGGCCGACGGAGGACCAGGCGAGCAGCCGTACGGCGCTGTACGCGCGCGTGGCCTGCTGGCGCAGGGCGCCGACGTTGCCGACGGTCATGGTGAGCGCGGCCAGGGCGGCGAGCGCGGGCCCCCAGACGTCGGCGTACGACGGGAAGGCGACGACGGTGACCAGGATCAGCCCGGAGAAGCCGACCGCCTTGCCGACGACCGACAGATAGGCGGCGACGGGCAGCGGCGCGCCCACATAGGTGTCGGGAACCCAGAAGTGGAAGGGCACGGCCGCCGTCTTGAAGGCGAAGCCGACCAGGGTGAGGACGACGCCGGTCTGCGCGAGGGTGTGCAGCTGTCCGTCGACGTGCGGCAGCCGCTGGGCGACCTGGGTGAGGTAGAGGGTGCCGGTGGTGGCGTAGACGAAGCTGATGCCCATCAGGCTGACCGCGGTGGCGGTGACCGAGGACAGGAAGAACTTCAGCGCGGCCTCGGAGGAGCGCTTGTCCCCGTGCCGGATGCCGACGAGCGCGAAGGCGGGCAGGGAGGCGACCTCCAGCGCGACGACCAGGGTGGCCAGGTCGCGGGAGGCGGGCAGCAGGGCGGCACCGGCGGCGGAGGACAGCAGCAGGAACCAGAACTCGCCCGCGGGGACGCGGCGCCGGTCGTCGGCGAGGTTCGTGACGGACAGCAGGGCGGCCAGCAGGGCGCCGCCGAGGACCAGGAACTGGATGACGAGCGTGAAGTGGTCGGCGGTGTAGCTGCACGCGCGCGCGTGGCCGCCGGTGCAGAAGGTGCTGCGGTCGCCGTGCAGGAGGGGCAGCAACAGCAGCGCGGCCACGGCCAGTCCGGCGACCGAGACCCAGCCGAGGACGGCCTTGCGGGCCTCGGGCAGGAACAGGTCGGCGACGAGAACGGCGAGCGCCACGACGGCGGCGACGGTGGGCGGGGCGATGGCGAGCCAGTCGACGGACTGGACCGCCGAGGCGGCCAGCGGCTGGGCCAGGGCGCTCATCGGGTGCCTCCTGCGAGGAGCTGGTGCACGGCCGGGTCGGTCAGGCCGAGCAGGGCCCGGGGCCAGAGTCCGGCGACGAGGGTGAGGGCGACGAGCGGGGTCCAGGCCGCGAACTCGTACCCGTGGACGTCGGCGAGCGCCGGGACCTCCCGCTCCGCGCCGCCCATGCAGACGCGGCGGACCACGATCAGCATGTACGCGGCCGTGAGCAGGGTGCCGAACGCGCCGATCGCCATGAAGGTGAGGAAGGCGGGCCGGCTGAGGTCGGCGGCGGGCTTGAACGCGCCGAACAGGGCCAGCATCTCGCCCCAGAACCCGGCGAGCCCGGGGAGGCCGAGCGAGGCGACCGCGCCGAAGGCGAGCAGCCCGCCGAGCCGCGGGGCCCTGCCGTACAGCGCGGCGCCCGACTCCTCGGCCAGCGTGTCCAGGTCGGTGCTGCCGGTGCGGTCCTTGAGGGCGCCGACCAGGAAGAAGAGGAGGCCGGTGATGAGGCCGTGGGCGATGTTGGCGAACAGGGCGCCGTTCACACCGGTCGGGGTCATGGTGGCGATGCCCAG
Source organism: Streptomyces sp. NPDC001606 (assembly GCF_053596835.1). Taxonomy (NCBI): domain Bacteria; kingdom Bacillati; phylum Actinomycetota; class Actinomycetes; order Kitasatosporales; family Streptomycetaceae; genus Streptomyces; species Streptomyces sp. NPDC001606. The sequence continues at coordinate 258,046 of NZ_JBSFHC010000011.1, forward strand.
CAGGACGAAGCCCATGTGGCCGACGGAGGAGTAGGCGATCAGCCGCTTCAGGTCGCCCTTCGCGCCCCGCTTGGCCAGGGCGAGACAGGCCAGGGACCCGTAGATGATCCCGACCACGGCGAAGGCCGCGAGGTACGGCGCGAAGGTGTGGAAGCCGTCGGGCGCCACCGGCAGCAGAATCCGGACGAACCCGTACGTACCCATCTTCAGCAGGACGCCGGCCAGCAGGACCGAGCCGACGGTCGGCGCGGCGGTGTGGGCGTCGGGCAGCCAGCTGTGCAGCGGCCACATCGGGGTCTTGACCGCGAGCCCGATCCCGATCGCCAGAACGGCGATGACCTGCACGGACATGGTCAGCGACCGGCCGTTGTCAGTGGCGAGTGCCACCATGTCGAAGGTGCCCGCCTTGATTCCGATCAGGAGCAGGCCGAGCAGCATGACGACAGAGCCGAGCAGTGTGAAGAGGATGAACTTCCACGCGGCCCGGGTCCGCCCCTCGCCGCCCCAGCGGGCGATGAGGAAGTACATCGGGATGAGCACCGTCTCGAACGCCAGGAAGAACAGCAGCAGATCGAGGACGGCGAAGGTCGCGAGGGTGCCGGACTCGAGCAGGAGCAGCAGCGCGACGAACGCCTTCGGGGACGGGCCCGTGGGCGGCTTGAAGTAGGAGTACAGCGCGCACAGGAAGGTCAGCAGCGCGGTCAGGACCAGAAGGGGGAGGGAGATGCCGTCGATGCCGAGGTGGATCCGCACATCGAGTGCGGGGATCCAGCTGATGTCGGTCGTGGCCTGCATCTTCGACGGATGGTCGTGGTCGAAGCCGAGCGCCAGGGCGATCGCGGCGGCGAGGATCACGCCGGTCACGGTGACACCGTGCCGCAGCACGGCCTGGTCGGGCGACTTCCCCTTCAGCCCGGGCGGGGCGGGGAGCAGAGCGGCGGCGGCGCCGAGGAGCGGGCCGACGACGACGAATGCCAGAAGGAACTGCATCACGGACTCGTTGATATCGATCACGCCTGCTCACGCTCCCGTGGCGACGAGGACGACGGCGACCGCCAGGACGACGGTGCCGGCGAGCAGCGCGCTCACATAGGTCTGCACATTGCCGGTCTGCGCGCGCCGCACCGCGGCCCCGAGCAGCCGGGGCAGGGCGGCGCCCCCGCGGACGTAGGTGTCGACGACCTCGCGGTCGAGGAACCGGACGAGACTCGCCCCGGCCTGGACCGGGCGGACGAACAGCGCCGTGTACACCGCGTCCAGGTGGAAGCCGGCGGCCGCGTGCCGGTGCAGCGGGCCGAGCAGCAGCCGTGCGGGGTCCGCCGGGTCGGGGGCGTAGGCGATGTCGCCGTAGGCCGGCTCGTGGGTGGCGATGGCCTCGGCCTCGACCAGGCCCGCGTCGCCCTCCGGGTGGGCGGCGACCGCGCCGAGCGGGGCGCGGGCGGCGAGCCCGCTGGTCCGCTGCCAGGCGCCGTAGGCGAGCAGTCCGCCGACCAGGGCGAGGCCCGTGCCGAGGATGGAGGTGAGCAGTGTCGGGGTGAGGTCGCGGCCGTCGAACCAGTCGGGCAGCGCGCGGTAGGCGAGCCCGCCGAAGGCCAGGGAGGGCACCGCGAGGACCCACAGGACGACGGTCATGGTCAGCGGCTGGCGGCCGTGGTCCGGGGCCTCGGCGCCCCGGCCGCGGAAGGCCAGCAGCCACAGCCGGGCGGCGTACGCGGCGGTCAGCAGGGCGGTGACCAGGCCCGCGACGAGGACGATCCAGCCGGCGGCGCCCGGCACCCCGGCGGTGTGCCCGTGGGCCGCCTGCTCGGCGGCGCCGAGGACGGACTCCTTGGAGAAGAAGCCGCTGAAGGGAGGGATCGCGGCGAGCGCGAGCAGCGCCACGGTCATCGTCCAGTAGGCGTCCGGGATGCGGTCGCGCAGGCCGTGCATGCGGGACATGGCGGCCAGCGAGTTGGTGCCGGCGGCGTGGATGATCACGCCGGCCGCGAGGAAGAGCAGCGCCTTGAAGGCGCCGTGGGACAGGAGGTGGAAGACGGCGGCACCCCGGTCGCCGGCGGCGAGGGCGCCGGTCATGTAGCCGAGCTGGCCGATCGTCGAGTAGGCGAGGACGCGCTTGATGTCGTCCTGGGCGAGCGCGGCGAGACCGGAGCCGGCCATGGTCACTGCGGCCATCACGGCGAGGACGATCATCGCGGCCGCGGAGGCCTCGAAGACGGGAAGGAGCCGGGCGACGAAGTAGACACCGGCGGCGACCATCGTCGCGGCGTGGATCAGCGCGGAGACGGGCGTCGGGCCCGCCATCGCGTCCGGGAGCCAGGTGTGCAGCGGGAACTGCGCCGACTTGCCGGCCACGCCCGCGAGCAGCAGCAGCGCGATCAGCGTCGGCTGGTGCAGCTGGCCGCTCGCGACGGCGCCGAGGACCCGGGTGATGCGGAAGGAGCCGGCGGCGGTGCCGAGGGCGAACAGACCGATCAGGAACGGCACGTCACCGAGCTTGGTGACGAGGAAGGCCTTCAGGGAGGCGGCGCGGGCCTCGGGGGTCTCCCAGTAGTGGCCGACCAGGAAGTAGGAGCAGATGCCCATGACTTCCCAGCCGACCAGCAGCACGATCAGGTCGCCGGAGTAGACGACCAGGAGCATCGCGGAGGTGAACAGGGAGACGAGCGCGGCATAGGAGGGGTAGCGCGGGTCGTCGCGCAGATAGCCCGTCGAGTAGATCTGCACGCAGGTCGCGACGAAGGCGACCAGGATCGCCACGAGCGCGGCGAAGCCGTCGATGTGCAGGGCCAGCTCGATCGGCACCGAGCCGGTGGGGGTCAGCTCCGTGTGGGCGTCCACGGCCCGGCCACCGCCCTGGTGGACGGCGACCAGCGCGGCCAGGACGAGCGAGACCAGCGGCGGGAGCACGGCGAGCGGCCGGACGAAGCCGGGGGCGGTGCGGCCGAGCAGCAGGCCCGCCGCGGCACCCAGGAACGGCAGAAGGGGGACGAGGACGGCGAGGGTGGTCGTGGTCACGCGGTGGCCTCAGCCTTCTCGGCCGCGGAGGTGCCGGGACCCTCGGTGTCGGGGCCCTCGGCGGTGTCGCGGAGCTTGTCGATGTCGGAGGTGCCGCGGTTGCGATGGACGGCGAGCACGATCGCCAGGCCGATGCCGATCTCGGCGGCGGCGATGGCGATGGTGAACAGGGTCAGCGCCTGGCCGGAGTGCAGGGTCTCCCGGGCGGCCCGGCTGAGCCAGACGTCGAAGGCGACCAGGTTGAGGTTGACGGCGTTGAGCATCAGCTCGACCGACATCAGGACCAGGATCGCGTTGCGGCGGGCGAGGACGCCGTACAGGCCGGTGCAGAACAGGAGGGCGGAGAGTACGGCGGGGTAGGCGAGGTGCATCAGCGGGCGCCTTCCTGGTCACCGGACGGGGAGTCACCGGACGGGGCAGTGCCGTTCTCGCCGGCTGCCGTCCCGGCCTTCGCCTTGCGGGACAGCACGATCGCCCCGACCAGGGCCGCGAGGAGCAGCACGGACAGCGCCTCGAAGGGCAGCACCCAGTGCCGGAACAGGCTCTCGCCGGTGACCCGGGTGCTGCCCGCGGCCGGGCCGTCCAGGTCGATCCAGGTGGTGCGGAAGGCGTCGACGACCACCCAGACCAGGGCGACCGCGGCGGCCACCGCGACGGTCAGGGCGGCCCAGCGGTTGCCGGAGTCGGCGTCCGGGGAGCGGCCGATGGGGGCCTTGGTGAGCATCAGACCGAACAGCAGGAGGACGACGACGGAACCGACGTAGATCAGGACCTGCACCCAGGCGATGAACTCGGCCGTGAGCAGCAGGTACTCCACGGCGAGCCCGCCGAGCGCGACCACCAGCCACAGGGCGGCGTGCACCAGCTGCCGGGTGGTCACGGTGACGAGGGCGGCGCCGAAGGTGGCCAGGCCGACCAGGACGAAGGCGATCTCGACGCCGGTCGGGGACAGGAAGCCGGGCTGGGCCGCGGCGAGGCTCACGGTCGCGGCGGGGCTCACGGGGCGCCCTCCTGGGGTTCGGCCTGGGCCGCCGCCAGCTTCTCGGCGGTCTTGCGGGCGGCGGCGATCTCCTTGGGCTCCTCCGCCGCGGGGTCCAGGGCGGGCGGGGCCGGGACGGTCCACATCCACTCGCGGAGCTTGTCCCGCTCATGGGTCAGCTCGCGGATGTCGGTCTCGGCGTACTCGAACTCCGGCGACCAGAACAACGCGTCGAAAGGACAGACCTCGATGCAGATACCGCAGTACATGCACAGCGAGAAGTCGATCGCGAACCGGTCGAGGACGTTGCGGCTGCGCTCGCGGCCGCCCGGGGTGGCGGCCGGGACCGTCTCCTTGTGGGAGTCGATGTAGATGCACCAGTCCGGGCACTCGCGGGCGCACAGCATGCAGACCGTGCAGTTCTCCTCGAACAGGCCGATCACGCCGCGGGTGCGGGGCGGCAGCTCGGGCAGGGTGTCCGGGTACTGCTCGGTGACCGTCTTCTTCGTCATCGTGCGCAGGGTGACGGCCAGGCCCTTGGCGAGGCCGGATCCGGGGATGGGGGCCATGGTTAGCCGATCACCACCTTGACGATGCCGGTGAGGGCGATCTGGACGAGGGAGAGGGGGACGAGGAGGGTCCAGGACAGCTTCTGGAGCTGGTCCTCGCGCAGCCGCGGATAGGTCACGCGGAGCCAGATGACGACGAACGCGAGGAGCGCGGTCTTCAGCAGGGTCCAGACCCAGCCGAGGCCGTCGGCGCCCCACGGGCCGTGCCAGCCGCCCAGGAAGAGGACGGTGGTCAGCCCGCACAGGACGACGATCCCCGCGTACTCGGCGAGCAGGAAGAGGGCGAAGCGCAGACCGGTGTACTCGGTGTAGGCGCCGAAGATGATCTCCGAGTCGGCCACGGGCATGTCGAACGGCGGGCGTTGCAGCTCGGCGAGTCCGGCGACGAAGAAGACGAAGGCGCCGATGAGCTGCCAGGGCACCCACCACCAGTGGAAGGCGTGCAGCACGCCGGGCAGCGAGACGGTGCCCGCCGCCATCGCGACCGAGGCGGCGGCGAGCAGCATCGGCAGTTCGTAGGCGAGCAGCTGGGCGGCCGTGCGCAGGCCGCCCAGCAGGGAAAACTTGTTCGCGCTGGCCCAGCCGGCCATGAGGGAGCCAAGCACGCCGACCCCCATCACCGCGAGCACGAAGAACACGCCCGCGTCGACGACCTGGCCGACGGCACCCTCGCCCGGGCCGATCGGGATGGCGAGCAGCACGAGGAGGTACGGCAGCAGCGCCACGGCGGGGGCGAGCTGGAAGATCCGGCGGTCGGCGCCGGCCGGGACGACGTCCTCCTTCTGCGCGAACTTCACGCCGTCCGCGACGAGCTGGGCCCAGCCGTGGAAGCCGCCCGCGTACATCGGACCGAGGCGGCCCTGCATATGGGCCATCACCTTGTGCTCGGTCTGGCCGACGATCAGCGGGAAGGTGAGGAAGACGACGAAGACGATCAGAAGTCGCAGGGCGACGTCCAGCGCGCCGTTCACTGCGGGCCTCCTGCGGGATCTTCGGGGGTGGGGTCGGGGGCGGACTCCGTGGCCGGGTCGGGGGCCGGCTCGGGGGCGGACTCCGTGGCCGGGTCGGGGGTGTCCCCGGCAGGGCCGGGCTCCGGCTCGTCGAAGGCCGGGCGGGCGTGGTGCCAGGGCGCGTCCGAGCTGCGCGGGGCCGGGCTCCGGCGGGCGGGACGGTCGGTGCCCTCCCCCTCCGTGGGCTCGGCGGGGGCCGGCTCCGCCGCCTGCCTGCGCTGGGAGGCGGAGCCCTGCGAGGCGCTGCGCGCGCGGCGCGGAGGCGCGGCCGACGGTGCCGGGCCGGGCTCGTGCGCGACCGAAGCCTCGGCGGCGGGCCCCTCCTGGGGGGCCGCTGCCGCGGCCCGGGTCGCGTCGCCCTCGGTGGCGGCCTGCTGGAGGTCCGCCGCGTCCTCGGCTCCGGACGCCGCCGTCTGGCTCACCGAGCCCTGACTCGCGGTCCGCGCCCGACGCGGACGCGCGGGGGCAGCGGCACCAGCACCGGCCACCTCCGGCGTGCCGGCAACATCGGCACCGGCGGCAGCCCCCTCGGGCGTCTGGCTCGCCGAGCCCTCCGCCGCCGTACGGGTGCGCCGTACCGGACGCTCCCCGGCCGCGCGCGCCGCCGCACCAGCGGCACCCGCCGCCCCCGCCGCTCGTCCGGCACCCGCCGCACCCGCGGCGCGGGCCGGACGGGCCGGGCGGGCCGGGGCCGGGGGCAGCTGGCCCTTGAGGGGGCCCCATTCGTTCGGGTCCGGGACGCCGGGCGGCAGCATCTGGCGGCGCTTGGGGCCGCCGTGGTCGGACTCGCCGGGCTCCTTGGCGCCGGGCCAGGCCTTGGCGACCCGGGCGGCGAGGACGAAGTCCTTGCGCAGCGGGTGGCCCTCGAAGTTCTCGGGGAGCAGCAGATGCTCCCGGACGTTCGGGTGGCCCTCGAAGACCACCCCGAACATCTCGTGGGTCTCGCGCTCGTGCCAGGCCGCGCCCGCGAAGACGCCGACGGCGGACGGCAGGGCCGGCGCCGTGTGCGGGACCGTCGTACGGACGAGCAGCCGGCGGACCGGGGACAGGGCGACCAGGTGCGCGGAGACGCGGAAGCCCGTGCCGGGTTCGTCGACGGCGCTCAGCCAGTCGAAGTAGGTGCAGGACAGGCTCGTACGGGCGGTCTCCAGGGCGGTGAGCCAGGAGGACGGCGGGACGTCGACCGTCAGCAGCTCGTACGACTCCTCGGCCGTGGCGTCCGCGCCGAAGAGTTCCTCGGCGGGGGCGGGCAGCCAGCCGGGCGCGCTCATCGGGCGCCCTCCCCGGCCGGCGGCTTCACCAGGCCGCTCTGGAGGGCGGCCGCGGAGGGGCGGGCCGCGGGGGTGCCGTACCGCTCGCCCAGGGACTCGCGGGCGATCTTCTCCTGGAGCTTGAGGATGCCCTGGAGCAGCGCCTCGGGCCGGGGCGGGCAGCCGGGGACGTACACGTCCACCGGGATGATCTGGTCGACGCCCTTGGTGACCGAGTACGAGTCCCAGTAGGGGCCGCCGCAGTTGGAGCAGGCGCCGAAGGAGATGACGTACTTCGGCTCGGGCATCTGCTCGTACAGGCGCTTCACGGCCGGGGCCATCTTGTCCGTCACCGTGCCGGACACCACCATCAGGTCGGCCTGGCGCGGACCCGGGGCGAACGGGATGACACCGAGCCGGATGAAGTCGTGGCGGGCCATCGACGCGGCGATGAACTCGATCGCGCAGCAGGCGAGGCCGAAGTTGAAGACCCAGAGCGAGTAGCGGCGGCCCCAGTTCAGGACCACCTTCATCGGCTCCGGGGCCAGCCTGGCGAGCGCGCCCAGCCGCTTGGGCTCCGGCAGGTAAACGGGATCCGGGTTCACGTCCATGCCATGACGCCCTTCTTGTATGCGTACAGCAGGCCGACGGCGAGGAAGCCGAGGAAGACGAACATCTCCACGAGGGTCGTCGCGCCGTAGCCGGGGGCGGCGAAGACCGTCGCCCAGGGGAACAGGAAGATCGAGTCGACCGCGAAGATCACGTACAGGAAGGCGTAGACGTAGTAGCGGACCTGGGTGTGGGCCCAGCCCTCGCCGACGGGGTCGACGCCGCACTCGTAGGTCAGCAGTTTCTCGGGTGTCGGCACGACCGGGCGCAGCAGCCGGCCGGCACCGAAGGCGACCGCGACGAACAGCACGCCGACGAGGGCGAGCAGTCCCACGGCCGAGTAGGACCGGAAGTAGCCGGCCGCGATGACGTTCGCCGCGGCGCTCGTCGAGTCCCCCAACGTCTCCCGCACCGTCCGTCCCTCGCTCCCTGACCTCGTGACTTTAGTGAACCCCGTGACGCGATGATTCGGGGATCTGTACGGACGGGAGTCTAGGCCCTGATAAAGAAGCGGTAAGCAGCCAGTCACGGCGTGAGACAGCCGGGCGGGCCGCGTGGGACAGCCGGGCGGGCCGGAGGAGCCCCCAGGGGAAGCCCCGGGGAGAAGTCGGGGTGGGGGTGTCCCCACCGGCGGAGGGCGGCATACCGCATGGCGCGAAGGACGCGGCGCACGGCACGCTGACCGGCATGACCGTTCTCCGCTCCGCCGCCGGCGCCGATCGCACCGACGGCGGCCCCGCCGCCCTGCCGCCGCCCCGGTTCGCCTACGACACGCGCACCTGGAAGGAGATCGCGCATCTCCTGCTGAACCTGCCGGTGACGGTGTGCGGCTTCATTTACGCGGTGACGGTCGTGGTCACCGGCGGGATCCTCAGCATCACGGCGATCGGCCTGCCGCTGCTCGCGTTCGCTCTGCTCGGCTCCCGGCAGCTGGGCAAGCTGGAGCGGGCCCGGGCCCGGTGGCTGCTCGGGGTGCGCGTGGAGGAGCCGACGCCGCTGCCCCTGACGAAGGCCGGGAGCCCGATCCAGCGGCTGTGGCTGGCGCTGAAGGACCCGGTGGGCTGGCGGACCCTCCTGTACGACGTGATCCGGCTGCCCTGGGGCGTCCTCACCTTCTGCACGGTTCTGACCTCGCTGTTCGTGCTGTGGCCGGTGCTGCCGTACCTCGCGCGCGGGATGGCGAACGTGGACCGGGCCATGGTGCGCGGGCTGTTGTCGCCCTCCGACGAGCTGGAGCGGCGGATCGCCGAGCTGGAGTCGGACCGCGGGATCGTGGTGGACACGGCGGCGGCCGACCTGCGGCGCATCGAGCGGGATCTGCACGACGGGGCGCAGGCCCGCCTGGTCAACCTGGCCATGGGGCTCGGCCTGGCCAAGGAGAAGCTGCTGGAGGATCCGGACGCCGCCGCGGAGATGGTGGCGGAGGCGCACGGCGAGGTGAAGCTGGCCCTCCAGGAGCTGCGCGATCTGGCGCGGGGCATCCATCCGGCGGTCCTCACCGACCGGGGCCTGGACGCCGCGCTGTCCTCGGTCGCCGCCCGCTGCACGGTGCCGGTGCGGGTGACCGTGGAGCTGTCCGCCCGGCCGGCCCCGGCCATCGAGGGCATCGCCTACTTCACCGTCTCCGAGCTGCTCCAGAACATCAGCAAGCACAGCGGGGCCCGGTCCGCGTCGGTGGACGTGTGGCGTTCCGCGGACCGGCTGCTGATGCAGGTCCGGGACGACGGCCGGGGCGGGGCCCGGCTGGACGGCGGCAGCGGCATGCGGGGCCTGGCGGACCGGCTCGGCGCGGTGGACGGCCTGTTCGCGGTCGACTCACCGGACGGCGGCCCGACGGTGATCACGGCGGAGCTGCCGTGGCGGGACCGCACGGAGTAGCGGAGTGGGGGCGGGAGGTGGGGAAAACCCCCCTTCCGAGACGCCGACGGTCTCCATGGCCCGGGCCCGCCGCGCCGCACGATCCTGGGGACACGGCCGAACCGCCGCCGCACGAGGAGAGACGGGGACGACATTCCATGCCCAGCACCTACCAGCACGAGGACGGACAGCCGTACCGAGACCTCGGACGGAGCCGATCCCGGACCGGAAGCGGAATCGGAGCCGGGACCGGCTCCGGCCCCCGGCTGCCGCTCGCGCTCCGGGCCCCCCTGGAGGCGCGCAGCTGGCGCGAGTTCGGCTATGTCCTGCTGAGCCTGCCGGTATCGATCGCCCTGTTCAGCTGGGCGGTGACCATGGTGTCGCTCGGGGCGGGCCTGCTGGTGACCTTCCTGGGCGTGCCGGTGCTGGCGGCGGCGCTGGCCGGCTGCCGCGGCTTCGGCGCGCTGGAGCGGGCCCGGGCGCGCGGGCTGCTGCGGCTGGACGTGGCCGAGCCGGAGCCGCTGCGCCCGCGCAAGCGGAGCGTGGCGGCCTGGGTGGGCGCGGTTCTGCGCAGCGGCACCTCCTGGCGGCAGCTGCTGTACGCGCTGGTGCAGTTCCCCTGGGCGGTGTTCTCCTTCTCGGCGGCGGTGACCTTCTGGACGACCGGCTGGTCGCTGCTGACCTATCCGCTGTGGTTCTGGGCCTTCCCGATGTACGGCGGCCAGGGCGGCCTTCAGCTGTACGGCGACGAGCACCACCGGATCTATCTCGACAACCCCTTCGAGATCACCGTGACCGCGCTGGTCGGACTGCTGTTCACGCTGGTCGCGCCGTGGCTCGTACGGGCTCTGACGACCGTGGACCGGGTGCTGGTGCACGGGCTGCTGGGACCGTCCCGGCTGTCGGCGCGGGTGGTGGAGCTGGAGTCGGACCGGGGGGTCGTGGTGGACACGGCGGCGGCCGACCTGCGGCGCATCGAGCGGGATCTGCACGACGGGGCGCAGGCCCGGCTGGTCGGTCTCGCCATGGATCTGGGGCTGGCCAAGGAGAAGCTCCGGGAGGACCCGCGGGCGGCGGCGCGGATGGTCGAGGAGGCCCACGGCGAGGTGAAGACCGCGCTCCAGGAGCTGCGTGATCTCGCGCGGGGCATCCATCCGGCCGTCCTCACCGACCGGGGCCTGGACGCCGCGCTGTCCTCGGTCGCCGCCCGCTGCACGATTCCGGTGACCGTCGAGGTGGACCTGCCGGGCCGCCCGGCGCCGGCCATCGAGGGCATCGCCTACTTCACCGTCTCCGAGCTGCTCCAGAACATCAGCAAGCACAGCGGGGCCCGGTCCGCGACGGTGGACGTGTGGCGCTCCGCGGACCGGCTGATGCTCCAGGTCACCGATGACGGGGTGGGCGGTGCGGACGCCTCCGGCGGCTCGGGCCTGGCCGGGCTGGCCGGCCGGCTGAAGGCCGTGGACGGCATCCTTGTGATCGACTCCCCGGCGGGCGGCCCCACCCGGGTCACCGCGGAACTGCCCTGGCGCACCGCCTTGTGAGCCCTGGCGCACCGCCGTGTGATCCGCGCGGCGCCCCCCGCCCCCGTGGAATGCTGGTCCCGCGCAGACAGCAACGGACAGCGAAGGACGCCGGCACGGGCGGCGGGGGGACGGGGGATCGTGGAGAACAGGGTGCGGGTACGGGTCGTCATCGCCGAGGACTCGGTGCTGCTCAGGGAGGGCCTGACCCGGCTGCTGACGGACCGCGGGCACGAGGTGGTGGCCGGTGTCGGGGACGCCGAGGCGCTGCTCAAGACCATCGCCGACCTGGACGCGCAGGGCGAGGTGCCGGACGTCGTGGTGGCGGACGTACGGATGCCGCCGACCCACACCGACGAAGGCGTCCGGGCCGCCGTACAGCTGCGCAGGACGCATCCGGGACTCGGGGTGCTGGTGCTCTCGCAGTACGTGGAGGAGCGCTACGCCACCGAGCTGCTGGCCGGTTCCAGCCGGGGCGTGGGCTATCTGCTGAAGGACCGGGTCGCGGAGGTCCGCGAGTTCGTGGACGCGGTGGTGCGGGTCGCCGAGGGCGGTACGGCGCTCGACCCGGAGGTCGTCGCGCAGTTGCTGGGCCGCAGCCGCAAGCAGGACGTGCTGGCGGGGCTCACCCCGAGGGAGCGCGAGGTGCTCGGTCTGATGGCCGAGGGCCGTACGAACTCGGCGATCGCCCGGCAGCTTGTGGTCAGCGACGGCGCCGTGGAAAAACACGTCAGTAACATCTTCTCGAAGCTGGGGCTGGCTCCGAGCGACGGCGACCACCGGCGGGTTCTGGCCGTTCTGACGTATCTGAACTCCTGAACTCTCACCGTCACCCGGGTACTCGGCCGAAGAGGACGCACGGAAAGACGCACGGAAACGTGCCGGACCACCGAGGCCGGGGCACGACGGGGGAACGCGCGACGGATTCTTGATCGGAATTTCAGCGGCGCAGGCCCCCGGTGAGGGACAGTGAGAAGCAGCGCGACAGGCCATCCCGAAACGCCGCCCTAATCTTCGGATCGGCTCGGGAAGGCGACCCTAACCGACGTAGGGTTGATCCAGGGATGGTCCGTGGTACGACCACCCACGGACAGCCGCCTCGAAGGAGGTCCAGTTCAGTGACCAGCCAGGTCAGCAGCCCAACGGAGCAGACCGACGGAACGGTCGTCGGAGAGCAGCGGAAGCCCGGCGGCGCGAAGGACGTGCGGCGTCTGGACCGGGTGATCATCCGGTTCGCGGGGGACTCGGGTGACGGTATGCAGCTCACCGGTGACCGGTTCACCTCGGAGACCGCTTCTTT
>NZ_JBSFHC010000012.1:0-258866 GCF_053596835.1 Streptomyces sp. NPDC001606
CCTCCGCCTTGCATCTGCACGCACCAGAGCCCGCTCGGGGTGGCCAGAAGGCGCCGGCGCCGCAGCCGACCTGATCCGAAAGAAAGGCCCTAGGCGCCGAGGCTGGCTCCGCCGTCGACCGTCAGGTCGTGCAGCGTGATGTGCGCGGCGGCGTCGGACAGCAGGAACAGCACGGCGTCGGCGATGTTCTCGGGCCGGGCGATGCGGCCCAGCGGGATGCCGAGTCGGTAGGTCTCCGGGCGGCCGCGCAGGGTGGCCTCGCGGTCCGACTCGTCCCGCCACATCGAGGTGAGCATCGGCGTGTCGGTGGAGCCCGGGCCCACCACGTTGCAGCGGATGCCGTACGGCGCCAGCTCGACGCCGAGCGACTTGGTGAAGTGGGCGGCGGCCGCCTTGGAGGCGGCGTAGGCGGCCATCTCGGCGCGCGGGGTGCGGGCCGCGTTGGAGGCCACGGTCACGATCGCGCCCGAGCGGCGGGGCACCATCCGCTCGGCCACCGTACGGGACATGAGGAAGACACCGGTGGCGTTCACGGCGAACGTGCGGGCCCACTCCTCGTCGCCGTATCCGACGACGGGTCCCAGGTGCAGCACCCCGGCGGCGTTGACGAGGAAGTCCACGGCGCCCAGGGTGCGTTCGACGGCGTCGACCAGGTCGCGGACGGCGCCGGAATCGGTGACGTCCGCGGGGTACGGCGTGACCGTGCCCGGTCCCCCGGTCACCTCGTCGGCGCACTTGCGCAGCCGGTCGGCCTCGCGGTCGACGGCGGCGACACGGACGCCGGCCCGGACCAGGGCGGCGACGACCGCGCCGCCGATCCCGCCCGCGGCTCCGGTGACGATGGCTGTCTTGTCCTGCATGCTCTTCCTTTCGCTGCCGGGATGTCTCAGGGCCGCCAGGCGGCCACGACTTCCAGCGCCTGGGCGGGGTTGAGCCGGGGGTCGCACAGGCTGGTGTACGGGCCGCGGGCCGGCGCGCCGGGGGCGGTGTACGGGCCGCCGGGCAGGCATTCCAGGACGTCGTCCGGGGTGGTCTCCAGGTGCAGCCCGCCGGCCACACCGCCCGCCTCGCGCACGGCCGTCTGGAACGCCTCGATCTCCCGCCGGATGGTGTCCGTGTGCCGCCGTTTGCGCCCGTCGGGGCCGGTGACGGTGTTGCCGTGCATGGGGTCGGTGAGCCAGATCGCCGGGTGCCCCTCGGCCCGGACGGCGGCGACCAGGCGGGGCAGCACGGCCGCGGCCCGGTCGGCGCCGGTGCGGGCGATGAGGGTGAGCCGGCCCGGCTGGCGCAGCGGGTCGAGCCGCTCGCACAGGGCGACCAGCTCGTCGGGGGTCATGCCCGGACCGACCTTGCAGGCCACCGGGTTGACCACTTCGGCGAGCAGGGCGACATGGGCGCCGTCGAGCCCGCGGGTGCGTTCGCCGATCCACGGGAAGTGCGTGGAGGCGAGCAGCAGGGCGCCGTCCTCGGTGCGGCGCAGCAGGGGCAGTTCGTAGTCGAGCAGCAGCGCCTCGTGGCTGGTCCACACCACGGCCTCGGCGCCGCCGGCCGGCCGCGGGCCCGCCGTCCAGCCGAGGTGCCCCATGATGTCGGCGGCGGCCATGTACCCGGTGAGCAGGCGCAGCGGATCCGGGCGGCGGCTCTCCGGGTCGGGTTCCGGTCCGTTGACCAAGTGACCCCGGTACACGGGCAGTTCCCGTCCGGCGACGATCTCGGTGGGCTGCGAGCGGGGCTTGGCGAACTGTCCCGCCAGCCGCCCCACCCGGATCACGGGCCGGCCGGTGGTGAGTTTCAGCGCACCGGCCAGCAGATCGAGGACGGCGCTCTTGCGGGCGACGTGCCGGGCCGTGCAGTCGTCGGGGTCCTCGGCGCAGTCGCCGGCCTGGACGACCTCGGCCTTGCCCGCGGCGACGTCGGCGAGCAGCCCGCGCAGGACGGCGACGTCCTCGGCGCGGACCAGGGCGGGGCGCTGGGCGAGGGCCCGGCGCACCCGCGCCAGCTGGGCCAGGTCCTCCCAGGGCGGCTGCTGCCGGGCCTCCTGGTGACGGAGGTCGAGCAGGGCGTTGTCCACTGATGTCTCTCCCATGCGAGGTGCGGGCGTACGACGGTCGGGGGGCCGGTCACACGACCAGTCCGCCGTCGACGCCGAGGACCTGGCCGGTGATGTACGCGGCGCGGTCGGAGGCGAGGAAGGCGACGAGGTGGGCGACGTCGTCGGGCCGGCCGAACCGGGCGAGCGGGATCCGCTCCCGGAGCCGCTCGCGCACCGTGTCCGTCAGCGCCGCGGTCATGTCGGTGTCGATGAAGCCCGGCGCCACGACGTTGGCGCGGACGCCGTAGGGGCCGCACTCCTTGGCCAGGGCCCGGGTGAAGCCGATGATCCCGGCCTTCGACGCCGAGTAGTTGGTCTGGTGGGCGTTGCCGTGGACCCCGGCGACCGAGGACAGCGTGATGACGCAGCCGGCCTTGCGGCGCATCATCCGGGTGATCACGGCGCGGCAGACCGCGTAGGTGCCGTCCAGGTTGGTGGACAGCACGTCGTGCCACTCGTCGTCGGACATGAGGGCGAGGGGCCGGTCCCGGGTGATGCCGGCGGCGCTGACGAGCGTGCGCACCGGGCCGAGTTCGCGTTCGGTCTCGGTCACGAACCGCCGGACCTGCTCGGGGTCGGCGATATCGACGGTGCGGTGCAGCACGCGGGCGCCGGCCTCGGCCGCGGCGTCCGCCGCCTCCTTCGCGGCGGACTCGTTGGAGCGGTGGCAGAAGGCCACGTCGTGTCCCTCCCGGGCGAGCCGTGCCACGACGGCGCGCCCGATGCCGCGGGAGCCGCCGGTGACCAGGGCGACGGGCCGGCCGGTGCCCTCCGGGGCGGCCGGGGAGGTGGGGGTGGTCGGCGCGCTCATGCGGCGGCGAGTTTCTGCCGGACCAGCTCGTGCACGCCGGCCAGGGTGTTGATGGTCTTCAGCTCGTCGTCGGTGACGTCGATGCCGTAGCGGTCCTCGAGCCGGGTGGCGATCTCCAGCGTGATGAGGGAGTCCATGCCCAGGTCCTGGGTGAAGTGGGCGTCGTCGGTGACCTCCTCGGGCGACAGCTCGAAGGTGACGGCCATCAGGGCGCGCAGCTCTTCCAGGTCGACGGAGACGGAGGTGGTGTCGGGCACGGTCGTGTTCCTTTCTCGGGATGCTGTGGGGTCACAGGGCGGTGCGGGCCGCCGCCGGGGGCGGCAGGAGGGCCACCGCGGCGGACGCGTCCGTGCCGTGGGCCGTGGCCAGCACCAGGCCGTCGCCGCCGCCGTCGTAGTAGGCGACCGCGGCGGCGCACTGGAGCACGCCGAGGGCTCCGCCGCACTCCCCCAACCGGTCGGCCAGGCAGGCGAGCCTGGCCCGTTCGGGCAGGTGCGGCCGGTCTTCCTGGGGGGCTCCGGTCAGCCACAGGCCGATCGGCTCGGCCCGCAGGTCGGCCGCGGCGCGCAGCACCTCCGCGTGGTCGTGCCCGCGGTCGTATCCCCGCCACCGGGCGCGGACCCGGGCGCCCCGCCCGGCCGCGTGCGCGGCGGACTCCAGGACGACCGTGGCGGCGCCGTCCACGGGGTCGGCGCCCAGCAGCTTGGCCACGACCTCGTTGGCCGGTTCGACGCCGGTCACGACGACGGTGTCGGCGCGGCCCGCGGCGATCAGGTTGCGGCCCCAGTGCAGGGCGTCGAGTCCGCTCGTCGCTCCGTTGCACAGGGTGACCGCGGGCCCGCGCAGCCCGTAGCCGGCCGCGATCCAGCCCGCGATGGCGCTGGTGGACGTCTGCGGCAGTCCGGTCGCGCTGATGGCCCGCGAGGTGTGCCGGGCGGCGGTGTCGACGTAGTCGCAGACGCTGTCGTAGTTGCCGGTGTTGGAGCTGACGACGGTGGCGGTGCGGGCGCCGTCGAGGTCCGGGCCGTCCGGGCCGTACAGCCCGGCGTCGCGCAGCGCCGGTTCGACGGCGCGCAGCGCGAGACGGGTGGCGCGGTCCTTGTGCCGCAGATCTCGGCCCTTCAGACCGGTCTCCGGGTCGAACGGCGTGCCGCCGCGGTCGCGGTGCAGGAGGTCCGCGGGTCCCGCGAGGCCGGGCACGGCGAGCCCGGCTCCGGTGACCACCACCGCGGACGGGTGTGCCGTCGGTTCGCTGTTCACGCCTGTTCCACCCCCGCTGTCGGTTCGCTGTTCACGCCTTCTCCACCACCGCGACGGCGTTGATCCCGCCGAACCCGAACGCGTTGACCTGGGCGAGGGCGATCGGGGCGGGTGCCGCGGCGCCCTGCACCAGGCGCAGTCCCGCCGCCTCCTCGATGGGGTCGGTCAGTCCGATGACCGGCGGTACGGCGCCGTGCCGCATGCTCAGCACGGCCGTCACCAGGCTCAGCAGCCCGGAGCCGCCCAGCGTGTGCCCGACGCCCGACTTGACGGCCGTCATGAGCGGGCCCGGGGCGTCGGTGAAGAGCCGGGACATGACCGCCGCCTCGGTCTCGTCGTTGCGGGCGGTGCCCGTGCCGTGCAGCATCACGAGGTCGATGTCGCCGGGGCGCACCCCGGCCCGCTGGTGGGCGTCGCGGATTCCGGCCTCCACGCCCGCCGGGTCCGGGGCCGTGGGGTGGCCCGCGTCGCAGTTGAGGCCGACGGCGCGCAGCCGGGCCGCGACGCCCGTCCGCCGCGCTCCGGCCCGGGTGAGGACCACGGCCACGGCGCCCTCGCCCATGACCATGCCCTTGTGGCCGCGGTCGAAGGGGCGTGCGGCGTCCGGCACCAGGGTCTGTGCCCGGTCCATGGCGGCGAAGGTGGACTCCGCGATGGAGTCGGCGCCGGCCACGACCACGGTGTCCGCCTGGCCGAGGGAGATCAGGTCGGCGGCCATGCCGAGGGCGTACAGGGAGGCGGCGCAGGCGTTGGCGAAGGTGTAGCTGGTGCGTGCGTGGAAGCGGCGGCGCAGCGCGCTGCCGAAGTGCAGCTCGTCGGTGGCCACTCGGGCACCCTCGCGCCACCACAGCTCCACGCTGCGCTGCTCGCGCAGGGTGGTGCCGACGAGCACGGGGACCTCGCTGAGGTCGTCGTCGAGTCCGGCGTCGGCGAGGGCCTGCTCGACCGCCGTGAGGAGCCAGCCGGTGGCGCGCAGCGGGCGGTCGCCGCCGGGGCCGCGGTCGTCGATCTCGTAGGCGTGCCGGGCCTGGTAGAAGGCCGGGTCGAAGACGCGGACCGGGGCGCGGCCGTCGCGGCCGGCGCACAGCGCGTCGTAGGTGGCGCGAGCGTCGGCGCCGACGCTGCTGACGGCGCCCAGGCCGATGATGTCCCAGGTCATGCCTCGGCCACCCGGGTGCGCAGGGTGTGGGCCGCGGTCTTGCCGCTGACGGTCGTCGGCAGCTCGGGGAACAGCTCCACCCGGGAGGGCCGCTTGTGCGCGGGCAGTCCGCGCCGCGCGGCGCTGATCACGGCGCGGCGCACCCTGGCCGGGTCGGCGCCGTCCGCCGGCTGGACGCAGGCCACCGCCTGCTCCAGGCCGTTGGCGTCGCGGCCGGCGACGACCGCGCAGGCCGCGACGCCCTCGACGGTGCGCAGGACGCCCTCGATCTCGGCCGGGACCACCTTGTAGCCGCCGATGTTGAGGATGTCGTCGGCCCGGCACAGGTAGGCGAAGGAGCCGTCCGGGGCGCGCCGTACCAGATCGCCGGTGTAGGCGCCGCCGTCGGCGAAGGCGGCCCGGTCGGCCTCGGCCCGGTTGACGTAGCCGAGGGCGACGGTGGGGCCGGCGATGTGCAGCCGGCCCTCCTGCCCGTCGGGCAGTTCGGTGCCGTCGGCGTCGCGGACGGTGGCCCGGACCCCGGGGACGGGGAAGCCGAGCGCGCCCTCGGGTGTGCGGTCGGCCGGTGCGACCAGGGCGACGTGCATCAGTTCGGTGGCGCCGAAGCAGTTCACGAGCGGGGCGCCGAAGGCCGCCCGGATGCGCTCGGCGAGCGCCGGCGGGCAGTTCTCGCCGGCCGTGGTGCACAGCCGTACGGCGTCGTAGCCGGCGCTGTCCTGTCCGGGCAGCTGGGTCAGGGCGGCGTAGAGCCGGGGTACGGAGCAGAAGACGGTGGGCCGGTGGGTGGCGAGGGCCTCGGCCGCGGTGTACGGGTCGACCGCGCCGCGGATCAGGGCCGCGCTCGCGCCGGCCGCGAGGACGCAGAGCACCGCGTTGCCGAAGCCGTAGCCGAAGGAGAGGCGGGCGGTGGTCAGCAGCGTGTCGTCGGGGCGCAGCCCCAGGACGCCGCCGAAGCCGTCGATCATGGCCAGCAGGCCGGCCGCCGAGTGCCGTACGCCCTTGGGGGTGCCGGTGCTGCCGGAGGTGTACTGCACGAGGGCCTCGGCGTCGGCGGGCCCGGTGTGCGGCGGCGGGGTGTCGTCGGCGGGCGCGCGGCCTTCCGTCATCCTGCGGCGGGTGTCCTCGCCGTCGAGGCGCGGGAGGTGCGCGAGCGTTTCGTGCAGGGCGGCGCGCTTGGCGTCGGAGCCGTCGACGTGCACCACGCGGGCCCCGCAGTCCTCGACCGCGAAGGCGATGTCGGCGTCGTCGAGGAGCGGGCTCACCACGACCGGCACGGAGCCGAGCCACCAGTGGCCGAGGACCGCCGCCACCGTGGCCACGGAGTCCTCGGCGATCACCACGCCGCGCTCCCCGGGCCGGACGCCCGCCGCACGCAGCTCGGCGGCGTAGTCACGGGCCGCGGCGTAGAGCCCGGCGTACGACACCCGGCCCACGTCGGGGTCGGTGTAGGCCGTCCGGTCGCCCTCTTCGGCGTCGATCCGGTGCCGCACCAGGCGCCCGACCAGGTCGGCCTGGCCGGCCGCGGCGTCCGCCGGGGCGAGGACGGCGAGCGCGTCGGCCACCGAGCCGATCGCCGCCGCCTGCCGCGGTGTCAGGGCGGTTCCGAAGTTCTCCTGAATGCGGGTGATGGCCTCGACCTTTTCGAGGGAGGTCATGCCGAGTTCATCCACCCAGGGGTCGGACTCGCCCACGTCGGACGGTTCCAGTTCCAGAACTGTCGCCACGATCTCGCGCAGCTTTTCGCTTGCGAGCTTTCTCTGCGTGGTCACTGGTGGATTCCCTTCTGCCGATGGCCGAAAAGCTAGCCCGGCAGTCGGTGCCCGCACACCGCGCGAACGAGTAGGCACCCCACCGACTCACCTACTCGTTCGAGTAGTTACGGCCGCCACGGGTCGGCGTCTACCGTCGTCACCGACGTGGCGCGCCCCCTCGCCGCGCATCTCCCTGCACCCGACCAAGGCCAGGTGAACATGCCGCTCACGACGCGATCCATGCTCGATCAGGACGCCCGCCGGCGCATTTACGAAGACACGTCCGTGGGCGGCGGGAATGCGTGGAGAAAGGCGCTCGAACTCAGTCCGCATCCGGATCTGACCTGCCTTGTGGCCGATCGCCCGGTCATGAATGTCGACGGTGTGCCTCAGTCGGAATTCAATCTGCGGCAGCTCGACGAACTGGCCGAGTCCTGGGCGTCGTTCTACTGGGACCGCGGGGTGCGGCGCAGCGACCGGGTCGCGGTCTACATCGAGGACTCCTTCGACGACCAGGTCCAGCTGGCGGCCCTGGCCCGGATCGGCGCGATACCGCTGCTCGTCAACGGGCGCATGGAACCGGACCTCGCCCTCGGTCTGATGGCGCGCACCGACCCGGTCGGGCTGTTCACCGACGCGGCCCACCTGGCCCTGCTGGACGGCCGCCAGGAGAAGCTGGCGACGCTGCGCTGGACCGTCACCGCCGACGACGCGCGGGTCCTCGGCCGGCGGAGCCTGCCCGACCGGGCGCTGTACCGGCACGGCGACGACGACCCGGTGTTCCTGTGCCACTCCTCCGGCACCACCGGCACCCCGAAGCCGGTCATCTGGGCGCACCGGCAGAGCCTGTACGGTCCGGGCTGGCGGCTGTCCGTGCCGGAGGACCCGACGGTGATGCTGTCGGCGGCGCCCCAGTCGCACTCGTCGGCGATCGCGTACACCTTCTACTCGCTGCTGTGCGGCCTGCCGCTGATCTCCTTCTCCGACCAGTCCGGGCCCGGGGTGGCGCGCGGCGCCCGGGAGCACCGGCCGACCCGCATCCTGGCGTTCAACCAGACGTACTCGGAGCTGGCCTCCATGGAGCTGGACCCGGAGGACTTCACCTCGGTCCGGGAGTGGCAGAACACCGGTGACTCGGCGCACGACGCGCACATCCGCAAGCTGATCCGGTACGGCCACCACGTGGTGGACGGCGAGCGCCGGCCGGGCTCGGTCTTCAGCGACGGCCTCGGCTCCTCGGAACTGGGCTGGGCGACGCTGCGCCGCTATATCTCCCAGGACACCCCGCCGCGCCCCCGCTTCCTGGGCAACCCGGTGCCGGCCGGCGAGGTGGCGGTGCTGCGCGAGGACGGCACCCCGGCCGCCGACGGCGAGGTCGGCCTGTTCGGGCTGCGCAGCAAGTCCGTCATCCCGGGGTACTGGAACGACGCCGACACCTACTACCGCAGCAAGCTGGCCGGTTACTGGCTGTCGGGCGATCTCGCCTACCGGGAGGGCGAGGACTTCTTCCATGTGGACCGCGCGGTGGACACGATCCACACCCCCGAGGGCCCCGGCTACTCGGTGCTGATGGAGGAGATCCTGCTGCTCGCCCTGGAGGAGGCGGCGGACTGCGCGGTGGCCGCGGGACGCCGCGCGGGCGTCCCGGCGCCGGTGGCCGTGGTCCGGGCGCCCGCCGACGCGGACCCGGCGGAGCTGCTGGCACGGGCCAACGCGGCGCTGCGCGAGGCCGGCCAGCCGCCGCTGGCGCTGCTGGAGACGACCGTCGACGAGGCCGCCATCCCGACCGGCCCCACCGGCAAGGTGCTCAAGCGCAGGCTGCGGGAGAAGTACGCGGACCTCGACGCCTACACGGCCTCGGCCACCGGCCGGTTCGCCACCGAGACGAAGGACGCGGCGGCCCGATGACCGAGTCCTCCGCCGCCGGGCCGGAGGAGAGCGCCGACCTGTCGGCGTGGATCAGCCGGCCCGGCGGCCCCGAGACCCTCGCCGCGCGCATGGGCATCGAGCTGGTCGAGGCGTCGCCCGAACGGCTCGTCGGCACCATGCCGGTGAACGGCAACAAGCAGTTGTACGGCATGCTGCACGGGGGCGCGTCCGTGGTGCTCGCCGAGACCCTCGGGTCCATCGGCGCGGCCATGCACGCGGGCGGCGGCCATATCGCCCTCGGGGTCGATGTCAACGCCACGCACCACCGGCCGGTGCGCAGCGGTGTGGTGACCGCGGTGGCGACTGCACTCTCCCTCGGTCCGACCCTTGCCTCGTACGATGTTGTGATCACCGATGAGGCGGGCCGGCGTACGTGCACCGCGCGGATCACCGTTGCCCCCAACACCGCTCAGCGCATGCAACGAGGAAAAAGATGACCGAAGCGGCTTCTTCCACCCCTGCGCACACCCGCTCGGCCGACGGGACGTCCCCGCGCAGACCGTCCATCGCGGCCGTGCTCACCGTTCTGCTGGCGGGCACCTTCGTCACCCAGTTCGACTTCTTCGTCGTGAACGTGGCGGCGCCGTCGTTAGAGAGCGACCTCGGGGCCGGTGCCACGGCCCTCGAACTCATCGTGGGCGGCTATGCGTTCGCCCTCGCCAGCGGCATGGTCACCGGCGGCCGGCTCGGTGACCTGTACGGCCACCGGCGGCTGTTCACGATCGGCATGGCCGGGTTCGGCCTCGCCTCGCTGCTGTGCGGCATCGCCGTGAGCCCGGGGCAGCTCATCGCGGCCCGGCTGCTCCAGGGACTGACCGCGGCGCTGATGGCGCCCCAGGTGCTGGCGACCATCACGGCGACGTTCGCCCCGGCGGAGCGGCCCCGGGCGATCGCCGCCTACGGGGTGACGGCGGGCATCGGCTCGATCGCCGGGCAGCTCCTCGGCGGGCTGCTGCTCAACGCCGACATCGCGGGACTGGGCTGGCGCGTGATCTTCCTGGTGAACGTGCCGGTGTGCACACTGGTCGCGCTGTGCGCCCCGCGGGTGCTGCCCCCGGCCCACTCCGGCCGGGGCGCCGGCATCGACCCGGTGGGCGCGGCCGGCCTCAGCGCCTCCCTCGCCCTGCTTCTGGTGCCGCTGGCGCTCGGCCACTCCTCGGGCTGGCCGGTGTGGACCTGGCTGTCCATGGCGGGCGGTGTGCTGCTCGGCGCGCTGACCCTGTGGTGGGAGCGGACGCTGGGGGCGCGCGGCGGCTCCCCCGTACTCGACCTGACGCTGTTCCACGGCTCGTCGTTCCGGGCCGGCATCATCGCGAGCGCGGCCTTCTACATCTACTTCGGCAGCTTCATCTTCACGCTGACGCTGCTGCTCCAGGGCGGCCTCTCGCTCAGCCCGGTCGAAGCCGGTCTGACGTTCACGCCGATGGGTGTGAGCTACATGGTGTCGTCGCTGGTGGGCAAGCGCCTGACGGCCCGTTTCGGCATGAACGCCCTGATCGGGGGTTCGGCGGTGACCGCTCTGGGGCTGCTGGCGCTGCTGCTGCGGGTGCGGGCGGCCGGTGCGGACACCGAGGTCGCCTGGATCTGCGGGTGCCTGTGCCTGGTCGGCCTCGGCAACGGTGTCGTGCTGCCCTCGCTGATCGGCGCGGCCCTGCTGCGGGTGCCGCCGCAGAAGGCGGGCATGGCGTCGGGTGCGCTCACCACGGCGCAGCAGTTCTCGAGTTCGGCCGGCGTCGCGGCCGTCGGTGCGGTGTTCTTCGCCGTCGCGGGGGACGGGCGGCCGGGTTCCGCCTACCCGCACGCGATGGTGGCGGCCACCTCCGTGTGTCTGGCGATGGTGCTGGTCGTGATGGGCATGATGGGGGTCTTCCGGCGGATCGCCGCTCAGGAGAAGACCGCCGAGGCGTGAGACGGGCTCCTCCGTCCGTCCGTTCGCCTGTCGATCCGTTCGTCCGTTCGTCTACGACCCTGCGGGCCACCGTGTTCTCCCCGTGCTGCCAACACCGGGGGGACCGCGGTGGCCCGGTGACGATCGCGTATCCGCCGTGTATCACGGGCGTATCACCGCGGCATCCGCGGCGCCCGGTACGGCGGTTCCGGCTTGTCCGGCTTCCCCGCCGGCCCGCAGACTCTCGGGACGACCCAGGAGTTCGGCCGAGCGAAGCTGATGGAAACCCGCATGCTGGACCACGCAGTCCCCCACGAAGCACCACTCGACGCGGCCCCGGTCTACGGTGAACTGTCCGAGTCCGCCTGGCAGTTCGCCCAGGCGGCCGCGCTCGTCGGCGATGTGTTCACCTTGCAGGAGATCGCCCGGGTGCAGTCGGTGACAACCTTGTCGATGCTGCCCGCCCTGGAGGAGACGGTCGAGGCCGGGCTCATCCGGTTCACCGGTGACCGCCTCGCCTTCCGGTCCCCCGACGTCCGCCGGGCGCTGCACGCCCGGATCCCGGCACCGGTGCGCCGGACTCTGCTGCGCGGGGCGCCGGCCGCCCGGCCGGCGGGGCAGCCGGCCGCGGAGGCGCACGCGACCCCGGACGCCCTGGTGTCCGCCCTGTTCCTGTCGCACGACAACCCGAGCGGCCCGCTGGACCCGCGGACCGCGGAGGCGGCCCACCTGGCGCTGGCCGAGACCCTCTCCCCCACCGGTGACCCCGCGTCCGCGCAGGCCGAGGCGTCCCGGGTCCTCTCGCTGTTCGGCCCGGACGAGCAGGGGCGGCGGGAGCGTGCCCGGGCCATGGTCCGGGCGGGCGGACCGGGGGCCGTCCCGGTCGTCGCGGCCGTGGTGCTGTCCAACCTGGAGTGGGCGGCGGGACATCTCGACGAGGCGCTCCGCTGCGGCCGCGAGGCGCTGGCCGCGGACCACGCCGTCCTGCCGCCCGGCTGGCGGCCGTACCCCTCGCTCGCGCTGGCCGTGAAGCTGACCCAGCTCGGCCGGTTCGCCGAGGCCAAGGCCGCGTTGACGCGGACGAGCGAGCTGGCCGAGCGCCTGGGGCACCAGCGGGCCCGGGCCGAGGCGGCGATCGTACGGGGCCGGCTGCTGCTCGGGGCGGGCCGCACCGAGTCCGCGGAGGCCGAGATCTCCTCCGGGGTCTCGCTCGCCCAGCGCACCCACGCCCGGCTGCCCGCCTCGCAGGGCCTGTCCCTGCTGTCGCTGCTGTCGCTGGCCCGTGGCCAGCGGGGCGAGGCCGCCGACCAGGTGTGGCGGGCCCGGATGGAACTCGTCGCCCAGCCCGGTTCGTTCCTCTCCCTGCGGCACACCTGGGCCGACTTCCAGGTGGCCACGGCCGGCATGGACGCGCGCGCCGCCGTCGGCCTGCTGGTGGAGCGCTACCCCGATCTGCTGGCCAGGCCGTCGCTGTTCGTGCGCGACCCGGCAGCCGCGGCCCGGCTGGTGCGGCTGAGCCTGGCCGCGGAGGAGAACTCCCTGGCCGCCGCGGTCACCCGGCGCGTCGAGCGGCTCGCGGAGCGGAACCCCGCGCACCCGGGCCTGGCCGCCGCCGCGACCCATGCACGGGGGCTGCTGTACGAGGACCCCGACGCCCTGGAGCACGCGGCGGCCGAGCACCGGGCGCCCTGGGCCGCCGCCGCGGCGAGCGAGGACCTGGGGACGCTGCTGCTCGGCCGGCCCGGCAGCGACACCGGCACGGCGCGCCGCCATCTGCGGGCCGCGGCCGAGCGGTACCACGCGATCGGCGCGCACGCCGCCGTGGCCCGCCTGGAAGCGCTGCTCCGGGAGAGCGCGCAGGGCCGGCAGCGGCCCGCCGACGCCGAGCCCGCGGCCCGCCCGGAGCAGGCCGGCGCACCGGCCGGGAGCGCGCTGACGGCGGCCGAGCAGCGGATCGCGCGGCTGGTCGCGCAGGGTCTGACCAACAAGCAGGTGGCGACGCGGGTGTCGTGCTCGCCGCACACCGTCAACTACCACCTGCGGC
The DNA here is from genome assembly GCF_053596835.1 of Streptomyces sp. NPDC001606. Taxonomy (NCBI): domain Bacteria; kingdom Bacillati; phylum Actinomycetota; class Actinomycetes; order Kitasatosporales; family Streptomycetaceae; genus Streptomyces; species Streptomyces sp. NPDC001606. The sequence continues at coordinate 12,935 of NZ_JBSFHC010000012.1, forward strand.
AGATCTTCCGGAAGCTGGGCGTGGCCTCCCGGGTCGAGCTGGCCCGGCTGCTGGGCTGAGCCGCGGCCGGGCACCTCTTCCGAACCGGCACACTTTCTCCACAGAACACGGATTCCGATAACCGGTGCATTGCTCTTCCTGCACCTCACCCGACTTCACGTTGCCCGACCCACCCATCCGGTTTACCGTGCCACGCAACTTTCTTTCGTGGCGCTCGTCACAGGCTGTTACCGGCCGGTACGGAGGTAGCGTTGCGTCGCCCAAAGCATCGCCAAGGAGGGGGAGTTGAATGCGACTGGACATCGCTGACGGCACGTTTTCCTTCAATATCCTTGGCCCATTGGAAATCATTGCGGCAGGCGCGGAGATCACTGTCGCGGGGGCCCGCCAGCAGACACTCCTGACGCTGCTCCTGCTGGACGTCGGCAAGACGATCACCGGTGCGCGGCTGATCGACGGCATCTGGGGCGGCCGGGCTCCGCAGACCGCGGAGGTACAGCTGAGGATCTGCGTCTCCCGGCTGCGGCGCGTGCTGGCCGAGGGCGGGCTGCCGGATGTGATCAGCACCGAGAGCCAGGGCTACCGCCTGACCGTGCCCGAAGACCGCGTCGACGTGCGGCGTTTCACGGCCCTGGTGGACCGGGCCGCCCGGGCCGAGGCCGCGGGGGACGACGCGGAGGCGGTACGGCTGCTGCGCTCGGCGCTCGGCCTGTGGCGCGGTCCCGCCGCCGAGGGGCTCACCGGGCCGCTCGTCCGGGCGGCCGCGGCCCGGCTCGACGAGGAGCGCATGAGCGCCCTGGAGCGCTGCTTCGGACTGGAGCTGCGACTGGGCCGGCACCATCGCATCATTCCGGAGCTGATGGCGAGCGCCGCCGAGCACCCTTTCCGGGAGACGCTCCAGTCCCAGCTCATGAGGGCGCTTTACCACGCGGGCCGGCAGGCGGACGCGCTGAATGTCTACCGGGATGTGAAACGGCGCTTCGCCGAAGAACTCGGAATAGACCCGTCGCAGCGCCTTCGGGCCCTGGAACAGAGAATTCTGGAACAGCATCCGGAACTCGGCGGCCACAAAACCGCGCTGCCGCAGGACGCCCACATCCGGCTGGCCGCGCTGGAACGCGAGAACGCCTCACTGCGTGCGGAACGGAAGCAGATCGACCACCTCATGGTGCGTCTCATGCGGCGGCACGACCTCCGCGTCCGCTCCTGAGCACACCGGCGGCACACCGGCACGTACCACCGCGGCGTCCGCCGCGCATCCGAAGAAAGAGTGCATGCATGATCTCCCAGGGTCGGCGCCCGAGCGGCAGCCCTGTACGCCGTACCGTGCTGTGGACCGGCGTGGTGATCGCCGGGACCGCGGGCTGGGCGGTGCTCGCCCTCTCCCGCGGTGAACACATCAGCGCCGCATGGCTGTTGCTGGCCGCGCTGTGCACATACGCGATCGGCCACCGCTTCTACGCCCGCTGGATCGCCCGTACGGTGCTCGGCACGGACGACGAGCGCGTCACCCCGGCCGAACGCCTTGAGGACGGCGTCGACTTCGTGCCGACGGACCGCCGGGTGCTGTTCGGCCACCACTTCGCGGCAATCGCCGGGGCGGGACCGCTGGTGGGGCCGGTACTCGCGGCGCAGATGGGGTATCTGCCCGGCACCCTGTGGATCGTGGTCGGCGCCGTCCTCGCCGGTGCCGTGCAGGACATGGTCACGCTGTTCCTGTCCCTGCGGCGCGACGGCCGCAGCCTCGGCCAGCTGGCGCGGGCGGAGATCGGCCCGGTCGGCGGGGCCGCGGCGCTGCTCGCCGTGTTCGCCATCATGATCATCCTGCTCGCGGTGCTCGCCCTGGTCGTCGTCAACGCGCTCGCGGACTCCCCCTGGGGCACCTTCTCCCTCGCGATGACCCTGCCCATCGCCGTCTTCATGGGCATCTGGCTGCGGGTCGTACGCCCCGGCAAGGTGTTGGAGACCAGCGCGCTCGGCGCCGTCCTGCTGCTGCTCGCGATCGTCGGCGGCGACTGGGTCGGCCGCACCCCCGCCCTGGCGCGGGCGTTCACCCTGGACCCGGGCACGCTGGTGTGGATCCTCATCGGCTACGGGTTCGTGGCGAGCGTTCTTCCGGTGTGGCTGCTGCTCGCACCGCGCGACTACCTCTCCACCTTCATGAAGGTCGGGGTGATCGGGCTGATGGCCGTGGGCGCGATGCTGACGCTGCCCCGGATGCAGGCGGACCCGGTCACCCGGTTCGCCCATGAGGGCGCCGGCCCCGTCTTCTCCGGTGGCCTCTTCCCGTTCCTGTTCATCACCATCGCCTGCGGCGCGCTCTCCGGCTTCCACGCGCTGATCTCCTCCGGGACCACACCCAAGCTGGTGCGGCGCGAGTCGGACGTGCGGCTCGTCGGGTACGGGGCGATGCTGACGGAGTCGTTCGTCGCGCTGATGGCGCTGATCGCCGCGTGCGTTCTCGATCCCGGTCTCTACTACGCCGTCAACTCCCCCGCTGCGCTGCTCGGTCCGACGGCGGAGTCGGCGGCGCGGGCGGTGCAGCACCTCGGTTTCACGCTCACGCCCGAGACCCTGCGCCAGGTCGCGTCGGCGGTCGGTGAGCACTCCGTGGTGGCCCGGACCGGTGGCGCCCCGACCTTCGCGCTCGGCCTGTCGCACATCCTCTCCGAGGCGTTCGGCGGCGAGGCGATGCGGGCCTTCTGGTACCACTTCGCGATCATGTTCGAGGCGCTGTTCATCCTGACCACGGTGGACGCCGGGACCCGGGTGGGCCGGTTCATGCTCCAGGACACCCTCGGCAACGTCTGGCGGCCGCTGCGGGACATCAGCTGGAAGCCCGGTATCTGGGTGTGCAGCGCGGCGGTGGTGGCGGCCTGGGGCTACTTCCTGCGGGCCGGTGTCGCCGATCCGCTCGGCGGCATCAACCAGCTCTTCCCCCTGTTCGGCATCGCCAACCAGCTGCTCGCCGCGGTCGCCCTGTGCGTGTGCACGACCGTACTGATCAAGCAGGGGCGGGTCCGCTGGGCCTGGGTCACGGCGCTCCCGCTGGCCTGGGACGTGGTCGTGACCCTGACCGCCGCCTGGCAGAAGGTCTTCTCCGCCGACCCGGCCATCGGCTTCTTCGCGCAGCGCGAGCGGTACGCCGACGCCCTGGACCGGGGCCGGCTGCTCGCCCCCGCGCACGACACGGACTCGATGCGGCAGATCGTCACCAACTCCACGCTGGACGGCACGCTCACGGCGGTGCTCGCCGTGCTGGTGATCGTCGTGGTGGCGGACGCGGCGCGGGTCTGGTACCGGGCGCTGAGGTCGCCCGAGCCGCTGCCGACCGCGGAGACCCCCAAGGTCGCGCGCACCGCGGACGGCCCGGTCCCGGTCCCGGAGCGTGTGGCATGACCCGGCTCACCGGGGCGCGGGCCGTGTTCCGCACGGTGTCGGCGTATCTGCGCGAGGTCTTTGGAGAGGCGGCCTTCGAACGGCACTGCCGGGCCCACTCGGCGGCGCCCCTCTCCCGGGCCGAGCGCAGCCGGCTGTGGCGCGAGCACACCCGCCGTACGGTCCGGGAGAGGGAACGCTGTTGCTGATCCGCAGCCGGGTTCACGGCGGCGCCCCGGGCCAGGGGCCCCAGTCACTACGACCGGGACGCGCCGGTGGCGGACAGCAGCCGGCCGGAGACCTCGCGGGCGACCGCGTCGGTGTGCCGGGTCAGGTAGAAGTGGCCGCCGCCGTAGACCTTCAGGGCGAAGTCCCCGGTGGTGTGGGCGGTCCAGGACCGGGCCTCGTCGAGCGTCACCCGGGGGTCCTCGTCGCCGATGAGGACGGTGACCGGGCAGCTCAGGTCGGGGCCGGGGACATAGCGGTAGGTCTCGATCGCCTTGTAGTCGCTGCGGAGCGCCGGCAGGACCATGTCCAGCAGCTCGGGATCGGCCAGCAACCGCGCGTCCGTGCCGCTGAGTTCCCGGACGTCGCGGACCAGGACGTCGTCGCCCTGCTGATGCAGGAACTCCTCCCGGTGCTCGGAGGGGGCCCGCCGCCCGGAGGCGAACAGCGCGGCCGGGACGACGCCGTGCTCGTTCTCCAGGAGCCGGGCGACCTCGAAGCCGAGCGAGGCGCCCATGCTGTGTCCGAACACCGCGAACGGACGGTCGGTCAGCGGCAGCAGCTCGGGGACGAGCCGGCGGGCCAGCTCGGAAAGGGAGTCGATACAGGGCTCCCGGTGGCGGTCCTGGTGGCCGGGATACTGGACGGCCAGGGCCTCGACGTCCGGGGCCAGAGCCGCCGAGAGCGGGTGGTAATAGGTGGCGCCGCCGCCTGCGTGCGGCAGGCAGACCAGCCGGATGCGGGCCTCGGGGGACGGGTGGAAGCGCCGTATCCACGGGCTGTTGTGCTCGGGGGTGTTCAACGTCCGCCACTCCTTTGCTTCTTCGCTTCGCCGCACCGGTTCGGATCGGCCGGGCGCGGACGGGGTGCGGAGAACGGCGTACGCCGCCGCGTCGTGGAGTGTACATTCCGCGCAGGAGATCCGCTCGGCATTTATTGGGGACACGGGCATGGCCGTCACGCGTCCCTGCGCCCCCCGGAGGACCCGACTGCAAACAATTGCACATCGCCCCCGGCCGTTTTAGCGGCGCGACCGCGTGCGAGGTGAAACTTTTTGCAGATCATCCCGATGTGCAATTTCCTGCACCTCCCGGATCGCCGCCCCACGCCTCGTCTCCGCAGCTCAAGTGGGCGATGCAGGCACTGAGTTCCGCGTCACAATGCGGTCATCCGCCCCAAGCTTGACTCTCTTAGTGAGCCGAGGCTAACTTCAGTGCTGCCGCAAACCGGCATCATCTTGCGGGGTTTACGGGGGAGTGAAACGGGGGTGGGACAGAGATGAGCCGCAGAGTATCGGCCGAGTCCGCGTAACCTTGAATTCACGTGCCATCGGGTTTACCGACGGCGCTTATCGCCGGTCACGGATATCCCTTTTCGGTCCGTTTCCGGATCATGTACAGACCTGTTCCGCAAACAGCCGGGCGGCGCCGCCGTTCGGCCGCCCGCGCGCGCTCCCGCCCGGCTCCTGCCCCTGCTGCCGTCCCCCCACCTCAGCCAGCCACCAGCCCGATGGGATCCGAAAGAACATGCCCCCCAGAGTCCTCACCGGCATCGGCCCGCAGCATCGCCCGTCAGCAGAAGAGAGGATCTAGCCAGATGCCGAACCGGATTCTGCTGCTGGCGCTGAGCCTCGGTGCGTTCAGCATCGGCACCGACGGCTTCGTGATCAGCGGCCTGCTCGACCGCATCGCGCGGGACTTCGACGTCACCACGTCCGTGGCCGGACAGCTGGTCACGGTCTTCGCCCTGCTCTACGCGATCAGCGCGCCGATCCTCGCGGCCATGACCGCCCGGGTGCGGCGCAAGCAGCTGCTGGTGGCCGCCCTGATCGCCTTCGTGGTCTCCAACGTGCTGGGCGCCGTCGCCCCCACCTACGAAGTCCTCATGCTCGCGCGGGTGCTGGCCGCCTTCGGCGCCGCCCTGTACATCCCCTGCGGCATCGCGGTCACCGTCAGCGTCACCACGGAGGAGTGGCGCGGCCGGGCGATCGCCCTGGTGGCGGGCGGTATGTCCGCCGCCACCGCGCTCGGTGTCCCGATCGGCACGCTGGTCGGCGCCATCGGCAGCTGGCGGATCACCCTGGTCCTGGTAGCGGCGATGGCGCTGCTGGCGACGATCGTCCTGATGGTGGCCCTGCCGGAGGTGCCGACCCCGCCGTCGGTCACCATCCGGGAGCGGCTCGGGGTGGCCGCGCACCCGCGGGTGCTGGCCGCCCTGCTGTCCAACGCGCTCGCCTGCGCCGGTGTGTTCACCATGTTCACCTACATCGCGCCGCTGGCGATGAAGACCACGAAGGTCGACTCCACCGGAGTCAGCGTCTTCCTGCTGGTGTGGGGCGTCGCCGCGGTCGCCGGCAGCGCGGTGGGCGGCCGGGCCGCCGACCGCTGGGGTGGCGACCGCGCCTACTTCGGGTCCGCCGCGGTGCTGTCCGTCGGGCTGCTGGTGCTCGCCCTGTTCACGCTTCCCACGCCGAGCGGCTCCTGGGTCGGCCGCGGACTGTTCGGGCTGATCCTCGCCGTCATCAGCGTCTCCTGCTGGTCGCTGCCCACCGGGCAGAACCACCGCATCGCGAGCCTGGACATCCCGGCGCCCACCGTCGCCCTCTCCCTCAACAGCTCCTCCACCTACCTGGGCATCGCCGCCGGCGGCGCCCTGGGCGGTGTGGCGACGGGCGGCGGTTCGATGACCGCGCTGACGCTGACCGCCACCGGCATCGAGGTGCTGGCGGTCATCGTGCTCGCGGTGGCCGCGGCCCTGTTCGCCCGCCGGCGCGCCGCCGCCGGCCCGAAGAGCGCGCAACGCGACCTGTCCGCCACCAACTGACCGCCGTGACCCGGCGGTCACGCCGAGCCACCCACCGGCCACCGACACCCCCGGCGGCCGTACCACCCACGCGACGACCGCCGGTCACCCCGGCGGTCGTCACCACCGCGCGCTCCCCCGGCACCCCGCGCGGCACCCGTTCCGACGTCCGACCGTGATCCGGAGTTACCACTGTGCGTTCCGCCGAGCAAAGCCCCGGCAGCCGGCAAGACCCCACCGCCGGCACATCCCTTCCCTACGACCCGGCGTCCGGCAAGGAGACGCTGGGCTCGATCTGGCGCGAGGTGCTCCAGATCGAGCGGTTCGACCCCCAGGAGAGCTTCTTCGAGCTGGGCGGCGACTCCCTGCTCGCCGCGCAGATCGTGGTGCGCGTCCGGGAACGGCTCGGTGTCGAGATCCCGGTGCGCGACATCTTCGTCCACCCCACGCTGGACGAACTCGCCGATGCCGTGGCCGCCGCCGCGGCGACCGGCGAAGCCGCCGTCACGTCCACTCCGGCCGAGGGCCGCCCCGGGCGCGGTGCGGCCGAGGACGGCACCGCACCGCGGGTGATGTCCGCCAACCAGGAACAGATGTGGTTCCTGCACAAGCTCACCCCGGACGACCCCGTCTACAACGGCTCCCGGAGCATCCGGGTGCGCGGCGCGCTGGACCTCGACGTCCTGGAGTGGGCCCTCACCGAGGTCTACCGGCGCCACGAGGCGCTGCGCACCAGCTACCGGGAGGAGAACGGCACCCCGGTGCCGGTCGTCCACGAGCCGCGCCCGGTGCGCATCGAGCGGGCGGACCTGTCCGGACTCCCCGAGGACGAACGGGAGTCCGCCCGCGCCCGCCGGGTCTCGGCGGAGCTGGCCCGGCCGTTCTCCCTCGCGGACTACCCGCTGGAGCGCTGGCTGGCGATACGCCTGGGCCCCGACGAGCACGAACTGCTGGTCGTGGCCCATCACATCCTGCACGACGGCTGGTCCTTCGCCGTCGAGCTGCGCGAGGTCGAGACCCTGTACAACGCCCGCGCGGCCGGCCGGGACGCCGGTCTGCCGACCCCGGCGCTCCAGCACGGCGCCTACGCCCGGCAGCAGCGCGAGGAGCAGGACGGCCCCGCGATGCAGGGCCATCTCGCCTACTGGCAGCAGCAGTTGGCCGACTACTCCGGTGTGCTGAGCATGCCGACCGACCGGCCCCGGCCGCCGGTCCAGACGACCCGGGGCCGCCGGGTGTACAGCGAGGTCCCGGCCTCTCTCCTGAACGGCCTCGGCAGGCTGCGCCGCAGCGACGGGGTCAGCCCCTTCATGGCGCTGTTCGCGTGCTTCACCGCCGTCCTGCACCGCTACAGCGGTGACACCGACATCTGCGTCGGCACCCCCCTGGCCAACCGCCGCAGCCCGGCGGAAGAAGAGATGGTCGGGATGGTGATGAACAGCGCCGCGCTGCGCACCCGGGTCTCGGCCGAGCTGCCGTTCAGCCGGCTGCTGAAGCAGGTGCGGGACACGGTCCTGGACGCCGCGGCGCACCAGGCGTGCCCGCTGCCGGTCGTCATCGACGCCCTCGGCGTCCCCCGCACCCCGGCGCACCCCCCGCTGTTCCAGACCATGGTCACCGCGCACGACCACACCGAGGCCGCGCCGCGGTTCGGGGACTGCGAGTCGTCCATCACCGAGCCGTTCAACGACACGGTGAAGATGGACCTGCACCTCATCGTGGTGCCCCAGGACAAGAAGCACGCCTCCGGTGAGCGGGCCGGCGACGAGGGCATCGCGCTGATCTGGGAGTACAACGCGGACCTCTTCGACGCCGGGACGGTGGAGTCGATCGCCGCGGCCTTCCAGGAACTGCTGGCCCACGCGCTGGAGGCCCCGGACACCCCCGTCGGCGAGCTGCGGCTGCTGGACGAGGGCCGGGCCGCGGAGCGGCTGCGCGCGTGGAGCGCCCCGCAGCCCGTGGACCCGGCCGCGCACGAACTGCCGGTGCACCACCGGGTGCAGCGGCAGGCGCAGGCACAGCCCGGCAAGGCCGCCGTGGTGGAGGCCGGCCGGACCATGACCTACGGCGAGCTGGACGAGGGCGCCGAGCGCCTGGCCGCCCGGCTGAAGGAGGCCGGGGCCGGCCGGGGCACGGTGATCGCCGTCTGCCTGCCGATCGGCGCCGACCTGGTCCTCGCGGAGCTGGCGGTGCTCAAGTCGGGCGCCACGTTCCTGCCAGTCGACCCCGGCCAGCCGCAGGCGCGGATGGACGGCATGCTTCAGGACGCCGACGCGCTCGCCGTGATCACGAGCGAGGAGCTGCGGGACCGGTTCCCGGCCCGGCGGTGCCTGACGGTACGGGACGGCCGCGCGGAGGACGGCCGGACCGGGGACACCGTCGCGGACGAGGCCGGGCCCGACGACATCGCGTACATCATCTTCACGTCCGGTTCCACCGGCCGCCCCAAGGGCGTCGAGGTGCCGCACCGCGGGCTCGGCCATCTGGCCTCCTGGTACGTCCGGGAGTACGACGTCACCCCCGAGGACGCGGCCACCCTGCTGATCTCCCCCGGGTTCGACGTGTCCCAGCTGGAGATCTGGCCGGCCCTGGCGGCCGGCGCGACCCTGCACTGCCCGGACCGGGCCACGGTGCTCGTCGCCGCCGACTACCAGGCGTGGCTGCGGGAGAACTCCATCACCCTCACCATCCTGCCGACCGCCCTGGCCGCGCCGCTGCTGGACCGGGAGTGGGGCACGGACACCACGCTGCGCATGATGCTGGTCGCCGGTGAGCGGCTGACCGCACGGCCCCGCCCCGGCACCCCGTTCCGCTTCGTCAACGCCTACGGCCCGACCGAGGCCACCGTGCTGAGCACGGCCGGTACGGTCCGCACCCGCGAGGACGAGCCGGGGGACCCGCCCATCGGCCGGCCGCTGCCGGGCTGGACGGTCCGGGTGCTGGACCGCGCGCTGCGGCCGGTGCCGCCCGGCGTGATCGGCGAGCTGTACATCGGCGGCGTGGGCGTGGCGCGGGGCTACCGCAACCGCCCGGAGCTGACCGAGGAACGCTTCGTGGCCGACCCGTTCGCCGCGGACCCCGGCGCCCGGATGTACCGCACCGGGGACCTGGCCCGGCTCCGTGCCGACGGTGAGATCGAGTTCATCGGGCGCATGGACGAGCAGGTCAAGCTGCGCGGGTACCGCATCGAGCTGGGCGAGATCACGGCCGCGCTGCGCACCCACCCGCAGGTCGGCGACGCCCATGTGCTGGTGCGCGCGGCGGGTGACACCCCGTCCGACGACCCCGCCGACCGGCAGCTGGTGGCGTACGTGGTGCCCGCGGACCCGGACACCGAGCCGGCCGCGGCCGAGCTGCGCGAACATCTGTCCCGCGCGGTGCCCGAGTACATGGTCCCGGCCGCGTTCGTCACGCTGACCCATCTGCCGCTCAACCCGAGCGGCAAGGTCGACGCCAAGCGGCTTCCGGCGCCCGTCCGGCAGGCGGCGGCCGCGGTCCGGCCGCCCGCCGGTGAGCTGGAGCGGCGGATCGCCGGCATCTGGCAGGAGGTGCTCGGGGTCGAGGGCGTCGGCTCGCACCAGAGTTTCTTCGACCTGGGCGGGCACTCGCTGCTGCTGACCCGGGTGCAGCACCGGCTGGAGACCGATCTGGGCATCAAGGCACCGCTGATGACCCTGTTCGAGTTCCCCACGGTGCACTCCCTGGCCGCGCATCTCAGCGGGGAGGCGGCGGAGCCGCTCGTCGCACCCGTCCAGCGCGGCGGCGGCACGGGCGGTCCCGAGCCGGTCGCCGTGGTCGGCATGGCCGGGCGCTTCCCCGGGGCGGCCGATGTCGGCGCGTTCTGGGAGAACCTGTGCGACGGCGTCGAGTCGATCACCTATCTGGGCCCGGTCGAGCCCGACGGGGAGGGGCTCACCGCGTTCGGACTGCTGGACTCCCCCGCGGAGTTCGACGCGGCCTTCTTCGGCTACTCGCCGCGTGAGGCCCTGCTGATCGACCCCCAGCAGCGCGTCTTCCTGGAGGTTGCCCACAGCGCCCTGGAGAACGCCGGTCTGGTGCCGGAGCCGGACGGGCCGTCCGTCGGCATCTTCGCCGGCGGCAGCATGACGACGTACTACTCCACGCTCCAGTCGCAGCGCGGCAAGCTGCCGTTCGCCGACGACTGGCAGTTCCGGATCTCCACCGCGCCCGACTACCTGACCAGCCGCGCCGCCCACAAGCTGGGGCTGAACGGCCCCGCGGTGACGGTGGCGACCGCCTGCTCCACCTCTCTGACGGCGATCCACCTGGCCGCGCAGGCGCTGGCGTCCGGGGACTGCGACGTCGCGCTGGCCGGCGGTGCCGGGGTGCGGGTGCCGCTGCTGCCGGTGCGGTACACCGAGGGCGGCCCGTTCGCGGTGGACGGCCACGTCCGGGCGTTCGACGCGGACGCCGACGGGATCGTCGGAGGCAGCGCCGCCGCGGTGGTGGTGCTCAAGCGGCTGTCGGACGCGGTCGCCGCCGGTGACCACATCCACGCGGTGCTGCGCGGGTCGGCCGTCAACAACGACGCGGGCGAGAAGATCGGCTTCACCGCGCCCAGCATCGACGGCCAGGCCAAGGTCATCCGCGCCGCGCACCTGGCCGCCGGGATCGAGCCCGACTCGATCGGCTATGTCGAGGCGCACGGCACCGGCACCCGGCTCGGCGACCCCATCGAGGTGGCCGCGCTCACCAAGGCGTTCCGGGCCGGGACCGACCGCTCGGGGTTCTGCTGGCTCGGCTCGGTCAAGACCAACATCGGGCACACCGACGCCGCCGCCGGTGTCGTCGGGTTCATCAAGGCCGTCCTGGCGGTGGAGAAGGGCGTCATCCCGCCGAGCCTGAACTTCGAACGCCCGAACCCGGAGATCGACTTCGAGACGAGCCCGTTCCGGGTCAACACCGAGCTGCGCCCGTGGCAGCCGTCCGCGGGCCCGCGGCGGGCCGGTGTCAGCGCGCTGGGCATCGGCGGCACCAACGCCCATGTCGTCGTCGAACAGCCGCCGGCGCGCGAGCCCGTCCGGCCCACCGACACCCCGCAGCTGCTGCCGCTGTCGGCCGCCTCCGAGGCGGCGCTGGACCGGCTGACCGAGGACCTCGCCGAGCGTCTCGCCGGGGAGCCCCAACTGCCGCTCGCCGACGTGGCGTTCACCCTCCAGCGGGGCCGGCGCACCTATCCCTTCCGCCGGTTCGTGGTGGGTCAGGACACCGCGGAGGTTGCGCGGGCCCTGACCTCCGGGAACACCCGCCGGGTGCCGACGTCCGCCGGTGCGCCCGCCGAGCGGCCGGTGGCCTTCATGTTCCCCGGTCAGGGCGGCCAGCACGTCGGCATGGCGCGGGACCTGTACGAGCACAACGCCGTGTTCCGCCGCCATGTCGACGAGGCCTTCGACGCGGCGCACGAGCGCCTCGGCCTGGACCTGCGCAGCATCGTCTACCCCGACCCGCGGGACGCGGAGGCGGTGGCGGAGGCCGGGCGCCGGATCAACACCATCACCGTCGCCCAGCCCGCGGTGTTCATCCTGGAGTACGCGCTGGGCCGGCTCTGGCAGCACTGGGGCATCACGCCGAGCGCCCTGGTCGGCCACAGCCTCGGGGCGTACGCCGCGGCCTGCACCGCGGGGGTGTTCTCGCTCGCGGACGGCATCTCCCTGGTCGGTCTGCGCGGGCAGCTGCTGTCCACGGTCGAGGCCGGGGCCATGCTCGCCGTCAAGCGGCCCGAGGCGGAGGTGCTGCCGCTGCTGCCCGACTCCGTCACGGTGGGGGCGGTGAACGGCCCCGGGCAGGTGACCGTGTCGGGCCGCGAGGCCGACATCGACCTGCTGGCCGCGCAGCTGACCGAGAAGGGGATCGACTTCCGCAAGCTGAAGATCTCCGGTGCCGGTCACTCGCCGCTGGTGGAGCCGGTCCTGGACAAGTTCGGGGCCGCGGTGGCCGCGATCGAGCTGCACGAGCCCACCGTGCCCTTCGTGTCCGACATGACGGGCACCTGGGCAGAGCCGGGACAGCTGACCGACCCGGCCTACTGGATGGCGCACATGCGCAACGCGGTCCGGTTCGGGGACGCGGTCTCCACCCTGCTCGCGGACCCGGAGCGGATCCTGCTGGAGGTCGGGCCGGGCATGACGCTGACCACGCTGTCGCGTCAGCACCCCGAGCTGAGCGACCACCAGCTGGTGCTCCAGTCCCAGCCGCACCCCACCGATCCGGCCTCCGCGCTGTCCGTCGCCCTGGAGGCGCTCGGCAGGCTCTGGCTGACCGGCGCCCCGGTCGACTTCGGCCGGGTGCAGGACGCGGCGGGCCGGCGCCGGGCCAAGCTGCCCGGCCACCCGCTGGACCGGCGCCACTTCCTGGTGGAGCCGGCCGATCCCGGCACCGCCGGGGGGACCGCGCAGGCCACCCCGGACGCGTGGCTGGGCCGTACGCCGGGCGCCGCCTCCCCCGCCGCCCGGCCGCAGACCGAGGCCGCGGCGGCCGGGCCGGGCACCGAGACCGAGGAGCGGATCGCGGAGACCTTCCGGCAGCTCCTCGGCCTGGACGAGGTCGACCCGGACGACAGCCTCTTCGACCTGGGCGGTGACTCCGTCCTGGTCACCCGGCTGGCCGCCTGGCTGCGGGACACCTACGGCATCCCGCTGGAGGCCCGGGAGATCTTCACCACCCCGACCGTGGCGGGCCTCGCCGAACTGACCGACCGCCGGCTGAAGGAGAGCGAGCACTGATGGCCGACAAGTCACCGTGGCTGGTGCGCCGACGGCGGCGCCCGGAGGCGTCCCTGCGCCTGTACTGCTTCCCGCACAGCGGCGGTTCGCCGGGCGAGTACGTGCGCTGGGCGGACGAGCTGCCGGACGTGGAGGTCTGGGGCATCCAGCCGCCCGGGCGCGGCACCCGGGTCATGGAGACCCCGCTGGACTCCATCGACACCTTCGTCCAGAGCCTCGTCGAGTCCGTCGACTTCGCCGGTCCGTTCGTGTTCTTCGGGCACAGCCTCGGCGGGCTGACCGCCTTCGAGACGGCCCGCGCGCTGCGCGCGGCGGGCCGTCCGCTGCCCGAGCGGCTGGTGCTGTCCGCCTACCCGGCGCCGCACCTGCCGCACCCGCGCAGCCCGCTGCACACCCTGGGCGACGACGAGCTGCTCGCCGCCGTCAACGAGCGCTACGGCGGGCTGCCCGCGCCGCTGCTCGCGGACCCGGAGCTGGTGCGGCTCGTGCTGCCCGCCTACCGGGCCGACTTCACCATCTTCGAGACCTACCAGCACGTCCGCCAGGAGCCGTTGGACATCCCGATCTCGGTGCTGGGCGGGGAGAGCGACCTGGCGTCGCCGTATCTGCCCCAGTGGCGGGAGCACACCACGGCCGAGTGCACCGTGGAGCTGTTCCCCGGCGGACATTTCTACCTCCGGGAACATCCGGAGGCGTTCATGCAGGCGCTGAGGAAGCTGATATGACCGTGAGTGTCCTTCAGGAGATGAGCCGGGGCGGGTTCCCCTGGGACCGGCTGCGCTCCTTCCCCCGGCAGTCCGAGGCGGACCGGCGGGCCGGGGACGAGGCGGTCCGGGCGATGACGCGGGTGCTGGACACCCATGTCCCGGACGGCCTGGACGGCCGGAGCGAGCTGCCCGGCGGGCTGCTCGACGCGCTCCACGAGGCCGGTTTCCTGGCCATGCTGCTGCCCCGCGAGGACGGCGGCCTGGCGCTGTCGGACTACAACGGCTTCCGGGTGCTGGAGACGGCCGCCGAGCGCGCCCCGGCCCTCAGCATGCTGCTGTCCGCGCACAACGCCCTCGGCCCGATCGCCTTCCTGCCCGCGGTGCCCGACGGCGAACTGCGCGAGCTGCTCGCCAAGCACGTGGCCGCCGGCACCGTGGGCGCGCTGGCCAGCACCGAGCCCGAGGGCGCGGGCAACACGGGCCGGTCCACGGTGGCCCGGCCCACCGCGGACGGGTCCGGGTACCTGCTCACCGGCGAGAAGATGTTCATCACCAACGGAGCCGCGGCCGGCCTGGTCGCGGTGACCGCGGCCGTCGAGGGCGGCGGGGACGGCGACCAGGTGGGCCTGTTCTTCGTCGAGCTGCCCGCCGAGGGCTTCGAGGTGGTCGCCCATCACGCGTTCATGGGCCTGCACGCCACCCCGATCTCGCATCTGCGGCTGACCGAGGTGTTCGTCCCGGCCGGGCACACGCTGCCCGCGCAGGCCGAGTGGCGCAGGGCCTCGCCGTACGCGGAGATCCACGCGCTGGCCCGGGTCTATGTGACCAGCGCGCCGTCGATGGCGCTCGCCCGGCGCTGCCTGGAGTGGTCCCGCTCCTTCGTCGCCGAGCGGGCCGTGGACGGCCGGGAGCTGGCGTCGTACGAGGCGATCCGGCAGCTGCTCGCCGAGTCCGTCGCGGACGTCTACGCCATGGACAGCGCGGTCCGCTGGGCCATGCTGCACACCGACGCCACCGCCCTGAACTGGGAGCGGGACGCGCTGAAGAACCTCACCTCGATGACGGCGTGGCGGGTGGTGGACCGTACGGTGTCGCTGCTGGGCGCGCGGGGGTACGAGACCGCGGACAGCAAGGCGGCGCGCGGTCTGGCCCCGCACCCCGTGGAGCAGGCGCAGCGGGAGATCCGCGGCATGCGGGTCGCCGGCGGCGTCGACTTCAACCTCGACCGGTATCTGGCCGCGCGGATGCTCGCCGGCTACTACCGGGACGGCGGCCAGGAGCTGCCCGGCACCGACGGCGCCCTGGATCCGGGTGCCCTGTCGTCCGGCAACCGCGCCCACCTCCAGGCGGTGCGCGAGGACGTCGGGCGGCTGGGCCGGATCTGCCGCGAGCTGACCGGCGCCCAGCCGGCCGCCGAGCTGCTGGAGCGGCAGCAGACGCTGATCGCCGTCAACCGCATCGCCACCGAACTGTTCACGATGGCCGTCGTCCTGGCGCGGGCCGCCCAGGCCGGCGCGCAGGACGAGCCGAACGCCCAGGATCTCGCGGCCGTCGTCTGCGACGGCGCGCGGGCGCGGCTGGCCCCGCTGTGGGAGCAGGTGGCGAAGGAGCCGCCGGCGGCCTGCGCACGGCTGGCCCGCGCCCTGCTGGACGGCGCGCCCGACCATCTCCTCCACCCGTGATCCCCGACCGACCCCACGAGCACCGAAGGAAGACCATGACGACCCTGACCGAAGCCGTCACGACGGGGAGCAGCGCCGAGGAGCTGCTGCGGCACCCGGTTCCCGAGCAGTACCGGGCCGCGTTCGTCCGCGCCGAGGACACGGAGCTGTTCGTCGGTGTCGAGGACAAGGACGTACGCAAGTCCCTGCACGTCGGCGATGTGCCCATGCCCGAACTGGCGCCGGACGAGGTGCTGGTCGGGGTCATGGCCAGCGCCATCAACTACAACACCGTCTGGTCGGCGATGTTCGAGCCGCTGCCGACCTTCGGGTTCCTCAAGCACCTTGCGTCCCAGGGCGGTTGGCACGCCCGGCACGACCAGCCGTACCACGTCCTCGGCTCCGACGCGGCCGGTGTGGTGGTGCGCGTCGGCTCCGCCGTCCAGCACTGGAAGCCCGGCGACCACGTCGTGATCGCCACGGCCCATGTCAACGACCAGGAGCCGGCCAGCCACGCCGACAGCATGCTCGGCGAGGACCAGCGCGCCTGGGGCTTCGAGACCAACTTCGGCGGCCTCGCGGACTACACGGTGGTGCGCGCCAGCCAGCTGCTGCCCAAGGCCGCGCATCTGTCCTGGGAGGAGGCGGCCGTCAACCCGCTGTGCGCAGCCACCGCCTACCGCATGCTGGTCAGTGACCGGGGCGCCCGGATGAAGCAGGGCGACGTGGTGCTCATCTGGGGCGCGAGCGGTGGTCTCGGGTCCTACGCCGTGCAGTTCGTGCGCAACGGCGGCGGCACGTCCATCGGTGTGGTCAGCTCCCCGGAGAAGGCCGAGATCCTGGCCGGCCTGGGCTGCGACGTCGTCATCGACCGCACCGAGATCGAGCAGGGCGACCCCGGCAGCCTCCAGCGGCCGGAGGGCTGGAAGCGCCTGGGCAAGGCGATCCGCAAGGCGGTCGGCGAGGACCCGCACATCGTCTTCGAGCACGTTGGCAAGGCGACCTTCGCGGCGTCGGTGTTCCTCGCCCGGCGCGGTGGCACGGTCGTCACCTGCGGTTCCAGCACCGGCTACCAGCACCAGTTCGACAACCGCTACCTGTGGATGAAGCTGAAGCGCATCATCGGCAGCCACGGCGCCAACCTCCAGGAGCAGTGGGAGACCAACCGGCTGATCCAGCAGGGCCGGATCGTCCCCGCCCTGTCGGCCGTGTACCGGCTGGACGAGGTGGCCGAGGCCGCGCGCAGCATCCAGACCAACCGCCACATCGGCAAGGTCGGTGTGCTGTGCCTGGCTCCCGAGCCGGGGCTCGGCATCACCGACCCCGCCACCCGGGCGCGGATCGGCGAGGACCGGCTGCACGCCTTCCGCAGCGCGGACGGTGGCAGGTGAGGGAGCAGCTGACGGCGGTCCTGGCGGAGTCCGGCGAGTCCGGACGCCCCAGGCTGTCCGCGCAGGAGGTGGCCGCGCTGCCGGTGCCCGAGTCCTACCGGGCGGCCGTGCTGCTGCGCGAGGAGACGGAGATGTTCGCCGGGATGAGCAGCGCGGACAAGGACCCGCGCAAGTCCCTGCACGTCCAGGAGGTGCCCACCCCGGAACTCGGCCCGGGCGAGGCGCTGGTGGCGGTCATGGCCAGCTCCGTCAACTACAACACCGTCTGGTCGTCGATCTTCGAACCGGTACCGACCTTCGCGTTCCTGGAGCGGTACGGCCGTACCTCGCCGCTCGCCGCGCGGCACGACCTGCCGTACCACGTGATCGGTTCGGACCTGGCCGGTGTGGTGCTGCGCACCGGCCCGGGGGTCAACGCCTGGAAGCCCGGTGACGAGGTCGTCGCGCACTGTCTGTCCGTGGAGCTGGAGTCCCCGGACGGGCACGACGACACGCTGCTCGACCCGGAGCAGCGGATCTGGGGGTTCGAGACCAACTTCGGCGGCCTCGCCGAGCTGGCCCTGGTCAAGTCCAACCAGCTGATGCCCAAGCCCGGCCACCTCACCTGGGAGGAGGCCGCCGCCCCCGGGCTGGTGAACTCCACCGCCTACCGGCAGCTGGTCTCCCGCAACGGGGCGGGCATGAAGGTCGGCGACAACGTGCTGATCTGGGGCGCGAGCGGCGGGCTCGGCAGCTATGCGACCCAGCTCGCGCTGGTCGGCGGCGCCACCCCGATCTGTGTGGTCTCCAGCGAGCAGAAGGCGGAGATCTGCCGGCGGATGGGCGCCGAGGCGATCATCGACCGCAGTGCCGAGGGCTACCGGTTCTGGAAGGACGAGCACACCCAGGACCCGAAGGAGTGGCGCCGGTTCGGCTCCCGGATCCGTGAGCTGACCGGTGGCGAGGACGTCGACATCGTCTTCGAGCACCCGGGCCGGGAGACCTTCGGCGCCTCGGTCTACGCGGCGCGCAAGGGTGGCACGATCGTCACCTGCGCGTCGACCTCCGGTTACCAGCACCAGTTCGACAACCGCTACCTGTGGATGTCGCTGAAGCGCATCATCGGCTCGCACTTCGCGAACTACCGCGAGGCGTGGCAGGCCAACCGGCTGATCGGCAAGGGGCGGGTCCATCCGACCCTGTCGCGGGTGTACCCGCTGGGGGAGGTCGGGCAGGCCGCCTACGACGTCCACCGCAATCTCCACCACGGCAAGGTCGGCGTCCTGGCACTCGCCCCGCACGAAGGGCTGGGGGTGCGGGACGCGGAGCTGCGCGCCCGCCACCTGAGCGCCATCAACCGCTTCCGCACCGGGACCGGCCCCGTATGAGCCGGCCCCACCGCGGTTCGCTCGACTGAACAGGACCGCCGCCCGCCGGACCCGCCGGCGGGCGGCACGGAACGGTTCGATCCGCGCACGGTGAAGAGAGGTGTCCAGTGACAGGCACACAGCAGGTCGAGGAGTTACTGCGTCGGGTCGACGGCCGCGCCGGTCCGCGTGTCGTCCGGGTTCCGGCGCAGCCCGCCCGAGGAGAGATCGCGGACCAGCACGCCGTCGAGTACTTCGAGTTGACGGAGAGCCTGCTGCGGACGGTGCGCAGGGAAGTGCTCTTCGTCAACTGCCAGATGAACGGATACGGCCGGGAGGAGATCGAGCGGGCCCGGGAGAGCATCACCGCCCTGGGCGGCCGGTCGGTCACGACGTCCGTGATCTGTCCCCCGGACGAGCTGGACGGCCACGGCCGGCTGGAGTTCCTGGAGCGGATCAGCCGGGAGAACGGGGCCCGGGTCCGGATCAGCACCGTGGATCTGCACGGGATGGTGGTCTTCGACCGCAAGCGGATCCTGATGTGGCAGCCCGGGCGGAGCCGCCGCTGTGTCCTGGTGCACTCCCCCGTCGTGGTCGAGCCGCTGGTCGCCCTGCTCGACGCGGCCTGGGACGGGGCCTGCGACCTGGACCGGTTCCTCCACTACCAGCGCAACGTCCTGGACGAGAAGACCCCGCAGATCCTGCGGCTGCTCGGCTCGGGCCGCAAGGACGAGGTCGCCGCCCGCCAGCTCGGCATCTCCGTGCGCACCTACCGGCGGTGCGTGGCGAGCCTGATGGAGGTGCTGGGGGCGGAGTCCCGGTTCGAGGCCGGGGTGAAGGCGGCCGCGCTGGGGCTGATCGACGTCCACGCGGACGTCGACCTCGACCACGAGCCCGTCGAGCGGCAGCCCCGCGGGTCCGGTTCCTTCGGGCTGGGGCGGTCGCTGCGCGGTACCGCGGCTACGGCCCCGTGGGCGCCCCGCTGGTGCCCGAGGTGACCGCGGCCCGTCCCGTCCCCGCCCCCGGTTTGGCAGCTTGCTGACTCGCGGGCCGGGGCGGGACGGGCCGCCCCCTACGCTTCCGGCGAGGCGTCCCCGACAGGGCACAGCCCCACGACGCGACGGAAGAGACCCGGGAACCGTGCACACCACAGCTGCTGACGACGCGACACCGATCTTCGCGCGGGACAAGCGCATCTGGTTCCACCACTGCGACCCGGCCGGCATCGTGTTCTACCCGCAGTATCTGCTGCTCATGAACGAGCTGCTCCAGGAGTGGTTCGAGACCGGACTGCGGACGGACTACGCGGGGCTCTTCGCCGAGCGGCGCCTCGGCATCCCCACCGTGCGGCTGGAGTGCGACTTCCACGCCCCGAGCCGGCTGGGCGACACCGTGCGCTTCGCGCTCTCGGTGCCGCGGATCGGCACCAGCTCGTTCCATCTCCGCTTCTCGTGCACCGGCCCGGACCCGTCCGACGTCCGGGTGCAGATCAAGGCCGTCCTGGTGTGCATGTCCCTCGACGAACACCGCCCGGTCCCGATTCCCGGCGACATCCGTGACGCGATGCAGGAGTGGCTGGCCCCGGCGGCCGACGCGACGACGTGACAGCGGAAGGACGAGACCGAGATGGCAGACGAACTGATGCTCGTCGACGGACTGGGCGCGGGCAACTTCTTCCGCACCGCGGCCGCCGTCGGCGGCACCGCCGCAGCGAGCGTCATCGAGCTGGACAAGGAGTACCGGCACCCCGAGGGGCACACGGTACGGGAGTTGGGGCTCGCCGAACTGGACGAGCTGACCGACCGGGTGGCCGCCGGGTACCAGCGTGACGGCATCGAGTCCAAGGACCCGGTGGCGGTCTTCCTGGACGAGAGCGTCCGCTATCTGATCCACTACATCGCCCTGACGAAGATCGGCGCCATTCCGGTCTTCCTCAACAGCGGGCTCCGGCCGGACATCGCGGCCGCGTTCGTCTCCCGGGTCGGCGCGGTCGCCGTGGTCAGCGACGGCAGGCTGGAGCGTACGGCGCTGGACCTGCCGTACTACGACGCCGAGCCCTACGCCACCGGCCCCTACACGGCGTTCACCCACGCGGACGACGACCCCGTCCTCATCGCGCACACCTCCGGCACCACCGGCGTCCCGAAGGCCGTCCAGTTCAACCACATGGGCTTCTTCTTCGGCATCCGGCAGCAGATCGGGGCCGACCTCGGCCGGCGCGTGCTGTCCGCGCTGCCGCAGAGCCATGCCTCGGCGATCTCGGTGCTGATGTCCTGCGTGGCCCGGGGCAGCCGGGTGCTGCTGGTCACCGCGCGCGAGGGCGAGCAACTGGCGCGGGGCATCGAGGAGTTCGGGCCCGAGCTGGTCGCCGCCTTCCCGAAGGTCTTCGTCGATCTGTGCCGGCTCGACCTGGACCGCTACGACTTCGGCTCGGTCGCCCGCTGGATGTCCACCGGTGACGCCAACCACGAGCGGCACATCCGGAAGCTCGTCCAGCTCGGCAAACACCGCGACCGCAGCGGGCGGCCGGCCCCCGGGTCGCTGTTCATCGACAACTTCGGCTCGTCCGAGTTCGGCTTCGCCATGTTCCGCAATGTCCACTCCCCCACCACCAACCGCTACGGACGGTGCATAGGGCGGCCCTTCGACTGGATCGACGCCCAGGTCTTCGACGACAAGGACGAGCCGGCGGCGCCCGGCACGGTGGGCCGGCTGGCGCTGAAGTCCCCCACGGTGACCGCCGGTTACTGGAACAACTCGCTGCTGAGCGAGAAGAACCGGGTGCGGGGCTACTGGCTCACCGGCGACCTCGCCTACCGCGACGAGGAGGGCCGCTTCTACCACGTCGACCGCACCACCGACAGCATCGACACCCCGCACGGCACCATCTACAGCTGCGAGATCGAGGAGTTGATCATGCGGCAGGTGCCGGAGGTGTTCGACTGCTCGCTGGTCCACTCCCGGCCGGCCCCCGAGGCCGCGCAGCGGCTGGTCCTCACCGTCGACCTGCCGTCGGCCGGCACCGATCTGGCGGACCTGCGCTCCCGGATCAACGCCGTGCTGACCCAGCGGGAACTCCCGGTGATCGACCGGCTCGTGGTCAAGGCGCCCGACGAACACGTCGGCCTCACCGGCAAGGCGCTCAAGCGCACCATGCGGGACGCCTACCAGAGCGTGTGACGCCTTCCCCCTCCTCTCCTCCCCCGGATCACCCGGGCGTGCCGATCCCCCCCGACGGCACGCCCGGGTCACCTCTTCCGGTACGTCAGTCAAAGAAAGAACAGCTCATGCCGACACCCAGGCTGCACATGCCGGCGGCCAGCACACCCGCCCGGCCCGAACGCCGGACGGCGGCGGTCCGGACGGTCACCTACATCGTGTTCACGCTACTGCTCGGGGGGACGGTGCCCACCCCGATGTACTCGCTGTACGCCCAGCGGCTCGCTCTCACCCCGGTCGTGGTCTCGGCCGTGTTCGCCGCCTTCGCGGTCGGCGCGCTGTGTGCCCTGATGCTCTTCGGCTCGTTGTCCGACCAGATCGGGCGGCGGGCGACGATCGTCCCGGCGGTCTGTCTCGCCCTGGCCAGCTGTGCGGTGTTCGCCGGCTTCCACACCCTGCCCGGCATCATCGCCGGCCGGCTGCTGACCGGCCTGTCGGTGGGGCTGGCCAACGGCGCGGCCACCGCCTATCTCGGCGAGCTGTTCCAGGACCGCGGCCGGGCCGCGCTGACCTCCTCGGTCGCCAATATGCTGGGCCTGGGGACGGGGGCGCTGCTGTCCGGCGTGCTGGTGCAGTACGTGTCCGCTCCGCTGACGCTGTCGTACCTGGTGCTGGGTGCCCTGCTGCTGCCCGGGCTCGGGCTGCTGCTGATGCCCGAGACGGTACGCCGGGAGGGGCCGGCGCGCTTCCGGCCGCAGCGGCTCGGGGTTCCGGCGCAGATGCGGACGGTGTTCACCGCGATGGCGGTCGCGGTCTTCGGCTCCTTCGCCCTGCTCGGCCTGCTCGCGGCGCTCGCGGGCAAGTTCCTGGTCAGCGGTCTGCACATCACCAGCCATCTGATGGTGGGCGTCGTCGCGTTCTGCGCGTTCGGCTCCGCGGCGGCCGCACAGCTGGTGGGCGCCCGGCTGGCGCCCCGGGTGGGCTCGGTGGCCGGCATGGTGGCGGTGCCGGTCGGGCTCGGCCTGTTCGTGGCCGCGCTGCCGGCCAGCTCGCTGGCGCTCTTCCTGGTCGGGTCGGTGATCGGCGGCGCGGGCAGCGGGCTCGCCTTCCGCGCGGGCCTCGCCATGGTGTCCCACCAGGCACCGCCGGACCGGGTCGGCCAGGTCGTCTCCAGCTACTTCGCCTCGGCCTATCTGGGCCTGACCGTGCCCGTGCTCGGCATCGGGGTGATGGTCATGGAACTGCCGCTGCTCACCTCGGCCCTCGTCTTCGCCGTCATCATCAGCCTGCTCGCCGCCCTCAGCATCACGGTCACCGTGGCGACCCGGCCGCGGGCGGCGGCCTGAAGGACCGGACCGGCTGGCAGCCGGCCGAGGAAAGGAGTTCGGCCATGCCGGACAGCGGCGCGACCGCAGTGGATTTCTGGTTCGACCCCATCTGCCCCTGGGCGTGGATGACGTCCCGCTGGATGCTGGAGGTGGAGAGACAGCGGCCGGTGCGGGTGCGCTGGCATGTGATGAGCCTGTCGGTGCTCAACGAGCACCGGCTCGACGATCTCCCGGAGCGCTACCGGGAGATCGTCCGCACCGGCTGGGGCCCGGTGCGCGTGTGCACCGCCGCCGAGCGGGAGTTCGGCGCCGAGGCCCTGGGCCCGCTGTACACCGCGCTGGGCACCCGGCTGCACCCGCAGGGGCTGCCGCGGGACCGGGCCACCCTGACCGCCGCGCTGGCGGAGGCGGGGCTGCCCGAGCGGCTGGCGGACGCCGCGGACACCGACGCCTTCGACGCGGCGCTGCGCGCCTCCCACCGGGAGGGCATCGAGCTGGTGGGCGAGGAGGTGGGCACCCCGGTGATCGCGCTGCCCGGCGCGGACGGCGGACGCATCGCGTTCTTCGGGCCGGTGGTCACCCCGGCGCCCAAGGGCGAGGCGGCGGCCCGGCTGTGGGACGGAACCCTGCTGGTCGCCTCGACGCCCGGCTTCTACGAGATCAAGCGGAGCCGGGAGACCGGGCCGGTCTTCGACTGACCCGGGACGGCATTTCGCCTGTAGGCGGCAGCTTCTTGCCATGTTCCCCCGGGAACGGCAACAAGCTGCCGCCCGTCGCTGTCCTCGCGCCCTCAGCACGCACAGTGGGTTCGTTAAGCACTTGACGATCCCAGGGAGGGGCGCATGACCGTCACGACCTCCGGCCGGCCGGCCGCCGGACCACCCGTCGCGGAGCGGACCGGCGCCGCCGCCCCGCGGATCACCTGATGCGCCCGGCTCCACGGTCCGACCGCGCGCCGGGCACCGGTCCGATGCCGTAGCAGCCCCTGGGGCCGTGTGGCCCCCGGTACTCACCCCCCACCGTCCGCCCGGCTGAACACAGGGAGTTCCACATGCCCTCAGCACGCGTCACGACCACGGACCGCCGCCGCGCCCCGGAGCCGCACACACACCGCCACGCGGCGGCCGCGGCCTGCAAAGAGGAGACCGGGCCGCTGAACCCGGCCCTGTTACGGACCTTCGTCGAGGTCTACCGCACCGGCTCCTTCGGCAAGGCC
The DNA here is from genome assembly GCF_053596835.1 of Streptomyces sp. NPDC001606. Taxonomy (NCBI): domain Bacteria; kingdom Bacillati; phylum Actinomycetota; class Actinomycetes; order Kitasatosporales; family Streptomycetaceae; genus Streptomyces; species Streptomyces sp. NPDC001606. The sequence goes on from NZ_JBSFHC010000012.1 coordinate 36,891, forward strand.
GCCCAGCGGCTGCGCATCTCCCAGCCCGCCGTCACCCAGCAGATCCGGATGCTCGAGGAACGGGTGGGCGTGCCGCTGTTCGTCCGGCACGCCACCGGCTCCCGGCCCACCCCGGCCGCCGAGTCGCTGGCCAGGGACGCCGAAGGCGCGGTCGACGCCCTGGACTTCGTGCTCCAGCGCTACTTCGGCACCGACGGTCCGGCCCGCCCGGTGCGGCTGGGCGCGCCCAGCGACCTGATCGGCGAGCGGATCCTGCCCGCCCTCGCCGACATGCTCGGGGACGGCCTCCAGCTGCGCACCACCCTCGCCCTGTCCGACGCCCTGCTGCCCCAGCTGGCCGCGGGTGAACTCGATGTCGTCGTCGTCCGGGTCCGGCCCCGGCTGACGGGTATCACCGCACTGCCGCTGTACGACGAGGAGTGCAGCCTGGTCGCCTCGCCCGAGCTGGCCCGCGTGCTGCGGCCCGAGCTGGTGGCCGGCGGTGCGCCGGAGGTGCTGGCCGACCGGCCGCTGGTCGCCTACGCCGAGTCCGTGCCGCTGATCGACCACTACTGGTGGTCGGTCTTCCACCGGCCGGCGCCCAGCGCGCCCGATGTGGTGGTGCCGGACCACCGGGCGGTGCTGGCCGCGCTCCGGGCGTCGATCGGCATCGCCGTGGTCCCGACGTACCTGTGCGCCGACGACTTCGCCCGCGGCACGCTCGTCCCGCTGCTCGCCCCGGAGATACCGCCGATCACCACCATGTATCTGGCGACCCGCGAGGGGGACGCGGTGTCCCGTCCGCAGGTCGCCGCCGCCCAGAGCAGGCTCCTCGCCTGCGGCCGCGGCTGGAACTGACGCGCCGGACCGGCGCACCCGGCCGGGCATCAGGGGCGGTCGGGGGCGGTCAGCCGCCAGTCGAGGGCGCGCCGGAAGTAGACGAGCGGTTCGCCCGGCGCGGCCTCGCAGCGGGTCACGTCCCCGATCAGGACCGCGTGGTCGCCGTGCTCGACCACCCGGGCCCGCAGGCAGCGCAGGTACACCAGCGCGTCGGCCAGCCGGGGCACCGGTCCGTCCCAGGACCACTGCTGCCCGGCGAACTTGTGGTCGGCGCGGCTCGCGAAGGCCGCCGCGGCCGCGCCCTGTCCGGCGTGCAGCAGATGGACGCCGAACTCCTCGGCCGCGAGCAGCGGTGTGTAGGAGCGTGACCGCCGGTCGACCGCCAGCAGCACCGACGGCGGCGACGCGCTGTAGGAGCACAGCGAGGACACCAGCAGTCCGCACGGGCCGCCCTCGCGGTCGGCGGCGGTCACCACGGCGACGCCGGACGCCAGGCTGCTCATCGCGTCGCGGAACGTCTCGGGTTCCACCGCGGACATCCGCGCCTCCAGCACGGTCCACCTCGCATTCGTCGACGGGATGAGCCCCTGGCGGCCCGGCGGCTTCTTCGGGGGCGGTCAGCGAGCGGCGGGGCGGAACCGGGGGGCCACCTGCTCGGCGAACAGGCGCAGCGTCCGCTCCGACTCCCGGAAGTCGGTGTAGCCGGAGTTGACCTGGATGCTGACGCACAGGTCGTCGCCGTACTTCTCCCGGGTGGTGTCCAGCTGGCGCACCACGTCGTCCGTGTTGCCGGCCAGGATCCGGCCGTCGCTGAGCGCCTTGCCGAAGTCGTACTCGCGCGCCTTGTCGACGAGCTTGTCGTACCCCTTGTACTGGTCCGAGCTCTTGCGCAGCCAGCCCTCGGCGGCCTGCGACATCAGCACGACGTGGTTGTTCTCCATCTCCTCGCCGCGGCGGAGCGCCTCGTCGCGGTCGTCGGAGAGGTAGCAGTTGTACTTGAGCTGGATGCGCGCCGCGCCCGCCCGGTGGCCGGCGTCCGCCCAGGCCTTGCGGTAGGCGGTGAGCATCTCCACCACGGTCTCGGGGCTGACGATCGTCGGCACGATCTGGAGGTGGTAGCCGGCCTGGCCGGCCGCGGCGCAGGACTCGGGGCTGGAGGCGGAGGCCACGAACACCGGGGGGCCGGACTGCTGGTACGGGCGGGGCGACAGCGTGACCGGTCCGAAGGAGTGGAACTCGCCCTCGAAGACGACGTTCTCCTCGGTCCACAGCCGGCGGCAGGCCTCGATGCCCTCGCTGAAGCGGCGGCGGCTTTCGTCGATGGACACGCCCAGCCACTCGAACTCCTGCGGCAGCCAGGCCCGGCCGAAGCCGACGTCCAGGCGCCCCTCGGAGATGTTGTCGAGCATCGCGAGCTTGCTGGCGAGCTGGAGGGGGTGGGAGAAGGCCGGGATGACCGCGCCGGTGGCGACCCGGATGGTCTTGGTGCGGGCGGCGATCGCGGAGAGCAGGGTCACCGGGTCCGGGCTGTAGCCGCCGTACGGGGTGCCGTAGTGCTCCACGGTCTGTACGTGGTCGAAGCCGTACTCCTCCGCGATCTGACTGAGCGCGATGGCCTCGCGGTAGAACTGCGAGGCGGGCTTGTGATCAGGTGTGAAGACCGGGAAAAAGTTCAGACCGAAGTCCACGGGACTCTCCTGAGGGAAGGTTGTGCCGTCGTGGGCAGAGGGTGAGGCGACGAGGCGGCCCAGCGGTCTCACCGTGCGGCGGCAATCGGCTCCGAAGGGGTCCGCGAGGCACCGCGGAACCCGCCGCTCAAGCCAGGCAACTGTGGCAACCGGCCGCGAGGGCCGTCAAATAAGGTGCGCTATCACCTCGATAAGGGATCTGATCCCCCTCGTGTCCCCTCCCCCGCCTTCGCGCCAATTCGTGTACAGGGCAAGGGAATTGGTGCCGACCGGCGGTAACGTCGGGGCGTCCCGTCGGCGTCCTTCCGAAGCGGTGGTCATGAACACTTCCGTCCTCGCCTGTACCGACCGCCGGCCCGCGTGCGGGCTGGACCCCGATCTCGCGGCGCTGCTCGCGCGGTCCGGTCTCGTCCCCGAGCACGTCGAGGAGGTCGCGCGCCGGGTGGTCGGGGAGGAGACCGGCACCGGGGTGGACCGGGCCACGGCCATCCTGGTGCCCGAAAGCGCCGTCCTGGTGGGTGACTTCACCGCCCGGCAGGACGGCGTGGTGGCGGGGCTGCGGGTCGTGGAGGCCGTGCTCTCCGTCGCCTGCGCCGAGGGGTTCACGGTGCGGCGCCGGGCCGAGGAGGGAGCGCGGGTCGAGGCCGGGCAGGTGCTGCTGAGCGTCACCGCTCCCGCCCGTGCGCTGCTCACCGCCGGGAACGGCGCGCTGAACCTGCTGTGCCGGCTGTCCGGGATCGCGACCGCGACCCGCCGCTGGGCCGACGTCCTGGACGGTACGCGGGCCAGGGTCCGCGACACCCGCAAGACCACGGCGGGGCTGCGGGCGCTGGAGAAGTACGCGGTGCGGTGCGGCGGCGGCGTCAACCACCGGATGTCGCTGTCCGACGCGGCCCTGGTCAAGGACAACCATGTCGTCGCGGCCGGCGGGGTCGCCCAGGCGTTCCGGGCCGTGCGCCGGCGCTTTCCCGAGCTGGCGATCGAGGTCGAGGTGGACACCCTGCCGCAGGTGCACGAGGTGCTCGACGCGGGCGCCGACCTGATCCTGCTGGACAACTTCACCCCGGCCGCGACCGCCGAGGCCGTGGCCGTCGTCGCAGGCCGTGCCCTGCTGGAGTCCTCCGGCCGGCTCACCCTGGACACCGCCCGCGCCTACGCCGAGACCGGCGTCGACTACCTCTCGGTGGGCTCGCTCACCCACTCCGCGCCGGCGCTCGACATCGCGCTGCGGCTGCGCGACTGAGCCGGGGCGCCTCCGCGCGGGCCTGTACTCCGCCGGGGCGGCCGAGGGCCACCCCGCTGCCCGAAGGTGCAGGAAGGTGCCACGGCCAGGGCGCAAGGGACGGTGCGCCCCCAGCATGGGCTCACCGGAAGCCCCGGCACGTGGAGCCCAGACAGAGAAACGGCATGTCTCCGCGGCGGGGCCCCTGACGGAGGAGCGACGTTGCAACCACTGGCACCGTCCGCGCATCTGGACACCTTCCCCCGCGACAGCCTGCCGCCGCGGCGGGAGTGGCCCGAGCTGGTCTTCGACCTGCCGGAGCTGCACTATCCCGGGCGGCTCAACTGCGCGGAGGAGCTGCTGGACGCGACCATCGCCCGGTTCGGCGCGCAGCGGCCCGCCCTGCGCGACGGGTCAGGCCAGGTCTGGTCGTACGGGCTGCTGCGGGAGCATGTCGACCGGATCGCCCGGGTGCTGACCGAGGACCAGGGCCTGGTGCCGGGCAACCGCGTACTGCTGCGCGGGCCCAACTCGCCCTGGCTTGCCGCCTGTTGGCTGGCGGTGCTGAAGGCGGGCGGGGTGGCGGTGACGACCATGGCGCTGCTGCGCGCCACGGAGCTGCGCGAGATCGCCACCAAGGCCCGCATCGGCCTCGCCCTGTGCCACAGCGGCTACACCGACGAGCTGGAGCGGGCCGGGCTGCCGGGGCTGCGGGTCATGGAGTACGGGGACGCCGGGAGCGAGCTGAACCGGCGTGCCGAGAGCAAGCCCGCACAGTTCGCGGCGGTGCCGACGGCCGCGGACGACGTCGCCCTGATCGCGTTCACCTCGGGCACCAGCGGGCTGCCCAAGGCGACGATGCACTTCCACCGCGACGTCCTGGCCATCGCGGACACCTTCTCGGCGCGGGTGCTGCGGCCCCGGCCGGACGACCTGTTCGGTGGCAGCCCGCCGCTCGCCTTCACCTTCGGCCTGGGCGGACTGCTGGTGTTCCCGCTGCGCGCGGGCGCGTCGGCGCTGCTGCTGGAGAAGGCCGCCCCGGAGGAGCTGTTCACCGCGGTGGGCCGGCACGGCGTCACCGTGCTGTTCACCGCGCCCACCGCCTACCGGACGGCGCTGCGCCGGATCGACACCTACGATCTGCGGTCCCTGCGGCGCTGTGTGTCGGCCGGGGAGGCGCTGCCGGCCGACACCTGGCACGCCTTCGAGCGGGCCACCGGTCATCGGATCATCGAGGGCATCGGCTCCACGGAGATGCTGCACGTCTTCATCTCGGCCGCCGACGACGACATCCGGCCGGGCTGCACCGGGCGGCCGGTGCCCGGTTTCCGGGCCCGGGTGATCGACGAGCACGGCGCCGTGGTGCCGGACGGCGTGCCGGGTCGGCTCGCGGTCCAGGGGCCGACCGGCTGCCGCTACCTCAGCGACGACCGGCAGCGCGCCCAGGTGCAGGACGGCTGGAACATCACCGGCGACATCTACGTCCGCGACGCCGACGGCTACTTCCGTTACCAGGCCCGCGCCGACGACATGATCGTCACCGCCGGCTACAACGTGGCCGCCCCCGAGGTCGAACAGGCGGTGCTGCGCCATCCGGCCGTCCTCGACTGCGGGGTGGTCGGCGTGCCCGACGCGGAGCGCGGCTCGGTCGTCAAGAGCTTCGTGGTGCCGGCGCCCGGGGTCGAGCCGAGCGAGCAACTCGCGCGGGACATCCAGGAGTTCGTCAAGTCGGAGATAGCCCCGTACAAGTATCCGCGGCTCGTGGAGTTTGTCGCCGCGCTGCCGATCGGCGCCACCGGGAAGCTCCAGCGCCATGTGCTGCGCGCGGGCGCGCCGGCGGACCGTCCCTGACCGGCCCGGCAGCCGCGCATCCGGTCCGCCGGCCGCGCGCCGTCTCCCCTTATCTTTTCCGGTTCTTTCAGGCAGGTGAGTTCACATGTCGCTGACGGACGCCGTCGGCACCCCATGGCCCGACCGGCGCACGGCACGCTGGACCACGCCCGCCGGGGTGGGCGTGCACCGCTCGGTGCGGCCGGCCGGTCCGGCCCGGCTCGCGCGCGCCCGGCTGGAGAACACGCTCGACCAACGGCGCGGCATGCTGCGGTACTGCGGTGACGACCTGGTCGTCGGCTATGCCGATCCGCCGGTCGAGGTGAGCGTGCGCGGTGACCGGGTGGCCGTCCGGGCGCTCAACTCCCGGGGCCGGGTGCTGCTTCCCGCGCTGCGGGCGGCGCTGGAGCCGGTGCTGACCGAGTGGTCGGCCGACGCCGACGAGGTCGTGGGACGGGCGCCGGGGCCGGGCGGGGTCTTCGCGGAGGAGGACCGTACCGTGCACGCCGGGGTGTTCCAGGCGGTGCGCGCGCTGCTCGCGGCCATGGCGGGACCGGACGACCATCTGCTGGGCCTGTACGGCGCGTTCGGCTACGACCTGCTGTTCCAGGTGGAGCCCGTCGAGCTGCACCAGGTCCGTGACCCGGACGACCGTGACCTGGTGCTGCATCTGCCGGACGAGATCTACGAGCTGGATCTGCGCCGGGACGAGGCGCTGCGGTACGTCTACGAGTTCAGCGCCGAGGGCACGAGCACCGAGGGGCTGGAGCGCACCACCGAGACCGTGCCGTTCGCTCCCGGCTCCCCCGGCCGGCTGCGCGACCACGCGCCCGGTGAGTACGCCGAGGTGGTCGAGCGGGCCAAGGAGCTGTTCCGGTCCGGCGACCTGTTCGAGGTGGTGCCCGGCCAGGTGTTCCGCCGAGCCTGCGCCGAGCCGCCCTCCGTGCTCTTCAGACGGCTGCGCGAGACCAACCCCGCTCCGCACAGCCTGCTGGCCAACCTCGGGCAGGGCGAGTATCTGATCGGCGCCTCCCCGGAGATGTTCGTCCGGGTACGGCGCGAGGGCGATCCGGCCGGGCTCGGCGACCGGCTGGTGGTGGAGTCCGCGCCGATCAGCGGGACCGTCCGCCGGGGACGCGACGCCCTGGAGGACGCCGAACGCGTGCGGGAACTGCTCGGCTCCGCAAAGGAGGAGTCGGAGCTGACCATGTGCACGGATGTCGACCGCAACGACAAGGCGCGGGTCTGTGTGCCGGGTTCGGTGCAGGTCACGGCGCGGCGGCGGATCGAGACGTACGCGACGCTCATCCACACCGTGGACCGGGTGCGCGGGGTGCTCGCACCGGGCCGGGACGCCCTGGACGGCTTTCTCGCCCATCTGTGGGCGGTGACCGTCACCGGGGCGCCCAAGCTGGCGGCGGTCGAGTTCATCGAGCGGGTGGAGCGCTCGCCGCGCCGCTGGTACGCGGGCGCGGTGGGCTGCCTCGCCTTCGACGGCACGCTGGACACGGTGCTGACGCTGCGCACCATCCAGGTGCGGGACGGGGTGGCGACGGTGCGGGCGGGGGCGACCCTGCTGTACGACTCCTCGCCGCAGGCGGAGGAGGCCGAGACCGAGCTGAAGGCGCGGGCGCTGCTCGATGTGCTCACCGTGCCGTTGCCGCACTCCGGTCCGGGGCCGCTGACCGTGGGCCCGGACCGGCCGGGCGAGGGGCTGCGGATCCTGATGGTGGATCACCGGGACTCGTTCGCGCACTGCCTGGCGGACTATCTGCGGCAGACCGGCGCGAGCGTGACGACGTACCGCAGCCCCGGGCATCTGCCGGTGCTGGCGCGGGAACGGCCCGATCTGCTGGTGCTCTCGCCGGGGCCGGGCCGCCCCGCCGACTTCGGGCTGGGCGCGACGCTCGCCGAGGCGGAGCGGCTGGACCTGCCGGTGTTCGGGGTCTGCCTGGGACTGCAAGGGCTCGTCGAGTACTTCGGCGGCACCCTCGGGGTGCTGGACCGGCCGGTGCACGGCAAGTCGTCCCGGGTCCGGGTGACCGCGCAGGACAGCCGGCTGCTGGCGGGGCTGCCCCGGGAGTTCACGGTGGGCCGGTACCACTCGCTGTACGCCAGCGCGGCGCAGATGCCGGCGGAGCTGCGGGTGACCGCGGAGACCTGGGACGGCGTGGTGATGGCGGTCGAGCACCGCGAACGGCCGCTGGCCGCGGTGCAGTTCCACCCCGAGTCGATCATGTCGGCGGGCGGCCGGAGCGGCCATCTGGTGGTCGCGGGCGCCGTGACCTCCCTCGCCCGCGGCCGCACGGCCGCCTCGGTGACCGGACCCCTCTCGTGACCACCCCACCCGGCCCCTGCACAGCAACAACCACCCGTCCCCCCGCCGGAAGACACCCGACCACGCCCCCGGCACCCCGGCCGAGCACGGCACGCCCGCCGGGTGGGCCGCTGGGCCCGGGCACGAACCCGGCGCTCCTCGGCGGCACGTCCTCCGGCACCGGGCCGGGTCCCTTGCGCGGTGGCGTGGGTGAGGGGGGTGGCTGATGGGTGGGGTCGATGGCGCGCTCGCCGAGCTGACGGGGTGTCCGCCGCTGTTGTTGCCCGGTGAGTGCGACCGGTTGCGGGCGCGGCTCGCCGCCGTCGCGCGGGGCGAGGCGTTCCTGCTGGCCGCGGACGACGTCGCGGGCGGGCAGGTCGCCGAGGCGTTCGGGACGCTGCTGCGGATGGCCGTCGTCCTGTCCTACGCGGGTGCGCGTCCGGTCGTGAAGGTGGTCGGACCGCTCGGCGACGGGGCACCGGCGCGCGAGACGTACCAGGCCACGGCCGCGGCCCTGAACCTGCTGCGCGGGCTCACCGCCGGACACCACACCGACGTACGGCGGGTGCACGGGGAGATCCAGGACTTCGTGGCGCGCTCCCCCGCGCGTGCCCGGCACACCCGCCTGACCCGGCGGATCGCCGTGGCGATCCGCTTCATGGAGGCCTGCGGGGCGACGCCGGAGGCACTGCGCAGGGCGGAGTTCTTCACCGGTCACGAGGCGCGGGACATGGCGTACGAGAGGGCGCTGACCCGGACCGCCGAGCGCGGCGGCCGGTACGGTCTGTCCGGGCATCTGCTCTGGCTCGACGGGCGCACCCGTCGGCCCGACGGCCCGCAGGTGTCGTACGCCGCGGGCATCCGCAACCCGCTCGGGGTGCGGCTGGGGCCGGCCACGACGGCCGACGAGGTGCCGGCGCTGATCGACCGCCTCGATCCGGGGCGCGAGCCGGGACGGCTGACGTTCCTCGTCCGGATGGGCGCGACGGCGGTGCGCGACCGGCTGCCCGGGCTGGTGGCGAAGGCCACCGCGAGCGGCGCCCCGGTGGGGTGGGTGTGCGACCCGGTGCCCGACGGGACGCCCGCCCGGGTGCTGGACGAGATCGGCGGCTTCTTCGAGGTGCTCCGCGGCCTCGGCGGCCATCCGGGCGGAGTGCGCCTGGAGTTGGCCGGTTCCCGCCTCGGTCCTGAGCAGGCACTGGATCTGGCCTTTGCGTTGGCCGAACTGTACTGACTCCGGACAGTCCGTCACCTGCATGGTTAAGCTGGTGAAATGACGTTAGCCAGGTCCCCGCTGACCCTGGAGGTCATCGACCTCATCGGCACGATGGTGTCCCGTTTCTACGGCGAGTACGAGGCGGCCGCGGCCGTGCACGGACTCTCCGGCTCCCAGGCGCGGTTGCTCGCCCTGCTGTCGCACGGCCCGCTGCCGATGCGCAGAATCGCCGAGCAGCTCAAGTGCGAACCGTCCAATGTGACCGGGCTGGTGGACCGGTTGGAGGCCCGCGGTCTGGTGCAGCGCCGGCCCGACCCCGCCGACCGCCGGGTCAAGCTGGTCGTCGCCACGGACGCGGGCCGGTCCACCGCCGGGCAGGTGCACGCCTCGCTGGACTTCGCCCGCGAACCGCTGGCCGCGCTGCCGGAACAGGACCGGGCGCTGCTGCGGGATCTGCTGCGCCGGATCCTGTCCTGACCGCTCTGTGCGTCAGAGCTTGCGGGCGACGATGATGCCGTAGCCGACCTGCGGCAGGTCCCCGAAGCGCTCGATGATGTCGGCGGCCTCGGTGAGCTGCTCGGTGAACGCGTCGTCGAAGGTCTCGGTGGCCTGCCGGATGGCGGCCGCGGCCAGCGTGTGGCTGCGCCGCACGTTCTCGCCGATGTCCAGCACCTCGACGACCTTCAGGCCCGCGTTCTCCATGTGGGCGACATAGGTGTCGGCGTCACCGAGCGGCGGGATCTGGAAGAGCCGGCGGTTCGCCGCGACGATCTCGGCCTCCCGCTCGTCCAGTTCACCCTGCTGGTACGGGTTGGCCGTGACCAGCGTGCCCCCGGGGCGCAGCACCCGCGCCGCCTCGGCGATGGCCTTGCCGCGGTCGGACATGTGCAGGAAGGACTCGATGGCGTAGACGCCGTCGAACTGCGCGTCGCCGAAGGGCAGGGCCATGCCGTCGCCCTGCTGGAAAGCCACCTGGCCGCTGTTCTCGCCGACCTCGGGCCGGGCAGCGGCCGTCTCCGCCTGCTGGGCGCTGATGGTGATGCCGGTGACGTGTACGTCCCACCGGCCGGCGATCCGGACGGCGGGCTTGCCGCTGCCGCAGCCGACGTCCAGCACCCTGAGGCCCGAGGAGAGTCCCAGCCGCTCGGCGACCATGTCGGTCAGGGTGTCGGTGGCCTGCTCGACCGACGCGTGGTCCTCGTCACTGTGCCAGTAACCGAGGTGGATATTCCCCCCCATCACTTCGGAGAGAAGGTCCGTCGACTGGTCGTACATGCTGCCGACATCCGCCGCCGTGGGAATTTGCTGTTCGGCCATCCCTGATATGCCCTTCCTTATTTCCCCGACCGGTGCACGCGCACCGCCGCTCGGACGCTACAAACAGTGAACTCCGTTTGTCAACGCGCTACTCGGCCCACCTGGAGTCTCTATTCCACGCTATTTCCGAGTCGTTTCCACCGTGTTGAACACGCCCCTCATAAGACGGGTTATCGATGCCATGGGCGATGTTATTGGACAGCCCACGGAGCGTCGGGGTCTACTGACTGTGCCTGATGCGATCAGGCAGTCTGCACCGGCGGACGGACACCCTCCGCCACCATGAGCGGCCGCGCACCACCAGGACGCGGCCCGGTATCCCGGTCCCTTCCTCCGTCCCTTCTTCCGCTCTCTTCCAGCCAAATTCTCGGTCGTCGGACTTTCGGGAGATTCATGCGCACCGCCCGGCCATTCGCAGCTGACCGCACCAGCGTGACCGGCGAACCCGTCGCCATTGTCGGACTGTCCTGCCGATTCCCTGGCGCACCGAACCCCGAGGCCTTCTGGACACTGCTGCGCGAGGGCACCGACGCCGTATCGCAGGCCCCGGCCGGACGTGGGCTCGATGCCGGTGCCGGTGCATTCCTGGACCAGGTCGACCAGTTCGACCCGGAATTCTTCGGCATATCGCCCCGGGAAGCCGCCGCCATGGATCCGCAGCAGCGGCTGATGCTGGAACTGAGCTGGGAGGCGCTGGAGGACGCCGGTGTCGTCCCGGCAGAGCTGAGCGGCAGCAGAACCGGTGTCTTCGTGGGCGTCATGTGGGACGACTACGCCACCGCGGTGCGGCGCGACGGCACGGCCGCGACCGGCCGGCACAGCATGACCGGCCTGCACCGCAGCATCATCGCCAACCGGGTGTCGTACACCCTGGATCTGCGCGGGCCGAGCATGGCGCTGGACACCGGGCAGTCGTCCTCGCTGGTCGCGGTGCACCTGGCCTGCGAGAGTCTGCGGCGCGGCGAGGCGGAGCTGGCGCTCGCGGGCGGGGTGAACCTCAACCTCGCGCCGGAGAGCACCCGGCACTCCGAGACGTTCGGCGGGCTCTCCCCGGACGGCCGCTGCTTCACCTTCGACGCGCGCGCCAACGGGTATGTGCGGGGCGAGGGCGCCGGTCTGGTCGTCCTCAAGCCGCTCTCCCGCGCGCTCGCCGACCGCGACCGGATCTACTGCGTGATCGACGGCACGGCGATGAACAACGACGGGGCGAGCGAGGGGCTCACCGTCCCCAGCGCCCGGGCGCAGGAGGAGGTGCTGCGCGAGGCGTACCAGCGGGCCGGTGTCGACCCGGCCGAGGTGAGCTACGTCGAGCTGCACGGCACCGGGACGAAGAAGGGCGACCCGCTGGAGTCGGCCGCGCTGGGCGCGGTGTTCTGCCCCGGGCGGGAGTCGGACGCACCGCTGCTGGTCGGCTCGGTGAAGACCAACATCGGGCATCTGGAGGCCGCGGCCGGCGTCGCCGGGCTCATCAAGACGGCGCTCGGCATCAGCCGCCGGGAGCTGCCCCCGAGCCTCAACTTCCGTACCCCCAACCCGCGGATCCCCTTCGAGGAGCTGCGGCTGCGGGTGCAGACGGAGCTGACCGGCTGGCCGCGCGAGGAGGCCCCGCTGCGGGCCGGTGTCAGCTCGTTCGGCATGGGCGGCACCAACTGCCATGTGGTGCTCTCCGAGGCCGTGCCGGTGGCCGAGCCGGCGCCCGCGCGGACGCCGGGGGCCTTCTCGCCGCTGCCGTGGGTGGTCTCCGGGCGCTCGGCCGCCGCGGTGCGCGCCCAGGCGGAGCGGCTGCACACGCACGTCGCCGGCCGCCCGGAACTGAGCCCGGCCGGCGTCGGGTTCACGCTCGCCGCCCGGCGCACCGCGTTCGAGGAACGCGCCGTCGTGCTGGGCGACGGCACCGGTGAGCTGCTGGACGGCCTGGCGGCGCTCGCCCGCGGGGTGCCCGCGCCGAACGTGGTGCGCGGCACGGCCCGGGGCGCGGGCCGTACGGCGTTCCTGTTCAGCGGGCAGGGCAGCCAGCGGCCCGGGATGGGACGCCGGCTGTACGCCACGGTCCCGGTGTTCGCCGCCGCCCTGGACGAGGTGTGCACGGAACTGGACCCCCATCTGCCGCGTCCCTTGCGGGAGTTGCTCTTCGCCGACCCAGGCACGCCCGAGGCGGAGCTGCTCGACGAGACCCGCTACACCCAGGCCGCGCTGTTCGCTCTGGAAGTCGCGCTGTTCCGGCTGGTGGAGCGGTGCGGGGTGCGCCCCGACGTCCTCCTCGGCCACTCCATCGGCGAGCTGGCCGCCGCGCATGTCGCCGGGGTGTTCTCCCTCGCCGACGCCTGCACCCTGGTCGCGGCGCGCGGACGGCTGATGCAGCAGGCCACCGAAGGCGGCGCGATGATCGCCATCGAGGCCGACGAGCGGGAGGTACGGGCCGCACTGCCCGACGACGAGCGGCTGGTGTCGATCGCCGCCCTCAACGGCCCCCGGACCACGGTCGTCTCCGGCGACCGGGACGCCGCCACGGCCGTCGCCGCCCGGTTCGCGGCCGACGGCCGCAGGACCAAGCGGCTGCGGGTCAGCCATGCCTTCCACTCGCCGCACATGGACGGCGTGCTGGACGAGTTCCGCGAGGTGGCCGCGGGGCTGGACTACTCCGCGCCGCGGATCCCGGTGATCTCCGACGTCACCGGCCGCATCGCCACCGCCGCCGAGCTGGGCTCACCCGACTACTGGGCCCGGCACATCCGGGCCTGCGTGCGCTACCTCGACGGCGTCCGCCTGCTGCGCGCCGAGGGCGTCACCTGCTGTCTGGAACTGGGGCCCGGCGGGCTGACCGCGATGACCCGGGAAGGCCTGGCCGCCGAGGACGGGCTGCCGGGCGCCTCGGTCGCGCCCCTGCTGCGGGACGGCCGGCCCGAGGAGCACACGGTCGTCGCGGCGCTGGCCGAGGCGTTCGTCCGCGGGGCGACCGTGGACTGGACGCCGCTCACCGGCTGGGCCGAGGAACGGGTCGACCTGCCCACGTACGCCTTCCAGCGCGCGTCGTACTGGTTCGACGCGGCGGGCGGCCCCGGGCCGCTCCCGGCCGAGGCCCCGGCCGCGCCGGACCGGGCGCTCCGGGAACCGGCCGATGTCCCGACCGCGCCCCGGCAGATCCCGGCGGGCACCGCTCCGGCGGCGGACCTGCCGGAGCTGGTGCGGGCGAGTGTGGCGACGGTGCTCGGACACTTCTCGACCGACACCGTGGACACCGGACGGACCTTCAAGGAGCTGGGGTTCGACTCGCTGACGGCGGTCGAGTTCCGGGACCGGGTGGCCGAGGCGACCGGTCTGACCGACCTGCCCCCCACCCTCATCTACAACTACCCGACACCGGACGAGCTGGTGCGCTTCCTGCGCGCCCGGTCGACGGGCGAGCAGCCGGCGGACGACACCCCGCAGGCGGCGGCCGCGGACGACGAGCCCATCGCGATCGTCGGCATGGGCTGCCGGTTCCCCGGCGGGGTGCGCTCGCCCGAGGACCTCTGGCAGCTCGTCGCCGCCGGCAAGGACGCGATCTCCGGCTTCCCCACCGACCGCGGCTGGCCCCGCACCGAACTGCACGACCCGGAGAACCCGGACGTCCGCTACGCCCGGGAGGGCGGGTTCCTCTACGACGCGGCCGCGTTCGACGCGGGCTTCTTCGGGATCAGCCCGCGGGAAGCACTCGCCATGGATCCGCAGCAGCGGCTGCTGCTGGAGACGGCGTGGGAGGCGCTGGAGCGGGCGGGGGTCGACCCCACCGCGCTGCGCGGCACCCGGGTCGGGGTGTTCGCGGGCGCGACCGCGCAGGACTACGGCCCCCGGCTGGGCGAGCCGGCCGAGGGCGGGCAGGGCTATGTGCTGACCGGCACCACGGCCAGCGTCATCTCCGGGCGGGTGGCCTACAGCCTCGGCCTGGAGGGTCCCGCGGTCACCGTGGACACCGCCTGCTCCTCCTCCCTGACCGCGCTGCACATGGCGAGCCGCGCCCTGCAACAGGGCGAGTGCACCATGGCGCTGGCCGGCGGGGTGACGGTGCTGGCGACGCCGGGCATGTTCGTGGAGTTCGCCCAGCAGCGCGGGCTGGCGCCGGACGGCCGCTGCAAGCCGTTCGCCGCCGCGGCCGACGGCACCGGCTGGAGCGAGGGCGTCGGCATGGTGGTGCTGGAGCGGCTGTCGGACGCCCGGCGCCAGGGGCACCGGGTGCTCGCGCTGCTGCGCGGCTCGGCGGTCAACCAGGACGGCGCCAGCAACGGTCTGACCGCCCCGAACGGGCCGTCGCAGGAGCGGGTGATCCGGCAGGCGCTGGCGAACGCCCGGCTGACCCCGCGGGACGTCGACGTGGTCGAGGCGCACGGCACGGGCACCCGGCTCGGCGACCCGATCGAGGCGCAGGCGCTGGTGGCCACGTACGGCCGGGACCGCGCCGGTGACCAGCCGCTGTGGCTGGGCTCGGTGAAGTCCAACATCGGGCACACCCAGGCCGCCGCGGGCATCGCCGGGGTGATCAAGATGGTGATGGCGCTGCACCACGGGCGGCTGCCCGCCAGCCTGCACATCGACGCGCCGACCCCGCATGTCGACTGGTCCGCGGGCGCGGTGGCGCTGCTCACCGACACGGTGCCCTGGCCGCGCGGCACCCGGCCGCGCCGGGCGGGCATCTCCTCGTTCGGGATCAGCGGCACCAACGTCCACGCCATCCTGGAGGAGGCGCCCGAGGACCACCCGGCTGCCGCGGCGCTGCCGGACCCCGAGGCGCCCACGGAGGCCGTGGACGCCCCGGCCGGCCCGGTGCTGTGGCCGCTGTCCGCGAAGACCCCGCAGGCGCTGCGCGCGCAGGCGGCCGCCCTGCGCGCCCATCTCGACGGGCGGACCGCACCCGGCGCCGCCGACGTGGGCCTCTCCCTGGCCACCACCCGGGCCGCCTTCGCGCACCGCGCCGTGCTGATCGGCGACGACCGGCCCGCGCTGGAGGCCGCCCTGGACACGCTGGCGCGCAACGCCCCGGCGGAGACGGTCGTCCAGGGCCGGGCCGCCGGCGACGCGGAGCGGGTGTTCGTCTTCCCGGGCCAGGGTGCGCAGTGGGCGGGCATGGCGGTGGAACTGCTGGACTCCTCCCCGGTGTTCCGGGAGCGGATGCACGAGTGCGCGGCGGCGCTCGACGCCGTCACCGACTGGTCGCTGCTGGACGTGCTGCGCGAGGTGCCGGGCGCGCCGGGTCTGGACCGGGTCGACGTCGTACAGCCGGTGCTGTTCGCGATGATGGTGTCGCTGGCGCGGCTGTGGGAGTCGTACGGCGTGCGGCCGACCGCGGTGGTCGGACACAGCCAGGGCGAGATCGCGGCGGCCTGTGTCGCGGGCGGACTCTCGCTGCCGGACGCGGCCCGGATCGTGGCCCTGCGCAGCCAGGCGCTGACCGCGATCTCCGGCCTCGGCGGGATGGTCTCGGTGGCACTGTCGGCGGAGGGGGTGCGCGCCCTGCCCTGCTGGGACGAGCGCCTGGACCTCGCGGTGGTCAACGGGCCCTCCTCGGTGGTGGTCTCGGGTGAGCCCGCGGCGCTGGAGGAGCTGGTCGCCGTGTGCACCGCCCGGGACGTGCGGGCCAAGCGGATCCCGGTGAGCTACGCGGCGCACTCGGCCCAGGTCGAGGCCATCCGGGAACGCCTGCTGGAGGCGCTCGACGGGATCGAGCCGCGCGCGGGCGAGGTGCCGTTCTACTCGACGGTGACCGGGGAGCTGCTGGACACGCGCGAGCTGGACGCCGGGTACTGGTACCGCAACCTGCGCGAACCGGTGCAGTTCGAGCGGGCCATGGGCACGGTCCTCAAGCGGGGGCACACCCTGCTGTTCGAGATCAGCCCGCACCCCGTACTGAGCGTGGGCGCCCAGGAGGCGATCGACGCGCTCGGCGGGTCCGGTGCGGTCGTCGGCTCGCTGCGCCGCGGGGAGGGCGGGCCGCGGAGGTTCCTGACCTCGCTGGCGCAGGCGTACACGCTGGGGGCGCCGGTGGACTGGGCGGCGGTGTTCGCCGGTTCCGGCGCGACCCGGACGGACCTGCCCACCTACGCCTTCCAGCACGAGCGGTACTGGCTGACGGCGCCTGCTCCGGAGGCCGCCCCGGCACCGGAGAGCGCGGCGGACCGCCGGTTCTGGGACGTGGTGGAGCGCGGGGACGCGGAGGCGCTGGCCGCCGAGACGGGCATCGCGGAGGTGGCCGCCCTGCGGGCGCTGCTGCCGGCCCTGGCCGACTGGCGCCGGCGGCAGGACGAGCGGGAGCTGGTGGACTCCTGGCGGTACCGGATCTCCTGGCAGCCGCTGCCGCGGGCGCCGCTGGGCACCCTGTCCGGCCGGTGGCTGGTGGTCGTACCGGAGGCCTCTGATGCCGCGGCGGACACGCCGGACCGGCGGCCGGTGCCGGCCCTGCTGGACGCCCTCACCCGCGCCGGCGCCGACGCGGCCGTGCTGGCGGTGCCCGCGGGTCTCGGGCGGGCCGAGCTGGCGCAGCGGCTGCGCGCCGGGGCGCCGTCGGCCGGGGTGCTGTGGCTGCCGGCTCCGGTCTCGCCGGACCGTCTCGCGGAGTCCGGGAGCGAGGCCCTGACGCTGGTCCAGGCGCTCGCCGACGCCGGGACGGACGCACGGCTGTGGTGTGTGACGCAGGGCGCCGTGGCGGTCGGTGCCGGTGACCGGGTGACCGCACCGGCGCAGGCCGCGGTCTGGGGCCTCGGCCGGGTCGCCGCGGTGGAGTGGCCGGAGCGCTGGGGCGGGCTGGTGGATCTGCCGGACGAGCCGGACGGCGCGGTGCTCGGGCTGCTGCCCGCGGTGCTGGCCGGTGCGGGCGACGGCGAGAACCAGGTCGCGGTCCGCGACGCCGGGGTGTTCGTGCGCCGGCTGGTCCGCGCGCCGCGGCGGGACGGCGGTACCGGGCCGTCCTGGACACCGCGGGGCACCACGCTCGTCACGGGCGGCACCGGCGCGCTCGGCGCGCACGCCGCGCGCTGGCTGGCCGGGCAGGGCGCGGAGCATCTGGTGCTGGTCAGCCGCGGCGGACCCGCGGCACCGGGGGCCGACGCGCTGACCCGGGACCTGACCGCGCTCGGCACCCGGGTCACGGTCCGCGCCTGCGACGTCGCCGACCGGGCGGCGCTGGCCGGGCTGCTGGCCGAGTTGGAGGCGGAGGGCCACCCGGTGCGGGCGGTCGTCCACACGGCCGGTCTGATCGAGAACGTCCCGCTGGACGCGCTCACCCCGCAGCGCTTCGCGGAGGTGGTCCGGGCCAAGGCCGAGGGCGCGCTGCATCTGCACGAACTCACCCGGGACCTGGACGCGTTCGTACTGTTCTCGTCCGTCTCCGGGATGTGGGGCAGCGCGGGCAACGGCGGCTACGCGGCGGCCAACGCCTACCAGGACGCCCTCGCGGAGTACCGCAGGGCCCAGGGGCTGCCCGCCACCTCGGTGATCTGGGGTCCCTGGGCCGGCGACGGGATGATGGCCCGCGACGGCATGGACGCGGCCATCGTCCGGCGCGGGATACGGCTGCTGGACCCGGAGCGGGCGATCGGGGCGCTGGCACGGTGTCTGGACGACGACGCGGCCGCGCCGGTCGTCGCCGACGTGGACTGGACGTCGTTCCACGCGGCGTTCACCGCCAAGAGCCCGAGCCGGTTCTTCGACGAGGTGCCCGAAGTCCGGGAGGTGGTACGGCAGTCGGAGCCGGCGGATCCGGAAGGGGCCGGCGGCGAGGCCGGGGCCTGGGCGCGGCGGCTCGCGGAGCTGGAACCGGGGCGGCGCCGGGAGGAGGCCTCCCGGGTGGTCCGCGCCCAGGTGGCGAGCGTCCTCGGGTACGCCGACCCGGACGCGATCGGCGACCGCCAGCCGTTCAAGGAGCTGGGCGTCGACTCGGTGATCGCGGTGGAGCTGCGCAACCGGCTCCAGGAGGACACCGGTCTGCGGCTGCCGGTCACGGTGATCTTCGACCGGCCCTCGCTCGGGAAACTGGTGGATTTCCTGCTGGAAACGGCGCTCGCGGACGGTACGGAGACCCGCGAGCCGGAAGCGGAACCGGAAGACGAAAGGGCGCGGGAACGCGCGCAGGAACTGATGGCAGCAGAGCAGCGGATCAACGAGATGGACGCCGACGATCTGGTGCGGCTCATGCTCGGCGAAGAGTAGCAACGCACCGCGAAGAACGTCGTTCCAAGGCAACCGATCAGTGAGGGACCATGGCCACGTCGCCGGACAAAATCGTCGATGCCCTGCGCGCGTCAATGAAGGAGACGGAGCGGCTGCGGCAGGAGAACAAGGAGCTGCTCGCCGCCGCGCAGGAACCGATCGCCGTCGTCGGCATGGGCTGCCGGCTGCCGGGTGGCATCCGGACCCCGGAGGAGTTCTGGCAGCTCGTCGCCGCGGGCGGTGACGCGGTCTCCGGGTTCCCCACGGACCGGGGCTGGGACCTGGAGGCGCTGTACGACCCGGACGCGGACCGCCCGGGCACGGTGTACACGCGCCACGGCGGATTTCTCACCGACATCGCGGAGTTCGACGCGGAGTTCTTCGGTATATCGCCGCGCGAGGCGGTCGCGATGGACCCCCAGCAGCGGCTTCTGCTGGAGACCTCGTGGGAGACGCTGGAGCGGGCCGGAATCGACCCGACGACGCTGCACGGCAGCCGCACCGGTGTGTACATGGGCACCGCTTTCCAGGACTACGCCCGCGTCCCCCCGGCCGAACTCGGCGAGTACGAGGGGTATTTCCTGACCTCGGGTGCGGCGAGCGTGCTCTCCGGCCGGATCGCGTACACGCTCGGCCTGGAGGGCCCCGCGGTCACCATCGACACCGCCTGCTCGGCCTCGCTGGTGGCGATCCACGCCGCGTGCCAGGCGCTGCGCCGGGACGAGTGCTCGCTGGCGCTGGCCGGTGGCATCACCGTGATGACCACGCCGCACCAGTTGCAGGGCTTCAGCCGGCAGCGCGGGCTGTCCGCGGACGGGCGGTGCCGGTCCTTCGCCGCGGCGGCGGACGGCACCGGCCTCGCCGAGGGCGTCGGCGTGCTGGCGCTGGAGCGGCTGTCCGACGCGCGGCGGCTCGGGCACCGGGTGCTGGCCGTGGTGCGGGGCAGCGCCACCAACCAGGACGGGGCGAGCAACGGGCTGGCCGCGCCCAACGGCCCCGCGCAGGCGCGGGTGATCCGGCAGGCGCTGGCCGACGCCCGGCTGGCCCCCGGCGACGTCGACGCGGTGGAGGCCCATGGCACCGCCACCACCCTGGGCGACCCGATCGAGGCGCAGGCGCTGCTGGCCACCTACGGCCAGGACCGCACCGACCCGCTCTGGCTGGGCTCGGTGAAGTCCAACATCGGGCACACCCAGGCGGCGGCCGGCGTCGCCGGCGTCATCAAGATGGTGCTGGCGATGCAGCACGGCGTGCTGCCGGCCACCCTGCACGTGGACGAGCCGACGCCGCACGTGGACTGGTCGGTGGGCCGGGTGGAGCTGCTGACCGGGGCCACGCCGTGGCCGGAGACCGGCCGGCCGCGCCGCGCCGGGGTGTCGTCGTTCGGCATCAGCGGCACCAACGCCCATGTGGTGCTGGAGCAGGCACCCGAGCAGGAGGCCGCGGACACCGGTGCCGGCACCGCGCCGCGGGCGGTGCCCTGGCTGTTGTCGGCGCGCGGCCCGAAGGCCGTACGGGACCAGGCGCGCGCCCTGCTGGCCCGGCTGGACGCCGAGGACGCGCCGGACGCGGTGGCGGTCGGCCATGCGCTCGCGACCACCCGGACGGCGTTCGAGCACCGGGCCGCCGTCGTCGCGGAGAGCGGCGAGGAACTCGCCCGGGGCCTTGCGGCGCTGGCCGAGGACCGCCCCGACCCGCGGGTGACGCTCGGTCAGGCGGTGCGCGGCAAGCTCGGCTTCCTCTTCACCGGCCAGGGCAGCCAGCGCGTGGGCATGGGCCGCGAGCTGTACGGCGCCTCGCCGGTGTTCGCCGAGGCGTTCGACGAGGTCTGCGCGGAGCTGGACCGGCATCTGCGGCGGCCGCTGCGCGACGTGGTGTTCGGCGCCGACGGCACCGAGGGGCTGCTGGACCGGACCGAGTACACCCAGCCGGCGCTGTTCGCGCTGGAGGTCGCGCTGTTCCGGCTCGTCGCGCACCACGGGGTCCGCCCGGAGTATGTGACCGGGCACTCCATCGGCGAGGTGAGCGCCGCGCACGTGGCCGGGGTGCTGTCCCTGGCGGACGCGGCGGCCCTGGTGGCGGCGCGCGGCCGGCTGATGCAGGAGCTGCCGGAGGGCGGCGCCATGGTCGCCGTACAGGCGGCCGAGGAGGAGGTGCTGCCGCTGGTGGCCGAGCGGTCGGCACGGGTCGACCTGGCCGCGGTGAACGGTCCGGACTCCGTGGTGGTGGCCGGTGAGCAGGACGCGGTGCTGGAGATCGCGGCACACTTCGCCGAACAGGGCCGCAAGACCAAGCGACTGACGGTCAGTCACGCCTTCCACTCCCCGCTCATCGACCCGATGCTGCCGGAGTTCCGCCGGGTGGTCGCCGGGCTCGCGTTCGGCTCCCCGGAGATCCCCGTCGTATCGGCGCTGACCGGGCGGGAGATCACCGCGGAGGAGCTGCGGACGCCCGAGTACTGGGTGCGGCACGCCCGGGGAACCGTGCGGTTCGCGGACGCGGTCCGCGCCATGGAGGCCGCGGGCGTGCGCACCTTCCTGGAGCTGGGCCCCGACGGGACGCTGTGCGCGATGGGCCGCGACAGCCTCACGGCGGCGGACGCCGATCTGGTCCCGGCGCTGCGCGCGGAGCGGGCCGAGGAACTCACCGTGACGACCGCGCTCGCCCGGCTGCACACCCGGGGCGTCCCCGTCGACTGGCGGGTGTTCTACGGGCGAGCCGCAGCGCCGGCCGTCGAGCTGCCCGTCTACCCCTTCCAGCGCAGCCGCTACTGGCTGACGCCCGCCCGCTCGGCGGCGGTGGGTTCGGCCGGGCTCGGCACGGCCGACCACCCGCTGCTCGGCGCGGTGGTGTCCCTGGCGGACGACGACGAACTGCTCTTCACCGGGCGGCTGTCCACCGGCGCGCACGGCTGGATCGCGGACCACCAGGTGTTCGGCCAGGCGCTGCTGCCCGGCACGGGCTTCCTCGAACTGGCCCTGCACGCCGGGGAACGGGTCGGCCTGGACGTCGTACAGGAACTCACCTTCCACACCCCGCTGGTGCTCCCCGAGCGCGAGGCGGTCACGCTCCAGGTGCGCGTGGGCGCGGCGGGCGAGTCCGGGCAGCGCTCGCTGAGCCTGCACTCCCGGCCGGACCAGGCGGCGGACGACGAGCCGTGGACCCTGCACGCCACCGGTGTGCTGGCCCGGGCCGAGGCGCCCGGCGGCGCCGACGAGGAGGAGCTGGCCGTCTGGCCGCCGCGCGGCGCCGAACCGGTGGACGTCGGCGGGCTGTACCCGCTGATGGCGGAGACCGGGCTGGACTACGGCCCGGTGTTCCAGGGGCTGCGGGCCGCCTGGCGGCGCGGCACCGAGCTGTTCGTGGAGACCGGGCTGCCGGACGGCACCCGGCCCGAGGAGTACGGCGTGCATCCCGCGCTGCTGGACGCGGCCCTGCACGGGGTGGCCCTGAACGTGGTGCTGCCCGAGTGGGACCAGGCCCGGCTGCCCTTCTCCTGGCGCGGGGTGACCCGGTACGCCGTCGGCGCGCCGTCGCTGCGGGTGCGGCTGGCGCCGGCCGGGGAGGACGCGGTGTCGGTGCTGGCCGCCGACGAGTCCGGCCGGGCCGTGCTGGCGGCCGACGCGCTGGTGCTGCGCCCGGCCGCGCGCGAGCGGATCGAGGCGGCCGGCTCCGCCACCCGGGACCGGCTCTTCCAGGTGGGCTGGGAGCCGCTCGCCGCCACACCGCGGCCCGGTGCGGCCCCGGACCTGGTGGCCGTGGGCCCCGGCACCGGCGACCTGGTGCCGTATCTCACCGGCGGCTCCGCCGCACTCCACCCCGACCTGGACGCCCTGGCCGCGGCCCTGGAAAGCGGCCGTGCGGCCCCCGCGGCGGTGCTGGTCTCCTTCCGTACCGACCCGGTCGCGGCGGACCCGGGTGCCGGTGCCACCGCGGCAGCGGATCGCGGTGACGCCGTGCGCGAGGCCGCGCACCGGGCGCTGGAGCTGGTCCAGGGCTGGGTCGCCGACGAGCGGTTCGCCGGTGTCCGGCTGGTGGTGCTGACCCGGCGCGCCGTCGCCGCGGGCAGCGAGGACGTGACCGACCTGACGCACAGCGCCGTGTGGGGGCTGCTGCGCACGGCCCAGTCGGAACACCCCGGCCGGTTCACGTTGGTCGACCTCGACGGCCCGGCGGACGCGCTGGATCTGCTGCCGGTGGCGCTCGCCTCCGACGAGCCGCAACTGGCTGTGCGGGACGGCGAGTTGCGGGTGCCGCGGCTGACCCGGCTGCGCCCCGAGCGGGCGCTGGCCGTGCCGGCGGCGCCGGCCTGGCGGCTGGGCGTCGACGGCGGCGGCACACTGGAGAACCTGGCCCTGCTGGACCACCCCGACGGCGCCGCCCCGCTCGCCCCCGGCCAGGTCCGGGTGGGCGTACGGGCGGCCGGCCTGAACTTCCGCGACGCGCTGAACGCCCTCGGCATGTACCCCGGAGAGGCCGGGCCGCTCGGTGTGGAGGGCGCCGGTGTGGTGCTCGAAACGGGCCCCGGCGTCGACGCGTTGGCGCCCGGTGACCGGGTGTTCGGCATGATCTTCGGCGGGATCGGCCCGATGGCCGTGACCGACCACCGGCTGCTGGCCAGGGTCCCGGACGGCTGGTCCTTCGCCGAGGCGGCGTCGGTCCCGGCGGTCTTCCTCACCGCGTACTACGCGCTGGTCGGCCTGGCGGACCTGCGGCCGGGCGAGTCGGTGCTGGTGCACGCCGGCACCGGCGGCGTCGGCATGGCCGCCGTGCAGCTGGCCCGGCACCTGGGCGCCGAGGTGTACGCCACGGCCAGCCCGCCGAAGTGGGACACGCTCCGCGCGATGGGCCTGGACGACGACCACATCGCCTCCTCCCGGTCGCTGGACTTCGCGGAGAAGTTCCGGCGGACCAGCGGCGGGCGCGGCGTGGACGTCGTACTGAACTCGCTGGCCCGGGAGTTCGTGGACGCGTCGCTCGGGCTGCTGGTGCCGGGCGGCCGGTTCCTGGAGATGGGCAAGACGGACGTACGGGACGCCCAGGAGGTCGCCGAGGCGCACCAGGGCGTCACCTACCGGGCGTTCGACCTGGTGGACGCGGGACCGGACCACACCCGGGAGATGCTCGGCACGGTCCTCGAGCTGTTCGCACAAGGTGCGCTGCGGCTGCCGCCGGTCACCTCGTGGGACGTGCGGCACGCGGCCGAGGCGTTCCGGTTCATCAGCCAGGCCCGCCACATCGGCAAGGTCGTGCTGACCGTGCCGTCCGGCCTGGACCCGGCGGGCACGGTGCTGATCACCGGCGGCACCGGCGCGCTCGGCGCCGGGGTGGCCCGCCGGCTGGTGGACCGGCACGGGGTGCGGAACCTGCTGCTGGTCAGCCGCCGGGGCGCCGCGGCGCCCGGGGCGGACGACCTGGTGGCCGAACTCGCCGCGCGGGGCGCCGAGGTGACCGTCGCGGCCTGCGACGTCGCCGACCGGGACGCGCTGCGGGAGCTGCTGGCCGCGGTGCCCGCGGACCGTCCGCTGACCGCCGTGGTGCACACGGCCGGCGTGCTGGACGACGGGGTCCTGGGGTCGCTCACCCCCGAGCGGCTGGACACCGTGCTGCGGCCCAAGGCGGACGCGGCGCTGCTCCTGGACGAACTCACCCGGGACGCCGATCTCGCCGCGTTCGTACTGTTCTCCTCGACCGCCGGTGTGCTCGGCGGCCCGGGGCAGGCCAACTACGCGGCGGCCAACGTGCTGCTGGACGCGCTGGCCGCGCACCGCCGGGCGGCGGGACTGCCCGCGGTGTCGCTGGCCTGGGGGCCGTGGGAGGACTCCGGCAGCATGCTCGGCGGGCTGGGCGAGGTGGACCTGCGCCGGCTCGGCCGCACCGGTCTGGTGCCGCTCACCGACGAGGAGGGCCTGGACCTGTTCGACGCCGCCCTCGCCGCCGGGCGGGCCGCCCTCGTCCCGGCCAAGGTGGACGGCGCACTGCTGCGCCGGGCGGCCGACGAGCTGCCGCTGCTGCTGCGCGGGCTCACCCGGACGCCGGTGCGCCGGGCGGCCCGCGAGGCGGCCCGGCCGGCCGCGACCGCGGCCCTGCGCAACCGGCTGGCGGGCGTGTCCGAGGCGGAGGGCGAGCAGCTCCTGCTCGATCTGGTACGGCAGCACGCGGCGACGGTGCTGGGCCACACCGACGGCGCGACCGTCGCCGCCGACCGCACCTTCAAGGAGCTGGGCTTCGACTCGCTGACCGCGGTCGAGCTGCGCAACCGGCTCAGCGGTGCCGCCGGGACGCAGCTGTCCGCCACGCTGGTCTTCGACCATCCGACGCCGGTCGTGCTGGCCCGGCATCTGCGGGCCGAACTGCTCGGCGCCGCGCCCGCCGGGGAGCCGGTCCCGGCCGCCGCGCAGGCGCAGGCCGCGGACGACGACCCGGTGGTGATCGTCTCGATGAGCTGCCGCTACCCGGGCGGCATCGCCACCCCGGAGGACCTGTGGCGGCTCGTCACCGACGAGACCGACGTCGTCATGCCCTTCCCGGCCGACCGCGGCTGGGACGTGGACGGCATCTACGACCCGGACGGCACCCGGCCCGGCACGACCTATGTGCGGGTGGGCGGCTTCCTGGACGACGCGGCGCGGTTCGACGCGCAGCTGTTCGGCATCAGCCCGCGCGAGGCGCTGGCCATGGACCCGCAGCAGCGGCTGCTGCTGGAGACCTCGTGGGAGGTGCTGGAGCGGGCCGGGGTCGACCCGCTGTCGCTGAAGGGCCGCCAGGTCGGCGTGTTCATCGGGGCGGCGGCCCAGGGCTATCCGTCCGACCCGCGCCAGGCGCCCGAGGACCTGGGCGGCTATCTGCTGACCGGCAGCACCTCCAGCGTCATGTCCGGCCGGATCGCCTACGCCTTCGGCGTCGAGGGGCCGGCGGTGACCATCGACACCGCCTGCTCGTCCTCCCTGGTGGCGCTGCACCTGGCCGTGCAGGCGCTGCAACGGGGCGAGTGCTCGCTCGCGGTGGCCGGCGGCGCCGCCGTCATGGCCGCCCCGGACATCTTCCTGGAGTTCAGCCGGCAGCGCGGGCTGTCCCCGGACGGCCGCTGCAAGGCCTTCGCGGCGGCCGCCGACGGCACCGGCTGGGGCGAGGGCGTCGGCACGGTGCTGCTGGAGCGGCTGTCGGACGCGCGGCGCAACGGCCACCCGGTGCTGGCGGTGGTCCGCGGCTCGGCGATCAACTCCGACGGCGCCAGCAACGGCCTGACCGCCCCCAACGGCCCCTCCCAGCAGCGGGTCATCCGGCAGGCCCTGGCCAACGCCGGTCTGGCCGCCGGTGACGTCGACGCGGTGGAGGCCCATGGCACCGGCACCCGGCTGGGCGACCCGATCGAGGCACAGGCCCTGGCGGCGACGTACGGCCGTGAGCGCGAGCCGGAGCGTCCGCTGTGGCTGGGCTCGGTGAAGTCCAACATCGGGCACACCCAGGCCGCCGCGGGCGTGGCCGGCGTGATCAAGATGGTCGCGGCGCTGCGGCACGGGGTGCTGCCCCGCACGCTGCACGTCGACCGACCGACCCCGGAGGTGGACTGGTCGGCGAGCGGGCTGTCGCTGCTGACCGAGTCCAGCCCGTGGCCCGAGACCGGCCGGCCGCGCCGGGCCGCCGTCTCCTCCTTCGGGATCAGCGGCACCAACGCCCATGTGATCATCGAGCAGGCCCCGGAGCCGGCCGAGGAGCCCGCGCCGGACGCCCCGGAGCAGGCCGCCCCGGCCGCGCTCGCCGCCGTACCGTGGGTGCTGTCCGGCAAGACCGGGACGGCGTTGCGCGCCCAGGCCCGGCGCCTGCTGTCGCGCCTGGCGGACACCGGTGCGCCGGACCTCGCGGGGATCGGGCACGCGCTGGCCACCACCCGCGCCACGCTCGACGAGCGGGCCGTGGTGGTCGGCGCCGGCCCCGAAGAGCTGCGCGCGGGCCTGGCCGCCCTCGCCGAGGGCCGGGACGCGGACGGGGTGGTCCGGGGCACGGCCCGCGAGCGCGGCCGGACCGTGCTGGTGTTCTCCGGGCAGGGCTCGCAGTGGCCCGGGATGGCCGCGCGGCTCCTCGACGAGTCCGCGGTGTTCGCGGAGCGGATCCGGGAGTGCGAGGCCGCGCTGGCGCGGTATGTGGACTGGTCCCTGACGGAGGTGCTGCGGGGTGCCGAGGGCGCGCCGTCGCTGGACCGGGTGGACGTCGTCCAGCCCGCGCTGTTCTCGGTCATGGTGTCCCTGGCCCGGCTGTGGCAGCACTTCGGGGTGCGGCCGCAGGCGGTGATGGGCCACAGCCAGGGCGAGATCGCCGCCGCGTGCGTGGCCGGCGCGCTCACCCTGGACGACGCGGCCCGGGCGGTGGCGCTGCGCAGCAAGGCGCTGCTCGCGATGTCCGGCAAGGGCGGCATGGTGTCCGTCGCGCTGGGCGAGGAGGCGGTGTCCGAGCTGGTGGAGCAGTGGGCCGGCAAGGTGTCCGTGGCCTCGGTCAACGGCGCGTCGTCCACGGTCGTCTCCGGTGACCTGGACGCGCTGGAGGAGCTGGTGGCGCGCTGTGCCGCCGACGGGGTCCGCACCCGGGTGCTGCCGGTGGACTACGCCTCCCACTCCCCGCAGGTCGAGCAGGTCCGCGAGGAGCTGCTGCGGGAGCTGGCGCCGATCTCTCCGCGGCCCGCGGAGATCCCCTTCTACTCGACGGTGACCGGCACGGAGCTGGACACCACCGCGCTGGACGCCGAGTACTGGTACCGCAACCTGCGGCAGACCGTGCATCTGGAGCGGGTGACCCGGCTGCTGCTGGAGCAGGGCCACGACGTGTTCGTGGAGACCAGCCCGCACCCCGTGCTGACCATGGCGATCCAGCAGACCATGGACGCCGCGCACGTCGCCCACGGGGTCACGGTGGGCTCGCTGCGCCGGGAGGACGGCGGCCTCGGGCGATTCCTGGCCTCCGCCGCCGAACTGCACACCCGTGGCGTGCCGGTGGACTGGGCCGCGGCCTTCCCCGAAGGCCGTACGGCCGCGGCCGCGCTGCCGACCTATCCGTTCGAGGGCGAGCGGTACTGGCTGGAGCGCACCGTCGCCGCGGCCGACGTCACCTCCGCCGGACTGGGCCGCACGCGCCACCCGCTGCTCGGCGCCCTGGTGGCGCTGCCCGGCCCGGCCGGCACGGTGCTGACCGGCCGGCTGTCCCTCACGGCCCAGCCCTGGCTGGCCGACCACGCGGTGCGGGACACGGTGCTCTTCCCCGGCACCGGCCTGGTGGAACTGGCGCTGCGCGCCGGTGCCGAGACCGGCTGCGGCACGGTCGAGGAACTCACCCTGCTCGAACCGCTGGTGGTGGACGAGGAGGGTGCCGTACAACTGCGGGTGCTGACCGGGGAGGCGGACGGGACCGGACGCTGCTCCGTGGAGGTGCACTCGCGGCCCGAGGACGCGCCCGCGGACACCCCGTGGCAGAAGCACGCCGTCGGGGTGCTCGCCCCCGGCGGGCCGGCCGCGCCGGACCGGCTGCCCGCGTGGCCGCCGGCGGACGCCGAACCGGTGGCCCTGGAGGACGGGTACGCCGTGCTGGCGGCGGCCGGACTGGAGTACGGCCCGGCCTTCCAGGGGCTGCGCGCGCTCTGGCGGCGCGACGGCGAGGTCTTCGCCGAGGTCCGCCTGCCGGACGAGGCGGAGGCAGGGCGGTACGGCATGCATCCGGCGTTGTTCGACGCGGCGCTGCACGGAATGGTCCTGGGCGGGCTGGTGGCCGACGCCGGCGAGCCGCGGCTGCCGTACGCCTGGCAGGGCGTGTCCCTGCACGCCACGGGCGCGGCGGCGCTGCGGGTACGGCTGGCGCCGGCGGGCGAGGACACCGTGTCCCTGACGGCGTTCGACACGGCGGGCGCTCCGGTGCTCTCGGTCGGCTCGCTGCGGGCGCGACCGGTGCCGTCCGGGGCGCTGGCGAACTCCCGCCGGGCGGGCCTGCGTTCGCTGTTCCGGCTGACCGGCGAGCGGCTCGCTCCGGGACGCGCGCCCATCGGCGGGTGGGCCGTGCTGGGCCCGGACGACCTCCAGCTGGGGGCCGTGCTGGAGCGGGCCGGGGAGCGGCTCGACGGGTACGCGGACCTGGCGGCGCTGGCCACGGCGGTGGCCGCCGGAACGCCGGCGCCCGAGGTGGTCCTGGTGCCCTGCCTGTGCGACCCGCGGGAGGACGCGGGTCCGGCCGCGGCCGTGCACGGGACGGTCCACCGGGCGCTGGCGCTGACCCAGGAGTGGCTCGCCGACGAGCGGTTCGCCGGCTCGCGGCTGGTCTTCGCCACCCGGTACGCGATGTCCCTGGACGACGACGAGCCCGCGCACGACCTGCGGCACGCCCCGCTGTGGGGGCTGCTGCGCGCGGCGCAGTCGGAACACCCCGGCCGGTTCGTGCTGCTGGACACGGACGAGGACGCCGCGTCCCTGCGCGCACTGCCGCAGGCGCTGGGCGGCGACGAGCCCCAGCTGGTGGTCCGGCGGGGTGTGGTGCAGGCGCCGCGGCTCGCCCGGGTCTCCCCCGCCGCCGAGGCGGCGGACGGCCCGGCACCGCTCGCGCCGGAGGGTACGGTCCTGATCACCGGCGGCACCAGCGGCCTCGGCGCGCTGGTCGCCCGTCACCTGGTGGCCCGGCACGGGGTCACCCGGCTGCTGCTCACCAGCCGCGGCGGCCCGGACGCGCCGGGCGCGGCCGAGCTGGCGGCGGAGCTGACCGGGCAGGGCGCCCGGGTCACGGTGGCCGCCTGCGACGTGGCCGACCGGGACGCGCTGGCCGCGGTGCTGGACGGGATCCCGGCCGCGCATCCGCTGACCGCGGTGGTGCACGCCGCCGGGGTGCTGGACGACGGGGTGCTCACCGCGCTGACCCCCGAGCGGGTCTCCGGGGTGCTGCGGCCCAAGGTGGACGGCGCGCTGCATCTGCACGAACTGACCCGTGACGCCCGCCTGTCGGCCTTCGTGCTGTTCTCCTCGGCCGCCGGGGTGCTGGGCACCGCGGGGCAGAGCGGGTACGCGGCGGCCAACGCCTTCCTGGACGGGCTCGCGCGCACCCGGCGGGCCGCCGGCCTCGCCGGCACCTCGCTCGCCTGGGGCATGTGGGAGGAGCGCAGCGGGCTGACCGGCGCGCTGTCCGAGGCGGACCTGCGGCGCATGGCGCGGTCCGGGGTCGGGCTGCTGCCCACCGACGAGGGTCTCGCGCTGTTCGACGCGGCGCTGGGCGCCGAGGACGCCGTCCTGGTGCCGCTGAAGCCGGCGCCGGCGGCCGACGCGGACGCGGTGCCGGCGGTGCTGCGCACGGTACTCCGCGCCGGGCGGCGGGCCGGCGGCCCGGGCGGCGCGGAGGAAGCGGGCCGGCCGTTCGCCGCGCAGGTGGCCGAACTCCCCGCGCAGGAGCGGGAGTCGGCGGTGCTGCGCCTGGTCCGGGAGCAGGCGGCGACGGTGCTGGGGCTCGCCTCGGCCGAGGCCGTGCCGGAGACCCGGGGCTTCCTGGAGCTGGGCTTCGACTCGCTGACCGCGGTCGAGCTGCGCACCCGGCTGAGCGCGGCCACCGGGCTGCGGCTGCCGGCGACGCTCGTCTTCGACCAGGCCACCCCGGTCAACACGGCCCGCTACCTGCGCGACCAGCTCTTCCCGGAGAGCCGGGAACTGACCGCGGAGGAGCTGGAGGAGAAGAAGTTCCGCGAGGCACTGGCCTCGATCCCGCTGGCCCGCTTCCGGCAGGCCGGTCTGCTGGCCGACCTGCTCCGGCTCGCCGGAGGCGAGGAGGCCGCGGACCCGGCGGTGCCGGGCGAGGAGGCGGCCGGGATCGACGACATGGACGTCGACGATCTCGTGCGCACGGCCTTCGGCGGGGACACGGCGTGATCACGGATGCGAACTGCGGGAGGGGCCATGGCCACAACCTCTGACAAGGTGGTCGAAGCACTACGGGCTTCGCTGAAGGAGAACGAACGGCTCAGGAAGGCGGCCGCGGCCGCGAACGAGCCGATAGCGATCGTCGGGATGGGCTGCCGGTACCCGGCCGGGGTGACCTCCCCGGAGGAGCTGTGGGAGCTGGTCGTGGACGGCCGCGACGCCGTCTCCGGGTTTCCCGCGGACCGCGGCTGGGACCTGGCGTCGCTGTTCTCCGACGACCCCGACCGGCCCGGGACCTCGTACACCCGCGAGGGCGGATTCCTGCACGACGCGGCGGAGTTCGACGCCGCCTTCTTCGGGATCTCCCCGCGCGAGGCGCTCGCCATGGACCCGCAGCAGCGGCTGCTCCTTGAGACGTCCTGGGAGGCCGCGGAGCGGGCCGGGCTCGATCCGCGGACGCTGCGCGGCAGCCGCACCGGGGTCTTCGCCGGGGTGATGTACCACGAGTACGGCGCCCGGCCCGGTCTGCCGACCGCGGAGGTGGAGGGCTACCTCGGCACCGGCAGCGCGGGCAGCGTCGCCTCCGGGCGGATCTCGTACACCCTGGGCCTGGAGGGTCCCGCCGTCACGGTGGACACCGCGTGCTCGTCCTCGCTGGTGGCGCTGCACCTCGCCGTGCAGGCGCTGCGCCGGGGCGAGTGCTCGCTGGCCTTCGCCGGCGGGGTGACGGTGATGTCGACCCCGTCGACGTTCGTGGAGTTCAGCCGGCAGCGCGGGCTGGCCCCGGACGGCCGGTGCAAGTCCTTCGCCGACGCGGCGGACGGCGCCGGCTGGAGCGAGGGCGCCGGGGTGCTGCTGCTGGAGCGGCTCTCCGACGCGCGCCGCAACGGCCGGCGGATCCTCGCGGTGGTGCGCGGCAGCGCGGTCAACCAGGACGGCGCGAGCAGCGGGCTGACCGCGCCGAACGGGCCGTCGCAGCAGCGGGTGATCCGGCAGGCGCTGGACGACGCGGGCCTGACGACCGCGGACATCGATGTGATCGAGGGCCACGGCACCGGCACCCCGCTCGGCGATCCGATGGAGGCCCAGGCCATCCTGGCCACCTTCGGCGCGGAGCGCGAACGCCCGCTGTGGCTGGGCTCGGTGAAGTCCAACATCGGACACACCCAGGCGGCCGCCGGGATCGCCGGGGTCATCAAGATGGTGCTGGCGCTGCGCCACCAACTGCTCCCCCGGACCCTGCACGTCGACCGGCCCTCGACCCGGGTGGACTGGTCGGCGGGCGCGGTGGAGCTGCTGACCGAGAACCGGCCGTGGCCGGACCCGGGGCGGCCGCGCCGCGCCGGGGTGTCGTCCTTCGGCATCAGCGGCACCAACGCCCATGTGGTGGTGGAGGCGGCGCCCCCGGCCGAGCAGGACACGGACCCCGTACGGCCCTCCCAGGCGCCGGACCGCGCGCTGCCCTGGGTCGTCTCGGGCCACAGCGAGGAGGCGCTGCGGGCGCAGGCCGAGCGGCTGCGCCGGCATCTCGCGGACCACCGCGACGCGTACCTCGCCGATGTGGCGTACTCGCTGGCCACGACGCGCACGGCGTTCGAGCACCGGGCCGTCGTCGTGGCCGCGGACCACGCGGAGCTGGACCAGGGCCTGCGCCGGCTCGCGAACGGCGAACCGCCCGCCGTCGGCGCGCGCGGCACGGTGTCCGGCGGCCGGCTGGCGGTGCTGTTCACCGGTCAGGGCGCCCAGCGCGTCGGCATGGGCCGCGCGTGGTACGCCCAGTACCCGGTGTTCGCGCAGGCCTTCGACGCGGTGTGCGCGGAGCTGGACCGGCACCTGGACCGGCCGCTGCGCGAGGTCGTCATGGGCGCGCCGGGCACCGAGGGCCTGCTGGACGAGACCGGCTGGACCCAGCCGGCGCTGTTCGCCGTCGAGGTGGCGCTGTACCGGCTGGTGGAGTCCTGGGGCGTACGGGCGGACCTGGTGTCCGGTCACTCCATCGGCGAGCTGGCCGCGGCGCATGTCGCCGGGGTGCTGTCCCTGCCGGACGCGGCCGTGCTGGCCACGGCCCGGGGCCGTCTGATGCAGGCGCTGCCGCGCGGCGGGGCGATGACCGCGGTGCAGGCGAGCGCGGACGAGGTGGCCCCGCTGCTGGCCGAGCGGGACGGCCGCGCCGGGCTCGCGGCGGTCAACGGCCCGTCCTCCGTGGTGGTCGCGGGTGACGAGGACGCGGTGTCCGAGGTGGCCGCGCACTTCGCCGGGCTGGGCCGCAGCACCAAGCGGCTGCGGGTCAGCCACGCCTTCCACTCGCACCGCATGGACGCCATGGTCGCGGAGTTCGAGGAGGTGGTGCGGGGGGTGACCCTGCGCGCCCCGGAGATCCCGCTGGTGTCCGCGCTGACCGGGACCCTGGTGCCGGCGGAGGAGGTGTGCAGCCCCGCGTACTGGGCCCGGCACGCCCGGGAGACGGTGCGGTTCCTCGACGCCGTGCGCACGCTGGAGGCCGAAGGGGCCGCGGTGTTCCTGGAGCTGGGCCCGGACGCGGTGCTCGCGGCCATGGCCCAGGAGTGCGTCACCGGCGAGGGCGCCGTGTTCGCCGCGGCGGCCCACCGTGACACACCGGAGCAGCAGACGCTGCCGGCGGCACTGGGCGCGCTGTACGCGCGCGGGGTCGCGGTGGACTGGCCGGCGGTGTTCGCCGGTACCGGCGCCCGGCCGGTCGAGCTGCCGACGTACGCCTTCCAGCGCGAGCGGTACTGGCTGGCGGCGGACGCGGCGGACCCGCTCCCGGCGCTGGTGGACGACCACCGCTACCGCCTCGACTGGGCGGCCCTGGACGCGGCCGCCGGCCCGGGCCGGCTGTCCGGCCGGTGGCTGCTCGTGTCCCCCGAGGGCGCGGACGACGCCGACGCCCTGGCGGCCGTGGTGCGGGCGGCCTGCGAAGGCGCCGGCGCGGACGAGGTACGCCACCTGGCGCTCACCGCCGGCGACGCGACCGACCGCTCGGCACTCGCCGCCCGGCTGCACGACATCGCGGCCGAGGGTGGGCCGGCCGGGGTGCTGTCCCTGCTGGCGCTGGACGAACGTCCGCTGTCCGCCCCGGAGTTCGCGGCCGCCGGACACTCCGCCATGGCCCAGGGGCTGGCCGCCGCCGTCGTGCTGACGCAGGCGCTGGACGACGCCGGGATCGACGCCCCGCTGTGGCACCTGACCCAGGGTGCGGTGGCGGTCGGCACCGACCCGGTGCGGCATCCGGCGCAGGCCGCCGTGTGGGGGTTGGGCAGGGTCGCTGCGCTCGAACGGCCGGAGGGCACCGGCGGCCTGGTCGATCTGCCGGAGCTGCTCGACGAGCCCGCGCTGCGGCGCCTGACCGGTGTCCTCGCGGACCCCGGCGAGGAGACCCAGCTGGCCGTCCGCGCCGACGCCGTGCACGGCTGCCGGCTGGTGCGCGCCCCGCTGGCCCAGACGCCGGTACGGCGTACCTGGCGGCCGGCCGGAGCCGCGCTGGTGACCGGCGGCACGGGTGCGCTCGGCGCGCAGGTGGCCCGCTGGCTGGCCGCCCGGGGCGTGCCCCACCTGCTGCTGCTCAGCCGGCGCGGCCCCGACGCCCCCGGGGTGGCCGAACTGACGGCCGAACTCAAGGAACTGGGCAGCGAGGTGACCGTCGCCGCCTGCGACCTCGCCGACCGGGACGCGCTGCGCCGGGCCGTCGCGGCGCTGCCCGCGGAGCACCCGGTGACCACGGTCGTCCACGCGGCCGGCGACATCCAGCGGGAGAAGCCGCTGGCCGAGTGCTCGCTCGCGGAGATCGCCGAGGTGCTGTCCGGCAAGGTCGAAGGGGCCCGGAACCTGGACGCCGTCTTCGACGGCGGCCCCGGCCGCTCCCCCGACGCGTTCGTGCTGTTCTCCTCCGGCGCCGGGCTGTGGGGCAACGTCGGCCAGGCGGCCTACGCGGCGGCCAACGCCTTCCTGGACGCGCTGGCGAGCGAGCGCCGCGCCCGCGGGCTGGCCGCGACCTCGGTGGCGTGGGGCGCGTGGGACGGCGGTGGCATGGCGGCCGCCGAGGGCGCGGGCGAGCTGCTGCGCGAGCGCGGGGTGCCGCTGATGGCACCGGAGACGGCGCTGGCGGGACTCCAGGCGGCCCTCGACCGCGACGAGACCCTCACGGCCTTCGCCGGCATCGACTGGGAGCGGTTCGCGCCCGCGTACAGCCTGTCCCGGTCCCGGGCGCTGCTGGCCGCCCTGCCCGAGGCGCGGCGCGCCGTGCAGGGCGGGTCCGGGTCCGGCGGGGCGGACGCCGCCCTGCGGGAGCGGCTCGCGGGGCTGGCCGAGGACGAGCAGGACCGGCTGCTGCTGGAGCTGGTGCGCGACCGGGCGGCCGCCGCCCTCGGGCACCGCTCGGCCGAACAGGTCCGCGCCTCGCAGGCGTTCAAGGATCTCGGCTTCGACTCGATGGCGTCGCTGACCCTGCGCAACCGGCTCGCCGAGGCCACCGGTCTTTCCCTGCCCACCACGGTGGTCTTCGACCATGCCACCCCGGCCGCGCTGGCCCGGCATCTGCGCGAGCAACTGCGGCCCGACGCCGCGGGGGCGGAGGCGGTGCTCGCCGAGGTGGACCGGTGGGCGGCGGCCGTGGAGGCGCTGGAGCCCGACGCCGAGGCGCACGGCCGGGTCGTCGCCCGGCTGCGCTCGCTGCTGTGGAAGTGGGACCGGTCCGGCGCGGGCGCCGCGACGGGGCCGGCCGACGACGCCCTGGACCTCGCCAGTGACGAGGAGATCTTCGACATCGTCGACAAGGAGCTGGGAATCTCGTGACGACCTCAGAGGACAAACTCCGGCAGTATCTGAAGCTCGTCACCACCGAGCTGCGCCAGACCCGGGCCCGGCTCGAGGACGCCGAGGAGCAGCGGTACGAGCCCGTGGCGATCGTCGCCATGGGGTGCCGCTTCCCCGGGGACGTCGAGTCCCCGGAGGACCTGTGGCGACTGGTCTCCGACGGCACCGACGCGGTCACCGGCCTGCCGGAGGACCGCAACTGGGACCTGGCGGGCCTGTACGACCCGGAGCCGGGCCGGCCGGGCAAGAGCTACGCCCGGGAGGGCGCCTTCCTGCGCGACCCGGCGGGCTTCGACGCCGAGTTCTTCGGCATCAACCCGCGTGAGGCCCTGGCGACCGACCCCCAGCAGCGGCTCTGGCTGGAGATCGTCTGGGAGGCGCTGGAGCGCGCCGGGATCGTCCCGGAGAGTCTGCGCGGCACCCGGGCCGGGGTCTTCGTCGGGCTGACGCACCAGGGGTACGCGTTCCCCACCCGGGCGGACGAGGGCGACGAGGTGGCCGGCTACCGGCTGACCGGCAGCACCGCGGCCGTGGCGGCCGGGCGCACCTCCTATGTGCTCGGGCTGACCGGCCCGGCGGTGACCATAGACACCGCGTGCTCCTCCTCGCTGGTGGCGCTGCACCAGGCGTGTCACGCGTTGCGCTCCGGGGAGTGCTCGCTGGCGCTGGCCGGCGGGGTTACGGTGATGTCCACGCCGAACGCCTTCGTGGAGTTCAGCCGGCAGCGCGGGCTGGCCGCGGACGGCCGGTGCAAGTCGTTCGCCGCGGCGGCCGACGGCACCGGCTGGGGCGAGGGCGCCGGCGTGCTGGTGCTGGAGCGGCTGTCGGACGCGCGGCGCAACGGCCATCCGGTGCTCGCCGTGATCCGCGGCTCCGCCGTCAACCACGGGGGCGCCGGCAACGGGCTGACGGCCCCCAACGGCCCCTCCCAGCGCCGTCTGATCGAGGAGGCGCTGGCCGCAGCCCGGCTGACGCCCGCCGACGTCGACGCGGTCGAGGCGCACGGGACGGGGACCACGCTGGGCGATCCGATCGAGGCGCAGGCGCTGCTCGCGACCTACGGCCAGGGCCGCCCGGCGGACCGTCCGCTGTGGCTGGGCTCGGTGAAGTCCAACATCGGCCACACCCAGGCGGCCTCGGGCGTGGCCGGGGTGATCAAGATGGTGATGGCGCTGCGGCACGGCGTGCTGCCGCGCACGCTGCACGTGGACGAGCCCACCCCGCACGTCGACTGGTCGGCCGGCGCGGTACGGCTGCTCACCGAGGAGCAGCCCTGGCCCGGCTCCGACCGGCCGCGCCGCGCGGGCGTGTCGTCGTTCGGCGTCAGCGGCACCAACGCCCATGTCATCGTGGAGCAGGCGCCGCAGGAGGAGCCCGCCCCCGAACCCTCCGGCACCTCTTCCGCCTCCGACCAGGACGTGGTGCTGCCGTGGCTGCTGTCCGCCCGGAGCGCGGAGGCGCTGCGCGCGCAGGCGGCCCGGCTCGCCGCGTACGCCGAGGCCCGTCCGGAGCTGTCCGACGCGGCCATCGGCCGGGCCCTCGCCACCACCCGGTCCGTCTTCGCGCACCGCGCGGTGGTGGTCGGCGGTGACCGCGGCGAGCTGGTGAAGGGGCTGGTGGCGGTGGACCGGGGCGAGGAGTCCCCGGCGGTGGTGCGCGGCCGTACCCGCGAGGACCTGGACGGCACCGGGTCCCCGGCCGGGCGGGAGCGGACGGTGTTCGTCTTCCCCGGCCAGGGCTCGCAGTTCGCGGGCATGGCCGCGGGCCTGCTGGAGTCGGAGCCGGTGTTCCGGGCGGCCGTCGAGGAGTGCGCGGCGGCGCTGGCACCGCATGTGGACTGGTCGCTGCTGGACGTGCTGCGCGGTGAGGCCGGGTCCGACTGGCTGGAGCGGGTGGACGTCGTACAGCCGGCGCTGTTCGCGGTGATGGTGTCGCTGGCCGCGCTGTGGCGGTCGGTGGGCGTGGAGCCGGACGCGGTGGTGGGCCACTCGCAGGGCGAGATCGCCGCCGCGTGTGTGGCGGGCGTGCTGTCGCTTCAGGACGCGGCCCGGGTGGTGGCCGTGCGCAGCAAGGCGCTGCGGGCGCTGGCCGGCCGCGGCGGCATGGTGACGGTCGCGCTCGGCGAGGAGGCGGCCGCGGCCCGGATCGCG
The DNA here is from genome assembly GCF_053596835.1 of Streptomyces sp. NPDC001606. NCBI lineage: Bacteria > Bacillati > Actinomycetota > Actinomycetes > Kitasatosporales > Streptomycetaceae > Streptomyces > Streptomyces sp. NPDC001606. The sequence continues at coordinate 74,337 of NZ_JBSFHC010000012.1, forward strand.
CCGTGGGCCGGCCGGCTGTCGGTGGCCGCGGTCAACAGCCCGTCGTCGGTGGTGGTCTCCGGCGACGGGGACGCCCTGGAGGAGCTGCTGGCCGGGTGTGCCGAGGACGGGGTGCGGGCCCGCCGGATCCCGGTGGACTACGCCTCGCACTCCCCGCAGGTCGAGGAGGTGCGCGAGGACCTGCTGGCGGCGCTGGCCGGGATCGAGCACAACACGCCGCGGGTGGCGTTCTGTTCGACGGTGACCGGGACCTTCCTGGACGAAGATGGGCTGGACGCCGGGTACTGGTACCGCAATCTGCGCCGGCCGGTGCGGCTGGCGCAGGTGACCCAGGCGCTCGCGGCCGAGGGCTACGGGGTGTTCCTGGAGGTCAGCCCGCACCCGGTGCTGACCGTCCCGCTCCAGGAGACGATGGAGGCGGCCGAGGCGCCCGGCGTGCTGGTCGCCGGGACGCTGCGCCGGGACGACGGCGGGCGGGCCGGTTTCCTGCGCGCGGCGGGCGGGCTGTTCGTGCACGGCGTTCCGGTCGACTGGGCGCGGCTGTTCCCGCAGGACGGCGGGGCCCGGCAGACGGTGGACCTGCCGACGTACGCCTTCCAGCGGCAGCACTACTGGCTGGACGACCGGGACGCGGGCGCGGACGTCACGGCGGCGGGGCTCGCACCGGGCGGCCATCCACTGGTCGGCGCGGTCGTCGCCGCGGCCACCGGCGACGGGCTGGTGCTCAGCGGGCGCCTCTCGGTGCGCACCCATCCCTGGCTGGCCGACCACGCGGTGCACGGCTCGGTGCTGCTGCCCGGTACCGCCTTCCTCGAACTGGCGCTGTACGCGGGCCGGTTGCTCGACGCGGGGCGGGTGCAGGAGCTGACCGTCGAGGCTCCGCTGACGCTGAGCGAGGACGGCGAGGTGACCCTTCAGCTGGTGGCCGACCGCCGTGCGGACGGGGCGGCCTGGACCGTGGGCGTGCACTCCAGGACCGGGGACGACGAGCCCTGGATCCGGCACGCGTCCGGGGTCCTCGCCGAGGACGGGCCCGCGCCCGCCGCCGGGTCCGCGGCCTGGCCGCCGCCGGGCGCCGTCCCGGTCGACGTGCGCGACCACTACCTCCGGCTGGCCGACCGCGGCTACGCGTACGGACCGGCCTTCCAGGGGCTGGCCGCCGCCTGGCGGCTGGGCGACTCCGTGCTCGCCGAGGTACGGCCGGCCGACGAGACCCTAGCCGACGCCGAGGCCTTCGGCCTGCACCCGGCGCTGCTGGACGCGGCCCTGCACGCCGTCGCCTTCACCGGCGGGGACGGGGCGGAGCCGGGGCCCGCGCTGCTGCCGTTCTCCTGGAGCGATGTCTCACTGCACGCCGTCGGCGCGGGAGCGGTGCGGGCGGTGCTGTCCCCGGCGGGCAAGGACGCCGTGACGGTCGCCCTCTTCGACGCGGCCGGGCTGCCCGTCGCCACGGTGGGCTCGCTGGCCCTGCGCCCGGTCGACCCCGAACGGCTGGCCGCCGCCTCCGCGCCCGGTCACGACGGACTGTTCCGCCTGGACTGGCCGGCCGCCCCGGCCGCCGGGGACCCGGGCGACACCGCGCCGGAGGACTGGGCCCTGGTGGGCCCCGGCCTCGACGAGCTCGCGGCCGCGCTTCCCGGCGTACGGCACCACGCCGACCTGGCGGCCCTGGCCGACGGCGTCGGCCCGGACGGGACCGCCCCGGGCACGGTGCTGGTGTCCTGCGTGCCGGCCCCCGCCGACGCGGGGGACGTGCACGGCGTGGCGGCGCGGGCGCTGGGGCTGGTGCGGGAGTTCCTCGCCGACGAACGGCTCCTGGCGGCGCGGCTGGTGGTGCTCACCCGGGGTGCGGTCGCGGCGGACGCCACGGACGTCCCGGACCCCGCGCAGGCGGCGGTCTGGGGGCTCGTACGGACCGCGCAGACCGAACACCCCGGCCGGTTCGTGCTGGTGGACCTCGACGGCGCCGGAGCGCCGGCCGGGCCGCCGGCCGCCGCCCTGGCCACCGGCGAGCCGCAGCTCGCCGTGCGCGCGGGCGAGGTCCGGGTACCGCGGCTCGCGCGGGCCGGCGGAGCGGAGCGGCAGCCCGCCGGGCGGCCCTCCTTCGCCGGGGGCACCGTCCTGATCACCGGCGGCACCGGGCTGCTCGGCGGGCTGCTGGCCCGTCATCTGGTCACCGGGTACGCGGCACAGCGGCTGCTGCTGGTGAGCCGTCAGGGCCCGGCCGCGCCGGGCGCCGCGGAGCTGGTGGCGGAGCTGGCCACGCTCGGCGCCACGGCCGAGGCCGTCGCCTGCGACGTCTCCGACCGGGACGCGCTGGCCGCGGTGTTCGACCGGATCCCGGCCGCGCATCCGCTGACCGCCGTGATCCACGCGGCCGGGGTGCTGGACGACGCGGTGGTGACCGATGTGACCCCGGACCGGCTGGACCGCGTCCTGCGGCCCAAGACCGACGCGGCCGGGCACCTGGACGCGCTGACCCGCGGGCTGGACCTGTCGGCGTTCGTGCTGTTCTCGTCGGCCTCCGGGACCCTCGGCACGGCCGCGCAGGGCGCGTACGCCGCGGCCAACGCCGCCCTGGACGCGCTGGCCCAGCGCCGCCGCGCGGACGGTCTGCCCGCCACCTCCCTGGCCTGGGGGTTCTGGGCGCAGCAGAGCGGGATGACCGGGCACCTCGGCGAGCTGGACCTGGCCCGGATCGCCCGGTCCGGAATGCGCCCGCTGACCTCCGAGGAGGGGCTGGCGCTGTTCGACCGGGCGCTGGCGGCCGGTGACCCGGTGCTGGCACCGCTGCGGATCGACACCGCGGCGCTGCGGGCCCGGGCCGCCGCCTCCGACGCGGTGCCGGCGGTGCTGCGCGCCCTGGCCGGTCCCGCGGTGCGCCGGGCGGCGGCCGCAGGACCCGGCGGTGCGCGCCCGGCGGAGCAGCCGGCGCTCGCGGGCCTGGCGGAGCTGCCGGCCGAGGAGCGGGCACGGGTGCTGCTGGAGCTGGTGCGGACCACGGTGGCGGCGGTGCTGGGCCACCGCTCCCCCGACGAGGTGCCGGAGACCCGCGGCTTCGTGGAGATGGGCTTCGACTCGCTGACCGCGGTCGAGCTGCGCAACCGGCTCGCCGCCGCCGTCGGACGGCGCCTGCCGACCACCCTCGTCTTCGACCACCCCACGCCGCGCGCCGTCGCCCGGCACCTGGACACGCTGCTGGCCCCGGCCGCGGCGCCGGACGGGGACGACGTCCTGGCCGGCCTCGACCGGCTGGCGGCCGGGCTGCGCGCCGCGGACGAGGGCGGCGAGCTGCGCGAGCGGGCCGTGGCGCGGCTGTCGGAGCTGCTGGCCGAGCTGACCGGAGCCGACGCGGCCGACGCGGGGCCGGGGCTCGACGGCGCCACCGACGAGGAACTCTTCGACCTGGTCGACAACCGGTTCAGCAATGCCAATTGACGAGCGTGACCAGCGTGACCAGCCGTCGTGCCGGCTGTCGGGAAGGTGTGGAACGCATGGCGGATGAGAACAAGCTCCGCGAATATCTCAAGCGGGCGATCGCGGAGGGACAGCAGACCCGGCAGCGCCTGGACGAGGTGGAGGCCAGGGCCCGGGAACCGATCGCGGTGGTCTCCATGGCCTGCCGGTTCCCCGGCGGCGCCACCGGCCCCGAGGAGCTGTGGCGGCTGGTCGCCGACGGCCGTGACACGCTCTCCGGGCTGCCCGCCGACCGGGGCTGGGACCTGGACCGGCTGCTCGGCGACGCCGACGGGCCGGGCAGGTCGCACGCCGGGGTGGGCGGCTTCCTGTACGACGCCGCGGACTTCGACCCGGAGTTCTTCGGGATCAGCCCGCGCGAGGCGCTGGCGATGGACCCCCAGCAGCGGCTGGTGCTGGAGCTGGCCTGGGAGGTCATGGAGCGGGCCCGGATCGCCCCGGACTCGCTGCGCGGCAGCCGGACCGGGGTCTTCCTCGGGGTGATGTACAGCGACTACGGCAGCCGGGTCACCCAGGCGCCGGAGGAGCTGGAGGGGTATATCGGCAACGGCAGCGCGGGCAGCGTCGCCTCCGGCCGGCTGGCGTACACGTTCGGGCTGGAGGGCCCGGCGGTGACGGTGGACACCGCGTGCTCGTCCTCGCTGGTGGCGCTGCATCTGGCGAGCAACGCGCTGCGCAACGGGGAGTGTTCGCTGGCGCTGGCCGGCGGGGTGACGGTGATGTCCACCCCCGGGGTGTTCGTGGAGTTCAGCCGGCAGGGCGGGCTGGCCGCGGACGGCCGGTGCAAGTCGTTCGCGGCGGCGGCCGACGGCACCGGCTGGGGCGAGGGCGCCGGTCTGCTGGTGCTGGAGCGGCTGTCGGACGCGCGGCGCAACGGCCATCCGGTGCTCGCCGTGATCCGCGGCTCCGCCGTCAACCAGGACGGCGCGAGCAGCGGGCTGACCGTGCCGAACGGCCCCTCCCAGCAGCGGGTCATCCGGGCGGCGCTGGACCGGGCCAGGCTGTCGCCGGCGGACGTGGACGCCGTCGAGGCGCACGGCACCGGCACCCGGCTCGGCGACCCGATCGAGGCGCAGGCGCTGCTCGCGACCTACGGCCAGGGCCGCCCGGCGGACCGCCCGCTGTGGCTGGGCTCGGTGAAGTCCAACATCGGCCATACCCAGGCGGCGGCCGGGGTCGCCGGGGTGATCAAGATGGTGATGGCGCTGCGGCACGGCGTGCTGCCGCGCACGCTGCACGTGGACGAGCCCACCCCGCACGTCGACTGGTCGGCGGGCGCGGTACGGCTGCTGACGCAGGACCAGGAGTGGCCGGCGTCCGACCGGCCGCGCCGCGCGGGTGTCTCGTCCTTCGGCGTCAGCGGCACCAACGCCCATGTGATCCTGGAGCAGGCGCCGCAGGAGGAGCCCGCCCCGGAGCCCGCGGCCGTCCCCTCCGTCTCCGACCAGGACGTGGTGCTGCCGTGGCTGCTGTCCGCCCGGAGCGCGGAGGCGCTGCGCGCGCAGGCGGCCCGGCTGGTGGCGCATCTCGACGCCCGCCCGGACGAGCGGCCCGTCGACACCGCCTGGTCGCTGAGCCGGCGCGCGGTGCTCGACCACCGCGCGGTCGTGGTGGCCCGGGACCGGGACGAGGTGCGCCGGACCCTGCGGGCGCTCGCGGACGGCGGCACCGCGCCCGGCCTGGTGCGGGGCACGGCCGGCGGCGCGGGTCTCGCCTTCCTGTTCACCGGCCAGGGCAGCCAGCGCCGGGAGATGGGCCAGGAACTGTACGCCGCTTTCCCGGCGTTCGCCGATGCGCTGGACACCGTCTCGGAGGCGCTCGACGCCCATCTGGACCGTCCGCTGAAGGAGGTCGTCGCCGGCGCCGCGGACGCGGACGGTCTGCTGGACGAGACCGCGTACGCGCAGCCCGCGCTGTTCGCCTTCGAGGTGGCGCTGTACCGGCTGCTCGAACAGTGGGGTGTGCGGCCGGACTTCGTCGCCGGCCACTCGATCGGCGAACTGGCCGCGGCGCACGCCGTCGGGGTGCTGTCCCTGCCGGACGCCGCGCTGCTGGTCGCCGAGCGCGGCCGGCTGATGCAGCGGATGCCGTCGGGCGGCGCGATGGTCGCGGTCCAGGCCGCCGAGGACGAGGTGCTGCCGTACCTGGCGGACTTCCACGGCAGGGTCGCCGTCGCGGCGGTCAACGGGCCGTCCTCGGTGGTGCTCAGCGGCGATCTGGCCGCGGTCGAGGAGACGGCGCGGATGTTCGGCGCGCGCGGGCGCAAGACCCGGCGGCTGACGGTGAGCCACGCCTTCCACTCGGCGCACATGGACGGGATGCTGGACGCCTTCCGGGAGGTGGCGCGGGGCCTTGAGTTCCGGCCGCCGCGGATCCCGCTGGTGTCCACCCTGACCGGGGCCGTGGCCACCGCGGAGGAGCTGGCTTCGCCCGACTACTGGGTGCGCCATGCGCGGGGCTCGGTGCGGTTCCTGGACGCCGTGCGCACCCTGGAGGCCCGGGGTGCCGGGAAGTTCCTGGAGCTGGGTCCGGACGGTGTGCTGACGGCGATGGCACAGAGCTGCCTCACGGCGGAGGGCGCGGTGTCGGCGGCGACCGCGCGCGCCGGCCGCTCGGAGGCGGAGACGCTGGTCGCGGCGGTGTCCCGGATGTACGCGCACGGCACGCCGGTGGACTGGGACGCGTACTTCGCGGGCACCGGTCCCCGGCCGGTCGACCTGCCCACCTATCCGTTCCAGCGGCGCCGGTTCTGGCTGGACCCGACCGCGGACGGGACGGCGGCGGGAGCGCCGGACCTGGCGGGTCTGCGCGCGGTGGAACACGCCCTGCTGCGGGCCGCGGTGGAGCTGCCGACCGGGGACGGGATCCTGTTCACCGGCCGGCTGTCCACGGCGGAGCACCCCTGGCTCGCCGACCACACGGTGCTCGGCGCCCCGCTGCTGCCCGGGACCGCCCTGGTGGACCTGGCGTTGGCGGCCGGCCGGGAGGCGGGGCTGGAGGAGCTGGAGGAGCTGACCCTTGAGGCGCCGCTGGTCCTGGACCGGGACGGCGCGGTGACCGTCCAGGTCTTCCTCGGCCCGGCCGACGACTCGGGGCGCCGTCCGGTGAGCATCCACTCGGCCGCCGGGGACGCGGCGCCGGGACAGCCGCCGGTGCGGCACGCCACCGGTGTGCTCGGCGCCCCGGCCGGCGGGGAGCCGGAACCGCTCGCGGTGTGGCCGCCCGAGGGCGCCGACGCGATCGAGGTGGCGGACCTGTACGACGATCTCGCCGCCGCGGGCCTGGGCTACGGCCCGGTGTTCCGCGGGCTGCGCGCGGCGTGGCGGCGCGGTGCGGAGGTGTTCGCCGAGGTGGCGTTCCCCGCCGAGGACGCGGGGGGCACCGACGGGTTCGGTGTGCATCCGGCGCTGCTGGACGCGGCCCTGCACGGGGCCGCTCTGGGCGGTCTGCTCGAGGGCGGGGGCGCGGCGCGGGTGCCGTTCTCCTGGAACGGCGTGGCGCTGCACCGCACCGGCGCGGCGCGGCTGCGCGTCAGGCTGGCACCGGCCGGGACCGACGGGGTCTCGGTGACGGCCGCGGACGAGGAGGGGCGCCCGGTGGCATCGGTGCGGTCCCTGGTGCTGCGGCCGGTCTCGCCGGAGCAGATCCGGGCCGCGGGCGGGGTACGGCGCGATGTGCTGTTCCGGCTCGACTGGCCGCGCCTCGACGAGCAGCCGGCGCCGGAGCAGGACGCGGCCCCGGTGCGGCGCTGCGCGGTGCTGGGCCCGGACGGCGACGGCCCGGCGGCGCGGTGGGCGGCCGGGCTGGAGGCCGCCGGTGTCGAGGTCGTCCGGGCGGCCGAGCCGGCGCAGTGGCACGAGCCGGTGCCGGACGCCGTCGTCCTGGCCGTGGACACCGGGGCCGGGCGCAACGCCGTACACGAGGCGCTCGCGGCGGCCCAGGCGTGGCTCGCGGACCCGCGCTTCGCCGGCGCCCGGCTGGCGTTCGTGACCGAGGGCGCGGTGGCGGCCGCCGACGGGGACACCGTCCCGGCGCCGGCGCAAGCGGCCGTGTGGGGGCTGATCCGGTCCGCGCAGACGGAGAACCCGGGCCGTTTCGTGCTCGTCGACATGGACGCTGCCGAGGAGTCGCCGCGGGCGCTGGCCGCGGCGCTCGGCAGCGGCGAACCCCAGCTGGCGATCCGCGCCGGCGCGCTCACCGTCCCCCGGCTCGCCCGGGTCGCGGTGCCCGCCGCGGCGGAGCAGCTCACGGACCCGGACGGCGCCGCCCCGCACCCGCCCGCGCCGGACCCGGAGGGCACCGTGCTGGTGACCGGCGGCACCGGTGGGCTCGGCGCCCAGGTGGCGCGGCGGCTGGTCGTCCGGCACGGGGTACGGCATCTGCTGCTGGCGAGCCGGCGCGGTCCGGCGGCCGACGGCGCCGCCGAGCTGGCCGGCGAACTCACCGCGCTGGGTGCCCGGGTGACCGTCGCCGCCTGCGACGTGGCCGACCGGGAGGCGCTGGCCCGGCTGCTGGCGGACATCCCGGCCGCGCATCCGCTGACCGCCGTGGTGCACACCGCCGGGGTCCTGGACGACGGGGTGCTCACCTCGCTGACCCCCGAGCGGCTGGACGCGGTGCTGCGGGCCAAGGCGGATTCCGCGGCGCATCTGCACGAGCTGACCGGCGACGCCCGGCTCTCGGCGTTCGTCCTGTTCTCCTCGGCGTCCGGGGTGCTGGGCGCCGCGGGGCAGGGCAACTACGCCGCCGCGAACGCCTGGCTCGACGCCCTGGCGCAGCACCGGGCGGCGCGCGGGCTGCCCGGGGTCTCGCTGGCCTGGGGCCCGTGGGAGGAGGCACAGGGCGGCATGACCGCCACGCTGGACCGGGGCGAGCTGGCCCGGTTCGCGCGCACCGGTGTCGCCGCCCTCCCCGCCGACCAGGCGCTCGCGCTGTTCGACGCGGTCTGGGCGGGCGAGGACCCGCTGCTGGTGCCGATGCGCCTGGACACCGCGGTGCTGCGCGGCAGCGCGGGCGGCACGGACGTACCGGCCGCGCTGCGCGGGCTGGTGCCCCCGGCGCGGCGCCGGCCGGCCCCGGCCGCCCGGCCGCTCGCCGAGCTGGCCGGGGATGAGCGGGCCGTGGCGCTGCGCGAGCTGGTGCGGGCACGCGCGGCCGGGGTGCTCGGCCATGCCGCGCCGGAGGAGTTCGACGACAGCCGGCCGTTCCTGGAGTCCGGGTTCGACTCGCTGACCGCGGTGGAGCTGCGCAACGCGCTCGGCGAGGCGACGGGCCTTAGGCTGCCCGCCACGGTGGTGTTCGACAGCGGCACCCCCGAGGCGCTCGCCACCCGGCTGGGCGAGCTGCTGGACGCCGCCCGGCCCGGCGGGGACGGGACCGGCGCCGCGCCGCAGGACACCATCGACGCCCTGTACCGGCAGGCCTGTGCCGAGGACCGGATCGGCGAGGCGAACGAGTTCCTGATGGCCGCCTCACGGCTGCGTCCGGCGTTCACCGCCGACCGTGCGGAGGGCGCCGTCCTGGAGCCGTTGCGCCTGGCCACCGGTCCCGAGGAGCCCGTGCTGATCTGCTTCCCGAGCGTCGGCGCCTCGTCGAGCCCGTTGCAGTACGCGCGGTTCGCCACCGCGCTGGACGGGGTGCGCACGGTGTCGGTGCTGCCGGTGCCGGGCTTCGTCGCGGACGAGCCGGTGCCCGCCGACTTCGCCGCCATGGTGCAGACCCAGGCCGAGGCGGTGCTGCGTTGCGCGGGCGACGCGCCGTTCGTCCTGGTCGGCTACTCCTCGGGCGGCTGGCTGGCCAACGCGGTGGCGGGGCAGCTGGAGCGGCAGGGCCGCGGCCCGTCGGCCGTGGTGCTGCTGGACACCTACTTCGTCGACAGCAGTCTGCCGGCGATCCAGCCGGCCCTGACCCGGGGCATGTTCGACCGCGAGGACGTGTTCGGCCGGATCGACCATGTCCGGTGGACCGCGATGGGCGCGTATCTGCGGCTGTTCGCCGAGTTCACCCCGTCCGCCACGCGGGCGCCGACGGTGCTGGTCCAGGCCTCGGACCCGATGCCGGCCGCGGACGACACGGCACCGTGGCCCGGCCCCGGGGAACGGACCCTGGCCTTCCCCATGGCCGTACGGCCGGTGCCGGGCGACCACTTCACGATCGTGGAGGACGCCGCCGAAGCGGTCGCGCACGCGGTGCACGACTGGCTCACCTCGAACTGACACCACGTCACACCCGAACGACGAGAGAGAGAACGCACATGTCCGAGATATCGACGGTGACCGGCGAGGACCTGCACGAGTACCCGATGCGGCGCGGCTGCCCCTACCACCCGCCGGCGGAGTACACCGAGCTGGACGCGCAGGGCCCGCTGTCCCAGGTGCGGCTGTACGACGGCCGGACCGCCTGGCTGGTGACCCGGTACCCGGAGACCCGGGAGATGTTCGCCGACGCGAAGGTCTTCTCCTCCGACCACGACAACCCGAAGTTCCCGATCCTCGCCGAGCGGGAGAAGAACTTCCCCGAGTTCACCCAGGAGCTGTTCGGCCTGGACGGCGAGGCGCACAAGGCGCGCCGGAAGATGCTGCTGCCCCGCTTCACCGCCAAGCAGGTGGAGAAGATGCGGCCGATGATCCAGGAGGTGGCCGACGAGCTGATCGACGAGCTGCTGCGGCGCGGCGGCCCGGTCGACCTGGTCGCGGTGCTGGGCAGGCCGCTGCCGTCGCGGGTGATCTGCCGGCTGCTCGGCATCTCCTACGAGGAGCACGAGCTGTTCGAGGTGCACGCCCAGGGCATCATGCAGGCCCCCGACCTGGAGAAGGCGGTGCTGGCCGGCCGGGAGCTGCTCGACTACCTGGTGCAGGTGGTGCAGGCCAAGCAGGACCACCTCGGCGACGACCTGCTCAGCACGCTGATCACCGAGCGGCTGCACACCGGCGAGCTGACCGAGATCGAGGTGTCCAAGCTCATGGTCGCCCTGCTGATCGGCGGCCAGGAGACGACCACCAGCATGATCGGTCTGGGCACCCTCACGCTGCTGGAGCACCCCGACCAGCTGGCGCTGCTGCGCAAGGACCCCAGCCTGCTGCCCGGGGCGGTGGAGGAGCTGATGCGCTTCCTGTCCATCGCGGACCTCACCACGCTGCGGGTGGCCACCCGGGATGTGGAGGTGGCCGGGCAGCAGATCAAGGAGGGGGACGGCGTCATCCTCTCGACCGCCGCCGCCAACCGCGACCCCGCGTTCTTCGAGAACCCCGACACCTTCGACATCCGCCGCTCGACCCAGGGCCACCTGGCGTTCGGGCACGGCCCGCACCGCTGCCTGGGCGAGAACCTGGCCCGGGCCGAGCTGGAGATCCTCTTCGGCACCCTCTTCGACCGGATCCCGACGCTGCGGCTGGCCGTCCCGGTGGACCAGGTCCGCATGAAGGTCGGCATGACGCTGGAAGGTCTGCACGACCTCCCCGTCACCTGGTAGGCGACGCCCCGCCCGGCCGCACCCCTCCCCGTAAGGAAGCACGCATGGACGACCGTTACGCGATCATCGAGACCTGTGATCGCATGGGCTGGCACACCGACCGGCACGAATGGGACGAGGTCACCGACCTGTTCACGGACAAGGTGCTGCTGGACTACACCAGTCTGCTCGGCGGAGAACCGAGCACGGTGAGCGCCAAGGAGCTGGTCGGTTCCTGGATCGCCGTGCTCGGCGGTTACGACGCCTCCCAGCACCTGATGACCAACCACCTGGTGACGCTGAAGGGCGACACCGCGGAATGCACCGCCTCCTTCCAGGCCACGCACCGGCTGGACAACCTCATGGGTTCCCCGCTGTGGCGGGTCGGCGGAACCTACCGTTTCCACCTCGTCCGGTCCGCGGACCGCTGGAAGATCGACGAGTTGGCGATGACGGTTCTCTGGGCCGAGGGAAACAAGAACATCGCGGATATCGCCGCGGCCCGGCAGGCGGAGCGGAAATCCGGGGAATAGCGCTGTACCCCGCGCCGGGCGCGGCGCATTCGGCGGCCGCGCCCGGCGGAAAAGCCCGGAAACAGTACAACCCGTAAGAGAACACGGCGAAGACGGAAGACAGGAGCACGTTCATCATGGCTCAGGGGAGCAATGCGTCGGCAGGTCTGCCGGGCAAGCGCGCACTCGTCACGGGCGGTACCCGCGGAATCGGCCTGGCGATTGTGCAGCGGCTGGCCGAGGAGGGGGTGACCGTGGTGACCTCGGCGCGCAAGGAGGCGCCGGGGCTGCCGGACTCGGTGACGCTGGTGACCGCCGATGTGAGCACCCCGGAGGGCGTGCGGCAGCTGGCCGAATCCGCCTTCGAGCTGCTGGGCGGCATCGACATCCTGGTCAACAACGCGGGCGGGGCGAGCAGCGGCGGAATGCCGCAACTCGGCGGGTACGCCTCGATATCCGACGAGGAGTGGGTCGACGCGCTGAACACGAACTACCTCGCCGCGGTCCGGCTGGACCGGGCCGTGCTGCCGTCGATGGTCGAGCAGGGCAGCGGGGTGATCATCGAGATGGCCTCGACCGTCGCCCGCCGCCCGGCCGGCCCCCTGCTGCACTACGGTGCGGCGAAGGCCGCGCTGGTCAACTACGCGAAGGGGCTGGCCACCGAGGTCGCGCCGCACGGCATCCGGGTCAACAGCATCCTGCCCGGCCTGGTCAGGACGCCCGCGATGGATCTGGTCGCGGAGCACATCATGGGCGCCACCGGGCAGGACAGTGACGCGGTCGTCCAGATGATGGTCCAGTCGGAGGGGTCCCCGATGCCGGGCATCACCGAGCCCTCGGACGTGGCCGACCTGGTGGCGTTCCTCGCCTCGGACCGGGCCCGGCGCATCACCGGTGCCGGCTATGTGATCGACGGCGGTGCGCTGCCGCAGCTCTGACCGCCTCGGGGCGGCTTGCCGACGGACCCTACGGGCCGGTGTCCCACGACACCGGCCCGTAGCCGTGCGGGCGATACTCCTGGCCGAAAACATGCGCACCGCGGGGCGGAAGGAGAGGGTTCTTGTAGATCCACCCGGGATGCAATTTTTTACAGCTCGAACTCTTCGAATGTATGCTTCAACCTCTTGTCTTGCTCCACCTGCTGATGTGCTGTCAAAACGGCGAATCGGCTTGCGGAGACGGTTGCCGAGCCCCTACCCCCTCCCGCCGATCGGGGTCCGTTCCTACTACGGAGGACAGGAGCATGCCCAAGTCCGCACCGATACCCCACGAATCCTCGAGTGACGGGAAAAAGGCGCTCACGTCCCTTGAACTCATGGGTCTGGCGGGGTTACTTCGGGCATGGCGCGCCGCGGCCGGCCAGAAACGGGGCCTCGACCGTCCGCTCACCCAGAAAGAGGTGGCGCAGGCGATCGGCCGCAGCGTGCGGTGGTACATCGACCTGGAGGGCGGCGCGACCCCCCGCCTGGAGCGGTCCATCCTCGACGCGCTCACCAAGGAACTGATGCTGGGCCCCGACCAGGAGGCCACCCTTCATCTGTACGCCCTCGGGGGTGCGGTCACCACACCGCTGCCGGCGCTGAGCGCGGAGGCGGCGAGCCTGATGGAGCTGCTGCTCGACCAGCAGATGCCCAACCCGGCGTACATCAGCGACCTCAGCTGGGACATCATCGGCTACAACACCGCCATGGCCGAGTGGTACCCGTGGGTGCGCGAGCCCGGGGCCAACCTCATGCGCTGGGCCCTGCGCAGCAAGGAGGCCCGCCGGCAGCTCATCAACTGGGAGCACCACGCGGCGATCTACCTGGAGCAGCTGCGCTTCGCCCTCGCCGAGCACCCGCACAACACCGAGCTTCAGGACCTGCTCACCTACATCCTCCAGGACCCGGACTGCGAACGGCTCTGGCACGCCAGCTCCGAGGTCCGCAGGAGCGGTGAGGGCCGCCACTTCCTCCAGGCCCTGCCGCGCCACGACTACGCGACCATCCATGTGGTGAGCAACGTCCTGTATCCCGCGGGACTGCCCAACTCCCGGCTGGTCGTGATCACCTGGATCAAGCACGAGGGCACGCACCTGCACGACTGCCGGCCCGCGCTCGACAGACGGCGCGCCCCGGCCCGGGAAGCCGTCGTGGACCCGCACCACCCCACCGCCGAGGCGCAGTTCTCCGTGCCCACCCCGCAGGAGGCGGCGGCGCTGGCCGGGCCGGGGGCCGTACCGCTGCCCGAGCTGAGCCGGCTCGCGGGCCCGCGGCACCAGCTCACCCTCTCCACCGAGCGGGACACCGTCATCTGGGCCGAGCAGCAGGACACCGGGTACTGGGTCTTCGACGAGCTGGACCCGTACACCGTCATCAGGAAGCTGCCCCGCCATCGCACCCCCCTCGAGGCGCCCGAGGAGTACCAGGCGCTGATCCGTGCCCTGCTGCCGGACGACCCGAAGGCGGCGGCGGCACGGGCCGATGTGCTGCTCGCCGACTATCTGGCCCGGATCCGGCATCTGGCCGAGATCCGGCGGGAGCTGGGCCTGCGCCATCCGGACAGGGTGCCGCCGGCCGATCCGCTCGGCGACGCGCTGGAGCACCCGAAGATCACCGAGGCGCTGCGGCTGCCGCCCGACGACGACTCCCGGCCGGAATAGTCCGGCCGGAGCCACCGCCCGGCTGTTTCACCGGCGCACCCCGTACAGTAAGAGCCGTGATCGTCACGCAGCCCGCCCGGCGCACGGCCGGGGCCCGCCACCGCCGGGTGGTGCGGCCCGCCGTGCTGATCGCGGCGCTGCTCGGGCTGTTCCTGATGCACGGCACCCCGGCCTCGGCCGCCGGCGGCTGCCACGGGACCATGCCGGACACGGCCGTCATGACGGCCGCGCACCCCGCCGCCCACACCGCGATGACACCCCCGGGCGACCGGGCCACCGCGAGCGCGGGCCACTCCATGCGCGGCGCGCTGTGCCTGGCCACCACGCCCCGCCCGGCGATCCCCCTGCCGCCGCTGTCCGCGGTGGCCGTCCTGCTTCCGGCCGCCGCCCTGCTGCCCTGGGTCCGGCGGTCGTACGGCGACGCCCGCCGCCGGGGACCACCGGCCGGCGGACGCGGCCTCCTGCTCCAGGTGTGCGTCGCGCGGACGTGACACGACCCCCGGGCCCCGGCGCGATGCCGCGGTCCGGCCCCGGTCTCCTGTCACCCCGCGCCCGTTCACGGCGCCCACCTGGAAAGACACCTTCATGTCCCAGCGTCTGCGGACGACCCGCCGCGCCCTCATGACTGCCGCCGCCAGCGCGGCCCTCGCCCTGACCCTGGCCGCCTGCGGCTCCGACTCGGGCCACGGCTCGGGCCATGACTCCGGTCACGGCTCCATGGCCGGCATGGACCACGGCGGCACACCGTCGCCCTCGGCGTCCGGCCACGACATGGCGTCGATGCCCGGCATGGACTCCGCGTCCGCCGGAAACGGCCTGGCCGCCGCCCAGGACGGCTACCGGATGACCGCCACGGCCACCGGGCTGCCCGCCGGCAGGGCGGCCGGTTACCGCTTCACCATCACCGGCCCGGACGGCCGGCCGGTCACCGATTTCGCCGTCGACCAGACCAAGCGGATGCATTTCTACGCGATCCGCTCCGACCTCACCGGCTTCCAGCATCTGCACCCCGTCATGGCCGCGGACGGCACCTGGACCGCGACCCCGGCCGCGCTGCGGCCGGGCAACTGGCGGCTGTACGCCTCCTTCACCCCCGGCAGCGGTCCCGGCAAGGGCAAGGGCCTCGTGCTCAGCCGCACCGTGCGGGTCTCCGGCACGGCGACGGCGGCGCCGCTGCCCGAGGCGTCCGGCACCACCACCGTCGACGGGTACACCGTCACGCTGAAGGGCGAGCCGATGGCCGGCATGGCCCACCAGCTGACCGCCACCGTCACCAAGGACGGCCGGCCGGTCACCGATCTCCAGCCCTACCTGGACACCTACGCCCATCTCACCGCCTTCCACCAGGGCGACCTGGCCTTCGCCCACCTCCACCCGGAGACCGAGGTGCGCGGCGACCACGGCGGGCCGGCGCTGGCCTTCCACGCCGAGTTCGCCCGCTCCGGCGACTGGCGGCTCTTCCTCCAGTTCCGGACCGGGGGACGACTGCACACCGCGGCCCTCACCCTGCATGTGAACTGACCGCCCGCGTCCGGCCCGTCCCCCGTTGCCGGCGGGGCGGGCCGGGCGCGGTCAGCGGCCGCCGACGGCCAGCTCGTAGTCGCCGATCAGATCGCCGAGCAGGGTTCCGGCGGTGAGGTCGCTGGAGACGTGCCCGGCCATGTAGAGGCGGGAGTAGAGGACCTCGTCCTGCATCCACCGGTAGTCCGCAGCGCGGTGCGGGGACAGACCGCCGAGGAAGGTGACGGCGGCGGCGGCCCGGGTCGCATGGCGGGAGGGGTAGGAGTAGGGGCCCTTGGCGCCGGGCTTGATGTGCTTGTCCGGGCGCAGGGCGGGGTCGAGGACGAAGGGCGCGGGCTGCCGGTCGCGGGCGGCCAGCTGGTCGCTGACGGTCTTGGCGAGCTTGAGGGCCGCCTTGAGCCCGGCCTTCTCCGCCGTGCCCTGCGCCGTGGGGAGGAGTTCCCGCTGGTCGTGCTGGTACAGCTTCCAGATGTCCTTCTTACCGTTGATTTCCAGCCAGGTCGCCGCCTTCTTCCCGGCGGCCGTGCGCTTGCGGGCCAGGGCCTGGACCTGGCCGAGTTCGGCGGTGCGCTCCTTCGCCGAGGGCGGCGCGGGGATCTGCCGGGCGGCCCAGGCGGCGAACGCCTTGTCGTCGCGGGCGGTGCCGTGCGCCTTCTTCCACCGGGCGAAGAGCGCGTCGGCCCGCGCGCGCTGGGCGTCGGCCTGCCGGCCGATCGGTGCGATGTCGGCGTCGGTGAAGAGCGGCGGGGGCGGGTTCTGCCGGATGCGGGCGGTCGCCGAGAGCTTCTGCTTCCCGGTGGCGGCCGTGGGGATCAGGCGCGGCCGCAGCAGCCCGAAGGCGGCGACCGCCACGGCGAGCAGTGCGATGACCGCGTACTGCCACCTGACGCGGCGCAGGATGTTCATCGGGAGAGGGTCCTTTCCGGAGGCGGTGCGGGGTGTGCCGCGGCGGTGAAGTGGGTGCGCGCGAGCCGGCGCACGTCGTTGTCGGGCAGCCCGGGTGTGAGCAGGGACTGGAGGACGATGTACTTGCTCAGCGAGACCGGCCGGGCGCCGAGGCTCAGCAGCAGGCGGTCGGCGGGGGCGGGCCGGGCGCCGCCCTTGGTCTCCACGAGGATCCGTCCCGGGGCGAGGGCGGCGGTGCGGTCGCCGCGATGGCCGGTGAGCAGGCCGTCCAGCGTGACCCGGCTGCCCCGGTCCAGGTCGGCGAGGGCGGCACGCACGTACCTGACCTCGGCCGACGGGGTCAGCAGGGAGGCGGTGACCGGGATGTCGGCCTGCCGGAGCACGTCGTCGACGAACCGCGCCGCGGCGTCGTCGAGGCGGCCGTAGGCGGGGGCCGGGACGTTCAGCGCGTGTTTGACGGTGGCGCCCCGGCCGTCCTTCGTCTTCACCTCCACCCGGCACAGCCCGTCCTCCGCGTACAGCCGGGTGCGCACCTTCCAGCGCCGGCGGCGCCGCTGGACGTGGGCGCGCCAGGCGCCGAGCCCCGCCGTGTCGAAGTAGGCGGAGAGATAGCTCGTCGTACGGCGGCCGGCCAGGTCCAGGACGTGGTGGCTCGCGGCGAGCCGGTCCACGAGGAGGCGGGCGCGTTCCAGCGGCAGCAGATACTTGCGGTCGGTGCGGTGCTGGAGCGCGGCGGCCGCGTCCACCTCGGCGAGCGTCGCGCCGCGCAGTCCGGACAGACCGAGAGCGGACGCGAGGGAGCCCGCGGACGTCATACGGCGGTCACCTGCTCACGCGGCTCCGCCTCGTCCCGTACGGCGACGGGTTCGTCCGGTGCGAGGGGGTAGCGGGCGGCCACCCGGGTGGTCTCGCGGACGTAGTCGACCTCCTCGACCGCCACCGACAGCGGAGCCCGGCCGTAGCGCAGGGCGACGTCCTCGGGGATCAGGGACGGGTCGTCGTACACCCGGTCCAGGGTCAGCTTCACGGTGCGGGTGGGCGGCGGGTAGGCACGGGGATCGTCCACCAGCAGCACGGCGAGCAGCACCACCGCGTCCAGGGCGATGACGAGCCAGCCGGCGCGCTGCGGCAGCCCGGTGCACAGGCCGATGACCAGCGTCACGAAGGTGTAGGCGACATCGCGCAGGGTGAAGGCGGCGCTGCGCAGCCGGACCAGGGAGAGGATGCCGAACAGGCCGAAACCGACCCCGGCCGGGAACTTGCCGGCGCCGATCGCGCTCATCGCCGCGAACAGCCCGATGTTCAGGGTCACCAGCACCAGCGGCATCGCCGGTGCGGTGGGACGGCGCCGGTAGAGCCAGCCCACCAGGAGCAGCAGGGCGATGACGTCGAGCCCGCCGCGGGTGCTCAGGTCGAGGGCGGTGAGGTGGCGGGTGATGCCCTTGGCGGCGAGCACCAGTGCGTGCATGGCTGTCCCTTCCGTCCGGGCACGTCGGACGGCGGACCGGTCGCGGTCCGCGGTGCACCGCGACATGAAGGAAGGTAGGGATGTCACATGAACAGACCATGAAGGCTTTCCGGGGTCCGTGACGGCCACGGCGGCCGGTTAGCCTGACCGGCATGCACTACCTGGTCGTCGATGACGAGACCCGCCTCACGGACCTCGTCGTCCGCTACCTCACCGAGTCCGGACACACCGCCGAGGGCCGCTACGACGGCCCCTCCGGTCTGGCCGCCGCCCGCGATCCGCGCCTGGACGGGATCGTCCTGGACGTGATGCTGCCGGGGACGGACGGGGTGGAGGTGTGCCGGACGCTGCGCGACGAGGGCATCGATGTGCCGGTCGTGCTGCTCACCGCGCGCGGCGCGATCAGCGAGCGGGTGGCCGGTCTGGACGCGGGAGCCGACGACTATCTGGTCAAGCCGTTCGCCATGGAGGAGCTGCTGGCCCGGCTGCGGGCGATATCCCGGCGCCGCCCCGACTCCTCCGGCCGGCTCCGGGTGGGCGACCTCGTCCTCGACCCCGAGCAGCAGCGGGCCTGGCGGGCGGGAAGCGAACTGGAGCTGTCCCGGCGGGAGTTCGCCGTACTGCGGGTGCTGATGGAGAACGCCGGCCGGGTGGTGACCCGGCTCCAGCTGCTGGAGGAGGTCTGGGACGGCGAGACGGATCTGCGCAGCAACGCCATCGACGTCCATGTCTCCAAGGTGCGCGCGAAGGCCGACCGCGCCTTCGGCCGTACGACCATCACCACCCTGCGCGGACGCGGCTACCGGCTGGAGACCGCCGCGTGACACTGCCCGGACGGCTGCGGGCCTGGTTCGGGCGGCTGCCCGTCGTCACCCGCCTGGTGCTGGCCGTCGCCGTGACCATGTCCCTCGTGCTGGCCGCGGCGGCCTGGCTGGTGTACTGGCGGGTGGAGAGCGCCCTGGACCGGCAGCTGCACGACGACCTGGTCACCTACCAGCACAGCCTCGACGGGGCCGTGCGCACCGGCACCGCACCGCCACCGGGCCCGAGCGGCAGCCTCTACCAGGTCCTCGACCTCCGCGGCCGGGTGCTCGGCGCGAGTCCCGCCGTGCACCGCCGCGCCCTGCTCAACCCCGCCGAACTCGCCTCCGCCGCCCGGGGCAGGACCGTACGGCGCGATGTCGGCTCCCTGCTGCCGATGGCCCCGGACACCCTGCGGCTGCTGGCCGAGCGGGTCCCTGCCCAGGGCGCCCCCCGCGTGGTCGTCGCCGCCGTCCGCCGCGGGCATCGTGACGAGGCCCTGCGCGAGCTCCTCGCCCAGCTCGCCCTCGCCTCCGGGCTCACCCTGATCGCCGCCTCCTACGTCGGCTACCGCACCGCGCGCGCCGCCCTGCGCCCCGTCGAGCGGTACCGCACCGCGGCGGCCACCCTCGCCGACGGCGCACAGAAGCTGCGGCTGGACGTGCCCGCCGACCGCGACGACGAGATCACCCGGCTCGGCCACACCCTCAACCGCATGCTCGACCGGCTGGAGGCCGCCGCCGCGCGCGAGCACCGGTTCATCGCGGACGCCAGCCATGAGCTGCGCACCCCGCTGTCCCTGCTGCGGGCCGAGGTCGACGTCGCGCTGCACCGCCCCCGCTCGGCCGCGGAGCTCACCGAGACCCTGCGCTCGGTGGACGCCGAGGTGCAGCGTCTGATCGATCTCTCCAACGCCCTGCTGGAGCTGGAGGAACTCGGCGGCACCGACCGTGTCACCCGGGCGCCCGTGGCCCTCGCCGACCTCCTCGGCACCGCCGTGGCACCGCATCTGCGCACCGCCGAACGGGCCGGGCGGGAGCTGGCCACGACGGTGCAGGACACCACCGTGGACGTGGACGCGCGGTGGCTGGTGCCCGCCCTCGGCAATCTCGTCGACAACGCGCTGCGGCACGGAGAGGGCGCCGTACGGCTCACGGCCGCCGTCCACGAGAACCGGCTGCGGGTGTCCGTCACGGACGAGGGGCCGGGCTTTCCGCCCGACTTCCTGCCGCGCGCGTTCGAGCGGTTCGCCCGTGCCGAGGCCAGCCGGGCCGGTGAGGGCTCCGGTCTCGGGCTGTCCTTCGTGAGCGCGGTGGCCGCGGCGCACGCGGGCACCGCACACGCCGAGAACGCGGCGGGCGGGGCAGCGGTGACGCTCGAACTGCCGTGTTGATCCGCCGCTCGGCCGGAACCGCGGCCCGGTCCTGCCGGGCCGGGGCAGGCGGTTCGGCGGGTGGCGGGTGATGCTGGAGCGGACAGCTCTGCCAGATGCGCCTGGAGGCCCGGCCGGTGATCGCCGTCAACCCGATGAACAGCGCCTCGGTGCTGGCCGCCTTCGGCGCGCTGGGCGTCCTGGTGGTGACCTTCGCCGAGTCCGGCCTGCTGGTCGTCGGGTTCCTCCTGCCCGGCGACACCCTGCTCTTCCCGGCCGGGGTGCTGTGCGCGGGCAGCGGTGACCAGCCGCCGCGGCTGTCGCTGTGGCAGGTGCTGCTGTGCGCGGCCGTCGGCGCGGTGGCCGGAGGGCAGATCGGCTATCTGATCGGGCGGCACGGCGGCCGGGCGCTGCTGGCCCGCACGTCCAGCCGCCGGGCGAAGGCGGCGACGGTCCGGGCCGAGCAGCTGCTGTCCCGGTACGGCTACGGCAAGGCGCTCGTGATCGGCCGGTTCGTGCCACTGCTGCGGACCGTCCTGCACCCGGTGGCGGGGGTGCTCGAGGTGCCCCTGCGCCCGTTCACCCTGTGGCAGGCCGTGGGCGGGGTGCTCTGGTCGCAGCTGCTGGTGCTGGCCGGATACACGCTGGGCGCGTCGGTGCCGCACGTCGACGACTATCTGCTGCCGCTGGTCGCGGTGGTCGTCGTCCTCTCGCTGCTGCCGCTGCTGGTCGAGGCCCGCCGCGCCCGCCGGCAGCGGCGCGGCACCTCCGGCTGAGCGCCGCGCCCGGCACCCGGCCGGCGACGCCTTCTGGACGGGCCGGTGACGTTCCCCGAGACTGGACCGGATCCGGCGCTCCGCTCCCAGGGACGGTGACATGGAAGAGGAAGTCCCCCGCGTCGAACTCACCCCGCAGGCGGCGGAGCTGGTGCGCCGGCTGCGCGCCGAGCACGGGCCCCTGATGTTCCACCAGTCCGGCGGCTGCTGCGACGGCAGCGCACCCATGTGCTACCCGGACGGCGAGTTCCGCACCGGCGGCTCGGACGTGCTGCTGGCCGAGCTGACGGTGGAGGGGGTGGCGGAGCCCGTGAGCTTCTGGATGTCCCGGAGTCAGTACGAGGTGTGGCGCCACACCCGGCTGATCGTGGACGTCGTACCAGGAAGAGGCAGCGGCTTCTCGCTGGAGGCACCCGAGGGGGTGCGTTTTCTCACCCGTTCTCGCGTCGTCGGGGCCTAGTCCGCCCGCAAGCCGCCGAGGTCTGGTGCACTGCCCCTGAACACAGGGATTCCACGGGCAGTTGACGAGACATCAGGGGGCACGGTGACGAGACGTCGCAGGCGTTCGGCAGCGGGCAGAGCGGTTCTCACGGTGGTCACGGCGTTCGGAGTGCTGGCCGGTGCGGCCGTGGCGGAGGCGGCGCCGGCCGGTGCCGTACCGGCCGGCCGGCGGATCGCGCCGGGGGTCACCTACCGGCAGTTCGACGTCGACGCGGCCGCCGGTACGGCGCACGCCCATCTGCTCACGGTCGACCTGGCCAATCCCCATGTCCGGGTCGACCTGCTCCACCCGGGCGCGGTGGCGGCCCGGGCCACGGTCTCCCGGATGGCGGACTCGGCCGGGGCGGTCGCCGGGGTCAACGGGGACTTCTTCAACATCACCGAGTCCCAGCACCCCGGCGTCGAGGCCACCGGCGCGAGCGTCGGCCCGGCCGTCGCGGACGGTACGGTGCTCAAGGCGGCGGTGCCGAAGGGCCAGCGGTTCGGTCCCGCGCTGCCCCCGGGGACGAGCACCGAGGACGTCCTCGGCGTGGGCACCGACCGGCGGGCCCGCCTGGACCGGCTCTCGCTGTCCGGCTCGGTCGACACCCCGGAGGGCCGGCTGGCGCTGGAGGGCCTCAACCAGTACGCGCTCCCGGAGAACTCCGTCGGCGCCTTCACCCACCTGTGGGGCAGCACCTCCCGGGAGCGCGCCGTCTGCGGCACCGACACCGAACGGGCGGCGCCGTGCAGCACCGACACCTACGAGGTGACGGTCACCGACGGCCGGGTGGTCTCCGCCGCCGACGCCCCGGGCAGCGGCCCGATCGCCGCGGACAGCACGGTGCTGGTGGGCCGCGAGGAGGGCGCGCGGCAGCTGCGCAAGCTGTCCGTCGGCGACGCGGTGAGCGTCATCCACACCCTGGTGGCGGCGTCCGGGACGCCGTACGCCTTCGCGATCGGCGGCTTCCCGGTGCTGCGGGACGGCGCGCCGCTGACCGGGCTGGACGACACCACCACGGCGGTGCGCACGGTCGTGGGCTTCAAGGACGGCGGACAGCAGCTGCTGCTCCTGGTACTGGACGGGGCCGCCGCCTACCGGACCGGGATGACGGTCGCGGAGGAGGCGGACACCATGCGGTCGCTGGGTGCGACCGACGCGTTCAACCTGGACGGCGGCGGCTCCTCGGAGCTGGTCACCCGGGATGCGGACGCAAGCGCGGTGACGGTCCGCAACCACCCGAGCGGCGGCGCCGAACGCGCCGTCGCCAACGGCATCGGCGTCTTCTCGCTGCCGTAGCTCAGGGCCGCAGGCTGCTCACGAGATCGGCCGTGGTGGTGAGCCCGCTGCTGATGGTGGGCGCCATGCTGGTGCCGGCCAGGAAGAAGCCGAGCAACATGCAGACCACGGCGTGGGAGACCTTCAACGCGCCGTTGCGCATGAAGATCACGGCAAGGATCAGGAGCAGCAGCACCACAGAGATGGAAATGGCCATCGCGAACCTCCTCCGCCACGCGCGTTTCGCGGCGTTCGGCCGCAAGTGTGGCGTAGCGGAGGGTTCGTCCGGGCAGCTGACGTGTCCTCCGTTCGTGTGAAGTCTCGCCCGCGTACCGGAAAGGCCCGCCCCGGGTGGGGGCGGGCCTCGGTCGCGGTGCGGCGGGTCAGGGGGCCTGGAGGTCGACCAGATCGGCCAGTGCCTCGCGGTGCGCTCCGGCCGTCCCGTAGGCGATCGAGTCGGCCTTGGCCCGCTTCAGGTAGAGGTGGACCGGGTGCTCCCAGGTCATGCCGATCCCGCCGTGCAGCTGGAGCGCCTCCTCCGTGGCGTGGACGGCGACGGGGGCGGCGTAGGCCTGGGCGAGGGCCACGTGGAGGTCGGTCTCGGTACCGGTGGCGAGGGCGTCCGCGGCGGCGCGGGCGGCGGCCCGGAGGTTGACCACCTCCAGCCACAGCTGGGCGAGCCGGTGCTTGAGCGCCTGGAAGCCGCCGACCGGCCGGTTGAACTGCTTGCGCTCCTTCAGATAGCGGACCGTCTCGGTCAACGCCCAGTCGGCGACGCCCAGTTGCTCGGAGGCGAGCAGGCCGGCGGCGGCACCGAGGGCCCGGCGTACGGCCGGTTCGGCGTCGCCGACCAGGCGGCCCGGGGCGCCGTCCAGCCGCACCGAGGCCAGCGGCCGGGTCAGGTCCAGGGAGACCTGCGGGGTGACCGTCACGGCGTCGGCGGTCACGGCGTACAGGCCGCCGTCGTCGGCCGGGACGAGCAGGACGTCGGCGACGGCGGCGTCCGCGACCCCGGTCAGCTCGCCGTGCAGGGCGTCGCCTTCCCGTCGTACCGCCGGGAAGGA
Organism: Streptomyces sp. NPDC001606; assembly: GCF_053596835.1. Lineage (NCBI taxonomy): Bacteria > Bacillati > Actinomycetota > Actinomycetes > Kitasatosporales > Streptomycetaceae > Streptomyces > Streptomyces sp. NPDC001606. Next base: position 98,084 of record NZ_JBSFHC010000012.1, read on the forward strand.
CGCACCCGGCGCCGTGTGCAGGCCGACCGCGAGGACGCCGATGGTCCGGCCGCCGGCCAGCTGTCCGAGCAGCTCCTCGTCGCCGCAGGCCAGCAGCGCCTCGGTGGCCACGACCGCGCTGGAGAGATACGGCACGGGTGCCACCGCGCGCCCCAGCTCCTCCAGGACGACTGCGGCTTCGCGGTGGGTGGCGCCCTGGCCGCCCAGGGCCTCCGGCACCAGCAGGCCCGCGAGGCCCATGCCGTCGGCGAGCGCCTTCCAGGCGGCGAGGTCGTGCGGCGCGTCGGACTCGGTGCGCGCGATGACCCCGGGGGCGTCGCAGTGGTCGGCGAGCAGGTCGCGTACGGCGGCCCGCAGCGCCTCTTCCTCCTCCGAGTACAGCAGGTCGGTCATCGGGCGAGGTCCTTCCAGGCGACGTCCTTGTCGGTGCGCGGCTCGGCGGGCAGTCCGAGCACCCGCTCGGCCACGATGTTCAGCAGGACCTCGCTGGTCCCACCCTCGATGCTGTTGCCCTTGGCGCGCAGATAGCGGTACCCGGCGTCCCGGCCGGTGAAGTCGACCATCTCCGGGCGGCGCATGGTCCAGTCGTCGTACAACAGGCCCTCGGCCCCGCGGAGTTCGACCTCCAGGCCGCTGATCTCCTGGTTGAGGCGGGCGAAGGCGAGCTTCATCCCGGAGCCCTCGTAGCCCGGCTGTCCGGCGACGAGCTGCTGGCGCAGGCGTTCGGCGGTGAGGCGGGACACCTCGGCCTCGACCCAGAGCTTCAGCAGCCGCTGGTGCAGTTCGTGGGTGCGCAGTTCGGGGCGTTCGCGCCAGGTCTTCGCGATCGGGCCGATCATCCCGCCCTCGCGGGGCAGGGCCATGCCGCCGATGGAGACCCGCTCGTTCATCAGCGTGGTCTGGGCGACCCGCCAGCCGTCGCCGATCTCGCCGAGGCGGTGGGAGTCGGGGATGCGGACGTCGGTGAGGAAGACCTCGTTGAACTCGGCCTCGCCGGTGATCTGGCGCAGCGGCCGGACCTCGACACCGGGGTCGGTCATGTCACAGACGAAGTAGGTGATGCCCGCGTGCTTCGGCAGGTCCGGGTCGGTGCGGGCGATGAGGATGGCCCAGCGGGCGGTGTGGGCGCTGGAGGTCCACACCTTCTGCCCGTTGACCACCCAGGTGTCGCCCTCGCGGACGGCCCGGGTGCCGAGCGCGGCCAGGTCGGAGCCGGCGCCGGGCTCGCTGAACAGCTGGCACCAGACCTCCTCCCCGGTCCACAGCGGCCGCAGAAAGCGCTGCTTCTGCTCCTCGGTGCCGTACTTGAGGACGGTCGGCGCGGCCATGCCCAGGCCGATGCCGATGCGCCGCGGGTCGTTGTCCGGGGCGCCCGCGGCCTCCAGCTCGGCGTCCACGACCGCCTGGAGGGAGCGCGGGACACCGAGGCCGCCGAGGCCCTCGGGGTAGTGCACCCAGGCGAGTCCGGCGTCGAAGCGGGCCCGCAGGAAGTCCAGCCGGTCGGTCTCGGCGGGCGGATACGCGGCCAGCAACTCGGCCGTACGGCGCCGGAGTTCGGTGGCGTCGGTCATGCGGCGGCTCCCTTGTCCAGGACCACGGCCACCCGGCCGGTGGTCACCCCGTCGGCGACGCGCTGCACGGCGTCGGCCGTGCCGGCGAGCGGCACCCGCTCGCTCACCAGCGGCCGGATCGCGCCACGGGTGGCCAGCTCGGTCAGTTCCTCGTGGCAGCGCTGGACCAGCTTGGGGTTCTTGGTGTTGTACAGGCCCCAGTGGAGGCCGAGGATCGAGTAGTTCTTCACCAGGGCGTGGTTGAGTGCCGGGCTGGGGATGGTGCCGGAGGCGAAGCCGACAACGACGATCCGGCCCTCGAAGGCGACCACCTTGGTGGACTGGGCGTAGGCCGCGCCGCCGACGGGGTCGTAGATCACATCGGCGCCGCGTCCGCCGGTGGCCTCCTTGACGGCCGCGACGACGTCCTCGGCGCGCCGGTCGACCACCACGTCGCAGCCCAGCTCGCGGGCGACGGCGGCCTTGTCCGCGCCGCCGACCACACCGATCACGGTGGCACCGGCGGCCTTGCCGAGCTGGACGGCGGCGCTGCCGACGCCTCCGGCGGCGGCGTGCACGAGCAGGGTCTCGCCGGCCTCCAGACGGGCGCGGCGGTGCAGGCCGAACCAGCCGGTCTGGTAGCCGATGTGCAGGGCCGCGGCCTCGGCGTCGTCCAGCGCCTCGGGGGCGGGCAGCAGGGCGCGGGCGTCGGCGAGGGCGTACTCGGCGAAGCCGCCGTGCGGCAGCACGGGGTTGGCGATCACCCGGCGGCCGTCCGCGGTCTCACCGCAGATCTCCACGCCGGGGGTGAACGGCAGCGGCGGGCGCACCTGGTACTGGCCCCGGCACAGCAGCGCGTCCGGGAAGTTGACGTTGGCGGCCCGTACCCGGAGCAGCACCTGGCCGTCGCCGGGGGTGGGCGGCTCCACCTCCAGCAGGCGCATCACCTCGCTCGGCTCGCCGTTCTCGTGCACTTGCCATGCCTGCATGCGGGGCCTCCACGACTGCTTCGTCCGACCGGGTCCAACCGCATACTAAGCGGTCGCTTGCCCATCAGGGAACAGTCGGCCGGGAAGAGACCGGTGCGCTCACGAACGGGACGGCCGCGCCCGGACGTGCATCCGTTCCCCCTGCGGGCCGAACAGGCTGAGGAACTCCACCGGCCCCTCCCCCGTCGACCCGAACCAGTGCGGCACCCGGGTGTCGAACTCGGCCGCCTCCCCCGCCGTCAGCACCACGTCGTGCTCGCCGAGCACCAGCCGCAGCCGGCCCGAGAGCACATACAGCCACTCGTACCCCTCGTGGGTGCGCGGGTCCGGTTCCTGCGTGCGCTGCGGTTCGAGCACCTTGAAGGCCTGGAGGCCGCCGGGCTGACGGGTCAGCGGCCAGTGGGTGCGCCCGCCACGCACGATCGGCTTGGCCCGCACCCGCGGATCCCCGGCCGGCGGCGCCCCGACCAGCTCGTCCAGCGGCACCTGATGGGCCTGGGCGATGGGCAGCAGCAGCTCCAGGCTGGGCCTGCGCAGACCGGACTCCAGTCGGGACAGGGTGCTCACGGAGATCCCCGTCGCCTCCGACAGGGCGGCCAGCGTCACCTCCCGCTCCTTGCGGATCCGGCGCAACCGCGGCCCCACCTCGGCCAGAACCTCGTCAGTGCTCATGCGGGTATTGCAGTTTTGGCAAAGGTGTTTGTCAATACCGCAGAGCGGGGCGCCTGCCGGCGGGGGAGGCGGCGGAGACGACCGGGCCGTGGCCGCCCGTCGTGGCACCGACGGGATGCGGACGAGCGAGTCGACGCTGAAGGGACATGGACCGGCCCCGGCCATCCACCGCCGGCGCCCGCCTGGCCGGGTCCCTCCGGGGAAGGCACCCGCCTGCGGGTGGCGGGCCACGCGAGCGGGGAACCCCCTCCCGGGGAAGCCCCCGGGAGCGGGGAACCCCCTCCCGGGGAAGCCCCCGGCCTGTGGGCAGCCGATGCGACCGAGGGCCCCCTTCGGGGGAGGCACCGGCCCGAGGGCAGCGGGCCATGCGAGCGGATTCGTCGGGCAGGGCGGCAGGGACACCCGGGCCGGCGGGGCGATCAGTGGGGGACTGCCGGTTTCCGTTTTCTCGGCGGCGGCGCGCCCGTGGGCTGGGGCGTTGCGCATCCTGCGGTGCGCTGAGGCACGCTGAACGCATGCTTCTGTCTCGGTTGGCCCAGGTGTCCCGGGACGTCGCGGCGACGGCGTCCCGCTCGCGCAAGACCGCCCTGCTCGCCGACCTCTTCCGGGAGGCGCAGCCGGACGACGTGCCGATCGTCATCCCGTATCTGGCCGGCCGGCTGCCGCAGGGGCGGCTCGGCGTCGGCTGGAAGGTGCTGGGCCAGCGGGTGCCGCCGGCCGCCGTACCGACGCTCACCGTCGCCGAGGTCGACGCCCGGCTCGGCGCGCTCGGCAAGGTGTCCGGCCCCGGCTCGCAGGCGGAGCGGATCCGACTGGTCGGCGAGCTGATGGGCGCGGCCACCGAGGAGGAGCAGCGCTTTCTGCTCGGGCTGCTCACCGGCGAGGTCCGGCAGGGCGCGCTGGACGCGGTCGCCGTGGAGGGGCTGGCCCGGGCGACCGGCGCGGACCCGGCGGACGTGCGCCGGGCGGTGATGCTCGCCGGGTCGCTCCAGACGGTCGCCGAGGCCCTGCTCGCCGAGGGGCCGCCGGCGCTGGACCTGTTCCGGCTCACCGTCGGCCGCCCGGTCCTGCCCATGCTGGCGCACAGCGCGTCCTCGGTCGCCGAGGCGGTGGAGAAGCTGGGCGCCTGCGCGGTGGAGGAGAAGCTGGACGGCATCCGGATCCAGGTCCACCGGGACGGCGACACCGTCCGGGTGCACACCCGCACCCTGGACGACATCACCGAGCGACTGCCCGAAGTGACCGCCGCGGCACGGGAGTTGCCCGGAGAGCGGTTCATCCTGGACGGCGAGGTGATCTCCTTCGACGCGGCCGGCCGGCCCCGCTCCTTCCAGGAGACCGCGGGCCGGGTCGGCTCCCGGACGGACGTGGCGCGGGCGGCCGGAGAGGTGCCGGTCTCCGCCGTCTTCTTCGACGCGCTCGCGGTCGACGGCGCGGACCTGCTGGACCTGCCCTTCGCCGAGCGGCACGCCCGGCTGGCCCGGCTAGTGCCGGAGCCGATGCGGGTGCGCCGGACGGTGGCGCACGGGCCGGGGGACATCCCGGAGGCGGAGCGGTTCCTCGCCGACACCCTCGCCCGCGGCCACGAGGGCGTCATGGTGAAGGCGCTGGACGCCCCCTACAGCGCGGGCCGGCGCGGCGCCTCCTGGCTGAAGGTCAAACCCGTGCACACCCTCGACCTGGTCGTCCTGGCCGCCGAGTGGGGCCACGGCCGGCGCACCGGCAGGCTGTCCAACCTGCACCTCGGCGCCCGCACGGCGGACGGCGGCTTCGCCATGCTCGGCAAGACTTTCAAGGGCATGACGGACGCGATGCTCGCCTGGCAGACCGAACGGCTCCAGCGGCTGGCGGTGGCCGACGAGGGCTGGGGGGTCCGGGTCCGTCCGGAACTCGTCGTGGAGATCGCCTACGACGGCCTTCAGCGCTCCTCCCGCTACCCGGCGGGCGTCACCCTGCGCTTCGCCCGCGTGGTCCGCTACCGCGAGGACAAGCGCCCCGAGGAGGCGGATACCGTGGAGGCCCTGCTGGCGGCTCATCCGGAGGTCACACCGTGACGGTGCGTACGACCAGGCGCAGCGCGGGACTGCTGGTGTTCCGGCGCACCGACGCCGGGCTCGAGGTGCTGCTGGGCCACATGGGCGGCCCGTTCTGGGCGCGGAAGGACGCGGGCGCGTGGACCGTGCCCAAGGGCGAGTACGACCCCGGGGAGCCCGCCTGGGAGGCGGCCCGGCGGGAGTTCCGGGAGGAGCTGGGTCTGGCGCCGCCCGACGGGGAGGCCGTACCGCTGGGCGAGGTCGCGCAGAAGAACGGCAAGGTCGTGACCGCGTGGGCGGTGGAGGCGGACCCGGACCTGAGCGGATTCAGCCCCGGCACCTTCGCCATGGAGTGGCCGCCGCGCTCCGGGCGGGTGCAGGAGTTCCCGGAGCTGGACCGCGTCGCCTGGCTCTCCGTGGACCGGGCCCGGGAGCTGATCGTCGCGGCCCAGGCGGCGTTTCTCGACCGGCTGGCGGAGCACTCGGGCTGAACAGCGCATCACACGTTGCGGCCCGCGCGCGGGGGCGCGAAGGTCGAGACAAGCCCGCTCCCAGGGAGGCCAGCCATGCCCATCGCGACGGTGAACCCGGCGAACGGCGAGACGCTCAAGACGTACGAGCCCATGGGCGAGGAAGAGCTGGAACGCCGGCTCCAGCTCGCCGAGGCCACGTTCCGCACCTACCGGACGACCGCGTTCGCCGACCGCGCCCGGCTGATGACCCGGGCCGCCGGTCTGCTGGACGAGGACCAGCAGGAGATCGCCCGGGTCATGACCACCGAGATGGGCAAGCCGATCACGCAGGCCCGCGCCGAGGCCGCGAAGTGCGCCAAGGCGATGCGCTGGTACGCCGAGCGCGCCGAGGGCCTGCTGGCCGACGAGGAGCCCCCCGAGGCGGACGTACGGGACTCGGGCGCGTCCCGGGTCCGGGTGCGGTACCGCCCGCTGGGGCCCGTCCTCGCGGTGATGCCGTGGAACTTCCCGCTGTGGCAGGTGATCCGGTTCGCGGCACCCGCCCTGATGGCGGGCAACGTGGGCCTGCTCAAGCACGCGTCCAACGTCCCGCAGACCGCCCTGTACCTGGAGGACCTGTTCCACCGGGCGGGCTTCCCGGAGGGCTGCTTCCAGACGCTGCTGGTCGGCTCGGCGGCGGTGGACGACATCCTGCGGGACGAGCGGGTGAAGGCGGCCACCCTCACCGGCAGCGAGCCGGCGGGCCGGGCGGTCGGCTCCACCGCCGGGGAGATGATCAAGAAGACGGTGCTGGAGCTGGGCGGCAGCGATCCCTATGTGGTGATGCCGTCGGCCGACCTCGACCGGGCGGCCGAGGTCGCGGTGACCGCGCGGTGCCAGAACAACGGCCAGTCCTGCATCGCCGCGAAGCGGTTCATCGTGCACACCGACGTCTACGACGCGTTCACCGAGAGGTTCGTCGCCGGCATGCGGGCGCTCAAGGTCGGCGACCCGCTGGCGGAGGACACGGACATCGGGCCGCTCTCCAGCGAGCGGGGGCGGGCGGATCTGGAGGAGCTGGTGGACGACGCCAGGCGGGGCGGCGCCCAGGTGCTGTGCGGCGGTGAGCGGCCGGACGGGCCGGGCTGGTACTACCCGCCGACCGTGCTCGCCGGCATCACCCGGGAGATGCGCATCCACCGCGAGGAGGCGTTCGGGCCGGTCGCCACGGTGTACCGGGCCGGTGACGTGGACGAGGCGATCCTGATCGCCAACGACTCGCTGTTCGGGCTGAGTTCGAACGTGTGGACGCGAGAGAACGGCGAGGTGGAGCGGTTCGCCCGGGACCTGGACGCCGGCGCCGTGTATGTCAACGGCATGACCGCCTCCCATCCGGCGTTCCCCTTCGGCGGGACGAAGCGGTCGGGGTACGGGCGTGAGCTGTCCGGGCACGGAATCCGGGAGTTCTGCAACATCACCACGGTTTGGCAGGGTGCGTAGGGGACGCGCGACTACCATCCCTTTTTGTGAACCGCGAAGTGACCCTCCCTCTGATCGTCGACGACCGCGGTACCTTGCAGGTGTCCGCGGCCGATGTGAGCAAGTTGCTGCGCACCGTGGGCGGGCGATGGCTGCGGCTGGTCGAGGCCGGGGAGCAGGGTCTGGACGAGGACACGGTCGCCGCGCTGACCATCGAGCTGGCGAAGCTGGCGGACCGGATCGACGTGGCCTGCATCGCCCACAGCAGCGGAGCGCCGTAACGCCACGGGCCGGCCGGCCCGTGGCATCACCCTGCGCAACCCTCCCGCGACCAGCGAGGATCGACGCCGTGTCCCCGATTCGGAGTAATCCGGCGCGTGATCATCGCCCTCCCGGGTGACGGTGGGTGGAGCACCCACAGAGGTGAACCACCTTCTGGCCGGTGGGCGCGAGCTCACCGGAAAGCGGAAAGCAGGGACGGTTCATGGCGACTTTGTGCAGACCCTCGGTGTCGGTCCCGGAGCACGTGATCACGATGGAGGAGACGCTGGAGCTGGCGCGCTCCCGCCACGCGGACCACCCTCAACTGGCGCTCGCGCTGCGGCTGATCGAGAACACGGGTGTCAAGACCCGGCACATCGTGCAGCCCATCGAGGAGACGCTGAAGCACCCGGGCTTCGAGGACCGCAACAAGATCTACGAGGCCGAGGCCAAGGCCCGGGTTCCGGCGGTGATCCAGCGCGCGCTGGACGACGCGGAGCTGCTCACGAGCGACATCGACGTGATCGTCTACGTGTCGTGCACGGGCTTCATGATGCCCTCGCTGACGGCGTGGCTGATCAACGAGATGGACTTCGACAGCACCACCCGGCAGCTGCCCATAGCCCAGCTGGGCTGCGCGGCGGGCGGCGCGGCGATCAACCGGGCGCACGACTTCTGCTCGGCCTACCCGAACGCCAACGTGCTGATCGTGGCCTGCGAGTTCTGCTCGCTGTGCTACCAGCCCACCGACCTCGGCGTCGGCTCGCTGCTGTCCAACGGCCTCTTCGGTGACGGCGTCGCCGCCGCCGTGGTCCGGGGGCGCGGCGGCACCGGCGTCCACCTGGAGCGCAATGGCTCCTACCTGATCCCGAAGACCGAGGACTGGATCGCGTACGACGTCCGGGCCACCGGCTTCCACTTCCTGCTGGACAAGCGGGTCCCGACCACCATGGAGCCGCTCGCCCCGGCGCTGAAGGACCTGGCCGGGCTGCACGGCTGGGACGCGTCCGACCTGGACTTCTACATCATCCACGCGGGCGGCCCACGGATCCTGGACGACCTCAGCAAGTTCCTCCAGGTCGACCCGCACGCGTTCCGGTTCAGCCGGGCCACGCTCACCGAGTACGGCAACATAGCCAGCGCCGTCGTGCTGGACGCGCTGCGCCGGCTGTTCGACGAGGGCGGCGCCGAGGACCGGGCCCGCGGACTGCTCGCCGGGTTCGGCCCCGGCATCACCGCCGAGATGACGGTGGGCCGCTGGGCCAGCGGGAACGGAGCCGGGCGATGACCGAGGAGACCACGCTCACCGGGACACTCCCGCCGATCCGGCACTGGCCGGCGTTCGACCTGCCGGGGACGGCCTTCGACCCGGTGCTGACCGATCTGATGCGCGAGGGCCCGGTCACCCGCATCCAGCTGCCCAACGGCGAGGGCTGGGCCTGGCTGGTCACCCGCTACGACGATGTGCGGATGGTCACCAACGACCCGCGCTTCGGCCGCGAGGCGGTCATGGGCCGGCAGGTCACCCGGCTCGCCCCGCACTTCATCCCGGACCGGGGCGCGGTCGGCTTCCTCGACCCGCCCGACCACACCCGGCTGCGCCGCTCGGTGGCCGCCGCGTTCACCGCGAAGGGCGTGGAGCGGGTGCGCGAGAAGGCCCGCGGCATGCTGGAGGAGCTGGTGGACGAGCTGCTCCAGGACGGCCCGCCGGCCGACCTCACGGCGGCCGTCCTCAGCCCCTTCCCCATCGCGGTGATCTGCGAGCTGATGGGCGTCCCGGCCGGCGACCGGCACGAGATGCACACCTGGACCCAGCTGATCCTGTCCTCCGCGCACGGCAAGGACATCAGCGAGAAGGCCAAGCGCGAGATGAGCGCCTACTTCTCCGATCTGATCGGGCTGCGCGAGGGCAGCACCGGCGAGGACGTCACCTCGCTGCTCGGCGCCGCCGTGGGCCGGGGCGAGGTCACCCTCGCGGAGGCCGTCGGGCTCGCGGTGCTGCTCCAGATCGGCGGCGAGGCGGTCACCAACAACAGCGGGCAGATGTTCTACCTGCTGCTGACCCGCCCCGACCTCACCGAGCAGCTGCGCGCCGAGCCGGGGATCCGCCGGCAGGCCATCGACGAGCTGCTGCGCTACATCCCGCACCGCAACGCGGTCGGCCTGTCCCGGATCGCCCTGGAGGACGTGGAGATCCGCGGCACCCTGATCCGGGCCGGCGACCCGGTCTACGTCTCCTACCTGGCGGCCAACCGGGACCCGGACGTCTTCCCCGACCCGGAGACCATCGACTTCTCCCGCAGCCCGAACCCGCATGTGGCGTTCGGCTTCGGCCCGCACTACTGCCCCGGCGGCATGCTGGCGCGGCTGGAGTCGGAACTGCTGGTGGACGCCCTGCTCGACCGGATTCCGGGTCTGCGGCTGGCGGTGCCGCCGAACCAGGTGCCCTTCAAGAAGGGCGCGCTGATCCGCGGCCCCGAGGCCCTGCCGGTGACCTGGTGAGCGGACCATGACGGAGACGGAGGGACTCTACGTGCCGCCGGGCCACGGCCGCGTCGTGGCGACCCCGGCCCAGCGGGTGACGTTCAAGGTCACCGGCACCCACTCGCGGATGGCCTCCACCTTCGAGGTGGAGGTCCCGCCCGGCTTCGACGTGGGCGCCCATGTGCACACGCGCAGCGAGGAGCTGTTCTACGTCCTGGAGGGCGAGCTGGATGTGCTCGCCTTCGAGCCGCGCGTGCGCACCCCCGACAACTGGCAGAAATGGGAGTCGAGTTCGGGCCGCCGGACGGTCCGGGCGACCCCGGGGACGGTGATCGTCGTACCGCCGGGGTGCCCGCACGCCTTCGCCAATCCGACGGAGACGCCCGCGCGGATGTTCTTCCAGGCGTCTCCGCCCCCGGACCACGAGCGCTATTTCGAGGAACTCCTGGAGATCCTCGGCAACGGCGGCCCACCGGACCAGGAGGCGATCGAGGCGCTGCGCACCAAGTACGACATCGAACAGCTGACGCCGCTCCGGCATCGCCAGGGAAGCCGACCTGATCCGAAAGAACGGCCCTAGCGGATCGGCATCCCGGAGAGGGTGCGGGCGATCACCAGTCGCTGGATCTCGCTCGTGCCCTCGAAGATGGTGTAGATCGCGCTGTCGCGGTGCATGCGCTCCACCGGGTACTCGCGGGTGTAGCCGTTGCCGCCCAGGATCTGGATGGCCTGCGCGGTCACCTTCTTCGCGGTCTCACTGGCGAAGAGCTTGGACATCGAGCCCTCGGCGGCGGTGAACGGCTTGCCGTTGACCGCCATCCAGGAGGCCCGCCAGACCAGCAGCCGCGCCGCGTCGATCTGGGTCCGCATGTCCGCCAGCTGGAACGCGACCCCCTGGTTGTCGATGATCGGCCGCCCGAACTGCTCACGGGTCTTCGCGTAGTCGAGGGCGACCTCGTAGGCCGCCCGGGCGGTGCCGATGGCCATGGCGCCCACCGCGGGCCGGCTCGCCTCGAAGGTCGCCATCGCCGCGTTCTTGACCCGCTCTCCGCCGGCGGCCCGCGCCCGGGCCAGCCGCTCGTCCAGCTTCTCCTTGCCGCCGAGCAGGCAGGAGCCGGGGACCCGGACGTTGTCGAGGATCACCTCGGCGGTGTGCGAGGCGCGGATGCCGTGCTTCTTGAACTTCTGCCCCTGGGACAGCCCCGGGGTGCCTGGCGGGACGATGAAGGAGGCGTGGCCCTTGGAGCCCAGCTCCGGGTCGACGACCGCGACGACGACATGGACGTTGGCGATGCCGCCGTTGGTCGCCCAGGTCTTGGTGCCGTTGATCACCCACTCGTCCTTGGCCTCGTCGTACACGGCCCGCGTGCGCATGGAGGCCACGTCGGAGCCGGCGTCGGGCTCGGAGGAGCAGAAGGCGGCGAGCTTGACGTCGTTCTGGTCGCCGTACATCTGCGGGATCCAGGTGCCGATCTGCTCGTCGGTGCCGTTGGCGAGGACGCCCACGGCGGCGAGACCGGTGCCCACAATGGAGAGGGCGATGCCCGCGTCGCCCCAGAACAGCTCCTCCATGGCCATCGGGATGCCGAGGCCGGTGGGGTCGAAGTACTGCTGTGCGTAGAAGTCGAGGGAGTAGATGCCGACCTTCGCGGCCTCCTGGATGACCGGCCAGGGAGTCTCCTCGCGCTCGTCCCACTCCGCGGCGGCGGGACGGATCACGTCCGCGGCGAAGCCATGGAGCCAGTCCCGGACTTCCTTCTGTTCGTCGTTCAGCTCCATGGTGAACTCGGCCATGTCCCCTCCAGCGGCGCGTACGGTGTTACTAGCGGTAACCGCAGTCTGTTACCGGTGGGTAGGAAAAGTCAACCGTGGCTGACCCCTCGGCATCCCGCTCCATGTCAGGGGCCCGGTCAGTGCTAGTTTGCGCAGGCGTCACCGAATCACCACGGGTGGGGAGAGCACATGGACACCACACAGCGGACCGAGCAGCAGCGGTCCGCCGACCGCAGACGGCGCGAGCTGCTGGAGGCCGCCGACCGGGTGGTGCTCCGCGACGGCCCGCGGGCGTCGATGAACGCGATCGCGGCGGAGGCGGGCATCACCAAGCCGATCCTCTACCGCCACTTCGGCGACAAGGGGGGCCTGTACGCCGCCCTCGCCACCCGGCACACCGACGCACTGCTCGCCTCGCTCCGGGCGGCGCTGGACGCCCCCGCCGACCGGCGCGAGCGGGTGGAGTCCACCCTGGACACCTACCTCGCCGCGATCGAGGCCCGGCCCCAGGTGTACCGGTTCCTGATGCACCCGGCGGAGGGCAGCACCGGCGGCGACCAGGGCTTCGACGTCGGCAAGCACTCCGCTCCGCTGCTGAGGCGGATGGGCGAGGAGCTGGCCCAGGTCATCGAGGAGCGGGTGGACCTCGGCCCGGAGAGCCAGCAGCTCGCCCGGGTCTGGGGGCACGGGATCGTCGGCATGATGCACGCGGCCGGGGACTGGTGGCTGGGCGAACGGCCCTGCTCCCGGGCCGAGTTGGTGCGGTCGCTGGCGGACCTGCTGTGGGGCCGGCTGGCGGCGGCCGGGGACCGGATCGGCGGACCGGGGTTCTGAGGGCCGCCCTCCGACCCTAAGCGGTCACGCCGGCAATGGGGCTCCCGGGAGACTTCCCTCACTTCCCCCAGGAGGCCTTGGCGATCTGCCGGAGCAGCCGGCGCCTGCGCCACCCCGTGAGGTGATCCGCGTACACCCGGCCCTCCAGGTGGTCGCACTCGTGTTGCAGGCACCTGGCGAAGAAGCCCGTGCCGTGCACCGTGACCGGCTCCCCGGTCATCGTGCGGCCCTCGACCACCGCGTGGTCGTAGCGCTCGGTACCCGCCTCCAGGCCCGGCAGGGACAGACAGCCCTCCGGGCCGCGGAGCACGACTCCGTCGGCCTCCACCAGGCGCGGATTCACGATATGCCCGAGATGCCGGACATCTTCGTCGTCCGGGCAGTCGTACACGAACACCCGCAGCCCCACCCCCACCTGATTCGCCGCCAGGCCCACCCCCTGCGCCGCGTACATGGTGGCGAACAAGTCCTCCACGAGGCGGGCCAGTTCGGGGCCGAAGTCGGTGACGTCCGCGCAGGGCGTGTGCAGGGCGGTGTCGCCGTGCAGGGTGAGAGGCCGGACGCGCCCGCGGGCGCCCGGAATGGAACCGTGTCGCATGGCGGCAAGGGTACGGTTCGTTCGACCCATGCCCGCCGCGCTGGCGTGGGCCGGGATTCGGGTGTGCGAATGGATCTCGATAGGCTGAGCTTCACACCACGTTGCCGGATTGCCCCAGGCGCGGCGCGTACGCAAGGAGGATCGAGAACTGATGGCAGGCAACTCGGACCCGCTCACGCCGCGGGCCAAGCTGGCCGTGACCGCGGGTAAGGCGGTCGCTGCGGCATCGCGCGCCGCAGGGCGCGGCAGCGGGTCGGTGATCGGCGGCCGGGTCGCGCTGAAGCTCGACCCCGATCTGCTCGGACGGCTGGCCCAGAACCTGGACGTCGTCCTGGTGTCCGCCACCAACGGCAAGACCACGACCACCCGGCTCATCGCGGAGGCGCTGCGGGCCGCGGGCCCGGTCGTGTCGAACGCGCTCGGCGCCAACATGCCGGCCGGCATCACCTCCGCCCTGGCCGGGGGCACGGAGTCGAAGTTCGGCGTGATCGAGGTCGACGAGAAGTACCTGGCCGGTGTGGCACGGGACACGGACCCGAAGTGCATCGCCCTGCTCAACCTCTCCCGCGACCAGCTCGACCGCGCCGCGGAGACCCGGATGCTCGCCGAGAACTGGCGCGAGGGTCTGGCCGGCTCCAAGGCCGTGGTCGTCGCCAACTGCGACGACCCGCTGGTGGTGTGGGCCGCCTCGTCCTCCCCGAATGTGATCTGGGTCGCGGCCGGGCAGATGTGGAAGGACGACGCCTGGTCCTGCCCGGCGTGCGGTGGCGTGATGCAGCGCCCCGGCGACGACTGGTTCTGCGGTGAGTGCGGCTTCCGCCGGCCCACCCCGACCTGGGCGCTCTCCGGCGACCATGTGCTGGACCCGCACGGCTCCGCCTGGCCGATCCACCTCCAGCTGCCGGGCCGCGCCAACAAGGCGAACGCGGCCAGCTCCGCGGCGGTCGCCGCCGTCTTCGGGGTGCCGCCGCAGGTCGCCCTGGAGCGGATGTACCAGGTGCAGGCCGTGGCCGGCCGGTACGACGTCGTGCAGTTCCTGAACCGCGATCTGCGGCTGCTGCTGGCCAAGAACCCGGCCGGCTGGCTGGAGACGTTCTCGCTGATCGACCCGCCGCCCGCCCCGGTGATCCTGTCCGTGAACGCCCGCTCGGCCGACGGCACCGACACCTCCTGGCTGTGGGACGTCGACTACACCCGGCTGACCGGTCACCCGATCTTCGTCATCGGTGACCGCAAGCTGGACCTCGCCGTCCGCCTGGAGGTCGCGAACCAGCACTTCCAGGTCTGCGACGACCTCGACCAGGCGGTGCAGATGTGCCCGCCGGGCCGGGTGGAGGTCATCGCGAACTACACCGCGTTCCAGGACCTGCGCCGCCGCGTCGGCAACTGATCTTCGAAGGGCGATCACCTCATGAGCGACAACCAACTGCGGCTGGTGTGGATCTATCCGGACCTGCTCAGCACCTACGGTGACCAGGGCAATGTGCTCGTCGTGGAGCGCCGGGCCCGGCAGCGCGGCCTGGACGTGGCCCGGCTGGACGTCCGCAGCGACCAGCCGATCCCGACCTCGGGGGACATCTACCTGATCGGCGGTGGCGAGGACCGTCCGCAGCGGCTCGCCGCCGAGCGGCTGCGCCGGGACGGCCATCTCCAGCGGGCGGTGCAGAACGGCGCGATCGTCTTCTCCGTCTGCGCCGGCTACCAGATCCTCGGCCACGAGTTCATCAACGACCTGGGCCAGCGCGAGCCGGGCCTCGGTCTGCTGGACGTGGTGTCGGTGCGCGGCGAGGGCGAGCGGTGCGTGGGCGACGTACTGGCCGACATCGACCCGCAGCTGGGCCTGCCCCCGCTGACCGGCTTCGAGAACCACCAGGGCGTCACCCACCTCGGCCCGGCGGCCCGCCCGCTGGCCCGGGTGCAGATCGGCAAGGGCAACGGCACCGGGGACGGCACGGAGGGCGCGTACAACGGGACGGTCTTCGGGACGTACATGCACGGCCCGGTCCTCGCCCGCAACCCGCTGATCGCCGACCTGCTGCTGAAGCTGGCGCTCGACGTCAACGCGCTGCCGCCGATCGACGACCGCTGGTACGAGGCGCTCCGCAACGAGCGCATCGCGGCTGCGCAGCAGCCTGCGTAGGCACCGTTGCGCAGCAGCCTGCGTAGGCACTGCTGATCACTGCCGGGAAGCCCCCTGCCTGAGCGCTTGCGCTCCAGGTCAGGGGGCTTTCCCGTGGTGTGCGGCGGGGTGGCGGGGAGCCCGCCTGACGGGCCGTCCGCTCACATGTGCGGGTGCGTCCAGCAGGCGGACGCCCGCTACGGCGGGGCCCCCTCGCGCCGGTAGGGTGGCGGTGAATCCGCCGGACAACGTGGTCCGGTCTGACCGGCCCACGTTGAGAAGGTAAACGGGCTATGCGCATTGGTGTCCTCACGTCCGGCGGCGACTGCCCCGGCCTGAACGCCGTCATCCGGTCCGTCGTGCACCGTGCCGTCGCCGACCACGGCGACGAGGTCATCGGCTTCCGGGACGGCTGGAAGGGCCTCCTGGAATGCGACTACACGAAGCTCGACCTCGACGCCGTGGGCGGCATCCTGGCGCGCGGCGGCACCATCCTCGGCTCCTCCCGGGTCCGTCCGGAGCATCTGCGGGACGGGGTGGAGCGGGCCAGGGGCCATGTCGCGGAACTCGGCCTGGACGCGATCATCCCGATCGGCGGTGAGGGCACCCTGAAGGCGGCCCGGCTGCTGTCGGACAACGGGCTGCCCATCGTGGGCGTGCCCAAGACCATCGACAACGACATCGCCGTCACGGACGTCACCTTCGGCTTCGACACGGCCGTCGGTGTCGCGACGGAGGCCCTGGACCGGCTGAAGACCACCGCCGAGTCGCACCAGCGGGTGCTGATCGTGGAGGTCATGGGCCGGCACACCGGCTGGATCGCGCTGCACTCCGGTATGGCGGCCGGCGCCCACGCCGTCGTCGTACCGGAACGGCCCTTCGACATCGACGAGTTGACCCGGAAGGTCGGCGAGCGGTTCGCGGCGGGCAAGCGGTTCGCCATCGTGGTCGCCGCCGAGGGCGCCAAGCCGAAGCCGGGCACCATGGACTTCGACGAGGGCGGCAAGGACATCTACGGGCACGAGCGGTTCGCCGGGATAGCGCGTCAGCTGTCGGTGGAGCTGGAGCAGCGGCTCGGCAAGGAGGCGCGGCCGGTCATCCTCGGGCATGTGCAGCGGGGTGGCACGCCGACCGCCTATGACCGGGTGCTGGCGACGCGGTTCGGCTGGCACGCCGTGGAGGCCGTGCACCGGGGCGAGTTCGGCATGATGACGGCGCTGCGCGGGACCGACATCGTGATGGTGTCGCTGGCGGAGGCGGTCGAGACCCTCAAGACGGTGCCGACCGAGCGCTACGACGAGGCGGAGTGCGTGCTCTAGCCCGTCCGGGCTGTGGGCTGTGGTTCAGCCGAGAACAACCCGCCCCCGGTCACCGTGGTGACCGGGGGCGGTTCTACTCTTGGTGCGGACACAGACAGCTGTGGACAGACACCGCACACCCCCACGAACCAGGAGCCGCAGGATGGATCACGGCGGGCACGGCATGATGATGGATCTGCCGCCGTTCACGCTGGGGCGGGGGCTCCAGTGGTCGGCGGACCCGTTCTTCCTCGTCGCCTGTCTGCTGGGGCTGGGTCTGTACGGCTGGGGTGTGGTGCGGCTGCGGCGGCGCGGGGACGCGTGGCCGGTGGGCCGTACGGTGTCGTACGCCGTGGGTGTGCTGACCATCGGCCTGGTGATGTGCACCAGGCTGAACGACTACGGCATGGTGATGTTCAGCGTGCACATGGTGCAGCACATGATCATCAGCATGCTGTCGCCGATCCTGATCCTGCTCGGCGCACCGGTCACCCTGGCGCTGCGGGCGCTGCCGGCCGCCGGCCGGGGCCGGGGCCGCAAGGGTCCGCGCGAGCTGCTGCTGGCGCTGCTGCACAGCCGGTACATGCGGATCATCACCCACCCGGCCTTCACCATCCCGCTGTTCATCGCGAGCCTGTACGCGCTGTACTTCACCCCGCTGTTCGACTTCCTGATGGGGTCCAGGGCCGGGCACATCGCGATGATGGTGCACTTCCTGGCGGTGGGTGTGGTGTTCTTCTGGCCGATCATGGGGGTGGACCCGGGCCCGCACCGGCCGGGGTACGTGATGCGGATGCTGGAGCTGTTCGCGGGCATGCCGTTCCACGCCTTCTTCGGCATCGCGCTGATGATGGCGTCGGCGCCGATGGTGGAGACGTTCGAGCACCCGCCGGCCTCGCTCGGCGTCGACGCGCTGGCCGACCAGGTCTCGGCCGGCGGCATCGCCTGGGCCTTCAGCGAGGTCCCGTCCGTACTGGTGCTGATCGCCCTGCTGTTCCAGTGGTACCGCTCCGAGCAGCGGCAGGCCAGGCGCAAGGACCGGGCCGCGGACCGGGACGGCGACAAGGAGCTGGAGGCGTACAACGCCTATCTGGCCTCGCTCGGCGCCCGCAAGGGCTGAGCGTACGGCCTACGGCTGGGTGAGGATCATGGCGAGGGTCAGCAGGCCCAGCACCACCCAGCCGAACCACAGCCAGCCGTTGCTGCCGAGCGCGACCGTGTAGGCGGTCACGACGACGAGCCCGCCGACCGTGAGTGCCCCCATCGCCTTGGTGGAACCGCTTGTGGAACCGGGCATCGCGACACCCTCCTCATGGTCCGTACCGACCATGGTGCCCCGGCTGCGGGCGAAAGGGGATGCCCTCGGTGATTACAGTGCCCGCATGAACAGCAGGACGTCGTCGTTCGACGACCTCGACCGCAAGATCATCACCGCCCTGATGGCCAACGCCCGGACCAGTTTCGCCGAGATCGGCGCGGACATCGGGCTGTCCGCCACGGCGGTCAAGCGGCGCGTGGACCGGCTCCGGGAGACCGGGGTGATCACCGGGTTCACGGCGACGGTGAAGCCCGCGGCGCTGGGCTGGCGCACGGAGGCGTATGTCGAGGTGTACTGCGAGGGCGCGGCCCCGCCCCGGCGGATCGCCGAGGTGGTGCGCAACCACCCGGAGATCACGGCGGCGATGACCGTGACCGGCGGCGCGGACGCGCTGCTGCATGTGCGGGCGCGGGATGTGGAGCACTTCGAGGAGGTGCTGGAGCGGATCCGCGTCGAGCCGTTCATCCGGAAGACGATCAGTGTGATGGTGTTGTCCCATCTCCTCCCGGAAAGCCCGGAAGCGGGTGCCACCCATGCGGCACCGGAGTGATCCGAGCCTGCGCAGCACTCGTGCGTGCGCCCGGGGAAAGACGCAGCGATGCTGCACATCCACGCAGCTATTCATTCTTGTCGGCCGTCCACCTCGCTTTCTACCGTGGTGTCACCCCCAGTGACACACAGCAAAGCGGAGGAAACCCTCTGTGTCGGAGAGCCGTGCACAGCGCCACCGGCGCTTTCTCGTCTGCGAACCCAGACATTTCGCGGTGCAGTACGCGATCAACCCCTGGATGAATCCCGACCGGCCGGTCGACGTGGACCTCGCCCAGGAGCAGTGGCAGGAGCTGATCCGCGTCTACCGCGCCCATGGCCACACCGTGGACTCGGTGGAGCCGGTGCCCGGGCTGCCGGACATGGTGTTCGCCGCGAACGCCGCGTTCGTGGTGGGCGGCCGGGTCTTCGGCTCCCTGTTCCACGCGCCGGAGCGGCGTCCCGAGTCCACGCACTACGACACCTGGTTCAAGACGGCGGGGTACGACGTGTACCGCCCCGAGTCGGTGTCCGAGGGCGAGGGCGACCTGGTGTGGACGGGCCGGTACGTGCTCGCCGGCACCGGGTTCCGCACCACCCGTGAGGCGCACCGGGAGGCGCAGGAGTTCCTCGGCCACCCGGTGATCGGTCTGACGCTGGTGGACCCGTACTTCTACCACCTGGACACGGCGCTGTTCGTGCTGGACGACGACAACATCTGCTACTACCCGGAGGCGTTCTCCGCGGGCAGCCGGGAGGTGCTGCGGCGGCTGTACCCGGACGCGGTGCTCGCCACCCGCGAGGACGCGATGGCGTTCGGGCTGAACTCCGTCTCCGACGGCCGGAACGTCTTCATCGCGCCCCGGGCCGAGGCGCTCGCCGAACGCCTCGCCGACCACGGCTACCACCCCGTCCCCGTCGACCTGTCCGAGTTCCACAAGGCCGGCGGCGGCATCAAGTGCTGCACCCAGGAGATCCGCTGATGACCGCACCCGCCCGCACCCGTACCTCCGGCGACCTGATCCGCGCCGAGGAGCCGGTCCTCGCGCACAACTACCACCCGCTGCCCGTGGTCGTCGCCCGTGCCGAGGGCACCTGGGTGGAGGACGTCGAGGGCAACCGCTACCTCGACATGCTCGCCGGGTACTCGGCGCTGAACTTCGGCCACCGGCACCCGGCGCTGATCGAGGCCGCGCACCGCCAGCTGGACCGGCTGACGCTCACCTCGCGGGCGTTCCACAACGACCGGCTCGCCGAGTTCGCCGAGCGGCTCGCGGAGCTGACCGGCCTGGACATGGTGCTGCCGATGAACACCGGCGCCGAGGCGGTGGAGAGCGGCATCAAGGTGGCCCGCAAGTGGGCCTACGACGTGAAGGGCGTCCCGGCCGACCGGGCGACGATCGTGGTCGCGGCGGAGAACTTCCACGGCCGTACGACGACCATCGTCAGCTTCTCCACCGACGAGACGGCCCGCGCCGGCTTCGGCCCCTTCACCCCCGGCTTCCGGGTCGTGCCGTACAACGACCTGGCCGCGCTGGAGGCGGCGGTCGACGAGACCACCGCGGCGGTGCTGATCGAGCCCATCCAGGGCGAGGCCGGCGTGATCATCCCGGACGACGGCTATCTCGCCGGGGTGCGGGAGCTGACCCGGCGCGCGGGGTGCCTGTTCATCGCGGACGAGATCCAGTCGGGGCTGGGCCGCACCGGCCGTACCCTCGCCGTCGAGCACGAGGACGTCGTGCCGGACGTGCTGCTGCTCGGCAAGGCCCTGGGCGGCGGGATCGTACCGGTGTCGGCGGTGGTGGCCCGGCGCGAGGTGCTGGGGGTGCTGCACCCGGGCGAGCACGGCTCGACGTTCGGCGGCAACCCGCTGGCCGCGGCGGTCGGCACGGCCGTGGTGGAGCTGCTGGAGACCGGCGAGTACCAGCGCCGCGCCGCCGAGCTGGGTGTCGTCCTGCGCGGCGGGCTGACCGAGCTGGTCGGCAGGGGCGTGGTCGGCTTCCGCTCCCGGGGCCTGTGGGCGGGCGTGGACATCGACCCGGCCATCGGCACCGGCCGTGAGATCAGCGAGCGGCTGATGCGGGAGGGCGTCCTGGCCAAGGACACCCATGGCTCCACCGTCCGGCTGGCGCCGCCGCTGACCATCACCGCCGAGGAGCTGCGTTCCGCGCTGGCGGCCCTGGAGAAGGTTCTCGCCTGAGTAACGTCCTGGTCCTGGGACCATCAACTCCTGTCCGGCCCCTAGGACAAAGGCGGTTCACAGGAGTACCGTTCCGGCGCTCGGCAACGGGAGATCATGTGCGGCCGTAGGGGCGGCCGCGCCCCGTGCCGGAGAAGCCGGAGAAAAGTCCATGCGCGTCACTTCCGCACGGCGCAGACCGCGCCGCGGCGCGAACGGCGGCGGTAGAGCGGCATTCGCCGCCACCGCCGCCGCACTCCTGATAGCCGGGACGGGACCCGTCGCCGCGTTCGGAGCGGGCAGCGACACGGGAACCGGCCGCCATGACGTGGCGGGCGAGGAGTCCCACGAACTGATGGAGTCCATCGACTCGTTCAACGAGCCGCGGCTCTCCCCCAGCGACCAGGTCGCTCCGGGCGCCTACGCCGCCGCCTGGGCCCACATCAAGAACATGCCGGTGGCGTCCGGCAGTTGGTCGGAGGTCACCACCTCTCCGTACAACGAGGACGCCGCCCACTACCGCGACCAGTCCGCCTCCAACTCCGGTGGCGGGGCGGGCCATTCGGCGGGCCGGATCGCCGCCCTGGCCACCGACCCCGGCCACACCGGTGTGGTCTACGCGGGCGCCGCCGGCGGTGGCGTGTTCCGCTCCACCGACGACGGCAGGACCTGGACGCCGATCGCCGACCGGCTGCCCGCACTGTCCGTGGGTGCCCTCGCGGTCGCGCCCGACGGCTCGCTGTGGCTGGCCACCGGCGAGGCGACCACCGCCTCCGACAACTACCTGGGCAGCGGCGTCTACCGGCTCGCCGACCCGGTCACCGGCACCTTCGCGGAGAGCGACAAGGTCGGCGGCACCGAGCTGGACAGCAGCTCCGTGCACACCCTCACCTTCGACAAGGCGGCCGGTTACGTCTTCGCGGCCTCCTCGCACGGCGTCTTCCGGCGCCCGCTGTCGGCCGACCGGTCCAGCGCCTGGACCAAGGTCCTCGCCCCCTGCGCGGGCGTCGGGATCACCGGGGTGAGCTGCGGGGTGGACAGCCACTACGCGGACATCGCCGACGACATCGCCGTACAGCCCGGCAGCGACGGCAGGAAGCTGCTCGCAGACGTGGCCTGGCGCGGCGGCGCGGCCTACAACGGCTTCTACTACTCCGCGGACGCGGGCGTCACCTGGAAGCGCGCCAACCCGACCGGCGCGGTCAACCCCGCCGAGATCGGCAACGCGGCCTTCGCCTACTCGGCCGACGGCAGCAAGCTGTATGTCTCGATGGAGTCCCCCAAACTCCTGAACAAGTCCTCCGGCTCCGGCGTCTACTCGGTCCTCGCCGGTGTGTACGTCAGCTCCAGCGGCAACGCCGACGGCCCGTTCAAGCAGATCGCGTCGGCCTCCTCGCTGTCCGCCAGCGGTTCCGCGATGAAGGTCAACGAGATCGGCACCGGCTACCAGCCCGGCTCCCAGTCCTGGTACGACCAGGTCATCACGGTCGACCCGACCGACCCGAACCATGTCTACCTGGGCCTCGAGGAGATGTTCGAGTCCCGGGACGGCGGCGCCACCTGGAAGACGATCGGCCGGTACTGGAACTTCGGCATGCCGTGCTACTCGCCCGATCCGGCCGCGGACACCTGTGACGGCGATGTGATGCACTCCGACCAGCACGCCCTCGCCATCTCCCAGTGGCCCGGCAAGGCCCCGGAGGTCTTCGTCGGCAACGACGGCGGCGCCTACGCCCGTCCCACCGCGCAGACCACGTCCGGCTGGCGCAACCTCAACGAGTCCGGCACGCTGCGCAGCCTCCAGTACTACTCGGTGCGCGCGGGGAAGATGACCGACGGCAGCGGCGAGGCCGTCTGGGGCGGTCTCCAGGACAACGGCGTCTCGCTGCTGGCCCCCAAGGGCGCCACCTACCAGGGCGCGCAGCTCAACCCGGACGGCGAGATGGTCTCCCCGTTCGGCGGCGACGGCGGCGACCAGCTGGTCAACCCCGCCAACGGCTGCCAGACGGTCGGCGAGTACGTCGACCTGGCGCTCCAGATCACCGACAACTGCGGCTACACCGCGAGCGCCGACGGCGCCGAGGACGTCATCACGGACATCGCACCGGGCGACCCGGGGGCCCGCTTCATCGCCCCGTTCGCCGCGGACGAGACCGACCCGAACGGCCTGTGGATCGCGGGCGGCCAGTACGTGTGGGGCAACACCAGGACCTGGCAGAGCACCTCGGGCGCCGACTGGACCAGGCTGTACGACCTGGGCGCGGGCCACTCCGCCTCCGCGGTCGCCAGCCGCGGCCATGTGAGCTGGGCGGCCTGGTGCGGCCCCTGCTCGAAGGTGGACGGCACCTTCGGCCGGGGCATCGCCACCAACTACGGCGGTACCTGGCACCAGGTGAACCTGCCCGCCGACTTCCCGAACCGCTATGTCGCCGGGCTGAGCATCGACCCGTCCGACGCCTCCGGCAAGACGGTCTACGCGGTGGTCAACGGCTTCTCGCGGCACTGGAACGAGGGCCCCGGCGCCGGCTACGGCCATGTCTGGCGGACCACGGACGGCGGCGCGAGCTGGACCGACGTCAGCGGTGACGCCGCCGCCACGGACTCCTTCCCGGACGCCCCGGCCAACGCGGCGCTGGTCACCCGGGACGGCACCCTCGTGGTCGCCACCGACCTCGGTGTCTTCACCAGCACCTCGGCCGGCCACTGGTCCCGGCTGGGCACCAACCTGCCCACCTCGCCGGCGGTCTATCTGTCGCCGAGCCCGGACGGCAGCCGGATGTACGCGGCCACGCACGGCCGCGGCATCTGGAAGACGGCGATGCCGTAGGCCCCCGCTGTGACGAAGAGGCCCCGGGAATCTCCCGGGGCCTCTTGGCGTACGGCGGAAAAGGTCAGGCGGAGGCAGGCGCCGCCGGGCACAGCCAGTGCGCGGCCGCCGCCAGCAGGGTCGTCACGCCGGTCTGGATGGCCGGCCTCGGCAGGGGCGCGAAGTGCGGGGAGTGGTTGGACGGGATGTGCGAGGGCAGGCCGTTCTCCAGCAGGCCGGTGAGGGAGACGCCGGTGTAGAGGGCAGGGTCGGCGCCGCCGAAGTGCCAGAAGACGGAGGGGACGCCGAGGGCGGTGCCGAAGATGCCGAAGTCCTCGCTGCCGGTGATGGGCTGGGGCAGGGCGAGGACGCGTCCCTCGCCGAGCGCGCCGGTCAGGGCCGTCTGGACGGCGGCGGTGGCCGCGGGGTCGTTGGACAGGACCGGGAAGGACTTGAGGGGTTCGATCTGCGGGTCCTTGGGGGCGCCGGAGGCGGCGGCCTCGGCCCGCACGATCCGCTCGACCGCCGCCAGCACCCGTTCGCGCACCGCCGTGGTGGTGGAGCGGATGTTGACGGTCAGTTCGGCGGTGTCCGGGATGATGTTCTCCTTCGTACCGCTGTGGATCGAGCCGACCGTCACCACGGCGGCCTGGTTGGCGCCGATCTCGCGGGAGACGACGGTCTGCAGGCGGGTGACGACCGCCGCCGCCATGACGATCGGGTCCACGGTCAGCTCCGGGCTGGAGCCGTGTCCGCCCCGCCCGAACAGGGTGATGCGGAAGCTGTCGGAGGCCGCCATCACCGGTCCGGGGCGGGTGCCGACGACCCCGACGGGGGCGGGGGCCACATGCTGGCCGAGGCAGACGTCGGGCCGGGGAAAGCGGTCCGCGAAGCCGTCACCGACCATCACCGCGGCCCCGCCGACCTCCTCGGCGGGCTGGAACACCGCGACCACCGTGCCCCGCCAGTGGTCCCGGGCGGCGGCCAGCAGGGCGGTGGCGCCGAGCAGGCAGGTGACGTGCATGTCGTGCCCGCAGGCGTGCATCACGGGCACCTCCTCGCCGCGGGCGTCGGTGCCGGTCGCGGTGGAGGCGTACGGCAGTCCCGTCTCCTCCTTGACCGGCAGGGCGTCCATGTCGGCGCGCAGCAGGACGACCGACCCGGGGCCGTTCGCGAGGACGCCGACCACACCGGTGCCGCCGACTCCCTCGGTGACCTCCCAGCCCTGCTCGCGCAGGCGGGCGGCCACGGTCCGGGCGGTGCGGAACTCCTGGAAGGACAGCTCGGGGTGGGCGTGCAGGTCCTGGTAGAGGGCGAGCAGGCCGGGCAGGCGGTCCGGGAGTCCGGCGAGCAGGGGGGCGAGGGTCATGAGGGCTCCAGAGTGCGTGCGTCGGGAAGGAGGGCGGCCGCGCGGAACGCGTCGGCGTCCTGCGGGGTCAGCCACGCCATGACGGCGGCGGCGACCGCGCCCAGGACCAGACAGGCGAAGGCGGCCCGGAATGAGAAGGCGTCGGCGAGGACGCCCAGGACCGGCGGGGTGATCATGCCGGCGAGCTGGCCGCCGAAGACGATCACGGCGCTGCCCACGCCGACCCGACCGGGCGGCAGCGCGCGCAGCGGCACGGCGAAGATCGGCATGTAGGCGAGGGAGGCGACGGAGACGGCCACCGCGACCAGGACGAGGAAGCCGGTGAGCGAGGAGACCACGGCCAGCAGCGCCAGGGCGAGCGCGGACACCGCCATGGCGGGCACGATCACCGTGCGGTGGTGCCCGCCGAGCCGGTCGGCCAGCCGCCCGCCGGCGATCGTGGCGATGGCCGCGCCGAGCGCCGGCACGGCGGCCAGGGCGCCGATCGAGGTGAGGGAGACCCCGCGGTCGTCGTCGAGGTAGGTGGGCACCCAGGTGGTCAGGCCCCAGACGATGGTGTTGTAGCCGTACATCATCCCGGCGAAGCGCCACAGCACACCGGTGCGCAGCACCTGCCCCAGCACCTCCCGGCCGGCCGGGGCCGGGGTGCCGCCGCCGTCGAGCGGGGCCGGCAGCCACAGCCGTATCGCCACCAGGACGAGCACGCCGAGGGCGGCCGTCGAGAAGAAGGCCGAGCGCCAGCCGAAGGCGCTGATCAGCGGGGCGGCGAGGAGCGGGACCAGGACCGCGGCGAACGCGTTGGAGCTGAGGATCAGGCCGTTGGCGCCCATCCGCTGCGCGGGCGTCGTCCGCTCCACCAGCAGCGTGGTGGAGGCCGGCGGGAAGGCACCCTCGGCCATGCCGAACAGGAACCGTACGACGAGCAGCACGGCGAAGGACCGGGCGAACCCGGTGAGGGCGGTGAACACGGACCACAGCAGCAGCGCCCAGCAGGTCACCCGGCGCGCCCCGAACCGGTCGCTGAGCATGCCGCCGGGGATCTGGCAGAGGGCGTACGCGAGGAAGAACGCGGAGACCAGCAGGCCCTGCGCGCCGTGCCCGAGCCGGAACTCGTGGCCGAGCGAGGGCAGGGCGAGGTTGATCACGAGGCGGTCGGCGTAGTCGACCAGCCAGGCGGCGAAGAGCAGGGTGACGGTGGTCCGGACGGTCCGGGACACGGCACTCCTCTCGGGCTCGGATGCGGCGCGGGGCCTCACGGGTGGCTCGGGGGCGGTTCGGTACGGCCGGGAGGGCTGTGGCCCGGCGGGAAGTGCCCTTACGATCCGGCCCATGAGCGGAACACCTCGGAAATTGCCGGAAACCATCAGCGAGTCCTCTGCTCTGCCCGATTCCGGCAGCCTCCGCTTCTCCGAGCTGGATCTGGCGCTCGTCGACGCCTTGCAGACCGCGCCCCGCGCCCCCTGGTCCCGGATCGGCCGGGCGCTGGGCGTGGACGCGACCACGGCGGCCCGGCGCTGGGAGCGGCTGCGCGCGGGCGGGCTGGCCTGGATCACGGCGTACGACGCGGCGAAGACGCTCACGGTCGCCCATGTGGAGGTGCGGTGCCGGCCCCGCCGTCTGGAGTCGGTGAGCGCCGCGGTGGCCCGGCTGCCGTGGGTGTTCAGCGTGGACGAGACCGCCGGTGACTTCGATCTGTTCCTCGGGGTGGCGGCGCCCGACCTCGGCACGCTGGGCCGGGCGGTGCGCGAGGAGATCGGCGGGCTGCGCGGGGTCCGTACGATCCGCACCCTGCTGGGGATCACGCAGTACGGCGAGGGCAGCGACTGGCGCACCCGGGCGATGGGCCCGGCCGACCGTGCCGCCCTCGGCGACGCCCGGCCGCCGGCCCGCGCGCCGTACAGCGCACGCACGCACGGCGGGCCCGCGCGTGAGGACCGGGCCATGCGCGACGCGCTCGCCGAGGACGGCCGGCTCGGCTACACCGAACTGGCGGCGGTGACGGGCCTGAGCGAGCACACGGTTCGCCGCCGGCTCGGGCGCATGCTGCGGGCGGGGGACGTCACCATCCGCTGCGATCTGGCGCACCAGCTCGCCGGGCTGTCGACGACGGTCGTCTACCGCGCCCATGTGCCGCACGTCCATCTCGCCCACACCGGAAACGCCCTGGCCCGCCTCGACCAGGTGCGGATGTGCGCCTCGGTGAGCGGCCGGTACAACCTGCTCGTACTGGTGTGGCTGCACGAGCTGGGTTCGGTCGACCCGTTCGAGGCGCTGCTCGCGGACCGCTTCCCGATGCTGGAGGTGAAGGACCGCACGGTGGTGCTGCACTCGCCGAAGCGGATGGGCCGGCTGCTCGACGCCCACGGCCGGGCCGCCGGCCGGGTGCCGTTCGCGCCGCCCGAGCCGCCGCACCCGCTTGTCAGGTGACTCGACAGGGGTCAGCCTGGTCGGATACGGACCGGGCGGAGGGTGAGCCGTGTTCTACTACCTGCTCAAGTACGTGCTGCTGGGCCCCTTGCTCCGGCTGGTCTTCCGGCCCCGGATCGAGGGCCTGGAGAACGTGCCGGCGCACGGCCCGGCCATCGTCGCCGGCAACCATCTCTCCTTCTCGGACCACTTTCTGATGCCGGCGGTGCTGAAGCGGCGCATCACCTTCCTCGCCAAGGCGGAGTACTTCACCGGGCCGGGGGTGAAGGGGCGGCTGACCGCGTTCTTCTTCCGCAGCGCCGGGCAGATCCCGGTGGACCGCTCGGGCCGGGAGGCGGGCCGGGCCGCGATCCGCGAGGGGCTCGGGGTGCTCGGCAGGGGCGAGTTGCTCGGCGTCTACCCGGAGGGGACGCGCTCGCACGACGGGCGGCTCTACAAGGGCAAGGTGGGGGTCGCGGTGATGGCGCTCACGGCGGGTGTGCCGGTGGTGCCGTGCGCGATGATCGGCACCTTCGAGGCGCAGCCGCCCGGCAGGGTGGTCCCGCGGATCCGCCCGGTCACCATCCGCTTCGGCACTCCGCTGGACTTCTCCCGGTACGCCGGGATGGAGCACGAGAAGGCCGTCCTGCGGGCCGTCACCGACGAGATCATGTACGCGATCCTCACGCTGTCCGGGCAGGAGTACGTCGACGAGTACGCGGCGGTCGTCAAGGAGCGGCAGGCGGCCTCGGGCAACACCCGCAAGCTCCCGCGGCCGCCGCGGAGTTGAGCGGGGGCGGCCGGTGCGTCCGGCCGCCCCCCGTCATCGTACGAACGCGGTCACGGCTTGGGCGTGGCGTGCGGAGCGCAGGTCACGTCCGCGTCGTCCAGCGTGCCGTCGAGCAGATAGGCGTCGACGCGCTGGTTGATGCAGGGGTTGACCAGGCTGGTCACCCCGTGGGAGCCCGCGTCCCTCTCGGTGATCAGGCGGGAGCCGTCGAAGCGCTGGTGCAGTTCGACCGCGCCCTCGTACGGGGTGGCGGCGTCCCGGGTGGACTGCACGATGAGCACCGGCGGCAGGCCCTCGTGGGTGGTGACGTCGACCGGGTGGTGCTGCTTGACCGGCCAGCTGGCACAGGGCAGGTTCATCCAGGCATTGGACCAGGTCAAGAAGGGATAATCGCGGTTGAGCCGGGTGTTGTCCCGGTCCCAGGTGCGCCAGCTGGTGGGCCACTTGGCGTCGGTGCACTCGACGGCCGTGTAGACGGCGTTGCCGTTCTCCGCGGATATGTTGCCCGCGGTGTTCGTCGGGTCCGGCGCGGCGGCGGCGATCAGGGGCTGGGTGTCACCGGCGACGGCCTTGGCGAACGCGGTGGCGACCGGCACCCACGAGGAGTCGTAGTACGGGGCCTTCTGGAAGAAGGAGATCAGCTCGGCCGGGCCGACGACCCCGCCGATGGGGTTCTTCTTGGCGGTGGCGCGCAGCTGGAGCCACTGCTCCTGGACGGCGTCCCGGGTGGTGCCGAGGTGGAAGACGGCGTCGTTCGCGGCGACCCAGTCCTCCCAGTCCTTCCAGCGGCCCTCGAAGGCGATGTCCTGTTCCAGGTTGGCCTGGTACCAGATGTTCTCGCGGGAGGGGTTGACCACGCTGTCCACGATCATGCGGCGCAGATGGCCCGGGAAGAGGGTGCCGTAGACGGCGCCGAGGTAGGTGCCGTAGGAGACGCCGAGGTAGTTGAGCTTCTGCTCGCCGAGCGCGGCGCGGATGACGTCCAGGTCGCGGGCCGTGTTCGGGGTGGTCATCTGCTGGAGCATCGCGCGGCCGGTGCGGTCCAGGCAGCCGTCGGCGTAGTCGCGGGCGAGCGCGCGCTGGGCGGTCTTGTCGGCCTCGGTGTCCGGCACCGGGTCCATCTTCGGCGCCTTCACGTACTCCTGGGGATCCGCGCAGGAGATGGGCGCGGAGTGGCCGACGCCGCGCGGGTCGAAGCCGACGAAGTCATAGGCCTTGGCGACGTTCGCCCAGACGGCGTTCTTGGTGGTGACCCGGCGCGGGAAGCGCAGTCCGGAGCCGCCGGGGCCGCCGGGGTTGTAGACGAGGGCGCCCTGCCGCTCGGCCGGGGTGCCGGTGTTGCCGATGCGGTCGACGGCGAGCTGGATCTGCTCGCCGTACGGGTGGGCGTAGTCCAGCGGCACACTGACCCAGCCGCACTTGATGGGCTTCTCCAGCCCCCAGTCGGCCGGGCAGTCCTGCCAGTCGATGCCGGTCTCGGCGGCCCGGGCGGCGGCTATCGCGGCTCCCCTGGCCTCGCGGTCCTGGCTCGGCCGGCCGACGGCGCCGGCGGCGGGCGCGGAAACGGCACCGGCGATCAGCGTGGCGGTGACGAGTGCTCCGGCGGAACCGAGCGCCAGTAGACGGCTCTTCGGTCTGTTGTCCCTCAAGAGGGCCCCTCCCCCTGCATAGGCATCGCTGCGAGTTGGTCAGTCGGCGGATCCTTTCGGCTGTGAGCGGCCCGAGAACAGAGGATGCCGCTCATCTTTACCAATCCGATAAACGGATGGTCATGTCCGTTGGTGAGGGGGGGTGTTCACCGGGCCGCCTGCCGGGGGCGCGTTCAGCCGAGGGAGGCCAGCGACTCGTCCAGGACGCGCCGCAGCCGCAGTGCGTCCGGCGCCACGGCGCTGACCAGGACCGCCGGCCCGGCCAGGGGGATCAGCGCGGCGCTCTCCCCCAGCATCCGCGCCTCCACCGGGTGCTGCGCGAACTCGGGCCGTACGAACACGAGTTGGCCGACCACCCGGTGCCCGGCGAGCACCGCGGGACCGTCCCAGCCGCCCGGCGCCCCGGGTCCGCAGGACAGTTCCTGGTCGAGCACGGTACGGCCCGCCACCCGTACGGTCAGCCGGCTGGTGAGCCGGCCGGGCTGCTCCCCGGCCCGGCCGAGCACCTGCTCCTCGCGCAGCACGAGCCGGGCCCCGGCGGCGAGTTCGGCGCGGGTGGCGACATACAGGTCGCTGCCCTTCGCGGAGATCAACTGCTCGGGCAGCCAGTGCAGTTCGGCGTCGTCGGCCACCTCGAGCCGGACGTCGTAGCGGGCCTCGCCGCCGGCCTGGCCGGGCAGCGCGAGGGTGGCCGCGGCCGACCCGACGTGCAGCAGGGCGCCCGCCTCGACCCGGGCGTGCAGCTGGAACCGGTCGCCGCCGAGGGGCCCGCTCATCGCGCCGACGACCATCACCCGCGCGCCGGCGCCGCTCGCCCGGGTCCGGCGCAGCGCCAGCGGGCCCTCGCCGTCCAGGACGGGCAGCGCGGTACCGCCGCGCCCGTCGGCGCGGGCCACGATCCGCGCGCTCGCCCGTACGCCGGTGGCGGTCATGCCTTCGTCCACGCGGCGAGCCGCTCCCGGACCCAGGCGGCGACGTCGGCGACGCCCTTGTCGCTCCGCAACGACTGGAAGACCACGGGGAGTTGGGCCCGCTGCGCCGCGGCGTCGGCAGCCATCCGGGTGAGGTCGGAGCCGACGTACGGGGCGAGGTCGGTCTTGTTGACCACGAGCAGGTCGGCGGTGGTGACGCCGGGGCCGCCCTTGCGCGGGATGTCGTCGCCGCCGGCCACGTCGATGACGAAGATCTGCGCGTCCACGAGCCCCTTGGAGAAGGTGGCGGTGAGGTTGTCGCCGCCGGACTCGACCAGGATCAGGTCCAGCGGGCCGACCGCGTCCTCCAGGTCCTCGACGGCCTCCAGGTTGGCGGAGATGTCGTCGCGGATCGCGGTGTGCGGGCAGGCGCCGGTCTCGACGGCCGTGATCCGCTCGGGCGGCAGCACGGCCTCCCGCAGCAGGAACTCGGCGTCCTCACGGGTGTAGATGTCGTTGGTGACGACCGCGAGGGACAGTTCGTCGCGCAGCGCCCGGCAGAGCGCGGCGACGGTGGCGGTCTTCCCGGACCCGACGGGCCCGCCGAGCCCGATGCGCAGCGCACGGCGCGATCCGTCGGGCCGGCCCGCGTCGGCGCTGACGGCGGCGGGGCCGGAGTGGTCGTGGTCGAGGTGCATGTGCGGCTCCTTGTGCGAGTGGCCCGGTGGGGGGACGGCCACGTGTGGTCCAAGCTGGTCGGGGGCGAAGGGGCGGGATCAGGACGCGAACAGCCGCACCGGCCAGGCCGCGTGCGCCTCCGCCATGACCTCCAGCACCGGTGCCGAGGCGGCGGGCAGCGCGTCGACCCCGTCGGCGGCCACCCTGCGCGCCGCCGCCACCGCCGCGTCCGCGACGCGGTCCAGTTCCGGCGCCAGCCGGGCCAGCACCCCGGTCGCGTCGAAGGGGTCGAGGCTGAGCAGCCGGACGGTGGCCGTCGCCGGTCCGCTGACGCTCTCGTAGACCGCGCAGTACGCCGCGTCCTCGGGCGTGAGTCCGGCCGCCCGCGCGGCCAGCCCGAGCACCACCGGCTGATGGGCGCCCTTGGGGAACGCCCGGGCCAGCGCGTCGAGTTCGGCCGACGGCCAGCTCGCCCGGGCGGCCCGCAGCAGCTGCCGGCCGAGGCGGCGCGCGGCGGTCCGCAGGGCGGGGGACGGCGTACGGGCGTCCGCCGCGGCGTCCAGCTCCCCCGGGTCCGCGCCGAGTACGGCGGCGGCCGCCAGCGCGCCCGCGACCCGGCCTGCGGTGTGCAGCCGGCCCCGGCAGAAGTCCTCCAGGCTCGCGGCGCAGGTGATCCGGCCCGCCTTGACCGCGGCCTCCGCCCCGCCGGAGTGCGCGTGCCCTCCGGCGGGGAACCGGCCGTCGGCCAGGACGAGCAGTGCTGCCCTGGACATCAGAAGAGGAAGTAACGCTGGGCCATGGGCAGTTCGACGGCCGGGGTGGCCTCGACCAGCTCGCCGTCGATGTGCACGGCGAAGCTGTCGGGGTCGATCCGGACGTCCGGCCGGGCGTCGTTCTCCCGCATGTCGGCCTTGGTGACACCGCGCGTGGACTCGATCGCCGCGAACCGCTTGCCGAGCCCCAGCCGCTGCGGCAGCCCGTCCTCGATCGCCGCCGGGGAGACGAAGTTGACCGAGTTGCCGGCCGGGGCGCGGCCGATCGCGCCGTACATCGGGCGCGGCAGGATGGGCTGCGGGGTGGGGATGGAGGCGTTGGCGTCGCCCATCTGCGCGTAGGCGATCTGTCCGCCCTTGAGCACGAGGAGCGGCTTGACCCCGAAGAAGGCGGGCTCCCACAGCACCAGGTCGGCGAGTTTGCCGGTCTCCACGGAGCCGATCTCGGCGGCGAGGCCCTGGGCGAGCGCCGGGTTGATCGTGTACTTGGCGACATAGCGCCGTACCCGGTGGTTGTCGGCGCGGCCGTCGCCCGGCAGCGCGCCCCGCCGGCGCTTCATCACGTGCGCCGTCTGCCAGGTGCGCAGGACGACCTCGCCGACGCGGCCCATGGCCTGGGAGTCGGAGGAGATGATCGAGATCGCGCCGAGGTCGTGGAGGATGTCCTCCGCGCCGATGGTGGACGGCCGGATCCGGGACTCGGCGAAGGCCAGGTCCTCGGGGACCGCCGGGTTGAGGTGGTGGCACACCATCAGCATGTCGAGGTGTTCCTCGGCGGTGTTGACGGTGAACGGCCGGGTCGGGTTGGTGGAGCTGGGCAGCACGTTGGGCTGGGAGACGACCGTCATGATGTCCGGCGCGTGCCCGCCGCCGGCACCCTCGGTGTGGTACGAGTGGATGCCCCGGCCCCCGATCGCGGCGAGGGTGTCGGAGACGAAGCCCGCCTCGTTCAGCGTGTCGGTGTGGATCGCGACCTGGATGCCGGTGCGGTCGGCGACGGTGAGCGCGGCGTCGATGACGGCCGGGGTGGAGCCCCAGTCCTCGTGCAGCTTCAGGCCGACGGCGCCGCCGCGGATCTGGGAGAGCATCGCCTCGTGCGAGACGGTGTTGCCCTTGCCGAGCAGGCCGACGTTGACCGGGTAGGCCTCCATCGCCTCCAGCATCCGGGCCAGGTGCCAGGGGCCGGGGGTGACGGTGGTGGCCTTGGAGCCCTCGGCGGGTCCGGTGCCGCCGCCGACCAGGGTGGTGATGCCGGAGGCCAGCGCCTCGTCGGCGACCTGGGGACAGATGAAGTGGACGTGCGCGTCGATGGCACCGGCGGTGAGGATCCGTCCGTTGCCCGCGATGATCTCGGTCTCGGGGCCGATGACCAGGTCGGGGTGGACACCGTCCATGGTGTCCGGGTTGCCCGCCTTGCCGAGCGCGGTGATCCGGCCGTCCCGGATGCCCACGTCGGCCTTGACGACGCCCCAGTGGTCGACGACGACGGCACCGGTGATCACGGTGTCGGGGGTGCCCTCGGCGCGGGTCGCACGGGACTGGCCCATCGACTCGCGGATGACCTTGCCGCCGCCGAAGACCGCCTCGTCCCCGGAGGTGCCGGGGCCGCCGGAGCGGTCCTCCTCGATCTCGATCAGCAGGTCGGTGTCGGCGAGCCGGATGCGGTCGCCGGTGGTGGGGCCGAACAGGTCGGCGTAGGCGGCGCGGCAGATCTCAGGCATCGAGGGCACCTCCGGTCTCCCCGCGCAGCCCCGGCACCACGCGGGCGCCGGCGAGCGGGACGAGTTCGACCTCGACGGGGATGCCGGGCTCGAAGCGCACGGCGGTGCCCGCGGCGACGTTCAGCCGCTTGCCACGGGCGGCGGCACGGTCGAACTCCAGACCGGGGTTGGCCTCGGCGAAGTGGTAGTGGGAACCGACCTGGACCGGCCGGTCGGCGGCGTTGAGGACGGTCAGCGCGGTGACCTCGCGGCCCTCGTTGAAGGGCACGGGGTCGTCCGCGAACAGGATCTCTCCGGGGATCATCGCGGCCCTCAGACGATCGGCTCGTGGACGGTGACGAGCTTGGTGCCGTCCGGGAAGGTGGCCTCGACCTGGACGTCGTGGATCATCTCCGCGATGCCGTCCATGACGTCGTCCCTGGTGAGCAGCTTGCGGCCGGAGGACATCAGTTCGGCGACGGTACGGCCGTCCCGCGCGCCCTCCAGGATGTGCGACGTGATGAGGGCGACCGCCTCCGGGTGGTTGAGCCTGAGGCCGCGGGCCCTGCGCTTCTCGGCCACGTCGGCCGCCACGTGAATGAGCAGTCGCTCTTGCTCGTGCGGGGTCAGTTGCACGTCCCACCTCACAGTCCTTGCTCCGGACCGTGCGGGGTCCGGCTGCCGCAGCCACCACGACGGGGATAGGTGTAACACACAGACACATCGCAGATTCGGCGACAATCCGGGCATAAAAGCCCCTGGTGGCGTGGATCGGCAGGCTAGTTCGCCGGAGTTTCAACGACGTTAACCAGACCTTGATCACGGCATGACCGCGCGATGGACTCGCGCATACCCGCGCGACTCAGCGCATGCCCGGCCTCCGGTGCTCGGCCGCGAGGCCGAACCGCTGCTGTTCACGCACGGCGGAACCGGCCTCCTGGACCCCCGACACCGTGCTGACGACCTGCTCCTCGGCCGGCTCGTCGAGCGCGTCGAGCCGCGCCAGATCGGCGGCCGAGACCAGGGCGACCAGCGGCTTTCCATGCCGGGTGACCACGACGCGCTCACCGCCGTACACCACGCGGTTGATCAGGTCGGCCAGCTCGGCCCTGGCTTGCGTCACCGGAATCTCATAGGCCATGGGCCCATTCTAACGTCACGTACATCCTGTACATTTTTTACAGACCGAGGTTCTCGCTCCGAGGAGGGGTGTGCTCATGTCCCGACCGTTCGCCCGCCATGTCCTGCCCGAGTTCACCGAGCGCACGGGCAGTACCGTGCGCACGCTCGATCCGTACGCGAAGCTCTTCGAGGACCGGGTGGTGTTCCTCGGCACGCCGCTCGACGAGGCGGCCGCCAACGACGTGACGGCGCAGTTCATGTATCTGGAACACGCCGCGCCCGACCGGGACATCACGCTGTACGTCAACTCCCCCGGCGGCACCTTCGCGGCGCTGACCGCGGTCTACGACACGATGCAGTACGTCAGTTGCGACGTGGCGACCTACTGCCTGGGCCAGGCCGCCTCCTACGCCGCGGTCCTGCTCGCGGCCGGCGCCCCGGGCAAGCGGTTCACCCTGCCGGGCGCCCGCATGGTGATCGACCAGCCGCGGCTGCCCGAGCCCGTGCGGGGCCGGCCCAGCGACCTGGTCATCCAGGCCGAGGAGCTGGCCCGCACCCGGGCTCTGCTGGAGGAGATGCTGGTACGGCACACCGGGCGCACGGCGGAGCAGGTGCACCGGGACCTGGAGCGGGACCTGGTGCTGGACGCCCACGGGGCGCTG
This sequence comes from Streptomyces sp. NPDC001606, assembly GCF_053596835.1. NCBI lineage: Bacteria > Bacillati > Actinomycetota > Actinomycetes > Kitasatosporales > Streptomycetaceae > Streptomyces > Streptomyces sp. NPDC001606. The sequence goes on from NZ_JBSFHC010000012.1 coordinate 133,517, forward strand.
GCCTACGGCCTGGTGGACGGCATCGTGCCCGGCCGGCGTGGCGCGCTCGCCGGCCCGGACGCGGGGTGAACCCGCGATGCTGCCACCGGAACTGCCGCCGCTGCCCGCGCTGACCCGCGCCGAGGGCGAGTTGATCGACCGTTACCTGGAGTCCGTCGATCTGCTCGGCCGGATCAATCCCGCGCGCGCCGGGAACACCTACCACGGGCTGCGCGCGGCGCAGGCGCTGGTGCGCAAGGCCACCGAGCTGCGGGACGCGCTGGACCTGATGCACCGTCGGGGTGAGACGGAGCTGCACGGGCACACGCTGGCACGGGCCTTGCGGGTGCTGGACGGCGAGCGCCGTACCGCGCGCGTCGCGCTCCCGTCCGACGGCGCCGGCTGACCGGACGCGGCGGCGGTCCGACCGGTCCCGGACGTCGACACGCGGCGTTCGGGGCGGACGGGAAACGGTCCGAACGATGTACGGCCGACCGGTGTATATCCGGCGCCGTTTCCGGTCCGCACGAGTTGCGCACGAACCATGTTTGAGCCTCATCCGGAACCACTGCGTCCCAGGTCCGGGGCTACGTCCGGGATCTGACGGCGGCTCGAACGGAACACTGTCCACCCGAACGGGTGAGTGGTGAGTAACGCCACAAATCCTCGATTTCATTGGGATTTTCGGACAGCGGTAAGCCAAGATCCCTGTCTGACGACAAGCCCCCGCCACCGCGGCGGGGCGGTCCGGGCGGACGCCGAGTCCTGCCGCCACCCGGATGACCGGTCGACAGGAGTGGATCGGCAGGAGTGGAGGACCCAAGCAAGACGGGTCGCCGACGCGGACGTTCGTCGCGGACGAACGGGCGTGCCGAGCAACCCTTGGGGTGAAGCCGCAGCGATGCGGCCGGGCAACTTCGCCAGCCCGAATCCGACAGGTCATCCTTCACAGGCGGCTGACGAAGGGTTGCGCATGACTGCGCTCAATCGTGTCCCGTCGCTCATGGCCCGGGCCGGTACGGCCTCGGCTCTCACCCTCGCCGCCGTGGGCGGCTCGATCGCGGTGCCGGGCCTGTCCGCCGACGCCTCGGCGGCGACCCTGGCCTCGAAGGCGCTCCAGGTCGCGGCCTCCAAGAAGGGCGCCCCCTACCAGTGGGGGGCCACCGGACCGCGCCGGTTCGACTGCTCGGGTCTGACGCTCTACTCGTTCAAGAAGGCCGGCAAGACCCTGCCGCGCACCGCCGCCGGGCAGTACAACAAGACGCACCACATCTCGGCCCGCAACCGCAGGGCGGGCGACCTGGTGTTCTTCCACTCGGGTTCCAGCGTCTACCACGTCGGCATCTACGCCGGCCACGGCAACATCTGGCACGCCCCGAAGTCCGGCGACGTGGTCAGGCTCCAGAAGATCTGGACCCGGAGCGTCTGGTACGGCCGGGTCAGCTGACCCGGCACCGGCTGTGGAGCGGCCTCGGGCCCGTGGCCGCTCCGCACGCCGTCAGCGCCGGATGTCGGCGCGACGGGCCGCCGCCGGGCGCTGCGCCGCCGTCGGTACCGGCTCGGCGGGGACGGCCCAGGGGAGTTCGATCGAGACCGTCTTGCCGCCCTCCCGGGTGGGCCGGACACGGAGCCGGCCTCCGCACTCCGCGGTGAGCCAGCGGATGATGACCATGCCGCGGCCGTTGTCCTGCTGCACGGCAGCGGGCAGTCTCTTCGGAAAGCGCGGATGGCTGTCCGTGACCCCGATGCGCAGCTGCTCGTCACGGTCCAGCGCGAGGTCGACCGTGAAGGTGGGTGACTGCCCGAAGGTGTGCTGCACGGCGTTGGTGGCGAGTTCGGAGACGATGAGCCGTACCGTGTCGGCGATGTCGGCGTCCGAGGGGAGGCCCCACTCCGCGAGCGTGCCCACGACATAGGAGCGGGCGGCGGAGACCGAGGCGGGATCGCTCGGCAGAGTGACGGATGCTTCCAGATGGTCTGCCATGGCGACGTCGTCCCTTTCCCACGGGACCGGTGTCCGGCATGGAGCGGCCGGTTCGAGTACGGTCCCGGACTGGTGCTTGCCCGTCAGACTGCCATCACCCGGCCGGTCACGGGGGGCGATCCACCGAGATATGCATATATCTGTCGCTCGAAGCGGTGAACTCTGCGACGCGAGACCGTATTCCAGCGGCAGGGAGGCGAGCAGACGGAGTAAGGAGCAGCCCATGCAGAACGGTCCGGCGGTGCGGCGCCGCAAACTGGGCGACGAACTGCGTACGCTGCGTACCGGAGCCGGGCTCACGAGCGGTGAGGCGGCCCGGCTGGTCGGCTGGCACCAGTCGAAAGTGAGCCGTATCGAGACCGGCGCCAGCGGCGTGAAACCGGCCGATCTGCGGTTACTGCTCGACGCCTACGGCGTCCACGACGGCCAACTGCGCGAGATGCTGATGATGTTGGCGGGGTCCGAGGACACGGGCGGCCGGAACCGCTGGTGGCACGCGTACCGCGGGGTGATCCCGCCCACCTATCGCGACTTCATCAGCCTGGAGTCGCAGGCGAGCGCGATGCGCACCCTGGAGACCACGGTCGTGCCCGGGCTGCTCCAGACGGCCGAGTACGCCCGCGCGGTGACCCGGGCCGCCGTGAAGGACCTGGACGAGGAGCGCCTGGACGCGCTGGTGGAGGTGCGGCTGGCCCGCCAGGACGTCCTGCGTTCCGACCCGCCGCTGGCCCTGAGCGCCGTACTGGACGAGGCGGTGCTGCGCCGCGAGGTCGGCGGTCCCGAGGTGATGGCCCGGCAGCTTCAGCGGCTGGCCGAGGCGGCCCGGCTGCCCCAAGTGCGGCTCCAGGTGCTGCCCTTCGACGCCGGAGCACATATCGGCCTCACCGGGCCTTTCGTTATCTTCTCATTTCCGAGCACTTCTGATCTAGATGTAGTTGTTCTCGACCAATTGACGAGTAGCCTCTACCTGGAACGGAAAGAAGACCTCATGGCTTACTCGGAGGCCTTCACCACCCTTCAGTTCCACGCCCTTTCCCCCGAGGACTCGTTGGACTACCTCGCCCAGATAGGCGACGGCGCGTAGGGAGGCACCATGACCGCACTGCCTCGGAACGTCCCTGCCAGTACCGACCTGCACGACGTGCACTGGCTGCGCAGCAGCTACAGCACGGGAGCCAACAACTGCGTGGAGACGGCCCGGCCGCGCTCCGGCCCACCGGCCGGGCTGCTCGCCGTGCGCGACTCGAAGGCCCCGGGCGGGCCCGCGCTGCTCTTCTCGCCCCAGACCTGGGCCGGGTTCGTCACCGCTCTCTGATCAGATCCGATCACCGACCGACACCACTGACCGCTGTTTGTGCGAAGCACGGCCGTGTCACGCCGACTCATGGTCGCGTTTCGTCGATCACCCGTACCGCGCGTTCGATCTCTGCCCCGGAGAGGTCCGCGCGAGCGGTCAGCCGCAGCCGTGACACGCCGTCGGGCACGGAAGGAGGACGGAAGCAGCCCACGGCCAGCCCCGCCGTACGGCAGTCGGCAGCCCAGCGCACCGCCTGCTCCGGGGACGGAGCCCGCACGGAGACCACCGCGGCGTCCGGACGCACCGCTTCCAGCCCCGCGGCGGTCAGCCGTGCGTGCAGCTCCGCCGCGACCTCGCGAGCCCGGGCCGCCCGCCCGGGCTCGCGGCGCAGCAGCCGCAGTGCCGCGAGCGCCGCGCCCACCGCGGAGGGCGCCAGCCCGGTGTCGAAGATGAAGGTCCGGGCCGCGTTGACCAGATGGTCGATGACCCGTGCCGGGCCCAGCACGACCCCGCCCTGACTGCCCAGCGACTTGGACAGGGTGGCCGTGACCACCACGTCCTCCGCCCCGGCGAGCCCCGCCGCGTACGGCGCGCCCCGGCCGCCGTCGCCCAGCACTCCCAGGCCGTGGGCGTCGTCCACCACCAGTCCGGCGCCGTGCTCCCGGCAGGCCTCGGCCAGCGCGGCCAGCGGCGCCCGGTCCCCGTCGACCGAGAACACCGTGTCGGAGACGACGATCGCCGGGCCCGCGTGCCCGGCGAGCGCCTTGCGCACCGCGTCCGGGTCGGCGTGCCCGACCACCTGGCGCTCGCCGCGGGCGAGCCGGCAGCCGTCGATGAGCGAGGCGTGGTTGCCCGCGTCGGAGACGATCAGCGAGCCGTACGGGCCGAGCGCGGTGACCGCGGCCAGGTTGGCCGCGTACCCGGAGGAGAAGACCAGGGCCGCCTCGAATCCGCAGAAGTCGGCCAGTTCGCATTCCAGCTCGGCGTGCAGCTCGGTGCTGCCGGTGACCAGCCGGGACCCGGTGGAACCGCCGCCCCAGGTGCGCGCGGCCGCGGCCGCGCCCTCGGCGGTCTCGGGGTGGTGGGCGAGGCCCAGGTAGTCGTTGCTGGCCAGGTCCAGCAGCGGTGACTCGGCGGGGCGCGGGCGCAGGGTGCGTACGAGTCCGGCGCGGCGACGCGCCTCGGCCTGCTCGTCGATCCAGCCGAACGCCATGGGTCCTCCGGTGCTTTTGTAGGTAGCGGACAGACCCTAGCGGCACGACGGGCAGCGCGAGGTGTGGCAATACCCACACGGTGAACTGTCAGCGTTGTGCAAACTCTCCTTGGCCGGGAGCGGGTCCGTAGGACAGGATCGGATCTCATGGACCTGCTGAACACGCTGGTGGACAAGGGGCTTCGGCGCGAGCTGCCGACCCGCGAGGAAGCGCTCGCCGTGCTGGCGACCTCGGACGACGAGTTGCTCGACGTGGTGGCCGCGGCCGGGAAGGTGCGCCGGCACTGGTTCGGGCGCCGGGTGAAGCTCAACTATCTGGTGAACCTGAAGTCGGGGCTGTGCCCGGAGGACTGCTCCTACTGCTCCCAGCGGCTGGGCTCCAAGGCCGACATCCTGAAGTACACCTGGCTCAAGCCGGACGAGGCGTCCCAGGCGGCCGCGGCGGGGCTCGCGGGCGGCGCCAAGCGGGTCTGTCTGGTGGCCAGCGGGCGCGGGCCGACCGACCGGGACGTGGACCGGGTCTCGCAGACCATCAAGACGATCAAGGAGCAGAACGAGGGCGTCGAGGTGTGCGCCTGCCTCGGGCTGCTCTCCGACGGCCAGGCCGAGCGACTGCGTGAGGCGGGCGCGGACGCCTACAACCACAACCTGAACACGTCCGAGGGGACGTACGGGGACATCACCACCACCCACACGTACGCCGACCGGGTGGACACGGTGAACAAGGCGCACGCGGCCGGGCTGTCCGCCTGCTCCGGGCTGATCGCGGGCATGGGCGAGAGCGACGAGGACCTGGTGGACGTGGTCTTCTCGCTGCGCGAGCTGGACCCGGACTCGGTGCCGGTCAACTTCCTGATCCCGTTCGAGGGCACCCCGCTGGCCAAGGAGTGGAACCTCACCCCGCAGCGCTGTCTGCGGATTCTGGCGATGGTCCGGTTCGTCTGCCCGGACGTCGAGGTGCGCATCGCCGGCGGCCGCGAGGTCCATCTGCGCACGATGCAGCCGCTCGCGCTGCACCTGGCCAACTCGATCTTCCTCGGCGACTACCTGACCAGTGAGGGCCAGGCGGGCAAGGCCGACCTGGAGATGATCGCGGACGCCGGGTTCGAGGTCGAGGGCACCGACCAGGTGACGCTGCCGGAGCACCGGGCCGAGGCCGCCGGGGGCTGCGGCTCGGTGTGCGGCTCGCACGAGAGCGCCGGCTGCGGCTCGCACGAGGGTTCCGGGTGCGGTGCGCACGAGGCCGGCGCCGGTTGCGGTACGGCGGAGACGCCCGCGGCGGCGAACGAGCCGCGCCCCGATCTGGTCGCCGTCCGCCGCCGGGGCGCCGGAACGGACCTCGCGCCCAATGCCTGAGCTGCCCGGCCTGGCCGTGTCCGAGCTGCTGGAGCTGGACCGCCGGCACGTCTGGCACCCGTACGGCCCGATGCCCGGACGGACCGAACCGCTCGTCGTGGAGTCGGCGAGCGGGGTCCGGCTGCGGCTCGCGGACGGCTCGGGCGAGCTGGTCGACGGCATGTCCTCGTGGTGGTCGGCCATCCACGGCTACAACCACCCGGTGCTCAACGAGGCGGTGCGCGACCAGCTGGGCCGGATGAGCCATGTGATGTTCGGCGGGCTCACCCACGAGCCCGCCGTCCGGCTCGCCAAGCTCCTTGTCGACATGTCACCCGAGGGCCTGGAGCATGTCTTCCTGGCCGACTCCGGGTCGGTGTCGGTCGAGGTCGCGGTGAAGATGTGCCTCCAGTACTGGCGTTCGCTCGGCCGGCCCGGCAAGCAGCGGCTGCTGACCTGGCGGGGCGGCTACCACGGGGACACCTGGAGCCCGATGTCGGTGTGCGACCCCGAGGGCGGGATGCACCAGCTGTGGTCCGGTGTCCTGCCCCGCCAGGTGTTCGCGGACGTACCGCCCGCGGAGTACGACGAGTCGTACGCCGACCGGCTGCGCGAGCTGATCGCCCGTCACGCCGACGAGACCGCCGCGGTCATCGTGGAGCCGGTGGTGCAGGGCGCGGGCGGAATGCGGTTCCACTCCCCCGCGTACCTCCGGGTGCTGCGCGAGGCGTGCGACGCGCACGACGTGCTGCTCGTCTTCGACGAGATCGCCACCGGCTTCGGCCGCACGGGCGCGCTGTTCGCGGCGGACCACGCGGGTGTCAGCCCCGATGTGATGTGCGTGGGCAAGGCACTGACCGGCGGTTATCTGACGCTGGCGGCGACGCTGTGCTCCGCCCGGGTGGCCGACGGCATCTCGCGCGGCGAGGTCCCGGTGCTGGCGCACGGCCCGACGTTCATGGGCAACCCGCTGGCGGCGGCGGTGGCCTGTGCCTCCCTGGAGCTGCTGCTCGGGCAGGACTGGCAGACGGAGGTCAAGCGGATCGAGGCGGGCCTGCGCGAGGGCCTCGCCGCGGCGGCGGGGCTGCCCGGGGTGCGGGACGTCCGCGTCCTCGGCGCCATCGGTGTGGTCCAGCTGGACCACGAGGTGGACATGGCCGCCGCCACCGCGGCCGCCGTCCGGGAGGGCGTGTGGCTGCGCCCCTTCCGGGACCTGGTCTACACGATGCCGCCGTACGTCACCTCGGACGAGGATCTGGCACGGATCACGCGCGCGGTGTGCGCCGCGGCGCGGGAGGGATGAGATGTCGGTACTGGTGATCACCGGGACGGGCACGGAGATCGGCAAGACCGTCACGACCGCCGCGGTCGCCGCCGCGGCGCTCGCGGCGGGGCGCTCGGTCGCCGTGCTGAAGGCCGCGCAGACGGGCGTACGGCCGGACGAGCGCGGCGACGCCGACGAGGTCGCCCGGCTGGCGGGCCCGGTCACGGCGACCGAACTGGCCCGCTATCCCGAACCCCTGGCGCCGGGTACGGCCGCCCGGCGGGCCGGGATGGCGCCGGTGCACCCGCACCAGGTGGCCGAGGCGGCGGCCAAGCTGGCCACCGAGCACGATCTGGTGCTGGTCGAGGGGGCGGGCGGGCTGCTCGTCCGGTTCGACGCGGCGGGCGGCACGCTGGCCGACGCCGCGGGGCTGCTGGGCGCACCGGTCCTGGTGGTCACCCCGGCAGGGCTGGGCACGCTGAACAACACCGAGCTGACGGCACGCGAACTGCGCCGCCGCGGGGTGGAGTTGGCGGGCGTGGTGATCGGCAGCTGGCCGGACTCCCCCGGTCTCGCGGAGCGCTGCAACGTGACCGACCTGCCGGAGGTGGCCGGCGCCCCGCTGCTGGGCGCGATCCCCGCGGGCGCGGGCTCGCTGCCCCCGGCCGCCTTCCGCCCGGCGGCCCCCGGCTGGCTGGCCCCCCGCCTCGACGGCACCTGGGACGCGGAGGCGTTCCGCACCCGCGAGGCGGCGTAGGGCCTTTCTTTCGGATCAGGTCGGCTGCGATGCCGGCAAGATCCGAAAGAAAGGCCCTGACGGCCTTCCCCCTCCCGGCGAGGGATGGGAAGGGGGCGTGCGTGGGGAGACTCCTCGTAGGCCCACTTCGGGGAGGTTGCCATGCGGCTGCTGTCCAGCGGCTCCGGCACGGTGGCGCGCGGCCCCGCCCGCCATCCGGTGTTCGCCCGCTCCTACGCCCGGTTCAGCGTGGGTGCCGAGACCCGGCTGGGCATGGCCGGCATCCGGGAGCGGCTGCTCGCCGGGGTGTCCGGGCGGGTGATCGAGATCGGCGCCGGCAACGGGCTGAACTTCGCGCACTATCCGGGCACCGTCTCGGAGGTGGTGGCGATCGAGCCGGAGGCCCTGCTCCGGCGCCTGGCCCTGGAGGCGGCGCTGCGCGCAGAGGTCCCGGTCGACGTGGTGCCGGGTGCCGCGGAGGCGCTGCCGGTGAAGAGCGAGGCCTTCGACGCGGTGGTGCTGTCCCTGGTGCTGTGCAGCGTGCGGGACGTACCCCGGGCGCTGGCCGAGGTACGGCGGGTGCTGCGCCCGGGCGGCGAAGTCCGCTTCTTCGAGCACGGGCGGGGCGGCGGCCGGATCATGACGCTGACCCAGCAGGCGCTGGACCACACCGTGTGGCCCGCGCTGTTCGGCGGCTGCCATGTCTCCCGGGAGCCGGTGGCCGCGCTGCGCGAGGCCGGGTTCCGGCTCGGCCCGCACCGCCGGGTGCTGCTGCCGGACAAGGGCCCGGCCCTGCCGACCTCGTACTGCGCGCTGGGCGTCGCCTGGCGGCCCGAGGAGCCGGAGTCGGACTGATCACAGGCTCCAGCGGCGCAGCTCCCGCGCGATGTCGTCGACGCCCACCGCGCCGTCCTTGACCAGCCGGGCGAGGTCGCGGACCTGCTCGGCGGTGGTGGCGACCTTGACCCCGCCGGCGACGAGATAGCCGTACGCGACGGCGCAGGCGAACAGCGCGTTGGAGCGCTCCAGGGCCGGGACATGGATGAGCAGCTGGAGCAGGGAGGCGGCACGGGCGTACGGATCGTCGTAGACGGGCACGCCGAATATCTCGGCGCGGTGTCGGGCGACGGCGGCCACCAGGGCACCCCAGTCGGTGACCTGCGGGTCGCCGGGTGTGCGCTGTTCGGCGAGCATGAGCAGCCAGGCGAGGTCGATGCTGAGCTCGTTCAAGGGATCAGCGATGGCCTTGGTCCGGTGCGGGCCTTTGGGCCTCGGCGAACTCCTCGGCGAACACGGACTCGTAGCTCTTCATGAAGTCGGCGGCGGCCTCGACGAACGTCCGGCCGGCCTCGCCGGTGTCCTGTCTGACCAGTTCCTCGATGTACCGGTTGACGCTGATCCCGCGGGCCAGGGCGCGTTCGCGGGCCGCGCGGGCGGTGCCCTCGTCCACGCGCACGTTCAGCTGGGTCTTCGCCATGCCTCGACGCTAGCGCTCCATCGCTAGCAGCAGCAAGGGGGCACGGCGGTGGCAGATGGGCGCGCTGCGCTACGACTGTGCGCCGGGTCACACTAGGCTCGGTCCCGAGCACGAGGTGGGCTCGGCCTCGGTCACGGGGCCGGGACGTCGAGGCGACCGGGAGGCGCTCTTGTACACACCTGCTGCGGAGCACGCCCCGGGCCGCGCGCCGGGCGACGGGACCGCTGCCCGGGCCCGCGGGCTGACCAAGGCGTACGGCACCGGCGAGACGCGCGTGCTCGCCCTGGACGCGGTGGACGTGGACATCGCGCGCGGCCGTTTCACCACGGTGATGGGCCCCTCGGGGTCCGGGAAGTCCACGCTCATGCACTGTCTGGCCGGGCTGGACACGGTGTCCGCCGGCCAGGTCTGGCTGGGCGACACGGAGATCACCGCGCTGAAGGAACGGGAGCTGACCCGGCTGCGGCGGGACCGGATCGGGTTCATGTTCCAGTCGTTCAACCTCATTCCCACGCTGACCGCCGCCGAGAACATCACCCTGCCGATGGACATCGCGGGCCGCAGGCCCGATCAGCAGTGGCTCGACCAGGTCATCGACAGGCTCGGCCTGCGGGACCGGCTGGACCACCGGCCGGCCGAGCTGTCCGGCGGCCAGCAGCAGCGGGTCGCCTGCGCGCGAGCGCTGGCCTCCCGGCCCGAGCTGATCTTCGCCGACGAGCCGACCGGCAACCTGGACTCGCGGTCCGGCCTGGAGGTGCTGGGCTTTCTGCGGGGGGCGGTGGACGATCTCGGCCAGACGGTCGTCATGGTCACTCACGACCCGGGCGCCGCTGCCCACTCCGACCTGGTGCTCTTCCTGGCGGACGGGCGGATCGTGGACGAGATGGACCACCCGAGCGCGCAGGCCGTCCTGGACCGGATGAAGCGTTTCGACCTGGTCCGCGGGGCGCTCGGCGACGGCGGCCCCGCCCAGGAGGGCTGACCCGGTGCTGAAAGCGACCCTGCGGAGCTTCCTCGCGCACAAGGGACGGCTCGCCCTGTCCGCGCTGGCCGTGCTGCTGTCCGTGGCGTTCGTCGCGGGCAGCCTGATCTTCTCCGACACCGTCACCCGTACCTTCGACCGGCTGTTCGCCTCCACCGCCGCCGATGTGACCGTGCAGCCGAAGGACGACCTGCGGGCCGCCCGGATGAGCGGCGCCGCCCAGACCGTGCCCGCCGCGCTGCGGGACCGGGTCGCCCGGGTTCCCGGGGTCGCGGCGGCCCGCGCCGACGTGTCGGTGCAGAACATCGTGGTCGTCGACAGCCGGGACCAGTCGGTGGGCCCGACCACCGGCGCGCCCACGATCGCGCAGTCCTGGCAGGTCACCCGCCGCAGCCCGGTGCGGCTGACCTCGGGGCACGCGCCGCGTGGGGCGGATGAGGCGCTGCTGGACGCGGACACGGCCGGCAAGCGGGGGGTGCGGATCGGCGACCTGCTGACCGTGCACGCGCAGCCGGGCACCTTCCGGGTCCGGGTGTCCGGCATCGCCACGTTCACCACCACCAATCCGGGCGCGGCCCTGCTCTTCGTGGACCCGGCGGTGGCCGGCCGGGAACTGCTCGGGTCGGCCGCGAAGGCCACGAGCATCTCCGTGGACGCGGCGGGCGGGGTGTCCGACACGGAGCTGAAGCGGCGGATCGACGCGGCCATCGGCCCCGGCACCTACGACCTGAAAACCGCCGCCGAGCAGGCCAAGTCGGCCGCAGCCAGCCTCGGCACCTTCCTCGACGTGGTGAAGTACGTGATGCTGGGCTTCGCCGGAATCGCCGTGCTGGTCGGGGTGTTCCTGATCGTCAACACCTTCTCCATGCTGATCGCCCAGCGCACCCGGGAACTGGGGCTGCTGCGGGCGCTCGGCGCCGACCGGCGGCAGGTGCGGCGCTCGGTGCTGACCGAGGCGCTGCTGCTCGGGCTCGTCGGCTCCACGCTCGGCCTCGCCGCCGGGACGGGACTGGCGTACGGCCTGATCCGGCTGATGAGCGCGTTCGGGATGAACCTCAGGGCGACCGAGATGGAGATCGGCTGGGTCACTCCGCTCGCCGCGTACGTCGTCGGGCTGGGGGTGACCTTCGTGGCCGCCTATCTGCCGGCGCGCCGGGCCGCCGCCGTCTCCCCGATGGCGGCGCTCACGGACGCCGAGGTCGCGGGCGTGGGCAAGCCGTTGAAGGTCCGTGCGGTCGTCGGGGCGGTGATCGGCGTGCTGGGCGCGGCCGCGCTGGCCGGGTGTGCGGCGGCCACCCGGACGGGGCCGGCGGCCGGGCTGCTGGGCGTCGGCGTGGTGCTGACCCTGGTCGCAACCGTGGTCGCCGGGCCGCTGCTGGTGCGGCCGGTGGTCCGGGTGCTGGGCGGGGCGTTCCCGGCGCTGTTCGGGCCGGTCGGCCGGATGAGCCAGCGCAACGCCCTGCGCAATCCGCGCCGCACCGGGGCGACGGCGGCGGCGCTGATGGTGGGCCTCGCCCTGGTCGGCGGGATGTCGGTGGCGAGCGCCTCCCTGTCGGCGTCGGTCGACCGGCAGATCGACAGGACGCTGGGCGCCGACTTCGTCGTGCAGGGCACCGGATTCACGCCGTACACCAAGGAGGTCAGGGACGCCGTGGCGGCGACGCGCGGGGTGGGGCTGGTCGTGCCGGAGCGGCTCAGCCCGGTCGCCGTGCGGCTGCCCGACGGCAGCCGGGTGCGCACCCTCGCCGCCGCGTTCGGGCCCCGGCTCGACGAGGTCGTGCACATCGCCTACGCCCGGGGCGGCTCGGCGGCCGCGCTGGCGGACGGGCGGCTGGCGCTGGACGCGGGCTATGCCCGGGACCACGGCATCCGGTGGGGCAGTGTGCTCCCGGTGGAGTTCCCGGGCGGACGCACGGCGGACCTGACCGTCGCCGCCCTGACCGAGCAGGGCAGCACGAACCAGGGGTTCGGCAACGAGGGCGGCATCTGGTTCGGCCTCGGCACCCTGGAGAAGTACGTGCCCGGCGGACAGGACTCCGCACTGTTCGTGAACGCGGCCTCCGGCACGAACCCGCAGGACCTGCGGCCCCGGCTGGAACAGGCCCTCACGCCGTATCCGCAGGTGCAGGTGCGCAACCAGAGCGACTACAAGAAGCTGGTGCAGGACCAGATCTCCGTGCTGCTCTACCTGGTGTACGCGCTGCTGGCGCTGGCCATCGTCATCGCCGTGCTCGGGGTGGTCAACACGCTCGCGCTGTCGGTGGTGGAGCGCACCCGGGAGATCGGGCTGCTGCGGGCGATCGGGCTCGGGCGGCGGCAGCTGCGCCGGATGATCCGGCTGGAGTCGGTGGTGATCGCGGTGTTCGGCGCGGTGCTGGGGCTGGCGCTGGGGCTGGTGTGGGGGGTGTGCATGCAACAGGTGCTGGCGCTGCGCGGGTTGACGGAGCTGGCGTTCCCCTGGGGCACGATCGTCGCGGTGGTGGTCGGCTCGGCGGTGGTGGGCGTGGTGGCGGCCCTGCTGCCCGCGCTGCGGGCGTCGCGGATGAACGTACTGGCGGCGATCGCGCACGAGTGATGGAATCGCCCCGGTAGGCAAGTAAGCAGCAATACGGGGAGAGTTGATGTCACGTCCGTTCCGCTTCGGGGTCAATCTGCTCACGTCGGCGCCCGCCGCCGAGTGGCGCGCCACCTGCCAACGTGCCGAGGAACTGGGGTACGACGTGGTCCTCGTCCCCGACCATCTGGGGATGCCGGCGCCGTTCCCGGCGCTGGTCGCGGCGGCCGCGGCGACCGAGCGGGTCAGGGTCGGCACCTTCGTGCTGAACGCCGGGTTCTACAACCCGATGCTGCTGGCCCGCGAGGTGGCGACCACGGACGCGCTGACCGGCGGCCGCCTCGAACTGGGCCTCGGCACCGGGTATGTGCCGGCCGAGCACGAGGCGGCCGGGCTGCCGTACGGCTCGCCGGGCGAGCGGGTGGACCATCTGCGGCACACGGTGCGGGAGCTGGACCGGCTGCTGGGCTCGGCGGAGCACGAGCCCCGGCCCGCCCAGTCCCGGGTGCCGGTGCTGATCGGCGCCAACGGCGACCGGATGCTGCGGCTGACCGCCGAGCACGCGGACATCGCGGCCTTCACCGGGGCCCGGCCCGGCCGCGACCCCGGCTCGCTGGAGCCGCTCACCGCCGAGGAGCTGGACGAGCGGGTGGCCCGCTACCGGTCGCTGGCCGCGGGGCGGACGGCTCCGGCCGAGCTGAACCTGCTGATCCAGCAGGTGGCGGTCACCGACGATCCGGAGGCGGCGCTGAAGCCGCTGCTGGAGCGGCTGCCGCAGCTGACCATGGAGCAGGCGCTGGCCCTGCCGATCGTGCTCGCCGGTCCGCTGGACGACGTGGTCGCGAAGGTGCGGGCGCAGCGCGAGCGGTACGGCTTCACGTATCTGACGGTCCTCCAGCCGTGCATGGAGGCGTTCGCGCCGGTGATGGAGCGGCTGCGCGCGGAGGAGTCCGCATGATGGAATTCCCGGCTCCGGGCCACCGGCCGTGATCATGCTGGGCGCATGACCGATCTGTGCATACGCCCCGCCTCCGGTGCCGACCTCGGCGCCGTCCTCGCCTTCTGGCGGACGGCCGCCGAGGGCACCAGCATCAGTGACGACCTCACCGGGGTGGAGCGGCTCGTCGACCGTGACCCCGAGGCGCTGATCCTGGCCGAGCTGGGCGGCGAGCTGGTGGGCACGGTGATCGCCGGCTTCGACGGCTGGCGGTGCCATCTGTACCGGCTCGCGGTGCACCCGCAGCGGCGGCGGCAGGGCATCGCCACAGCACTGCTGGCCGCCGCCGAGGAGCGGTTCGTCCGGCTGGGCGGGCGGCGCGGGGACGCGATGGTGCTGGTCCGCAACGAGCGCGCGCAGCACGCGTGGCGGGCGGCCGGATACGGCCCGCAGGAGCACTGGCGGCGCTGGGTGAAGCCCCTCACTGGCTGACCCTCACGGCTTTTTTGCCCATCCTTTACCATTGAGGGAGTACTCGGCCCTCCATGAAAGGTTGTGAGCGTCCGCCCATGGGCGAGCCCCCCGGTGCGCGACACCGTGCGTTCCGTCCTGCCCTGTCCGATCATGGGACGGGGGTGACCCGATGACCGAAGTGCTGCTCCTTCTGGTGGCGGTCCTGCTGTCCCTCGCCTGCGGCGCCTTCGTGGCGGCGGAGTTCTCGCTGACCACCGTGGAGCGCGGCGAGCTGGAGCGGGCCGCCGCGCGCGGCGAGCGCGGTGCCGCGGGCGCCCTGAAGGCCGTACGGAACCTGACCTTCCAGCTCTCCGGCGCCCAGCTCGGCATCACCGTCACCAATCTGGTGGTCGGCATGCTCGCCGAGCCGTCGATCGCCCAGCTGCTGGCCGGCCCCTTCGAGGCCATGGGCCTGTCCCGGTCCACGGCGACCTCGGTGGCACTGGTGCTCGGCACCGCCCTGTCGACGGTGTTCCTGATGGTCGTCGGCGAGCTGGTGCCCAAGAACTGGGCGATCTCCTCGCCGCTGGCCATGGCCAAGCGGGTCGGCAACGCCCAGCGCTGGTTCAGCGCGGTCTTCCGGCCCTTCATCACCCACCTGAACAACACGGCCAACCGGTTCGTACGACGGCTCGGCATCGAGCCCGCCGAGGAGCTGGCCTCCGCGCGCGGCCCGCAGGAGCTGGCGGCCCTCGCCCGGCACTCCGCCAAGGAGGGCGCGCTGGAGGCGGACACCGCCGAACTGTTCGTCCGCACCCTGAACCTGGCCGACCTGACCGCCGAGAACGTGATGACCCCGCGCGTCCAGGTGATCGCCCTGGACCTCCAGGCGACCTGCGAGGACGTGGCGAACGCGACCCGGGCCACCGGACTGTCCCGGTTCCCGGTCTACCGGGGCAGCCTGGACTCGGTCGTCGGCATCGCGCACATCAAGGACGTCCTGGCCGTACGCGCCGAGGAGCGCCCGCGCCGCACGGTCGCCCAGGTGATGCGCGAACCTCTGCTGGTGCCCGAGTCGCTCACCGTCGACCGGCTGCTGGACCGGCTCGGCGGCAGGCGGACCATGGCCGTGGTCATCGACGAGTACGGCGGTACGGCGGGCGTGGCCACCCTGGAGGACATCGTCGAGGAGGTCGTCGGCGAGGTGCGCGACGAGCACGATCCGCACGAGACGCCCGACCTCGCCCCCGCCGGGGCGGACGAGCAGGGCCGCGCGCTGTACTCGGCCGACGGCGCCGCCCGCACCGACCAGCTGGCGCGTGTGGGCCTCCGGGTGCCCGAGGGGCCGTACGAGACCCTGGCCGGACTGGTCGCCACCGAGCTGGGGCGGATACCGGCGAGCGGGGACAGCGTCCATGTCTCCGGCTGGCAGCTGGAGGTGGTGGACGCCTCGGGCCGCCGGGCGGCCCGGCTGCTGCTGCACGCCCCGCTGGACGACGAGCCCGGCCGGCCGGCCGAGGGGACGACGCCGGAGGGGGCGCGATGACCGCCGTACAGCTGCTGATCGGTCTGGCGACCCTCGTCGTCAACGCCTTCTTCGTCGGCGCCGAGTTCGCGCTGATCTCGGTGCGCCGCTCGCAGATCGAACCGCTCGCCCAGGAGGGCGACCGGCGCGCCAGGAGCGTGCTGTGGGGCCTGGAGCACGTGTCGGCGCTGCTGGCCGCCGCCCAGCTCGGCATCACGCTGTGCACCCTGGTCCTCGGTGTGGTCGCCGAGCCGGCGATCGCGCATCTGCTGGAGCCGGTCTTCCACGCGCTCGGGGTACCGGTCGGCGCGGGCCACGCGGTGTCCTTCGTGATCGCGCTGGCCCTGGCCACGTATCTGCACATGCTGCTCGGCGAGATGGTCCCGAAGAACATCTCGCTCGCCGAGCCCGTGCGCAGCGCGCTGCTGCTCGGCCCGCCGCTGGTCACCCTGGCCCGGGCGCTGCGCCCGGTGATCTTCGCGATCAACGCCTTCGCCAACGGGCTGCTGAAGCTGCTGCGGGTGGAGGCCAAGGGTGAGGTGGCGGCGACCTTCACGGACACCGAGCTGGCCGAGATCGTCAAGGACGCCAGCGAGGCCGGGCTGATCGACAACCGGGCGCAGGAGCGGCTGCACGACGCCCTGGAGCTGGGCAGCCGGCCCGTGCGCGACGTGGTCGTGCCGCTGGAACGGGTGGTCTACGCGCGCGTGGGTGTCACGCCGGAGCAGCTGGAGCGGCTGTCGGCCGAGTCGGGCTTCTCCCGGTTCCCGGTCGTGGACTCCGGCCGCCGGATCGTGGGCTATCTGCACGTCAAGGACGCGCTGGACGCCTCGCCCCGGCATGTGCCGTTCCGGCTGCGGGACATGCGCCCCATCGCGCGCGTGCGCGAGCGGACCCCGCTGGACGACGTGCTCACCGCGATGCGGGGCAGCCGTACGCACCTCGCGGCGGTCCTCGGCGACGACGGCCGGCTGGCCGGTCTGGTGACCATGGAGGACGTGCTGCGGCAGCTGTTCGGGCAGCCCGTCTGAGGGGTTCGGGGGCCGACCGACCGACGGGTATGGAGCCGGGATACCATCGCTGACGCCATGCAGACGAATCCCGCTCCTTCCCCGTACACCAGCCTGGTCGCGGTCGGCGACTCCTTCACCGAGGGCATGTCGGACCTGCTGCCCGACGGCTCCTACCGGGGCTGGGCCGACCTGCTCGCCGCGCGGATGGCCGCCCGCACACCGGGATTCCGGTACGCCAACCTCGCCGTGCGGGGAAAGCTCATCGGGCAGATCGTGGCCGAGCAGGTGGACGTGGCGGCCGCCATGAACGCCGATGTGGTCACGCTGGTCGGCGGTCTCAACGACACCCTGCGGCCCACGTGCGACATGGTCCGGGTGCGCGACCTGCTGACCGAGGCCGTCGAACGCCTCGCCCCGTCCTGCAAGCAGCTGGTGCTGATGCGCAGCCCCGGCCGCCAGGGACCGGTGCTGGACCGGTTCCGGCCGCGCATGGAGGAGCTGTACTCCTGCGTGGAGGAGCTGGCCGGCCGGCACGGCGCGCTGGTGGTCGACCTGTACGGCGCCCCCGCGCTGAGCGACCCGCGGATGTGGGACGTGGACCGGCTGCACCTCACGGCCGAGGGGCACCGCCGGGTCGCCGAGGCCGTGTGGCAGACGCTCGGGTACGAGCCGGAGGACACCGAGTGGCATGTGCCGATGCCGGCCACCGCCCCGCCCGGCTGGCTGACCCGCCGGGTGACGGACGCCCGGTTCGCCCGGCAGCATCTGCTGCCCTGGATCGGCCGCCGCCTCACCGGCCGCTCCTCCGGCGACGGCCGCCCCGCCAAACGCCCCGACCTGCTGCCGTACGAGGGTCAGGCCTGAGGACGGCAGTGACGCGGCTCTCGTAGCTTCCACCGAACGGGGGCGTGGCGCTGGCCTGCACAAATCGCCAGTAGAATCCGGAGACGTGACTTCAGCGCCCGCCAAGCCCCGCATCCCGAACGTCCTCGCCGGACGCTACGCCTCGGCCGAGCTCGCCACGCTCTGGTCCCCCGAGCAGAAGGTGAAGCTGGAGCGGCAGCTCTGGCTCGCCGTGCTGCGGGCCCAGAAGGACCTCGGCATCGAGGTGCCGGACGAGGCGATCGCCGACTACGAGCGCGTCCTCGACACCGTCGACCTGGCCTCGATCGCCGAGCGCGAGAAGGTCACCCGGCACGATGTGAAGGCGCGGATCGAGGAGTTCAACGACCTCGCCGGGCACGAGCACGTACACAAGGGCATGACCTCCCGTGACCTCACGGAGAACGTCGAGCAGCTCCAGATCCGGCTCTCCCTGGAGCTGGTGCGGGACCGTACGGTGGCCGTGCTGGCGCGCCTCGGCAAGCTCGCGGGCGAGTACGCCGAGCTGGTCATGGCCGGCCGCTCGCACAACGTCGCCGCCCAGGCCACGACCCTCGGCAAGCGCTTCGCCACGGCCGCCGACGAGCTGCTGGTGGCGTACGGCCGGGTCGAGGAGCTCCTCGCCCGCTACCCGCTGCGCGGCATCAAGGGCCCGGTCGGCACCGCCCAGGACATGCTGGACCTGCTCGGCGGGGACGCGTCCAAGCTGGCCGAGCTGGAGGGCCGGATCGCGGGCCACCTGGGCTTCTCGCAGGCCTTCACCTCGGTCGGCCAGGTCTACCCGCGCTCGCTGGACTACGAGGTCGTCACCGCGCTGGTGCAGCTGGCGGCGGCGCCGTCCTCGCTGGCCAAGACGATCCGGCTGATGGCCGGGCACGAGCTGGTCACCGAGGGCTTCAAGCCGGGCCAGGTCGGTTCCTCGGCGATGCCGCACAAGATGAACACCCGCTCCTGCGAGCGCGTCAACGGCCTGATGGTGATCCTGCGCGGCTACGCGTCGATGACCGGCGAGCTGGCGGGCGACCAGTGGAACGAGGGCGATGTGTCCTGCTCGGTGGTGCGCCGGGTGGCCCTGCCCGACGCCTTCTTCGCGCTGGACGGCCTGCTGGAGACCTTCCTGACCGTCCTCGACGAGTTCGGCGCCTTCCCCGCCGTCGTCGCCCGCGAGCTGGACCGCTACCTGCCCTTCCTGGCCACCACCAAGGTGCTCATGGGAGCGGTGCGGGCGGGCGTCGGCCGCGAGGTCGCGCACGAGGCGATCAAGGAGAACGCCGTGGCCACCGCGCTCGCCATGCGCGAGCAGGGCGCCGAGCGCAACGACCTGCTGGACAAACTCGCCGCCGACGAGCGGCTGCCGCTCGACCGCGACCAGCTGGCGGCCCTGATGGCCGACAAGCTGTCCTTCACCGGTGCGGCGGCCGACCAGGTCGCCCTGGTGGCCGGCCGGATCGAGGAGATCGTCAAGCAGCGCCCGGAGGCGGCCGGTTACACCCCCGGAGCGATCCTCTGACCCCCCGCTTCACCAAGGCGGACCTGGAGGCCGCCCGCGACCGTCTGGTACCGGACGTGGTCGCGGGCGGCCTCCGCGTGCTCTTCTGCGGTATCAACCCCGGCCTGATGACGGCGGCGACCGGTCATCACTTCGCCCGCCCCGGCAACCGCTTCTGGCCCGTGCTGCACCTGTCCGGCTTCACACCCCGGCTGCTGAAGCCCGAGGAACAGCAGGAGCTGCTCTCCTACGGGCTGGGCATCACCAATGTCGTCGCCCGGGCGACCGCGCGGGCCGACGAGCTGACGCCCGAGGAGTACGCCGAGGGCGGCCGGCTGCTGACCGCCAAGGTGACCCGGCTGCGGCCGAGCTGGCTGGCCGTGGTCGGGGTGACCGCCTACCGGGCGGCCTTCGCCGACCGCACGGCCCGGGTGGGACCGCAGGAACGGACCATCGGCGACACCCGCCTGTGGGTGCTCCCCAACCCCAGCGGCCTGAACGCCCACTGGACGACGGCGACGATGGCGGCGGAGTTCGCCCGGCTGCGGGAGGCGGCGCAGGCGCCCTGAGCACCCCTGGCGATCCGTCGCCGTGAGGGGGTCAGGGCGGGGGTATCTCCGTGACCGTGGCCAGGAGGTGGATCTCGTCCGCCTCGTCGCGGTCGGCGACGCCCAGGGCGAGCCAGCGGTCGATGTGGTCCGGCTGCCACACGTCGAGGTCGTCGGTGCACAGGCACAGGTCCGCCCAGGGCTGCGGGATCTCCTCGCCGCGGCTCATGCGGGTGCGCAGGGTCAGCTGGCCCCACGGGGGCTGCCGGCCCCAGCGGTCGGCGAGCCGCCCGGCGAGTGCCTCCCGGTACGCGTGGAAGTCCGCCGCCGTGCGCTGCCGGATCTCCGGGTGCTCCGCGGCCGCGCCCCGGCTCGTCACCAGCTCCACCGTGAGATAGCCGGGCCCCGCCGTGCCCACGTCGGATCCGCCGTGGTCCGCCGGGAACTCCCGGGCGCACAGCAGGTCGATGAGGGCCAGGCAGGTCGCGATGTCCATACGGCCCAGTAAAGCGGGCGGCACTGACAATTGGCGGGGCGTCAGGCGTCCCTGCGGTGCAGGGTCCACGCGCCGGCGAGCAGGGCCGCCGCCGTCCATCCCGCGGTGACCGCGAGACCGGTCCACGGGCCGAGGGAGCCGTCCCAGGAGCTGTGCAGGATCACCTGGCCGGCCCGGTCGGGCAGGAAGTCCGCCACCCCGCCGGACATGTCGCCGACCACGAAGGACACGATCAGGACGAAGGGGATGAGCAGGGACAGGGTCGCCGTGCCGCTGCGGAGCACCGCCGCGAGCCCCGCGGCGAACAGGGCCATCAGGGTCAGGTCGAGACCGCAGCCGACGGCGCCGCGCAGCCCCTCGGACCAGGCGGGGGCCGAGGCGCCGAGAACCGCCCGGCCCACCAGCAGGGTCACCAGGCCGGTGAGCAGGCCGACGGCGAGTACCGGCAGCGCGATCGCCGTGACCTTCGCCGCGAACCAGCGGCGCCGGTCGGGCACCGCCGACAGGGTCAGCCGCAGCGCGCCGCCGCGGAACTCGGCGGAGACCGCCGTCGTACCGAAGGCGATCGCGGCGATCTGGCCGAAGCTGATGCCGAAGAAGGCAGAGAACAGCGGGTCGGACGCGGTGTCGTCGGCCGCTGCCAGCGCCGAGAAGGCGGTGGTGGCGAGCAGCATCGCGGCCAGGGCGGCCGGCAGCGAGCGCAGGGTGCGGATCTTGATCCACTCGGCGTGGAACACGGGCACGAAGGGCATGGTCAGGCCTCCTGGGGCTGGGCGGTGAACTCGGCCTCGGCCGCGGTCAGATCGAGGTAGGCCTCCTCCAGGGTGGCCTCCTGGGCGGCGAGTTCCGTGACGGGGACGCGCGCGTCGGCCAGGAGCCGGCCGAGGTCCTCCACGCGCGCGTGCCGCACGATCCACGCGCCGTCCTCGCTCCTGGCGGCGTCCAGACCGTGCCGGGCGAGCAGGCCGTCGAGCGCGCCGGCGTCCGTGGTGCGGACCCGGATGCCGGGCTGCACGCGTGCGTGGATGAACTCCCGTACCGGGGTGTCGGCGAGGAGGCGGCCGCGGCCCAGGATCACCAGATGGTCGGCGAAGGCGGCGGTCTCGTTCATCAGATGGCTGGAGACCAGGACCGTACGGCCCTCGGCGGCGAGCCGGCGCAGCAGGTCCCGGATCCAGACGATGCCTTCGGGGTCGAGGCCGTTGGCGGGCTCGTCCAGCAGGACCACCTCGGGGTCGCCGAGCAGCGCGGCGGCGATGCCGAGCCGCTGGCGCATGCCGAGGGAGTACGTCCGCACCCGGCGCCGGGCCACCGGGGCGAGGCCGGTCTGCTCCAGGACGCTGTCGACCCGGCGGTCAGGGATGCGGTTGCTCGCGGCGAGGGCGCGCAGATGGTCCCGGGCGGTGCGGGAGCCGTGCGCGGCCCGCGCGTCGAGCAGCGCGCCCACCCGCCGCAGCGGCTCGGGGAGTTCGGCGTAGCGGCGGCCGCCCACGGTGGCCGTGCCGGAGGTGGGCCGGTCGAGTCCGAGGACGAGCCTCATCGTGGTCGACTTGCCGGCGCCGTTGGGGCCGAGGAAGCCGGTGACCCGGCCGGGCCGGACGGTGAAGGTGAGCCGGTCGACGGCCCGCCGGCCGGCGTACTCCTTGGTGAGGTCGCGTACTTCGATGGTCGTCATGACAGCCAGCCTGGCCGGGGCCGGGGGCGGCGGTCCTCCCCCGCCGGTGGAGATCGTCTCCCCCGTGCGGGGGAGGCCCGTTGCCGGTGCTGCCTGCGACGATGTCTCCATGGTCCGCCTCTGTCTGGTCCGCTTTCTGCGCCCGCTGCTGCGCGGGACGACGTACACGCGCCTCTTGCATCTCTGGGTGCCGATGCTGGTCGTCAGCATCTGGCTCTTCATCGACATATCGACCCCGTGGGTGCCCGCGCTGCTGCTCGTCCCGGTCGGTCTGCTGCCCGGCGTACGGACCGGTGAAGGGGTGCAGGCGCGGCTGCTGCTGACGCCCGGTGCGGCCGACTCGGGCATCTCCGAGACCCCGTCGGCGACGTGGCGGGACAGATGGCGCACGGTGCTGTGGCTGGAGCTGCGGATGCTGCTCGGCGCCGCGGCCATGTTCGGCACGGTGTGGCTGCCGGTCGCCGCCTTCGAGCTGGCGCGGTGCGCGGCCGGCCGGGCGCCGTCCGGGATGCCGCTGCTGGACCGGCTGCCGCCGGACCCCGCCTGGGCCCTGCTGACGCCGCTTCCGCTGCTCGCCCTGTACGGCGTGGTCGTGGGCCTGGGCGAGCTGGTCACGCTCTGCGCGCGCCGGCTCCTCGGGCCGTCCGCGGCGGAGCGGCTGGCGGCGCTGGAGGAGCGCACCGAGCGGCTGCTGGAACGCACCCGGATCGCCCGGGAGTTGCACGACTCGATCGGGCACGCGCTGACGGTGGCCGTGGTGCAGGCGGGTGCGGCCCGGGCGGCGGGCGATCCGCGGTTCACGGAGCGCGCGCTGGACGCCATCGAGGAGACCGGGCGGGCCGCCCTGGCGGACCTGGAGCGGGTGCTGGGCGTGCTGCGCGAGGCCGAGCGGCCGGTGAGCGCCCGGCCCACGCTGGCCGACGCCGACCGGCTGCTGGAGTCGGCGCGCGTCTCCGGGGCGAAGGTCGACGCCGAGGTGACCGGCCCGGTCGCGGCCGTGCCGGGGCCGGTGTCCCGGGAGGGGTACCGCATCCTCCAGGAGGCGCTCACCAATGTGCTGCGGCACGCGGGCGCCGTCCCGGTGCGGGTCCGGGTCGCGGTCGCCGACGGCACGCTCGCCCTGGAGGTCCGCAATCCCCTGCCGGCCGCGCCCCCCGGTCCAGGGCGGGGCAGCGGGCTGCGCGGCATACGCGAACGGGCCGCCCTGCTCGGCGGCACGGCCCGCACCGGCCCGCACGAGGGCGACTGGCAGGTCCATGCGGAGCTGCCATGCGGCTGATCTAGGCTGGCCGGGTGCCGGTCACCGTACTTCTTGTCGACGATGAGCCTTTGGTCCGCGCGGGTCTGCGGGCCGTGCTGGAGGCGCAGGCCGATATCGAGGTGGTGGGTGAGGCGGCCGACGGGGCGGCGGTCATTCCGCTGGTACGGCAACTGCGGCCGGACGTGGTCGCGATGGACGTGCGGATGCCCCTGATGGACGGCATCGAGGCCACGCGCGCGGTGCTGCGCACGGTCGCCGATCCGCCGAAGATCCTCGTGGTGACCACCTTCGAGGACGACGCGTTCGTGTACGAGGCGCTGCGCGCGGGCGCCGACGGCTTTCTGCTGAAGCGGGCCCGGCCCGCCGAGATCGTGCACGCGGTACGGCTGGTGGCGGAGGGCGAGTCCCTGCTGTTCCCGGCCTCCGTCCGGCGGCTCGCCGCCCGGTACGGCGACGGCGGCGGGCCGGCGCCGGCCGGGCCGGCCGGGGCCCGGCTGACCGAGCGGGAGGCGGAGGTGCTGCGGCTCATGGCGCGCGGCCTGTCGAACGCGGAGATCGCGGCCCGTCTGGTCGTGGGCACGGAGACGGTGAAGTCGCATGTGAGCGCCGTACTGACCAAGCTCGGGGCGCGCGACCGCACCCAGGCGGTGATCGCCGCGTACGAGTCGGGGTTCGTGGCTCCGCGCTGAGCCCGGCCGGTGCGGGGCCCGGCACTCGCCGGGGTGCGGCGGGCCGAGTACGATCCGGCCAACACGCCCGCGAGCTGGGAGGACGGACGGTGGGGCAGCTGACCGGCGGCGATCCCTCGCTGCTGCGAAGGATCAATTCCGCGGTGGTGCTGCACGCGCTGCGGGCCACGGACTGTGCGACGTTCACCGAGATCACCCGGGTCACCGGGCTGTCCCGGCCGACCGTCGAGGGTGTGGTCGAGGGCCTCGTCGAGGCCGGGCTGGTGGCGGAGGCGGCGGCCGGCGAGGGCATCGCGCGCCGTCAGGGGCGGCCCGCCCGCCGGTTCCGGTTCCGGGCCGAGGCGGGCCATCTGCTGGGCCTGGAGATCGGCGCCCACCGGGTCGCCGCGCTCCTGTCCGACCTGGACGGACGGGTGCTGGGCGCGCAGGCCAGGGAGGTCGACGAGACGGCGCCGGCCGACGAACGGCTCGACCGGCTGCGCGGCGCGGTCGCCGAGCTGCTGCGCCGGGCGGGGGTGGCGCGTGATTCCCTGCGGGCGGTGGGGGTGGGCACGCCCGGCATCGTGGCGGACGACGGCACGATCCGGCTGGGCACGGCCCTGCCGCAGTGGACCGGCCTCCACCTCGGCGAGCGGCTGAGCCGGTCCTTCAAGTGCCCGGTGCTGGTGGAGAACGACGCCAACGCGGCGGCCGTCGCCGAGCACTGGAAGGGCGCGGCGACCGAGAGCGACGACGTGGTGTTCGTGCTGGCGGGGCTGAGCCCGGGCGCCGGTGCGCTGATCGGCGGGCGGCTGCACCGCGGTTACGGCGGAGCGGCCGGGGAGATCGGCGCGCTGCACCTGCTGGGCCGTGAGGCCACCCCGGAGACGCTGTTGTCCACCACCGACGAGCCGTTGCATCCGCTGGACGAGCAGGCGGTCGCCGAGGTGTTCGCGCTGGCCCGGGAGGGTGATCAGCGGGCGGAGGCGGCCGTCGAGCGGTTCATCCAGCGGCTGGTGCACGACGTGGCCGCGCTGGTGCTGGCGCTCGACCCGGAGCTGGTCGTGATCGGCGGCTGGGCCGCCGGTCTCGACGGTGTGCTGGAGCCGCTGCGCCGCGAACTGGCCCGCTACTGCCTGCGGCCGCCCCGGGTGGCGCTGTCGTTGCTGGGCGAGGCGGCCGTGGCCACGGGAGCGCTGCGGCTGGCCCTGGACCGGGTGGAGGAGCAGCTGTTCGCGGTCGAGGGAACGGTGACGGCCCGTCGGGGCTAGAGCCACTCTTTCGGGCCTTGCCGGCGTTGCAGGGCCCTGACGGATCGGGTTGCAGGGCCCTGACGGATCGGGTTGCAGGGCCCTGACGGATCGGGTTGCAGGGCCCTGACGGGTCCGGGGGTCAGGAGGCCTGGCGCTCCGGGTCGTGGTGTATCTCGACGTCCGGTGAGTCGCCGAAGGTCAGCCGGCAGGTGTCGGCGCGGTAGGTCGCCACGGAGAGGGCCGCGGTACGCCCCTGGGCGTAGAAGCGGGTGGTGACGACGAGGACGGGCGAGCCGGGGAGCCGGTCCAGGTCCCTGGCGTCGTCCGCGCGGGCGGAGCCCAGCTCGACGGCGCGGTCCTGGCCCTCCAGCGGGAGGTGCTGCACCTCGCGCAGCACCGCACGCGCGCGTGCCGGGCCGGACGGGGCGTCGATGGCGGTGAGGCCGGGCACCGAGGCGGCGGGGATGTAGAGCAGCTCGGTGGCGACCTGCTGGCCGTGGGACATCCGGGAGCGGCGCACGGTGTGCACGGCCTCGTCCGCGGCGGTCTCCAGGGCCGCGGCGACCGCCGCGGGCGGCACCGCTTGGACGCTGTCGAGGGGCTGCCAGGCGTCGTCGGCACCGCCCGGCCAGCTGTGCTGCGCGGTGCCGACGGCCACGCCCACGCGCGGGGGTGCGACGGTCGTACCCACACCGCGGCGGCGCTGCAACCGGCCCTCCAGCTCCAGCTGTTCCAGGGCCTGACGGAGGGTGGCGCGGGCGACGCCGAAACGGGCGGCGAGGTCGCGTTCGTTGGGGAGGATCTCGCCGACGGAGAACTCGGAGTCGAGTGCCTCGGTGAGCACGGTCTTGAGATGCCAGTACTTCGGTTCCGGCACCGATTCCAGCTGCGTGGTCCCCACCCTGTCCTCCGCAAGAGCCGTGGTCCGGCGGTTTTTAGCGCCCTTGTTTATTAAAGGTTGTTGCACTTCTCTGCGACCATAGGGCGGCCGTCACCCTTGGTCAAGACCAATCCTCGATCCCTGCGGCGACGCCCGGGTGACGGCACGACGAAGCCCCCGCCGTACGACGGGGGCTTCCTGGTGACGGGGGTCAGCGGCCGGCGAGGTGCCGCAGCTTGTCGGGGTTGCGGATGATGTACACGGAGGTGATGCGGCCGTCGGCGGTGTCCAGCTGGAGCAGGCTCACGGGTTCGTCGCCGGCCAGGAGCAGCACGGCCGGGCCGCCGTTGACCTCCAGGAAGCGGGCGGACAGGGTGGCGGCGCCGGCGGGCGAGACGGCGGCGAGGAAGCGGCCGACCTTGTCCGCGGAGTGCAGGACGCGCACGGGCGCCTTGGCCTTGCCGCCGCTGTCGCCGACCAGCTGGACGTCCGGGGCGAGCAGGGACATGAGCCCCTCGAGGTCGCCCCCGCCCGCCGCCACGAGGAAGCGCTCGGTCAGGTCCCGGCGCTCGGCGGGGTCCACGTCGTAACGGGGTCGCCGCTCCGCCACGTGCCGGCGGGCCCGGCCGGCGAGTTGCCGTACCGCCGGCTCGGCGCGGTCGAGGAGCGCGGCGATCTCGGCGAACGGGAAGCCGAAGGCCTCCCTGAGCACGAACACGGCCCGTTCCAGCGGTGACAGCGACTCCAGGACGACCATGACGGCCAGCGAGACGGAGTCGGCGAGCAGCGCGCGCTCCGCCGCGTCCGGGACGGCCTCGCCGAACTCGGTGACGTACGGCTCGGGCAGCCAGGGTCCGACGTACGCCTCGCTGCGCGCCTGCGCCTGGCGCAGCCGGTCGATGGCCAGCCGGGTGGTGATGCGCACCAGATAGGCGCGGGGTTCGCGGACCTCCTCGCGGTCGGCGCGGGACCAGCGCAGCCAGGTGTCCTGGACCACGTCCTCGGCGTCGGCCACCCGGCCGAGCATGCGGTAGGCGACGCCGGTGAGCAGGGGCCGGTGCTCTTCGAAGACGTCGGTGGCACTGTCGGCGATCATGCTTCCATCCCATCCGACACGCCCCGCGGGTGTCCAGCGGAATCGGGCGGTTCCGGGCACGGTCCGGATCACAATGACCGCGGGCCGCCGGGGGCCGGCGGCCGCCGATCTGGAGGTGATCGATGCGGTACGCGGTGCTGGGCACGGGCGAGGTGGGGCGCACACTGGGCGGCAGGCTGGTGGAGCTGGGGCACGAGGTGACACTGGGCTCGCGCACCCGGGACAATCCGGTCGCCCAGGAGTGGGCCACGGCCTCGCCGGGCCGGGCCCGCGCGGGGTCGTTCGCGGATGCGGCCGCGGCGGCGGAGGTCGTCGTCAACGCGGTGGGCGGCCGGGTGGCGCTCGACGCGCTGCGGGCGGCCGGTGCGGAGCATCTGGACGGCAAGGTGCTGGTGGACGTCTCCAATCCGCTGGCGTTCGAGGACGGGCTGCCGCGGCTGGATCCGGTGGAGTCGGACAGCGTGGGCGAGCGGATCCAGCGGGAGTTCCCGCAGGCGCGTGTGGTGAAGACGCTGAACACCGTCAACTGCCAGGTGATGGTGGATCCGGGGCGGGTGCCGGGCGAGCACCATCTGTTCGTGTGCGGCGCCGATGCGGAGGCCAAGGCGCAGGTCGTCTCGTTGCTCGGGGAGTTCGGATGGCCGGCCGGGCGGGTGGTGGACCTGGGCGGCATCCGCTGGGCCCGCGCCCTGGAGATGTATCTGCCGCTGTGGCTCGGGATGTTCCAGCGGTTCGGCAGCGCCGATTTCAATATCGAGGTACGGCGGGCGGGTTGACCGCGGTTGGGGCGCACCACCGGGGGCTACCCGTCGGTAGCAATTGCTGACAAGCTGTCCACGCCGTCCGTCAGCAGCCCAGACGAGGAGCACCCTGATGTCCGCCACCGTCTCCTTCCCGGTCCCCACTGCACACGGCCCGAAGGACGTGACCGTGTCCTACGCGCGCGTGGGGCGCGGCGAGCCGCTGGTCCTGCTGCACGGCATCGGCCATCACCGGCAGGCCTGGGACCCGGTCGTGGACATCCTCGCCACCGAGCGCGATGTGATCGCCGTCGACCTGCCCGGCTTCGGCGTCTCCCCGGGGCTGCCGGACGGTCTGGCCTACGACCTGCCCACGACCAACTCCGTGCTGGGCGCGCTGTTCGAGGCGCTCGGCCTCGACCGGCCGCACATCGCCGGCAACTCCCTGGGCGGTCTGCTCGCCCTGGAGCTGGGCCGCGAGAAGCGCGTACGGTCCGTCACCGCGCTGGCCCCGGCCGGCTTCTGGACCGAGGCCGAGCGGCGGTACGCCTTCGCGCTGCTGCTCGCCATGCGGGGCGTCGCCGAGCGGCTCCCGCCGCCGCTGGTGCGGCAGCTGTCCGCCACCGCGGCCGGCCGCGCCGCGCTGACCAGCACCATCTACCACCGGCCCGGCCGCCGGGCACCGGAGGCCGTGGTCGCCGAGACGCTCGCGCTGGCCGGCGCGACCGGCTTCGCCGCGACGCTGCGGGCGGGAACGACCGTACGGTTCACCGACGATCTGCCGGGCCTGCCGGTCACCGTGGCCTGGGGCGCCCGGGACCGGATCCTCCTGCGCCGCCAGGGCGTCCGCGCGAAGCGGATCCTCCCGCACGCCCGGCTGATCCGGCTGCCCGGCTGCGGCCACTGCCCGATGAACGACGACCCGGCCCTGGTCGCCCGCGTCATCCTGGACGGCAGCAGCTGACCGGGGCGGACGAAGGGACCGTGGACGACCGCGAGGACCGGCCCGTCGTACGCGCAACCGTGACGGCACCTTCGCGGGGCGGTTGTTCATGTGGGGTTCGCGTGCGCGCCTCAGGGTGCCCGTAGGTGTGGCTTCGCACACTGGCCGGAACCCGTCCCTGGAGGCACAGCCATGTCACACCGTCCGTTCCCCGGCCGCCGCAGCGTTCTGCGCGGCTCCCTCGCCGCGTCGGCGGCCCTGACCCTGCCCGTGGGCCTCGGCGCGGCCCCGGCCTTCGCCCGCTCGGGACGCCCGGAGGCGGGGTGGGGCGTGCAGGCCGGCGACGTCACCACCGACTCCGGGCTGGTCTGGGTGCGTTCGGACCGGCCCGCCCGGATGATCGTGGAGACGGCGGCCACCGAGTCCTTCCGCAACCCGCGCCGCTGGCACGGCCCGCTGCTGGGCGCCGGGACGGACTTCACCGGCACCACCCGGCTGCACGGACTGCCCTCCGGCGAGCAGATCCACTACCGCGTACTGCTCGCCGACCCGGACGACCCGCGCCGTACCGGCGAGCCGGTGGCCGGAACCTTCCGCACCGCGCCGGTGAGGCGGCGCCAGGGCGTGCGGTTCGTGTGGTCGGGCGACCTGGCCGGTCAGGGCTGGGGCATCAACGAGTCCATCGGCGGCTACCGGATCTTCGACGCCATGGCGCGCACCGACCCGGACTTCTTCCTGTGCAGCGGCGACAACATCTACGCCGACGGGCCGATCGCGGCGACCGCCGCCCTGCCGGACGGCGGTGTCTACCGGAACCTCACCACCGAGGAGAAGTCGCACGTCGCCGTCACCCTGGACGACTACCGCGGCAACTTCCGCTACAACCTGCTGGACAAGGCGCTGCGCCGGTTCAACGCGCAGGTGCCGAACATCATCCAGTGGGACGACCACGAGGTGCGCAACAACTGGTACCCGGGCGAGGTCATCGGCACCGGCACCCCCTACCCGGCCGGCACGAAGCTGGACGACCTTGCGCTGCGCTCCCGGCAGGCGTTCTCCGAGTACTTCCCGATCTCCACCATCAGCGAACGGCCCGACGGCCGGATCTACCGGGTCGTCCACCACGGCCCGCTGCTCGACGTCTTCGTGCTCGACATGCGCAGCTACCGCAACGCCAACTCCCCCGACGACCAGACCACGGACCCGGTGGGCATCCTCGGCCGCGAGCAGCTGGAGTGGCTCAAGCGGGAGCTGGCGAAGTCCCGCGCGGTGTGGAAGGTGATCGCCAACGACATGCCGCTCGGGCTGGTCGTGCCCGACCCGGTCGAGGGCAGGCCGAACTTCGAGGCGGTCGCGCAGGGCGACCCGGGCGCCCCGCTGGGCCGTGAGTTGCAGATCGCCGAGCTGCTGCGGTTCATCAAGCACCGGCGGATCACCGGCACGGTGTGGCTGACGGCCGACGTGCACCACACCTCCGCCCAGCACTACGACCCGTCACGGGCCGCGTTCAAGGACTTCGAGCCGTTCTGGGAGTTCGTCTCCGGCCCGCTCAACGCCGGCGCCTTCCCGGCCAACGCGCTGGACGGCACGTTCGGCCCGGAGCGGGTCTTCGTCAAGGCGCCCACCACCGCCAACGTGTCCCCGGCCGAGGGCTACCAGTTCTTCGGCGAGGTCGACATCGACGGCGACAGCGGCGAACTGACGGTCCGGCTGCGCGAGTACGACGGCACGGTGCTGTTCTCCCGGACGCTGCAGCCGGGGCGGGTCGGCCAGTAAGCGCGTTTCCGCAGGCCGGGACCGTTGTCAGTGGTCGCCTCTACGGTTTTCTGCATGAGGCGATCACCTGACAACCCGGCGGCGCTCTTAACAGGGGACAACGAGAAGATCTGGGGCAAGCTCCGCCCTCAGAGGCGTAAATCGCGACAAAGAGGGCGGAGCATGCTTTACCCATCGGTCACAAACCGTTCGTGATCACGCAACACCCTTCGTTCACAGTGGATGCATGACTCCAGAGATGTCTGATGTGACCCGGACGAAGCACGGACGGCCCGTCCACCACTGGCGGCGGGACATCGTCGAACTCGCCGCGCTCTTCACGGCCGTCGCCGTGGCCGACGGAGTGGCGAACCTGGTGGGGCACGGCCCGGACGGCCCGGCCCTGCTGGTGTTCTCGGCGCTCGCGCTGGCCGCGACGGCCGGCTTCCACACCTGGTGGGCACGGCGCCACGGACACGCACCGCCGGCCCTGGATACCGGTCCCCGGCCGGCCGCACCGACGCGGCCGGCCGGGTCCGACGCCTCCGGCGACGAACTGACCGGCGCCGGCGCGCTGTGGCGGATGCGCACCACGGTGAAGGACGAACCGGGGTCGCTGGCCGCGCTGTGCGTGGCCCTGGCCGAGCTGCGGGTCGACATCCTGAGCCTCCAGACGCACCCGCTCGGCGACGGCACGGTGGACGAGTTCCTGCTGCGGGCGCCGGGCGCGCTGCCGGCGGCCGGGATCACCCGGGCCGTCGCACTGGCCGGGGGCGCGTCCACCTGGATCGAGCGGGCCGACGCCCACGATCTGGTGGACGCTCCCACCCGGGTGCTCGGCCTGGCCGCCCGCACCGCGCTGGACACCGCGGAACTCCCGCTGGCGCTCCGGCAGTTGCTGGGTCGGTGCACGATCCGTTCGCTGCCCGCGACGCCGGTCGCCGGGCAGCGGGACGCGGAGTCCGTGCCGGTCGAGGGGGTGCTGGAGGACACCGTCATGCGGCTGCGCGCGCCGGAAGGCGGTGTGCTCACCGTGGAGCGGCCGTATCTGCCGTTCACCCCGGCCGAGTTCGCCCGGGCGCGGGCCCTGGTGGAGCTGGACAGCCGGCTGGGCCCGCGGATTCCCCGCGGCCAGGACGTGCTGACGCTGCCGGAGGGGAACGACATCACCGTCCGCCGGGTCGACACCGGCGACCTGGCGGCGGCCAAGGCCATGCACGAGCGGTGCTCCGCACGCACCATCGGCCTGCGCTACCACGGCCCGGTGGGCGACGCGGACCGCTATCTGAACCATCTGCTGAGCCCCCGCTTCGGGCGGACGCTGGCCGCGCAGACCCCGTCGGGCCGCATCGTCGGCCTGGGGCATCTGCTGTGGGACGGCGACGAGACCGAGGTCGCCCTGCTGATCGAGGACGACTGGCAGCGCCGTGGCGTCGGCACCGAGCTGCTCGGCCGGCTGGTGGCGATGGCGGTGGACGCCGGCTGCGAGAGTGTGTACGCCGTGACGCAGGCGTCGAACACCGGCATGGTCGCCGCGATGCGCGGCCTCGGCCTCCCCCTCGACTACCAGATCGAGGAGGGCACGCTGGTGATCACAGCCCGACTGGGCACGGCCCCGGCCGGCGCCCGCCCGGCCTACGGCGACGAATGGGAACCTCTCGGCAGCCGCACCCCCCGCGACTGACACCCCCCCCGCTCCCCCGGCAGCCCCCGGCGCCACAGGCACGCATAACCCTGAACACCGCACACGGGCGGACGGCCCAGCGAAGAGACGCCGGGCCGTCCGTCTGTGCTGTCAGTCCTGTCGGTGCCCCCTGGCGGCACCCACCTTCTGACGGTCCTGCGGAGCGCCCAGTGCCTGGTCCAGGTCGGTCCAGAGGTCGTCGACGTCCTCCAGGCCCACCGAGAGCCGCAGCAGCCGGTCGCTCACCCCGGCCCCGCGGCGGTCGTCCGCGTCGACGATGCGGTGGCTGATGGACGCGGGATGCTGGATGAGCGTGTCGACGCTGCCGAGGCTCACCGCCGGGGTGACGAGCCGGACCCGGGAGATCACCTCGTGCGGATCGCCGTACACCTCGAAGGCGATCATGGCGCCGCCGAGCCGGGGGTAGCTCACCCGGGACACGCGCGGGTCGGCGGCGAGCCGGCGGGCCAGTTCGCCGGCGTTCGCGGAGGCGGCCCGGACCCGGACCGGAAGCGTGGACAGTCCGCGCAGCAGCAGATACCCGGCGAGCGGGTGCAGCACCCCGCCGGTGGCGAAACGTATCTGCCGCAGCCGGCCGGCGAACTCCTCGTCGCAGGCGACCACTCCGGCGAGGACGTCGCCATGGCCGCCGAGGTACTTGGTGGCGCTGTGCAGCACCAGCCGGGCGCCGTGCTCGGCCGGGCGTTGCAGCACGGGGGTGGCGAAGGTGTTGTCGGCGAGCAACGGCACCGAGCCGCAGGCGTGGGCGACGGCCCGCAGATCGACCTCGGCCAGGGTCGGGTTCGCCGGGGACTCGACCATCACCAGCCCGGTGTCCGGCCGTATCGCGTCGGCGATGCCGGCCGGGTCGGTCCAGGTGACCTCCGTACCGAGCAGCCCTGCGGTCAGCAGGTGGTCGCTGCACCCGTACAGGGGCCGTACGGCGACGACATGGCGCAGGCCCATGGCGGACCGGGCCAGCAGGACGGCGCTGAGCGCGGCCATGCCGCTGGCGAAGGCGACGGCGGACTCGGTGCCCTCCAGCCGGGCGAGCGCGGTCTCGAAGCGGGCGACGGTGGGGTTGCCGAGCCGGCCGTAGACCGGGGGTCCGGCCGGGTCGGCGCCGTCGGTGGCGAAGGCGTCGATGCGGGCGGCCTCGGCGCGGCTGTCGTAGGAGGGATAGGTGGTCGACAGATCGATCGGCGGGGCGTGCAGGCCCTGGCGGGCGAGATCGTCGCGGCCGGCGTGCACGGCCTCGGTGGCCAGAGCTCGGGATGCGGTGCGCACTGCGTCGTGGGCACTCGTGCTCGCTGAGTCCATGCGCGGAAGGGTGAACAGTGGACGGTTTCCGGGGGCGAGACGCCGTGCTACGTTCGGCCAATGGCCGAATCCGTCGTACTGGATCCGGTGGACCTGCATCTGCTGCGCCTGTTGCAGAACGACGCCCGGACCACCTACCGCGATCTCGCCGCCCAGGTGGGCGTGGCGCCGTCGACCTGCCTGGACCGGGTGACCCGGCTGCGCCGCTCGGGGGTGATCCTCGGGCACCGGCTCCAGCTCGATCCGGCGCGGCTGGGGCGCGGGCTCCAGGCGTTGCTGTCGGTGCAGGTGCGGCCGCACCGGCGGGAGCTGGTCGGGCCGTTCGTGGAGCGGATCCGCGCGCTGCCGGAGGCCCGTACGGTGTTCCATCTGACCGGGCCGGACGACTACCTCGTGCAGGTGGCCGTCGCGGACATGGCCGATTTGCAGCGGCTGGTGCTCGACGAGTTCACCGCGCGGCGGGAAGTGGCCCGGGTGGAGACCCGGTTGATCTTCCAGCAGTGGGAGTGCGGGCCGCTGCTGCCGCCCGGCCACGCCCAGAGCTGAATCCCCCCATCCGTGGGTGACGCGGAGATCCCTCTCGTACGAGGATGTGCGGCATGTCTGACATCAAGAGCCCGCTGCCCCGTCAGGTCGCCGACGCGTACGTGGACGACCTCATCGCCCTCGACCCGGTCACCGGTACCTACCTCGGCGTGAAGGAGAGTTCCAGCAGGCTGCCGGACTACTCGCCCGCGGGCCAGGAGGCCCTCGCCGGGCTGGCCCGGGCGACGCTCGCGAAGCTGGACGAGGCGGAGCGGCAGCCCGGCGCGGACAGCGACGTGGAGCGGCGCTGCGCGCGGCTGCTGCGGGAGCGGCTGACCGCCGAACTCGCCATGCACGACGCGGACGAGCATCTGCGCGCGGTCGGCAACATGCACACCCCCGGCCACTCGGTCCGGGAGGTCTTCACGGTGACTCCGCAGCAGACGGAGGAGGACTGGGCGGCGATCGCCGAGCGGCTGCGCGCGGTGCCGGAGGCGCTGGCCGGCTACCGGAAGTCGCTGCAACTCGGCCTGGACCGGGGGCTGTTCGCGGCTCCGCGGCCGACCGCGACGTTCGTCGAGCAGCTCACCGAGTGGACGGGCGGCGACGGCGAGGGCCGCGGCTGGTACGAGGACTTCGCCGCCGCCGGACCGGAGGCGCTGCGCGCCGAGCTGGACGCGGCGGCCCGCGCGGCGACCGGTGCGCTGGTGGAGCTGCGGGACTGGCTGCGGGACGTGTACGCGCCGGCCGCGAAGGACGCCCCGAACGTGGTCGGCCGGGAGCGGTACGCGCGCTGGTCCCGGTACTTCAACGGCACCGATCTGGACCTGGACGAGGCCTACGCGTACGGCTGGGCGGAGTTCCACCGGCTCCTCGGCGAGATGCGGCAGGAGGCCGAGAAGGTCCTGCCGGGCGCGCGGACCCCGTGGGAGGCGCTCGCGCACCTGGACGAGCACGGCCGGCACATCGAGGGTGTGGACGAGGTCCGCGAGTGGCTCCAGGGCCTGATGGACCAGGCCATCGCGGATCTGGACGGCACCCACTTCGAACTCGCCGAGCGGGTGCGGAAGGTGGAGTCGTGCATCGCCCCGGCCGGCAGTGCGGCGGCCCCCTACTACACGGCGCCGTCGGAGGACTTCTCCCGGCCGGGCCGCACCTGGCTGCCCACGATGGGGCAGACCCGGTTCCCGGTCTACGACCTGGTCTCGACCTGGTACCACGAGGGCGTGCCCGGGCATCACCTCCAGCTGGCGCAGTGGGCGCACGTGGCCGAGAACCTCTCCCGCTACCAGGCGACGGTCGGCGGGGTGAGCGCCAACGCCGAGGGCTGGGCGCTGTACGCGGAGCGGCTGATGGACGAGCTGGGCTATCTGACCGGGCCGGAGGAGCGGCTCGGCTACCTGGACGCGCAGATGATGCGCGCGGTGCGGGTGATCATCGACATCGGCATGCACCTGGAGCTGGAGATCCCGGCCGACTCGCCCTTCCACCCGGGCGAGCGCTGGACGCCGGAGCTGGCGCAGGAGTTCTTCGGGTCGCACAGCAGCCGGCCGGCGGACTTCGTGGAGAGCGAGCTGACCCGGTATCTGACCATGCCGGGGCAGGCGATCGGCTACAAGCTGGGCGAGCGGGCGTGGCTGCTGGGCCGGGAGAAGGCGCGGCAGCGGCACGGCGACGCCTTCGACCTGAAGGCCTGGCACATGGCGGCGCTGTCGCAGGGCTCGCTGGGCCTGGACGACCTGGTGGACGAGCTGTCCCGGCTCTGAACCGCGCCCGCCGGTCACTCCGGCGAGCGTGCCGTCGTAACCGCTGAGGTCACGGCCGGCGAGGAGAACACCCCCGCCGGCCGTCCCCCGGACCACCACGTCGACCGGCCGTCCCGGGAGCACCGCCTCGAGCGGCCGTCCCCCCGGACCACCACGTCGACCGGCCGTCCCTCCGGACCACCGCCTCGACCGGCCGCGTCCCTCCGAACCACCACGGGGCCGTCTCCCGGACCACCGCGCCGCCGGCCGTCCCCCGACCACCGCCTCGGCCGGCCGGCCCTACGGACCACCGCGTTGCCCCTCCGTACCACCGCGTCGGCCGGCCAGCCCGGCGCGAGCGGCTCCGCCGGGTCGCCAGTCCCGGAGAAAACCCGGGCGCGGAGCCCCCGAGGACCCCGAGCCCCGAGTCGGCGACACCCTGGAAGCAGTGGGCAGCCCGCAGCACGACCGGGCCCGGCCCGCCGGCACCGTCGATCGCCGGGCGCGCGCTCCGCCGGGTCACCAGCCCCCGAGAGGACCCGTGTCGCGGAGTCCCCAAGGACCCCGCGCCCCGAGTCGGCGACACCCTGGAAGCAGTGGACAGCCCGCAGCACGGCCGGGCCCGGCCCGCCGGCACCGTCGATCGCCGGGGCGCGCGCTCCGCCGTCCGGCCCTGGCCCGGTGGCGGGCCTGGTGTGCGGGCGGCTAGCTGGTGCCGGGGCCGATGCGGAGGAGGCGGGCCGGCATGCAGCAGAAGGGACCCGGGCAGCGCCAACTGGAGACGCCGCGTGCCGCCGGGCTGGCGGGAGTCGTCTTCGCGCTGCTGCTGGCGGCGGCGATCGTGCTGATCCGGCTGGCCATTCCGCAGGGCGCCGACGCGGTCACCGCCCAGGGGTTCACGAACTCCACGCGGCGCAGCGCGGTGCAGACGGCCCTCGCGCTGGTGCCGTTCGCCGGCATCTTCTTCCTGTGGTTCATGGGCGCCGTACGGGCACATGTCGGGGCGGCCGAGGACAGGTTCCTCGCCACGGTGTTCCTCGGCAGCGGTCTGGTCTTCACGGCCACGCTGTTCGGCGCCGGCGCGGCGGCCGATGCCGTCCTCTCGCTGGCGCACCCGAGCGGCAGCGCGCCGCCGACCGCTGCCTGGGACTTCGGCCGCCACTTCGCCTACACGCTGATGGTGGGGTACGGGATGCGGATGGCGGCCGTCTTCGTGTCCGTCGTCTCGGCCATCGGCCGCCGGCTCGGCGTGCTGCCGCGCGGGCTCACCGTCCTGGGCTACGTCACCTCCCTGACCCTGCTGTTCGTCTCGCCGAACGTGCCGTGGGCGGAGCTGGTCTTCCCGGCGTGGTCCCTGGTGCTCAGCCTGTACATCCTGGTGGCGAGCGGCCGTGACCGGTCGGGTGGCGCGGGACGGGCGTGACGGGTCGGGGGTGCGTGCCCCCGGTGGCCGTTCGTCCGGCCGGGCCTCCCGGCGCGCGATCTCGCCGTACCCGGCTCATGCTGGCCAACGGGACATGACCGCCGTCCGGAAGCGCCCGCGCGACAGGGTGGCCCGCACCGGACCTGGCCATCGGAAGGCGGAGCGCCGATGAGGCTCGTCGTCGATCTCAACAAATGTCAGGGGTACGCCCAGTGCGCGTTCCTCGCCCCGGACGTCTTCGCCATGCACGGCGACGAGGCGCTGGTGTACAACCCGCACGCCCCCGAGGAGCAGCGGGAGCGGCTGGCCCGCGCGGTGGCCGCGTGCCCGGTGCAGGCGATCACGGCGGACGGCCTGGACGGCGCGGGAGACGCAGCGGGGGCGTCCGATGGCCGCTGACTACATCGACTGGCTCAGGCGCGAGGGCCGGATCGTGATCGTGGGCGCCTCGCTGGCGGGGCTGCGCGCCGCCGAGACGCTGCGCGCCGAGGGCTTCGCCGGGGAGCTGACCCTGATCGGCGACGAGCCGCACGAGCCGTACGACCGGCCGCCGCTGTCCAAGTCCGTCCTGCTCGGCATGGCGTCCCCGCACCACACCGAGCTGCCGCACCGCTGGGACATCGACGCCAAGTGGCGGCTCGGCGTCGCCGCGACCGGCCTGGATCTGACGGCCAAGCGGGTGCGGCTGGCGGACGGGGACGAGGTGGAGTACGACCGGCTGCTCATCGCGACCGGTGTCCGCGCCCGTCCGTGGCCGAAGGAGGAGGAGGCCCGGCTGGACGGCGTGTGCCTGCTGCGCACCCGGGAGGACGCGGCGGGGCTGTACCGGCGGCTGAAGGCGGGGCCGCGCCGGGTGGTGGTGATCGGCGCCGGGTTCGCCGGGTCGGAGGTCGCCTCGGCGTGCCGCGAGATGGGACTTCCGGTCACCGTGGCGGAGCGTGCGGGGGCGCCGCTGGTGGGCGCGCTCGGCGGGGTGGTGGGCGCGGTCGCGGCCGACCTCCAGATCGAGAACGGTGTCGATCTGCGCACCCATGTCACGGTGACCGCGCTGGAGGGCGATTCGGTCGGCCGGGTCCGGGCCGTCCATCTGTCGGACGAGAGCACCGTCGAGGCGGACGTGGTCGTGGTCTCGCTGGGCTCGCTGCGGAACACGGACTGGCTGGCCGGGTCGGGGCTGGGCGCCGGGCCCCGCGGCATCGCCTGCGACGCGGGCTGCCGGGCCTTCGACTTCCGGGGCATCGTCACCGACGACGTGTTCGTGGCCGGTGACGTGGCGCGGTCGCCGCACGCGCTGTTCGGCTACCAGTTCCTGTCGCTGGAGCACTGGGGCAATGCCGTCGCCCAGGCGGAGACGGCCGCGCACAACATGATCTGCCACGGCCCCGACCGGCGCCCGCACCTGTGGATGCCGGCCTTCTGGTCCTCGATGTTCGGTGTGAACATCAAGTCGGTCGGGGTCCCGCCGATGGGCGACCAGATCATGATCACGCAAGGCTCCCCGACGGAGCGCCGGTTCGTCGGCGTGTACGGCCACCAGGGCCGGGTCGTCGCCGCCGTGACCTTCGACAACGCCCGGTGGCTGGAGTTCTACGCACGGCAGATCGAACGCGGCGCGCCGTTCCCGGTGGAGTACCCGACGATGGACCGCCGTCCCGAGGGCAGGCAGCCGGTGTCCGCCGACTTCCCCGACCCGTCCTTGCCGACCCATGGCCCGACCGTGACCCTCAGCGGTTACTCACCGGCCGAGCAGCAGCTGGTCTTCCACCCCGCCCGGCACTGACCGCCGTCCGGCCCGACGCCCCAAGGACCCGTCATGACGCAAGCCTCACTGGTGCGCCAGATCACCGACTTCGCCCACCGCGCCAACCCGTATCCGCTGTACGAGGAGCTCCGCAGGACTCCGGTGCTGCACGAGGAGGAGGGCGGCCCCTACGTCATCAGCTCCTACTACGACATCGAGGCCCTGCTGCACGATCCGCGGATCAGCTCCGACGCCGCGAATCTCGCTGCCGCCGGGGACGACGAGACCGGCCAGGCGGAGGACACCGGGCTGCCGCCGTCCTTCCTGCGGCTCGACCCGCCGGAGCACGACCGGCTCCGGCGCATCGCCAACAGCGCCTTCGGGCCGCCGCACCGGCCGCGCCGGGTCGAGAACATGCGGGATGACATGGCGGCCGTGGTCGGCGGTCTGATCGACGGGTTCGGCGAGGCGCGGGAGATCGATCTGGTCGACCAGTTCGCGTATCCGTTCCCGGTGACGGTGATCTGCCGGCTGCTGGGCGTGCCCCGGGAGGACGAGCCCCGCTTCCGCGCCTGGGTCGACCCGCTGGTCGCCAGCCTCGACCCGGAGACGCGCCAGAACGCGGACGCCGAGTCCGTGAAGACGGCGCAGGAGGCGCGGATGCAGCTCGGGATGTACCTGGCGGGGCTGGTCGAGCAGCGCACCAAGGACCCCCAGGACGACCTGCTGTCCGACCTGGTCAACAGCCGTGGCCCGGACGGTGCCATGACGATGATGGAGGTGCTCAGCACCGCGGTGCTGCTGCTGATCGCCGGGCACGAGACGACGGTCAACCTGATCACGAACGGCATGCTGACGCTGTTGCGCCACCCGGACGTGCTGCGGCGGCTGCGCGAGGACCCGGCGCTGTCGGTGCGGATCGTGGAGGAGCTGCTGCGCTACGAGCCGCCGGTGCAGATCGTGCCCCAGCGCACCTGTATCGCCGACATCGAGGTGCGCGGGGTCACCATTCCCAAGGGCTCGCGGCTCTGGCTGGTCCTGGCCGCGGGCAACCGCGACCCGGAGCGGTTCAAGGACCCGCAGCGCTTCGACCCGGACCGCGAGGACATCCAGCACCTGGGCTTCGGCAGCGGCATCCACAGCTGCTTCGGCGCTCCGCTGGCCCGGCTGGAGACCCAGATCGCCCTGTCCGAACTGGCCCGGCGGCTGGAGAATCCGCGGCTGGTCGAGGACCCGCCGCCGTACCGGCAGAACGTGGTGCTGCGCGGTCCCCGGCATCTGACCATCGCCTTCGACGGTCTCAGGCCCTGAGCGGCCGGACGCTCAGCCGGTGATCCTGCTGATCTGCACCAGTCCCAGCCAGGTCTCCGGGCCCGGCTGGGCGTAGGCCGCGCGGACCGCGTAGCTGCCCGCGGTCAGCGGGATGCGCAGGTGTTCGGTGCCGGGGGCCTCGGCGCCCGGCCAGGCCGAGTCGAACAGCAGCACCGGGCCGGGTACGTGCCAGCGCAGCTCCGCTTCCCAGGCGGCCGTCCGCAGCGCGGCGGGGACCCCGGCGAGGAGTTCGTCCTCGGAGTTCGCGGCCGACCAGCGGACCAGGGTGCCGTGCTCGGGCAGATAGGAGGTGGCCGCCGGTTCGTCGCCGAGGACGAGGGCCGCGCTGTCGCCGACCGGGAGCAGGCCGGCGAATCCGGCGACCTCGCATGCCCGGTCGTAGTCCGTGTCGAGATCCTCGCTGTCGGCGCCCGCCCAGAACGGCAGCACCGCCTCCGGGACGGCTATCAGCGGGCCGCCGCCCGACTCCACCCACTCCAGTACGCCTGGGTCCGCATATCGCGCCATGGGCCCAGAACCTACACGGCCCGGCGTCAGCAGCCGCACTCGCCGTCGACGGGCGCGGTCAGCGGGTCGGCGTCGCGGCGCGCCGGGCCCTGCCAGGTCTCGTACGCGAAGCCCTCGCGTGCCCAGTACTCGAAGCCGCCGAGCATCTCCTTGACCTGGTAGCCGAGTTCGGCGAGGGCCAGGGCGGCGCGGGTGGCGCCGTTGCAGCCGGGGCCCCAGCAGTACGTCACCACCGGCACGGATCTGTCGAGGAGTTGTGCGGCCTGCTCGGGGATGAGTGCGGTGGGCAGGTGGACGGCGCCGGGGACGTGGCCCTGGTCCCAGGACTCGGTGGAGCGGGTGTCCACCAGGACGAAGCCGGGGTCGCCGCCGGCCGCGAGGGCGGCGGCCACGTCGGAGACATCGGCGTGGAAGGCGAGGCTCGCCCGGAAGTAGGCGGCGGCCTCGGCGGGGGCGGCGGGAGCGACCCGCAGCACGGGGTTCACGGAGTTCGTAGTGATCATGGCTTAAATTCTGCGAGCGGACCGCGGCCCGTTGAAGGGGCGATCCCCGGGCCTGCTCTTGATCGGCCGGTGATTTCCCTGCTATCCATCCCGGATGACCGTGTATTCCCCGGACGCCACCGACTGGCGCATACTCGACGTCCTCCAGCGCGACGGCCGTGTCAGCTACGCCGAGCTGGCGCGGGCCGTGTCGATGTCGCCGAGCGCCGTCACCGAGCGGGTCCGCCGGCTGGAGGAGGCCGGGGTGATCCAGGGCTACGCGGCGGTCGTGGACCCCGAGCGGCTCGGCCTGCCGATCCTGGCCTTCGTGCGGCTGCGGTATCCCAACGGCAACTACAAGCCGTTCCACGACCTGGTGGCCGCCACCCCGGAGATCCTGGAGGCCCACCATGTCACCGGGGACGACTGCTTCGTCATCAAGGTCGCCGCGCGCTCGATGCCGCACCTGGAGGAGATCTCCGGGAAGATCGGCGCGCTGGGCTCGGTGACCACGAGCGTCGTGTACTCCTCTCCCCTGCCCCGGCGGCCGCTCGGGCACTGACCCGGGCGCTCAGCCGGTGCCGCGCTGTCTGAGTGTGGAGCCGGAGCGGCCCTTGACGACCTCCAGCTGGGCGTGGACCCGGCGGCGCAGATCGGCGACATGGCTGACGATGCCGACGCTGCGGTCGCGTTCGCGCAGGGAGTCGAGAACGTCCAGGACCTCGTCCAGGGTCTGGTCGTCCAGGCTGCCGAAGCCCTCGTCGATGAAGAGGGTGTCGAGGCGAACGCCGCCCGCCTCGTCGGTGACCACGTCGGCGAGGCCGAGGGCGAGCGCCAGGGAGGCGAAGAAGGTCTCGCCGCCGGACAGGGTGGCGGTGTCGCGTTCGCGGCCGGTCCAGGCGTCGACGACATGGAGTCCCAGTCCGCTGCGGCCGCGTCCGGTGCGGTCGTCGGAGTGGACGAGGGTGTAGCGGCCGGAGGACATCCGCTGGAGCCGCACGGTCGCGGCGGCGGCCACCTGTTCCAGGCGGGCGGCCAGCACATACGACTCCAGGCGCATCTTGCGTTCGTTGTCGGCGGAGGTGCCGGCGGTGAGCGCGGCGAGCCGGGCGACCCGGTCGTACTCCTCGCGCAGCGGCGCCAGTCGGCGTACGGCCTCGGCGGCCCGCGCGGAGAGGCGGTCGAGTTCGGCGCACGCGCGGGCGGCGGCGTCGCGCGCGGAGGCCGCCTCACGCAGCCGGCGCTCCGCGTCGGCCGCCGTCCGTTCGGCCGCGGCCAGGTCGGCGGGCGGCTGCCGGTCGGCCGCGGCGGTGTCGGCCTCGGCCAGCAGCGTGCGGACGGCGGCCTCCTCCGTCTGCCAGGCGTCCAGCCGGTGTTGCAGCTCGCGGTGGGCCGCGGGGTCCAGCAGCGCGGCGGCCGCGGCCTGCGGGGTGTCGAAGCCGGCCCGGTAGGCGGCGTCGGCGAGGCGGGCGTCGGCGGCCTTCAGACGCTGGGCCGCGTCCTCGGCGGCGCGCGCGGCGTCGGCGGCCTCGGTGAGCAGCGCCGCCTGCCGTTCCAGCTGCGCGGCGCGCGCGGCCACGCTCGCGGCGGTGCCGCGGGCCTCGGCCAACTCGGCTTCCAGCAGCGCCTGTTCGCGTTCCAGGGTGTCGCGCCGGGTGAGCCGGGAGGCGGCCCGTACGGCGGCCTGCTGGCGGTCGGCGAGGCGTTGCTCGCGCTCCTGCTCGGCGCGCCGCAGCTCCTCGTGGGCGGCGTGCAGCGCGGAGGCGGCGCGCCGGGCGCGGGTGTACTCCTGCTCCAACTCGGCCGCTTCGGCTTCGAGTTGCGCGGTCGTGGTGTCTCCGGCCTCGGCGCTGGCGGCGGCGAGGGCCTCCCGTACGGCGCCCAGCCGGCCTTCGTCCTCGGTGTGCCGCTCCTCGGCGCGCCGGCAGGCGGCCAGGGCGCGGTCCTCGGTCTCCCGGTCGACGTGTCCGGCGACCTTGCGGGCCGGTGCGGGGTGTTCGGTGGCGCCGCAGACCGCGCAGGGCTCGCCGTCGCTCAGGTGGGCGGCCAGCTCGGCGGCGATGCCGTTGAGTCGCTGTTCCTTGAGGTCGAGCCAGTGCGCGCGGGCGTCCAGGGCCGCTTGCGCGGAGATGCGCGCGCGTTCCCGGGCCGCGTCCAGGTCGGCGGCGAGGGCGTCGCGGGTGCGGGCCGCCGCGAGCCGCTGCTCCATGGGTTCGCGCCGGACGGCGAGCTGCTCGGCGCGGGTGGCGGCCTCCTGGGCGGAGTCGATGCGGGACTGGAGAGCGGCGCGGCTGGTGTCCCAGCCGTCGAGCCAGGCGTCGGCCTCGCGCAGGACGTCCTCGTCGGCGCGCTCCTGCCGGTCGAGTAGGGCGCGCTCCTCGGCGAGGCGGTCGAGGCGCCGCTCGGCGCGCCGGGCCGCGTCCAGTCCGCCCAGTTCCTCGGCCGCCCGGCGGGCGGCGGCGGCGAGTCCGGCCGCACCGGCGTCGGCGTGCGCGGCGCAGGGGCCGTCGAGCATGCCGCGCGCGCGTGCCTCGGCGCGGGCGGCCCCGCGGTGCTCCTGCTCGGCGGCCTCACGCAGCTCCAGCGCGGGGGCGACCGCCTCCGCCCGGCGGGCCCGCTCCATCCGCTGGCGGGCCTCGGCGTGCGCGCCGGCCCGCTCCTGGAGCCTCGCGGCGCGCTGCCGGGCCTCGGCGAACCGGGCCTGGAGCCGGGCGAGTTCCCGGGTGTCGTCCAGCGCGACGCGAGCCTGGGCGTGGGCGGCCTCGGCGGCGGTGAGGCGGCAGTGGGCGAGGGTGAGGCGTTCGCGGGCGGTGCTGCGGGCGACGGCGGCGGCGCCGAGCACGGCGTCGGCGAGGCCCGGGTCGCCGGGGGCCAGGTCGGGCAGCTCCATGGCGTCGCCGGCCTCCTGCTGCATGCGGTGGGCGTCGGCGAGCAGCGCCGCGTCGCCCTCGCGCACGCGTGCCTCGGTGGCGCGGCGGCGGTCGGCGAGGCGCTTCTCCACGTCGGCGAAGCGCTG
This sequence comes from Streptomyces sp. NPDC001606, assembly GCF_053596835.1. Classification (NCBI taxonomy): domain Bacteria; kingdom Bacillati; phylum Actinomycetota; class Actinomycetes; order Kitasatosporales; family Streptomycetaceae; genus Streptomyces; species Streptomyces sp. NPDC001606. The sequence goes on from NZ_JBSFHC010000012.1 coordinate 177,727, forward strand.
GGTGTCGAAGAGGCGGCCGAGCAGCCGGCCGCGGGCCTCCGCGTCGGCGCGCAGGAAGCGGGCGAAGTCGCCCTGGGGCAACAGCACCACCTGGCAGAACTGCTCGCGGCTCATGCCGAGCAGCTGGGTGATCTCCTCGCCTATCTCCTGGTGCGAGCGGCTGCGGTCCTTCCAGACGCCCGCCGTGCTGTCGTACTCGCGCAGCCAGGTCTGGGCCTTGTCCACGGTGGTGCCCTTGCCGCGCAGCTTGGGCCGCTCCCAGGGCGGCTGCCGGGTGATCTCCAGGCGGCGTCCGGCGACGGTCAGGTCCAGGCGGACCTCGGTGCGGGTGCGGGGCTCGGCATGGTCGCTGCGCAGGTTCATGCCCTGGCCGGTCTGCCGGGCGCCGGGGACGGCGCCGTACAGGGCGTAGCAGACGGCGTCCAGGACGGAGGTCTTGCCGGCGCCGGTGGCGCCGTGCAGCAGGAAGAGCCCGGCGCCGGAGAGGGCGTCGAAGTCGACGCCCTGGGTGCCGCCGAAGGGGCCGAAGGCGGTGAGGTCCAGCCGGTGCAGCCTCATCGGGCCACCTCCCGTACGGCGTCGTCGGCGCGGGCGGCGTCGAAGGCGTCGCGGAGCACGGCCGTCTCCCGCTCGTCCGGTCCGGCGCCGCGGACATGGGCGACGAAGTCCTCGGCGATCTGCTGGTCGCTGCGGCCCGCGAGGCGGCGGGCGTAGGAGACCTGGGGGTCGTCCGGCGCGCGCTCGGGGGCGAAGACGAGGCTGAGGGTGTGCGGGAAGCGCTCGGTGAGCCGGGCCATCGGGTCGGCGGGGCGGACCGGGTCGGTGAGGGTGGCCTCGACCCAGGCGTCCTCGTGGCGGGCGAGCGCGGGGTCGGCGAGCAGGTCCTCCAGGGTGCCCCGGAGGCGGGCCAGCGGGCGGGGCACCGGGCAGTCGACGCGCTCCGCGGTGACGGATCCGTCGGCGCCGAGGTCGACCAGCCACATGGTCTTGCGGTGCTCGGCCTCGGAGAAGGAGTAGGCGAGCGGGGAGCCGGAGTAGCGCACCCGCTCGGTGATGGTCTGGCAGCCGTGCAGATGGCCGAGGGCCGCGTAGTCGACGCCGTCGAAGACGCCGGCCGGTACGGCGGCGACCCCGCCGACGGTGATGTCGCGCTCGCTGTCGCTGGCCCGGCCGCCGGTGACGAAGGCGTGGGCGAGGACGACGGAACGCGTGCCGGGCGGTCGGGCGGCGAGGTCGGCGCGGACACGGTCCATGGCGGCGCCGAGCACGGCCTCGTGCCCCGCCTTCTCCACCGCGAACTCCTCCCGCACCAGGGCGGGTTCGAGGTAGGGCAGGCCGTAGAAGGCGACGTCCCCGTGGGCGTCGCGCAGCACGACCGGGGTGCCGACGGCGGCGGGCTCGGTGCGCAGATGGATGCCGGCGCGGCCGATGAGTCCGGCGCCGACGCCCAGGCGGCGGGCCGAGTCGTGGTTGCCGGAGATCATCACCGTGGGCACGCCGAGGTCCGCGAGACGGTGCAGGGCGTCGTCGAACAGCTCGACCGCGGCGAGCGGCGGCACCGCGCGGTCGTACACGTCGCCGGAGACGACCACCGCGTCGACCTCGCGCTCACGCACGGTGGTGACGAGGTGACCGATGAACTCGGCCTGGGCCCCGAGCATGTTCACCCGGTGGAAGGCCCGGCCGAGGTGCCAGTCGGACGTGTGCAGCAGTCTCATGGCCCCCGAGACTATCGGCCGGGTCCGACATCACGGGCCGTCACTCCGGTACCGGGCCGTCACACCCCGTTGAGATTCGCCCTGTTATGTCCGATCCGAGACGAACATCACGCGTCGCCGTAGGCCTCTCCGCCCAGTGCGAAGCCGGCCGTGCCCGCCGTCACATCGGCGAGCCAGGCGCGGAAGGCGTCCACGTCGGCGTCCGGCAGGCCGATCTCGATGGTGACGGCCTCGCCGTAGCGGACGTCCCGCACCTCGCGGCCGGTGGCGCGCAGGTCGTTCTGCACCTTGCCCGCACGCTGGTGGTCGACGGTCACGGTGGCCAGCCGGAAGCGGCGCCGGGTGAGGGTGCCGAGGGTGTCCAGGGCCTCGCCGACGGCTCCGCCATAGGCGCGGATCAGCCCGCCGGCGCCGAGCTTGACCCCGCCGTAGTAGCGGGTGACGACGGCGACCACGTACCGCATCTCACGGCGCAGCAGCATCTGGAGCATGGGGACACCGGCGGTGCCGCCCGGCTCGCCGTCGTCACTGGCCTTCTGCACGGAGGCGTCGGCGCCGATGACGTACGCCCAGCAGTTGTGGGTGGCGTCGGCGTGCTCCTTGCGCACGGACGCGATGAAGTCCTGCGCCTCCTGCTCGGTGGCGGCCGGGGCGAGCGCGCACAGGAAGCGGGAGCGATTGACCTCGGTCTCGTGCACGCCCGCGCGGGCGACTGTGCGGTACTCGTCCTGCATCCCGTAAGCCTAGGGCCTTGACCGGTGCACCCTGCCCGGTCAGCTCTTCCTGCCGCGCGGCACCGTGAACCAGGTCAGCAGGGCCACGCCCGGGGCGAGGGCCGGCCAGCCGGTGCCGCGCCAGGCCAGGACGGCGAGCGCGGCGGTCGGGAACTTGGTCCGCACCCGGTCCAGGGTGTCGTCCAGGCCGTCCCCGGCCAGCGCCAGGACGAGGTCCTCCAGGCCCGGGTTGTGTCCGATCAGCAGCAGCGTCTCCACCTCGGCCGGCACCTCGCGCACCACCTCGAGGAGGTCCGGTACGGCGGCCCCGTACAGCCGGCGGTCGTAGCGCACCGGCGGCGGGGTGCCCCACTCGGCCGAGGCCAGCTGCCAGGTCTGCCGGGCGCGTACGGCGGTGGAGCACAGGGCGAGGTCGGGCAGGAAGTCGGCCTCGGCGAGGGCCCGGCCGGCCGCCGGGGCGTCGCGCAGACCGCGCGGGGCGAGCGGTCTGCGGTGGTCCTCCACGCCCTCGGGCCAGGCGGACTTCGCATGCCGCAGCACGATCAGCCGCCGCAGCGGCCCCGCACCGGCCCGCTCCCTCACCTGCGCCTCCCGAGGCCGGCGGAGCGCACGCGTGCCTCGGCAGTCACCCCGCGCCTCCCGCTCGCCGGCGAGGCCGTCGCCCGGCTCATGCGGGCCTGCCGAGGTCGCCGGTCAGGTCCAGGGCGAGGAGACGGTCGGCGTAGGCGTAGGTCTCGAAGCGGGCGCCGTCGGGCAGGTCCGGCGTGTGCGCCACGTCGTGCAGCACGGCCAGTACGGCGGGCAGGTCCAGGTCGTCCTGCCAGGCGGCCCGCAGCCGCCCCCGTACCTCGTCGGGCACCGGCCGGGAGGGCCGGCGCGCCCACTCGGCCACGGCTCGCCGCCACCCGCCGAGCCGGAGCGCGGCCTCGTCCAGCGCGGCGGTGTCCAGCCGGGCGGGTTCGCCGCGCGGGACGGCGAGGAGGGCCAGGCGCAGCGCGGCGGGGTCGCCGAGGAGGACCGGGAGGGGGCAGGCGGTGACCACGGGGGCCACGGCCGCGACCGGGCCGGCATCGGAGACCTCCTCCGTGTCCTGGCGGACCACGTGGATGGCCTGGGCCTCGCCCAGTCCGGAGGCGAGGTCGTGCCCGTCCTCGAAGGGACGGATGGCGAGGGCGGTACCCGCCGCACGGAGTTCCGGCTGGTCGCGGGGGGCGGTGAGGGTCGCCCAGACCGGGGTTCCGCCCAGTTCCAGGGCACGGACGAGCAGATCGGCGGTGAGCAGCACCCGCAGGGCCGACGGGTCGAGGCCGAAGGCGTGGGCCTCGATACGGGTCAGGCCACGGCGGGCGGGCGCGGCGGCGATGTGCTCACCGGTTCGGGCGTCGAGGATGCGCAGCACGGGCCGAGCGTAGGCGGGCGGACGGCCGTGCGCAGGCACCTTGCGCCGATTCCGGTCACCGTGGCGGGGTACCGGGGGGAATCGGCACCGCCGGAGCGCTGTTGCCCAGGCGAAGGATCCCCCGACACGAGGAGGCGGCCATGTACGGCGACGAGGCGACGATCCGCAGGATCCTGACCGAGCTGGGCGACACCTGGGCGGTGGTCGGCCTGTCCGGCAACCGGAACCGGGCCGCCTACGGGGTGGCGCAGGTGCTCCAGCGGTTCGGCAAGCGGATCGTGCCGGTGCACCCGAAGGCCGAGACGGTGCACGGCGAGCGCGGCTACGCGTCGCTGGCGGACATCCCCTTCCCCGTGGACGTGGTCGACGTCTTCGTCAACAGCGAACTGGCGGGTGCGGTGGCCGACGAAGCCGTGACAAAGGGGGCCAAGGCGGTCTGGTTCCAGCTGGGGGTCGTCGACGTCGCGGCCTACGAGAGGACCCGCACCGCCGGACTTGACATGGTCATGAACCGCTGCCCGGCGATCGAAATTCCGCTCCTGGCTGGCTGATACTTCTCCTACATCACAATTACGCGCTGAATATCTACATTCGCAGAGCGTGCCTGACCTGTACGAAGACTTGTGTATAAGACATGTAAGATCCAGGGTCAAGATTTGGTATCACGTCTTCTGCCAGGGCCTCACGCCTACCTAATCTGTGGCCTCCTTCCCCGTTAAATCTCCGTTCACATGTGAGAGGCCACTTGACATGGCGAATGTCGACCAGGCTAAGCCCTCGGTAGCCACAAGCGACACCGGTGGGCTCCGCCGCGACGTCGGACTGATCGGCCTGATGTGGGCCTCCGTGGGGTCCATCATCGGTTCAGGCTGGCTCTTCGGCGCCGAGAAGGCCGTGGTGGCAGCAGGCCCCGCCGCGATCATCTCGTGGGTGATCGGCGCGGTGGCCATCGTGCTGCTGGCGCTCGTGCACGCCGAACTCGGCGGCATGTTCCCGGTCGCGGGCGGCACCGCCCGTTATCCCCACTACGCCTTCGGCGGCCTGGCCGGCATGTCCTTCGGCTGGTTCTCCTGGCTCCAGGCAGCCACCGTGGCCCCGATCGAGGTCGAGGCCATGATCGGCTATGCCAAGCACTGGAAGTTCGCCGAAGGGCTCCAGAACGCCAACGGCACGCTGACGACCAGCGGCATCGTGGTGGCAGTACTCCTCATGGCCGTGTTCGTCGCGGTCAACTTCCTCGGTGTCCGCGTCCTCGCCCACACCAACAGCGCCGCCACCTGGTGGAAGATCGCCGTCCCGCTCGCCGCGATCTTCGTCATCGCCATCGGCAACTTCCACCCGGCCAACTTCACCTCCGAGGGCTTCGCACCGTTCGGCGCCAAGGGCGTCCTGACCGCGATCAGCTCCAGCGGCATCATCTTCGCGCTGCTCGGCTTCGAGCAGGCGATCCAGCTGGCCGGTGAGAGCCGCAACCCGAAGCGTGACCTGCCCCGCGCGACGCTCGGCTCGGTCGCCATCGGTGCCGTGATCTACGTCCTGCTCCAGGTCGTCTTCATCGCCGCCCTGCCGCACGCCTCCTTCGCGAAGGGCTGGGCGCACCTGAACTACGCCGGCATCAGCGGCCCCTGGGCCGGTCTCGCCACGCTGGTCGGTCTGGGCTGGCTGGCCTGGATCCTGTACGCCGACGCGATCATCTCCCCCGGTGGCACCGGCCTGATCTACACCACCGCCACCTCCCGCATCTCCTACGGCCTCGCCAAGAACGGCTACGCGCCGAAGGTGTTCGCCAAGACGGACTCCCGCGGTGTGCCGTGGTTCGGTCTCGCCATCTCCTTCGTGACCGGCGTGATCTGCTTCCTGCCCTTCCCGAGCTGGCAGACCCTGGTCAGCTTCATCACCTCGGCGAGCGTGCTGATGTACGCGGGCGCCCCGCTGGCCTACGGCGTCTTCAAGGACCGGCTGCCGAACCTGGAGCGCCCGTACCGGCTCCCCGGCGGCAAGTTCATCTCGCCGCTGTCCTTCGTGGTCGCCAACCTGATCATCTTCTGGTCCGGCTGGGACACCCTGTGGCGGCTGGGCTGCGCCATCCTCATCGGCTACGTCCTGCTCGGCTCCTACGCCGCGTACGCGATCAGCAAGAACCTGCCCAACGCGCCGCGGCTGGACTTCAAGGCCGCGCAGTGGCTGCTGCCCTACCTGCTGGGCATCGGCGTGATCTCCTACCTGAGCACCTTCGGTGGCACGGGCACCCTGCCGCTGTGGTGGGACATCCTGGTCGTGGCGGTCTTCTCCCTCGGCATCTACTACTGGGCCAAGGCGACCGCCTCCGCCCCCGAGGCGATCGAGCGCAGCATCGACGAGGTCGTGGTCACCGACGCTCCGGCGCACTGACCACCCCCCTCACCCAACTCCGGTGTCCCGTCAGCAGAGCCCTGCTGACGGGACACCGTCGTGTTTACGGGGGATTGCTCACCGAGACCCGGCCACGCATGGGCGGTCCTGATCAGCGCCCTTCGGTGAGCAGGTGGTCGGCCGTCCGCAGCGCCTCCTGGACCAGCCGGGGCACATGCGCGTGCCGCAGCGAGTAGATCACCCGGCGGCCCTCCTTGCGGGTGCCCACGAGACCCGCGAGGCGCAGCCTGGCCAGATGCTGGCTGACGGCCGGGCGGGCGGCGCCGCAGGCCTCGGTGAGCGTGCCGACGTCGGCCGGGCCGGCGGTCAGGGCATGCAGCAGGGCGAGGCGGGTGCGGTCGCCGAGCAGGGCCAGGAGGTCGGCGGCGAGCGCGAACTGCTCCTCGCCCGGGGTGCGCGGATGCGCATGGTGCGCAGGTGATAGGTGCATGCGTGCGCTCATACGCACATAATGGCTCCGTGGACGTCTCGCGTCCACTCCCGCACACCGGAAGGGGACCGACGTGAGCGACCGGCAGCCGCACCGGCACGGGTCGGACGACCACGGGGCACAGGGACGCGCAGCTCATGGCCAGGAGCGACAGCAGCACCAGCACGCGCACGGCGAGGACGGACACTCCCACGCGCACCAGCACCCCCACCCCCACCAGACCGGCCGCCCCGGGCTCAAGCACCGGCTCGGCCATCTCCTCACCCCGCACTCCCACGAGACCGCCGACAAGCTCGACCCCGCGCTGGAGTCCTCGGCGCGCGGGATGCGGGCGCTGTGGGTGTCCCTGCTCGTGCTGGGGGCGACCGCGCTGGCGCAGGGGGTGGTGGTGGCCCTCTCCGGCTCGGTGGCGCTGCTCGGCGACACGGTGCACAACGCCGCCGACGCGCTGACCGCCGTACCGCTCGGCATCGCCTTCGTGCTGGGGCGGCGGGCGGCGACCCGGCGGTTCACCTACGGCTACGGCCGCGCCGAGGACCTGGCGGGGCTGGCGATCGTGCTGACCATCGCCGGCTCGGCCGCGTTCGCCGCCTGGGCGGCCGTGGGACGGCTGCTCGAGCCGCGCCCGGTCGCGCAGCTGCCGGCGGTCGCGGTGGCCGCGCTGGTCGGCTTCGCCGGCAACGAGTGGGTGGCCCGGTACCGGATCCGGGTGGGGCGGGAGATCGGCTCGGCCGCGCTGGTCGCCGACGGGCTGCACGCCCGTACCGACGGGTTCACCTCGCTGGCCGTGCTGCTGGGCGCGGGCGGATCCGCGCTGGGCTGGCAGGCGGCCGACCCGGTCGTGGGGTTGGCGATCACGGCCGCGATCGTCCTGGTGCTGCGGGACGCGGCGCGCGAGGTGTTCCGGCGGATGCTGGACGCCGTCGACCCGGCGCTGGTGGACCGGGCCGAGCGGGCGGTGCGGGCGGTGCCCGGCGTGCGTGGGGTGGGTGAGCTGCGGCTGCGCTGGATCGGGCACCGGCTGCGGGCCGAACTGGCGGTGATCGTGGACGGGGAGGCGACGGTACGGCAGGCGCACGCGATCGCCGTCGAGGCCGAACACGCCCTGCTGCACGCCCTGCCCCGGCTGACGGCCGCCCTGGTGCACGCGGACCCGGCACCGGTGCCGGGCGGGCCGGATCCGCATCTGGCGCTCGCCCACCACCTCACGACGTGATCAGGCGCCGCCCGGGTCCGAGGGTGAGCAGGGCGTTCAGCGGACCGGGGGAACCGAGACGGCCATCACCATCTCCATCGGGACCTCGCCCTCGTTGCCGTACTCGTGCGGGACGTCCGCCTCGAAGGAGGCGCTGGCGCCCGCCGGGACGAGGTGCCGTACCCCCTCGACGGTGAGGGTCAGTTCGCCGGCGGTGACATGGAGGAGTTCCACCGTGCCGGCCGGGTGCGGGTCCGAGGGGCTCCGCTCGCCGGGCATCAGCCGCCAGTCCCACATCTCCAGCGGGCCGGGGGCCTCCGCGCCGGCCAGCAGCCGGTTGTAGCCGCCGGCCTCGCTGTGCCACAGCCGTACGGCCTGGTCGGCCGGGACGACACGGACCCGGGGGCCCTGTTCGTAGTCGAGCAGGGTGGTGATGCTGACGCCGAGCGCGTCGCCGATCTTGACGACGGTGCCGATGCTCGGGTTGGTGCGGGCCTGCTCGATCTGGATGAGCATGCCGCGGCTGACCCCGGCCCGGGCGGCCAGCGCGTCCAGGGTGAAGCCGCGCTCGGTGCGCCAGCGCTTGACGTTGCGCGCAAGGGACTGGGTCAGCAGGTCGAGGTCCGACACATTCCGTCCAGGGTCCGGGGTCCAGTATACGAGATGGTCCACTGCGATGGATGACGGGGTTCAGTTCATTGAACTACCGTGGGGCGTACCCCTTCGTCCAACAAACTGTACTGCGAGGTGCCGTGACAGCATTCTTCGCCCTGACCACCAGCCTGTTGTGGGGGCTGGCCGACTTCGGCGGCGGGCTGCTGACACGGCGCACCCCGGCGCTCACGGTGGTGGTGGTCTCGCAGACGGTCGCGGCCGCCGTGCTGGGCGCGATCGTCGTCGCCACGGGCGGCTGGGGCGAGGCCGGGCCCCGGCTGTGGTTCGCCGCCGCGGCCGGCGTGATCGGCCCGGTGGCGGTGCTCTGCTTCTACCAGGCGCTCGCGCGCGGCCCGATGGGCGTGGTGTCGCCGCTCGCCACGCTCAGCGTGGCCGTGCCCGTCGGCGTGGGGCTGGTGCTCGGCGAGCGTCCGGGGCTGCTCCAGGTCGCGGGCATCGCGGTCGCGGTCACCGGGGTCGTGCTGGCCGGCGGCCCGCAGCTGCGGGGTGCGCCCGTCCAGCGGCGGACGATCCTGCTCACCCTGGTCGCGGCGCTCGGCTTCGGCGCGGTGTTCGCGCTGATCTCGCAGGCCTCGACGAATGTCACCGGGCTGTTCCTCGCCCTGTTCGTGCAGCGGCTGACGAACATCGCGGTGGGCGGTGCCGCGCTCGCCGTCTCGGCCCGGCGGGGCGTCCCCGTCGTACCGCAGGGCGGTTTCCCCTGGACCTCGCTGCCCGCGCTGGCCTTCGTCGGCCTCGCCGATGTGGCGGCCAACGGCACCTACGCCGTCGCCGCCCAGCACGGCCCGGTCACCGTGGCGGCCGTCCTGGCCTCGCTGTATCCGGTGGTCACGGCGCTGGCCGCGCGCGGCTTCCTCAGCGAGCGGCTGCGCGCCGTCCAGGCGGCGGGAGCGGGGCTGGCGCTGCTGGGCACCCTGCTGCTGGCGACCGGCTGAGCCCGGCCGGGTCAGCCCTCGGGCTCCAGCTCGGCGAGGCGGGCGACGGCGGCCTCGTCCAGCTCCGCCAGGGAGCGCAGCTGCTCCGGCGTCGTCCCGTCCGGGATCGGCACCGGCGCCGGGGTCCGCAGGGGCGGCTGCCAGCCGTCGTCGGGGGTCCAGCGCCGTACGACCCGGGCCGGGGCCCCGGCCACCACGGCATGGTCGGGCACCGTGCCGCGCACCACCGCACCGGCCGCCACGACCACGTTCCGGCCGATCCGGGCGCCCGGCAGGATCACCGCGCCGGTGCCGATCCAGCAGCCCGGGCCGATCTCGACCGGCTCCATCCGCGGCCACTGCTTGCCGATCGGCTCGTGCGGGTCGTCGTAGGAGTGGTTGGTGGAGGTGACGTAGACGTACGGGCCGAAGTAGCAGTCGTTGCCGATCGTGACCGTGGTGTCCGCGATGACATGGCTGCCGCGGCCGAGGACCACGCCGTCGCCGATCCGCAGGATGGGGTCCGGACCGAGGTCGAGGTCCGGCATCAGACCGGCGGTGAGGGTGACCCGTTCGCCGATGATGCAGTAGGAGCCGATGCGGATCCACGGCTCGCCGAAGACCGTGCCGAGCGGGAAGGCCAGACGGGTGGCCTCGCCGAGCGCGCCGAAGCGGAAGGCCGCCGGGTGCTCGGCCGTGACGGAACCCGCGCGCTGGGCCCAGGCCCAGGCCCGGTGGACCGCGCGCTGGGCGAGGCCCCGGCGCCAGGATGAGAACGTGTTCTTGCGCTTCGGCACGGGGTCACGTTACTCATCGGTCGCCCGGGGCGAGAGGCCGGGCTGCTGTGATCTTTGCCCCAACCGGTGCCGTACCGTTCACCCCACGTTCGCGGGCTACGGATGCGAGGAGACGGTGATGACCCGGCAGGCGCTGATCGTGGGTATCGGGGGCAGGGAGCCCCAGGTCGATCCGGAGGCGTTCGTCGCGCCCACGGCCTCGGTGATCGGAGACGTCACCCTGCACGCGGGGGCCAGTGTCTGGTACGGCGCGGTGGTGCGCGGTGACGTGGAGCGGATCACCGTGGGCGCGGCCGCCAACGTCCAGGACAACGTCACCCTCCATGCCGACCCCGGGTTTCCGGTGAGCGTCGGCGAGCGGGTGTCCATCGGGCACAACGCCGTGGTCCACGGGGCGACGGTCGAGGACGACTGCCTGATCGGGATGGGGGCCACCGTGCTGAACGGCGCGGTGATCGGGGCCGGGTCGCTGGTCGCGGCGCAGGCCCTGGTGCCGCAGGGGATGGTGGTGCCGCCGGGGTCGCTGGTGGCGGGGGTGCCGGCGAAGGTGCGGCGGGAGCTGAGCGAGGAGGAGCGCCAGGGCGTGACCCTCAACGGCACGATGTACGCGGAGCTGGCCCGGGCACATCGGGCGGTGCACGAGTAGTCCGGCCGGGCCGCGGGCGGCCGTCCCCGTTACGCCTTACTCCCCGGCGCGCACGGCTTCCGCCTCCGGGGCGGGAGCCTGGGCGGCCTTCTTCGCCTTGCGCTTGACGATCAGCACGGACGCCAGGCCGATCAGGACCGCGACGCCCAGGCCCACGTAGGAGAACTTCTTCAGCCAGCCCTCGGCGACCACGCCGACGTAGTAGATGACGGCCGTCGTACCGCCCGCCCAGCAGATGCCGCCGAGGACGTTGGCGATCAGGAACTTCCAGTACGGCATGTGCAGCACGCCCGCGAGCGGTCCGGCGAAGATGCGCAGCAGGGCGACGAAGCGGCCGAAGAAGACGGCCCACATGCCCCACTTCTCGAAGGACCGCTCGGCGGTGGCGACATGGCCCTCGCCGAAGTGCTTCGGGAACTTCCTGCCGAGCCAGGCCAGCAGCGGCCGGCCGCCCTTGCGGCCGATCGCGTAGCCGATGGAGTCGCCGATCACCGCGCCCGCGGTCGCACAGGCGCCGAGGACGACCGGGTTGATGCCCGAGTTGTGGGAGGACATCAGCGCGGCCGAGACCAGGATGATCTCGCCCGGCAGCGGGATGCCCACGCTCTCCAGACCGATCACCAGGGCCACCACGCCGTAGACGGCCACCGCGGGCACCGAGTCGAGCCATTCCTGCACGTGCACCGCAGGTTCCTCCCCTGTCGCCGTCCCTGACTCGTGGACCGCCGCGCGTAAAGGGCGTCCCAAGGGAAGGCTACCTGCTCGGCCCGGAAGCACCGCAGGCGTACGGCGGCCACGGCACCGCGGGCGGAGCAGGGCGGGCCGGCAGGGTGCGGGTCAGCAGGGCGGCGGCCCCGGTGAGCAGGAGTGCGCGGCGCAGCTGCGGCCGGGCGTGGGGACAGCGTTGTCAGCGGACCAGGCACGGGCCACGAGGACGGTGGCGAGCAGGACGAGCGCGGTGAGCCCGGCACCGAGGACAACGGCCGTGCGATGCCGGCTCACCGTTCCACGGCCTCCGGCTCCATGGCCGCCGGGGTGTGTGCCCGACGGTCGGGGCGGCGGTGCGGGCCAGTCCCGGGCGGCACCGCGGCCGGGCCGTGTGTCGAGATAGCGGCGGGCGCCCCAGCCGAGCACGGTCTCGGCCAGCAGCAGGCCCAGTTGCTCCTCGAAGGCGCCGAGCTGTTCGGCGGCGTGGCGGCAGTGGGCACAGCCGGACAGATGGCGTCGTACGTCCGGCAGCAGATCGCCGCCGCGGCGCAGGGGGATGTCGAGGAGGCGGTTGTAGAAACGGCATTCTCTGGAGGGGGCGAGTTCCAGGTGGGCGCGTACACACCCGGTCCGGAATTGCTCACGTGCCCGCTCCAGGGCGGCCGCGGCGGTGGCCGGGTCCACACCCAGAAGAGCGGCGGGTGTGTTTATGGGTTCGGCTTCGACCTCGGTGTGCCAGAGAAGGCATCGAGAGGCGGCGGGAAGCGAATGGAAAGCGCGTTCGGCCAGCCGCCGCCTTTCCGGTGTCCCGGCGTTTGCCGCGCGCAGTCCGCGGGCTCCGGTGGTACGGCGCAATTCCGGCAGTGCGACACAGGCCGCGGGGTCGGCGGCCCAGGTGCGGGCGGTGTCGCGGACGGCCACCAGCAGCCGGGGGCGCAGCGCCCCGTCCACCGGCCGGCCGAGCACCTGGTGGAAGGCGGCGATGGCCACGAGTTGGGCCGCGGAGCCCGCGGAGGCCAGGCAGACCATCGCGTAGTCGTGGGTGGCCCGCCAGTGCCGGGTGAGCAGCAGGGCGACGGCATGGTGGTGGGCGTCGTCCGGGCCGCGGAGCCGGGCGACGAGATCACGGTCGGACTCCCCCGTCGATCCGGGGCGAGGCGGGTACGGCGGGCGTGGGGGGTTGGAGGACTGCACGGACTTTTCCTTTCCAGCCGCAGGGCGGGGCGAATTGGCGCCCTGTGGAAAGCAGTGCGTGATTGGTGCGTACCTTCGGGGCCGGCCTTTGCCGCGCGATGCCGGCCTTTGCCCTCCCGCGGGGTGGCTCACTTTCGCACACGCGCGTCACGGGAAACAAGGAGTTGGAATGACGGAACGTCAAAGAGACTTGTACGCCCGATGGTTACCGCCGGTATCCCTATCAACTCGCACGGGAAAAGCGGATGGACGAGAACTCTCCGGGCGAATTCCCGGTTTTCCGCCGCGGCCCAGCTCGGCGACGACCTGATCGACGCGCACGTCCGGCGAGGGGGACGCCGTCCGGCCGGCCGACGCCCGCCAGGCCGCGGCCCCGAATTCACCGACCGACTCAGGGGGTTCGTGGCCGGATTTGACGGACGGCGACCTGCCACGGAAGGGCCGCAGCGGGCCGCGTGAGGCGCTGCGGCGCAGGCGTGCGGCGGCCGGACGGGACCGGCGGGGTCCGGTTTGTAACGGGGGTGACCCGCATCCGCTCCAGCTGCATGCCGCCTACGGCACGGTCGCGCTCCCCCTGAAGAGCGCCACCTTCTCCGTGATCGGCCGCGCCCTGCCCGCACATGTCCGCGCCCTCAACGACGGTGGCCACACCTGGGCGCTCTACGCCCTCGCCATCGGCGCCACACTCGTCGCCGTACGCCGGCTCCGGCTCGCCCCGCCCTCGGCCCGCTAGTCCGCCCTCGTCCGGCGCGACGGCGGCGCCCACCGCCTGAGCCGGCGCATCCCGGGGCCTGCACCTGGACCGGCACCCGGCCGCGCTGTCCATCCCCGAGACCACCCCCGGCACGCCCCGCTCACTCGGCCTGGATGAAACCCGGCTCGCCGACGTCCGAGACACCCCGAGACCCCGCACGGTCTCGGGGCCGGGCCTGCCTCAGCCGTTCAGGCGCAGCGTCCAGACGACGGTCATCTCGCCCGTGACCGCACCGTCCGCGCGCTGGAGGGCGATCGCCACCGGGAACTCCGGCCGCCCGCCCGCGTCGAGTTCGGCGACGACCTCGGCCGCCGGGCGCCCCAGGGTCGCGGTGGCCGTCACCGCGCCCATCGCCAGCTTCTTGTAGTCGATCTCGGCGCGCACCGCGAGCGGCACCGCCCGGGAGAGCTGGTCGCCGAAGGCCTCCAGGACGATGGCCCCGCTGGCGGACTCGGCCAGGGTGAACATGGCGCCGGCGTGCGGGCCGCCGATGTGGTTGTGGAACTCGGACTGGTCGGGCAGCCGCAGGACGGCACGTTCCGCGGTGACCTCGATGAATTCCAGGTTCAGGGTGCGCACCATGGGGACGGCGGCGGCCAGCATGTTGCCTCGCGAGGCGTTCTCAACGGTCATGCGCGCGATGTTACCGATGAGTAGCCACAGCTGGCCAGCATGGTTTCACTCGCTCTCTCCCTTTTCGCTACGACTCTGACGAGATCCGGTGACCGAACCGTGCCGCCACGGCACTAGGGTTGTCGGCCATGTGGCCAGATCAGCAGCCGCCCGGGGGCGCGCAGAACCCGCAGCAGAACCCGTACCAGCAGCCGGGTTACCAGCAGCCGAACCCGTACCAGCAGCCCGGGTACCAGCAGTACCCGCAGGCAGGGCAGTACGGGCAGCAGGCCGGACCGTACGGACAGCAGTCCGAGTGGACGCAGGCGCCCACCATGGCCGGCGGTCCGCAGCCTCCGCAGGGCGGCGGTGGCGGCCGTACCAAGCTGATCGCGATCATCGCCGCCGCGGCGGTCGTGGTCGCCGCCGGTGTGACCGGCTTCCTGGTACTCGGCGGCTCGAAGGACGACAAGGCGGAGAACGGCAAGGGCGCCCCGCACCCGAGCCAGTCGGCGACGCAGAAGCAGCCCACCGCGACCGCGTCCACGACCGACAACCCGCGCGGCAACGAGACCGAGAAGCCGACCGTCGCCGGCTGGCAGGTGGTGGTGAACCCCAAGTGGGGCATCGCCTTCGACGTGCCGGCCGACTGGGAGGTGCAGTCCCCCGGCCTGGAGATCGGCTTCGAGGACAAGAAGTCCACCAGCCTCAAGCCGATCATCGTGATGTCGGGCACGGCCAAGGACAAGCCGCAGTGGTGCACGTCCGACGACGACAAGGACGGCCGTACCGACGACACCCCGCTGGCGGTCGTGGGCACCAAGGGGGCCAGCGGCGCCAAGAGCGCGGACCAGATCGCGATCAACACGCCGGCCTGGTGGGTCTACGGCGGCTACACCCAGCCGGACAAGAAGAGCGTCTCCTTCGACAAGAAGGCCACGCCCTTCACGACCGCCTCGGGCATCAAGGGCAGCTACGCGTGGGCCCGGTCGACCAACACCCCCAGCAAGGGCAAGTGCGCGAGCGACGGCAAGGCGCTCACGTTCGGCTTCCAGAACTCGGCGCACGACTATGTGTCGTTCAACTTCTACGGGGCCAAGGGCGTGAAGGACGAGGTCCCCAACGCGACCGTGCTGAAGATCCTCAGCACCGTCCGGCTGCACGGCACCCCGACCGGCAGCTGAGCACCGCAATTGGTTTGAAAGCACGGCCCGGGCGAGCCATAGTCGCCCGGTGAAGTCCACCGCCCCCCGCCCCCGTCACCCGCGCCCGCCCCGCTGGGCAGGCCGCAACTACTCGCTGCTGACCGCGGCGGCCGTCATCACCGGTCTCGGCGCGAGCGGCTCGCTGGTCGCCGCCGCGTTCGCCGTACTGGACGCGGGCGGCGACGGCGGGGACGTGGGGCTGGTGGCCGCGGCCCGCACCCTGCCACTGGTGGTGTTCCTGCTCATCGGCGGGGCGCTCGCGGACCGGGTGCCCCGGCACCGGGTGATGGTCGCGGCCAACGTCCTCAACTGCCTCTCCCAGGCGGCCTTCGCCGCGCTCGTGCTGCTCGGGGAGCCCCGGCTGTGGCAGATGATGCTGCTCAGCGCGCTGGCCGGCACCGGCCAGGCGTTCTTCGGCCCGGCGGCCGAGGGCATGCTGATGTCCTCCGTCGAGGGCGAGCAGGCGGGCCGGGCGTTCGCCGTCTTCCGCATGGCCACCCAGGGTGCAGCCCTCGCCGGCGCGGCGCTCGGCGGCGCCCTGGTCGCGGCCGTCGGCCCCGGCTGGGTCCTCGCGTTCGACGCGGCCGCCTTCGCCGTCGCCGGCGCCCTGCGCTCCTGCCTCGACGTCTCCCACATCCCGGCCCGCACTCCCGGCGGGGGCATGCTGGCCGACCTCCGGGAGGGGTGGCGGGAGTTCATCGGCAGGCCGTGGCTGTGGGGCATCGTCGTACAGTTCTCGATCGCCAACGCGGTGGTCGCCGCGGCGGAGGCGGTCTACGGTCCGCTCGTCGCCCGCGAGAGCCTCGGCGGGGCGCGGCCCTGGGGGCTGGCGCTGGCCGCGTTCGGCGCGGGCACGGTGGCCGGTGCCCTGCTGATGACCCGCTGGCGGCCCCGCCGGCTGCTGCTCGCCGGCACCCTGTGCGTCTTCCCGCTGGCGCTGCCCTCGGCCGCGCTGGCGGTACCGGTGCCGGCCGGCGTGCTGTACCTGGTGATGTTCGCCGCCGGTACGACGGTGGAGGTGTTCGGCGTCTCCTGGATGACCGCGCTGCACCAGGAGATCCCCGAGGAGAAACTCTCCCGGGTCTCGGCGTACGACTGGTTCGGCTCGGTCTCCTTCATTCCCCTGGCCACCGCGCTGGCCGGCCCGGTGGAGAGTGCCGTCGGCCGGACGGCCGCCCTGTGGGGCTGCGCCGGTCTGGTCGTCCTGGTCACGGCGCTGGTACTGCTGGTCCCGGACGTGCGTACGCTGACCCGCCACAGCCGCCCGGTCACCGCCACCCCGGCCGCCTCGGCCGACGCCGAACACGCCGTCGGGGGGCACGGGTAAAGGCACCACATCCGCCCCCCGGCCTCAGGACGGCCCCCGGCTCAGCCGATACCGAACGCCCCGTCCGGAGGCACCGGTGAAGGCACCGCGTCCGCGTCCTCGACCGGCCGCGCCGAGCCGATGAACTCCCGTACCGCCGACCCGTGTTCCACCCGGGCCGGGAACGCGTCGGCCGCCGTCCGCCGGGACAGCGCGGCGATGTCGGTCTGCCGGTGGGCGGCGACGAGCACCGCGTTGCCGAACCTCCGGCCGCGCAGCACGCCCGGCTCGGCGATCAGGGTCAGCTCCTCGAACACCGCGGCCAAGTTGGCCAGTTGGGAGCGGAGGAAGCCGAACGGCGCCCCGTCGGCGAGGTTGGCCACATAGACCCCGCCGGGCCGCAGCACCCGCTCGGCGGTGCGGGCGTAGGCGAGGGTGGTGAGGTGGGCCGGGATCCGGGAGCCGCCGAACACGTCACCGACGAGCACGTCGGCCGAGTCGTCCGGCGCGCCCTCCAGCCAGGCCCGGGCGTCGGCCGCGTGCAGCGCGATGCCCGAGCCCGCCGGCAACGGCAGCTGCTCGGTGACCAGCTCCAGCAGCCCACCGTCCAGCTCGACGACGTCCTGCCGGGAGCCGGGCCGGGTGGCGGCCACATAGCGGGGCAGGGTCAGCGCACCCCCGCCGAGGTGCACCACGTCCAGCGCCCGTCCCGGCTCGGCCACGACGTCCAGCACATGCCCGAGCCGCCGCGCGTACTCGAACTCCAGATGCGTCGGCTCGTCCAGGTCGACGTACGACTGCGGTGCTCCGTCGACCGTGAGCAGCCAGGCCCGCTCACGGTCGACGTCGGGCATGAGCTTGACGGTGCCGTGGTCGGTGGTGCGGAGGACGGGGATGGCTTCGTTCACCGCACCATTGTCACCGGCGGGCGCCGGCACCGGGCACCCGGAACCGGCGCCGGCCCGCTACGCCTCCACGGAGACGACCGTCCCCGCTCCGACGGTCCTGCCGCCCTCCCGGACGGCGAACCCCAGCCCCGGCTCCAACGGCACCTCCCGCCCCAGCTCGACGGCCATCTCCACCGTCTGCCCGGGCCGGGCGACACCCGCCTCGCCGAGGTCCACGGAGCCGACCACGTCCGCCGTGCGGATGTAGAACTGCGGCCGGTACCCGGTCACGATCGGCGTCGTACGACCGCCCTCGCGCCCGGACAGCACATACACCCGGGCCGTGAACCGCCGGGCCGGCACCACGCTCCCCGGCGCCGCGACGACGTGCCCGCGCCGGACGGCGTCCCGCGGCACACCCCGCAGCAGCACGGCGACGTTGTCCCCGGCCTGCGCGTCCTGCATCGGCTTGCCGAAGGTCTCCAGCCCGGTGACGACGGTCTCCACGTCCGCGCCGAGCACCGACACCCGGTCGCCCAGGCGAAGCGTGCCGCGTTCCACGGCGCCCGTGACGACCGTGCCCCGGCCGGTGATGGTGAGCACGTTCTCCACCGGCAGCAGGAACGGCGCGTCCAGGTACCGCTCGGGCATCGGCACATAGGTGTCGACGGCGTCGAGCAGCGCCTCGATGGACGCCGTCCAGCGCGGGTCGCCCGCCAGCGCCCGGAGGCCGGAGACCCGTACCACGGGAACCGAGTCGCCCGGGTAACCCTGCGCGGTGAGCAGGTCGCGGATCTCCAGCTCGACCAGGTCGGTCAGCTCCTCGTCGGCCGCGCCGTCGGCCTTGTTGAGGGCGACGACGATGTGGTCGACGCCCACCTGCCGGGCGAGCAGCACGTGTTCGGCGGTCTGCGGCATGACCCCGTCGAGCGCGGAGACGACGAGGATCGCCCCGTCGAGCTGCGCGGCGCCGGTGACCATGTTCTTGACGTAGTCGGCGTGGCCGGGCATGTCGACATGGGCGTAGTGCCGGGTGTCGGTCTCGTACTCGACGTGCGCGATGTTGATGGTGATGCCGCGGGCGGCCTCCTCCGGGGCGCGGTCGATCCGGTCGAACGGCACGAAGGTGCCGGTGCCGCGCTCGGCGAGGACCTTGGTGATGGCGGCGGTCAGGGTGGTCTTGCCGTGGTCGACATGACCCATGGTGCCGATGTTCAGGTGCGGCTTGGTGCGCACGTAGGCCGTTTTGGACATGGGTGTACCTCGGAGCCTCTCCGGTCGTACGGGATGCGGGACCCCAAGGAGTGGGCCGACCCTCCCCCTGCGGGGTCCGCCGGTCTGTCCGGAGAGGGTCAGCTTCGGGCGCCGTCGACAGCGGCCGGCAGAAGCGGGACGGCAGCCTTCGGCGCATCCGCGACGGCGGACGCTGCGAGGAGGAAGGCATACCGGAACATGGCGTCGATCATCGCCGACACCGCCCCCCGCGTCGAACGGTTTTCCGCGGTGCGCCAGGGTCGCCCCGCCCCGACCCGGCGGCGATCACGGCCCGGTGTCGGTTAGTGTCACCGGATGCTCGATGCCACCAGCACCGTCGCCGAGGCGCCCGCTCCGGCGGCGATACCGCTCCCCCGCACCGGGTTCGCCGCCCGCTGCACGCGTGCGCTGCTGTCGCCGTACGCCCGGCTGTCGCTGCTGCTGGCGCTGCTCGCGGGGGCGGCCGTGGCCGTGCTGGTGTTCGAGCCGCAGCGGCTGCTGACGCGGGGCTGGCCGCCGCAGCTGAGCGGGGCCGCGGCGGCGCTGGTGTTCGCGGGGGCGTACGGGCTGTGCAGCGTGGCGTTCGTCCCGCGTCCCCTGCTGAACCTGGCGGCGGGCGCGCTGTTCGGCGCGCCGCTCGGGCTGGCGACGGCGCTGGCGGGGACGGTGCTGGGGGCGGGCGTGTCGTTCGGTCTGGGCCGGGTGCTCGGGCAGGACGCGTTGCGCCCGCTGCTGCGCGGCCGGTGGCTGAAGGCGGCCGACGGACAGCTCAGCCGGCACGGTTTCCGGTCGATGCTGGCGGCGCGGCTCTTCCCGGGGCTGCCGTTCGCGGCGGTGAACTACTGCGCGGCCGTGTCCCGGATGGGCTGGCTGCCGTTCCTGCTGGCCACGGCGCTCGGCTCGGTCCCCAACACGGCCGCCTACGCGGTGGCCGGGGCCCGCGCCTCGGCGCCGACGTCCCCCGCCTTCCTGCTCGCGCTGGCGGGCATCGCCGTACCGGCGCTCGCGGGGGCGCTGGTGGCCTGGCGCAAGCGCCACCAGCTGCGCGCCCGCTGAGCACACCGACCCTTCGAGGGTTGGAAAACCGAACCCGCCACTAGACTGGGCGCATGGCCGCCACGAAGGATCCGCGCCCCTGCTCCATCGCCGACGCCCTCGCGCTCGTCGGCGAGAAGTACTCCCTGCTCGTGCTGCGCGAGGTGTTCCTGGGCAACGGCCGCTTCGACCAGCTCGTGCGCAACATCGGCGCCCCGCGCGACATCCTGGCCACCCGGCTGCGCCGCCTGGTGGACGCCGGGATCCTCGCCAAGCACGTCTACAGCGAGCGCCCGCAGCGCTTCGAGTACCGGGCGACACCGGCGGGCCTGGAGCTGGAGCCGGTCCTGATGACGCTCAAGGAGTGGGGCGACCGCCATCTCCGCAAGGGCGTCGACCTGCCCATGGTCGTCGAGCACAGCTGCGGCGCCGAACTGGTCCCGGCCGTCACCTGCCGGGCCTGCGGGGAGGAGGTCCGGCACGAGGACCTCACGGCACATCCGCAGGCGCCGGGCTGGACACTCACCGGCCCGACGGCGGCCTGACGGCACGGCGGCGCCACCGCGCCTACAGCGGCGGCCCGTACACGTCCAGCCGCCCGCACATTCCGAACCGGCCGCGCTCGGCAGGCAGTTCGGCCCGTACGACGGCCTCGGCCAGGTGTCCGGGATCGCCCTCCGCCAGCCGGTCCAGATGCCGCCCCGTGGCCTCGGCCGCCGCCAGCGCACCCTGGCGCCACCGCTCTCTCCACTCGGCGACCCGGGGCCGTACGAGCGCCACAGCGGCCCGGTGGAAGGCGGCCAGCGCTTCCGGCTCCCGAGCGGCCCGCAGGGCTCGGTATCCCTCCAGAGCCAGGTCGCGCCGAGCCCGGGCGACCCGCTCCCGCTCCGCCTCCGGCGCGTCCGCCGGGATCGTGGTCGCGGCGGCGTACCGCTCCGGGTCGGCGAGGTACTCGGGCGGCAGTGTGAGCACCGCGTCCCCGGCCTCGGGCAGCCCGCTGTTCTGCATGAGGACGGTGATGCGCAGATCGCCGTCGTTGACCAGCCGGTGGATGGTGCCCGGCGTGAACCAGGCCACCGTGCCGGGCGCGAGCGGGGTGACCTCGTAGCCGGACGTGGTCAGGGTCTGCACGGCACCCCGGCCGCCGGTGACGACGTACGCCTCCGAACAGGCCAGATGCACATGGGGAGTTCCGCCACGCGCCCCGTCGGCGGCGGGCCAGTCGTACACGCACAGCCGGGACACGGCGACCCCGCCCGGCAGGCCCGGGAACCCGCTCCCTGCGGCGCTCACCACGGGTGCGCCGCCAGGTACGCGACGACGTCCTCGCGCTGCCAGGCGCCGTCCGCGACGACGACCCGGTAGCGCCGGCGGAGGGTGTCGCCGGGGGCGAGTTCCAGTTCCTCGAAGAAGGCCCAGGAGGGGGCGACGGCGGCGAACGGGTCGTTGCGGACGAACCAGTGCGCCGGGTGGGTGCCGGCGGCGCCGGAGTGGTCGTTCTCGGGGGCGTGGGCGAACACCAGGGTGGCGTGGCCGTCGGTGCCGTCGTGCTCGCCGGAGTACGCCAGCCACGGCGCCCGGGTGCCCATCAGGTCGGGCCCCTCGCCCTCGGGTGCGAGGATCCGGCCGTCCCGGAAGGATCGCGGGCCGCGCCAGAACAGGCCGGTGTAGCCCGCGAGTTCGCGTCCGGCGGTGGTGGGGCTGCCGAACCGCAGCGGCTCGGCACGGCGGTTGGTGATCGCGCTGGTCCAGGTGAGCGCCCAGGAACCGGCGTCCGGGTCGACGTCGTGGACCTCGATCCGCCGTTCCTCCTCGGCCCACAGCTCACCGTCGTGCGGGTGCCAGGTCAGCCGCTCGGCGATCAGTGCCCGGCCGTCGTCCGCAGCGATCTCGTCGAAGCCGGCGTGCCGCATCGAGCCGACCCGCTCGGGGAGTTCCAGATAGCCCTGCCCGGGCACATAGGTGTTGCCGCCCCACAGGTTGGCCCCGGACAGGTGCGAGGCGGTCAGGGACAGGCCCTTGTGCCAGCGGTGGTCGTGCGGGCGGTAGCCGGTGACCACGTCACCGGCGAGGGTGCGCACCGGGTGGAGATAGGGCCGGGGTGCCTCCCAGGCCGCCTCGGGACGGTAGACGTAGGCGAACAGCTCGACACCGGTGGCGGGTTCGGCGACCGTGATCCGGTCGCCGAGGACGTGCGCCGTGCGCAGTCCGCCGCTCACGCCAGGGCCCCCTCGGCGGTCACCGGCGCCCAGCCGGGGGCGCCACCGTGCAGGGCGGCGTAGTACGGGTCGCCGGGCCCGATCTCCCCCGCGCGCACGGTCGTGTCCGTGAACGCCGCCTTGTACAGCGCCGTGATCAGCTCCAGGCTGGTCCGGCCGTCCGCGCCGCTGCTGCGCGGGCGCTCACCGGCGCGCATGTCGGCGATCAGCTCGCGCAGCTGGGCGAGGTGCGAGCTGGGCACGTCCGGCCCGAAGTCCCGCCACTGCTCAGCCTGTTCGGCGGGGACACCGGGGGCCGGGGTGATGCGCCAGTCGTCGTTGGCGTGGCCGTAGAGGTGGGTCAGCTCCACCGTGGCGCGCTCGCAGTCGATCCGGATCCGGCTGACCTCGTCGGGGCTCAGCACGCTGTTCACCACGGTGGCGAGGGCGCCGTTGTCAAACCGGACCAGCGCGGTGGAGACGTCCTCGGTCTCCACGTCGTGCACCAGCCGCCCGGCCATCGCCCGCACCTCGCGCCACGGCCCGAGCAGATCGAGGAGCAGGTCCATCTGGTGGATGCCGTGGCCCATGGCCGGTCCGCCGCCCTCGGTGTGCCAGCGGCCCCGCCAGGGCACGGCGTAGTAGGCGGTGTCCCGGTACCAGGTGGTCTGGCAGTGCGCCACCAGCGGCCGCCCGAAGGCGCCTTCGGCGAGCAGCCGGCGCAGATGGGCGGAGCCGGAGCCGAAGCGGTGCTGGAAGACGATCGCCGCGTACGGACCCCCGTCGGTGCCCTCCTCGGCCTCGATCGCGTCGAAGTCGGCGAGCGAGGGCACCGGCGGCTTCTCGCACCACACCCAGGCACCGGCGCGCAGCGCGGCCACGGTCTGCGCGCGGTGCAGGGTGGGCGGGGTGCAGATGGTGACGAGGTCGGGCCGCTGCTCGGCGAGCATCCGGTCGAGGTCGGTGTAGGCGTGCGGAACGCCGGCCTCGGCGCAGAGGGCTTCGACGGCGTCCCGGTCGATGTCGACGGCGGCGACGACCTCCGTCTCGCCCTCCTCGGCGAGCCGCGCCAGCGCGGGCAGATGGGAGCCGCGCCCGATGGCACCGGCGCCGACGACCGCGGCCCGGATGCGCCGGCCGGCGAAGGGAAGTGAAGAGCGGGGCATGGGCGGGTTCAGCACTCCTCCGAACGCGGCGGGCGCGCAGCCGGCCCAGAGACCCAGCAAGCGCTTTCTCCTGCGCTGCAACGTAAGCGGCGGCGCCCGGAACGGTCAACAGCGCGGACCGCTTTGCAGGCCAGGGGCGTCGTCGGCGTCTCCGTAGACTAGGGGCTGTCTTTCGGATCAGGTCGGCTGCGGCGCCGGCGCCTTCTGACCGACCCGAGCGGGCTCTGGTGCGTGCAGATGCAAGGCGGAGGAGGGAAGCGACGCGGAGCGATGGGGGTCCCCCCGCGCGAGCGCAGCCGAGCGTGGGGGAGACCGACGACAACGCAGCAGATGTGCGTGCCAGAGCCCGCGACGCCGGCAAGATCCGAAAGAGAGGCCCTAGGGGCTCGTGATCACTCTCCGGCCCGGCCTCATCCGTACCGAGCGGCTGACCCTGCTGCCCCTGCGGGTCGAACACGCCGAGGAGATGGCCGCGGGGCTGTCCGATCCCGGCCTGCACGCCTTCATCGGCGGCACCCCGCACACCGCTAGGTCGCTGCGGGCCCGCTACAAGCGCCTCGTCGCGGGCTCGCCCGACCCGGCCATCTCCTGGTGCAACTGGGTGATCCGGCTGCGCGACGCGGCCTGCCTGACCGGCACGGTCCAGGCGACCGTCAGCGGCGACGACCGCGGAGCCGTCGCGGAGATCGCCTGGGTGGTGGGAACTCCCTGGCAGCGGCGCGGTATCGGCACCGAGGCGGCCCGGGGTCTGGTCGCCTGGCTGCGCGGGCAGCCGGTGCACACGGTCACCGCGCACATCCACCCGGACCACACGGCGTCCGCCGCCGTCGCCACCGCCGCGGGCCTGGCCCCGACCGACCAGTGGCACGACGGAGAGGTCAGGTGGCAGATGGCGGTCGGCTGAGCCCCGGGGCGCGCCCCCCGTCCGGCTCCGCCGCCGTTTCCGGACATCTCCCGGGCGCCGGGGCGGCGCCGCGACGACAGGCCCAGGGAGACGGCCGCGACGGTCCGCGCGGTGGCCGCCGCCTGCGGATACGCGGCTCCAGGGGTGGCGTACGGGCCGGTCGCCCGGCGCGGCCGGCCTCCGCCTGCGCCGGACCCAACGGGCGGTCGCGTCGGGCATATGCACCCTGGGCTGGTTCGACCCCGCGCGTGGCCCTCCCTCGGCGGTGACCAAGCCCATACGGTCTGCGTAGCCGAGCGGTAGCGCAGTGTCAGTGCTTGCCCCTAGGCTGGCCCGCATGTCCCCCGATTTCATGCCCCTTGGTTCCGTGCGGTCTGCCGCCGAAGTGAACGAGCAGATCCGGGCGTTATGGCTGCGTGCGGGCGGCACCCTGTCGGCCCAGGAGCGCGCGGAGTACGAGTTGTTGGTGATCGAGTGGGCGAGGGCGGTCCGCGACGGGATCATCGAGGCGGCCTGAGATGAGCCGACGACTCCGGCCGGCCGGGCCGCGGGGTCACGCCCGCAGATGCGCGAGCGCCTCCTCGGCGATCGGGTACGGCCGCTCCTCGGGCAACAGCCATGCCGCCGCCTCCTCTTCACCGGCCCGCACCAGCGCGTGGATCTCCGTGGCCAGCGGGGTGACGTCCTCGATGCCGACGATCCACTCGTCGGCGTACCGGGCCGCCGCGGCGCCGGCGAGGCCGAGCTGCAAGGAGCGGTACGGCAGCGGGTTGTGGTGCAGATCGCGCTCGGGGTCCCACTGGACCCGCGCCGGGGACTGCCGCAACTGCCGCTGCCAGTCGGCCTTCTCACCGTGCAGCTCCGCGACGTGATGCGACAGGCAGGCGTGGCGCAGCGCCCACTCGAAGCCCCCGCGGTCGATCTCGACGGCCAGGACCGTCTCCTGGCCCTCCTTGGTGCCCCAGCCGCAGCGGTACATCATCCACAGGAAGGACGGCTTGATCCAGGTCATGCGGTCCCGCTTCCAGGAGGCCGGGAAGCGACCGGTGCGGGCCGCCGGCCCGCCGATCTCCGGGCGGTATGCCTGGTAGACGGTGACCGTGGACTCGGTGTGCCGGGCCCGGATGCGGAACGTCGGTTCGGGGGCGACGGCTTGGTCGTTCGTGGCGTTCGTGTCGTTCTGATCGTTCACAGGGACAGGTTCGGCGCTCGGCGCCGCCCCGCACCACCGAATATCGGGCGCGCACGCCTCTTGGCTCCGCGCCGCGCGTGCCCAACACTTGGCCGATGACGCAGCGTGTGGAACTCGCGACCGTGCGGGACCGGATGGCCGTGGACGAGCTGATCACCGAGTACGCGGCGGCGGTGGATGACGGTGACTGGGCGGCGTACCGGGGGCTGTTCACGGCGGACGGGCGCGCCGACTACCGTTCGGCGGGCGGCGTCGAGGGCGACGCGGGGCAAGTCGCCGGATGGCTCGCCGAAAGCCTGGGGCTGTTCGCCGTACGGCAGCATCTCATCGTCAATCGCCGCATCCGGTTCGAGGTCCTGGAGCAGGACACCGGGGACACGGCCCGGGTCCGGGCCGACTATGTGAACCCGATGCGGTTCACGGACGCCGGCCGGTCCGGCGCCCCCGACCTGGTGTGCGGCGGCCGGTACGCGTTCGCGCTGCTGCGCACGGCCGAGGGATGGCGGCTGCGTGAGGTGGTCGTGCAGGAGAAGTGGCGCCGGCTGCCGGACCGTGGCGCCGCGCCGCTGCCCGGCTGAGCGCAGCTACCCGGCCGCCGTCGCCGAAAGGTCGAGCAGCCCCGCCTCCGTCGGCCGGAAACCGCAGCCCTCCAGATAGAAGGGGCGCAGGTGGGCCTCGTAGTCGGCGTGCAGCCAGGCGCAGTCCGCCGCACGGGCGGAGCGTGCCGCGGTGGCCACCAGGCCGCTGCCGACACCGCTGCGGCGCAGGTCGGCGGCGACCATCGTGTCGAGCAGAAAGGCGTGGGCGCCGCCGTCCCAGGCGACGTTGACGAATCCGACCAGTCGGCCCTCCGCCCGGGCGCAGACCCAGCCGAGGCTGTGCCGGTGCAGGCGCGTGTGCCAGTCGACGGGGGCCGGAGGATGCCCGAACGCCTCGGCGTGCAGGGCGTCGACGGCGGCGTTGTCGAAGGCGCCGCGCCATTCGTACATGATCGTCATGGGCCGCATCGTAGAGCGCGGCCGGTCCGCGCCGGCGGGGATTCCCGCAGGTCCCGGGCTGTCCCACCGGCCCCTCTGTCGGAGATCGGCGTGGGCGCGCACACTGGGAACCTGCCTGGGTAGGGAGAGTCCGTATGAGGATGATCGACCACTGGCTGACCTCCCCCTGGCGGCGCTCCTGCGCCGCCGCGCTCGCGGGCGCGCTGCCCGTGCTCGCGTTCCCGGCACCGGCGCTGTGGTGGTTCGCCTATGTCGCCCTGGTCCCCTGGATCCTGCTGGCCCGCTCGGCGCCGACGGGGCGGCGGGCGGCGTACGACGGCTGGTGCGGCGGCTTCGGCTTCATGGTCGCCATGCACCACTGGCTGCTGCCGAGTCTGCACGTCTTCATCTTCCTGATCGGCGCGCTGCTGGGCGCGCTCTGGGCGCCGTGGGGCTGGCTGGTGCGCCGGTACCTCGGCGGGCTGCCCTCGCCGGGCCGGTGCGCGGCCGCGCTGCTGGTGCTGCCCTCGGGCTGGCTGCTGGCGGAGCTGGTGCGGTCCTGGCAGGGGCTCGGCGGGCCGTGGGGGCTGCTGGGCGCCAGCCAGTGGCAGGTGGGCCCGGCGCTGCGGCTGGCCTCGGTCGGCGGGGTGTGGCTGCTCAGCTTCCTGGTGGTGGCCGTGAATGTGGCGGTCGCGGTGCTGCTGGCCGTGCGCGCCGCGCGGCTGCCCGCCGTGGCCTCGCTGGTCGCCGTGGCGTCACTGGTCGCCGCGGCGGCCGCGACCTCCGCGGTCTGGGCGTGGGCGCCGCGTCCCCGGATCGACGGGCGGGTGCGGATCGCCGTCGTACAGCCGGGTGTCGTGGGCGGGCGGGACAGCGCCGAGCGGCGGTTCGACCGCGAGGAGCAGCTGACCCGGCGGCTCGCCGGGCGGGGCGTGGGCCTGGTGGTGTGGGGCGAGTCCAGTGTCGGCTTCGATCTGGCGGACCGGCCCGACCTGGCCCGGCGGATCACCGCGCTGTCCCGGCGGACCGGTGCGGACGTGCTGGTGAACGTGGACGCCCGCCGCTCCGACCGGCCCGGCATCTACAAGAGTTCGGTGCTGATCGGCCCGGACGGCCCGACCGGCGCGCGGTACGACAAGATGCGGCTGGTGCCGTTCGGGGAGTACATACCGGCGCGTTCGCTGTTCGGCTGGGCCACCTCCGTGGGCAAGGCGGCCGGCGAGGACCGCCGGCGCGGCACCGCGCAGGTGGTCATGGAGGCCGGGCACGGGCTGCGGATCGGCCCGCTGGTCTGCTTCGAGACCGCCTTCCCCGACATGAGCCGGCATCTCGCCGCGGACGGCGCCGACATCCTCCTCGGCCAGTCCTCCACCTCCACCTTCCAGGACAGCTGGGCACCGGCGCAGCACGCGTCGCTGGCCGCGCTGCGCGCCGCGGAGACCGGCCGGCCGATGGTGCACGCGACCCTGACCGGGGTCTCCGCCGTGTACGGGCCGGGCGGGCAGCGGCTCGGACCGTGGCTCGGTACCGCCGCGAGCACCGCCCGGGTGTACGACGTACCGCTCGCGCACGGTGTCACGCCGTACGTCCGCTACGGCGACTGGCCGGTGCACGGCGCGCTGCTGGTGCTGGTGGTGGTGTGCGCGGCGGAGGGGACACGGGCGCTCAGGCTGCGCCGGAACGCTCCTGAACCGCTCGTACCACCCGCTCGCACAGCTCATGGGTCGCCAGCGCGTCCCGGGCGTTGAGCACCTTGCCGGCCCGCACGGCGTCCAGGAAGGCGAGGACCGCCTGCTCGATGCCGCGCTGCCGGGCGACCGGCACCCAGTCGCCGCGCCGGCGCACGGTCGGCTGGCCCTTGTGGTCGACGACCTCGGCGAGGTTGAGCACCTGGCGCTTGGTGTCCTGGCCGGAGACCTCCAGGATCTCCTCGGTGGAGCCGCTGAGCCGGTTCATCACGCCGAGCGCGGTGAAGCCGTCCCCGCCGAGCTGGAGCACCACGTGGTGCAGGAGACCGTCCCGGACGCGGGCGCGGACCGTGATGTCGTCGACCGGGCCCGGCACCAGGAAGCGCAGGGTGTCGACGACATGGATGAAGTCGTCCAGGATCAGCGAGCGCGGCTCCTCGGGCAGTCCGATCCGGTTCTTCTGCATGAGGATCAGCTCGCGCGGATGGTCCAGGCACTGCGTGTATCCGGGGGCGTGGCGCCGGTTGAAGCCGACGCAGAGGGAGACGCCGCGCCGCTCGGCGAGGTCCACCAGCCGTTCGGAGTCGGCGAGTTCGTAGGCCAGCGGCTTGTCGACGTAGGTCGGGACGCCCGCCTCCAGCAGCCGGGTGACGATCTCGGGGTGGACGGCGGTGGGCGCGTGCACGAAGGCGGCGTCGAGGCCGGCGGCGAGCAGCGAGTCCAGGTCCGCGTGCCGCTGCTCCCGCGGCAGGTGCAGGGCGTCGGCGACCCGGTGGAGGGTCGCGGGGGTACGGGTCTGGAGGTGGAGTTCGGTTCCCGGCTGGGTGCCGAGCACCGGCAGATACGCCTTCTGGGCGATGTCCCCGAGTCCGATGCAGCCGATCTTCACCTGTGTCTCCCCTGCCGCTGTCCGGCGTGTGCCTGCTCGGAAGCATACGGGGGCCGCCAGTCGGCGATGCCGTCGAAGCCACGCAGGAACAGCGCGGGTCCGGCCACCGACAGCGCGGCGATCGCGGTGTCGCGTACGGCGACGGCGGCGCGGCCGCGGGCCAGGTTCACGCGGGCGACCCTGACGGCCCGGCGGGCGATCCCGGTGGTCCGCGGCAGCCGGTCCGCGCTGTAGGCGGCGAGGTCGGGCGCGTGATGGGCGAGCACCACCGCGTCCTCGATGGCCTGGTTGCCGCCCTGGCCGAGGGTGGGCGGCATGGCGTGGGCGGCGTCGCCGAGGAGGGCGGTGCGGCCCAGGTGGTAGGCGGGCAGGGGCGTGGCGATGTGGTGGACGTCGTGCCGGAGGACGTCCTCGGGGCGGGCGGCGGCGAGGACGGCGGGAATCGGGTCGTGCCAGTCGCCGAAGCGGCGCAGCAGTTCGGCCCTCTCGTCGTCGGCGGCCCGCTCGCCGGCCGGGGCCAGGGCGGCCGCGTACGCGTAGACCCGACCGTCCTTGAGCGGGTGGGTGCCCCAGATCCGGCCGCGGCCCCAGGTCTCGTGGGAGGCGAATCGCGCGCCGGGCAGGGGGAGCAGCAGCCGCCAGGTGGTGAACCCGGCGTAGGCCGGCCCGGGGTGGCGGGGGAACAGTGCGGCGCGCACCCGGGAGTTGATGCCGTCCGCGGCGACGACGAGGTCCGCTTCCCGTTCGGTGTCGCCGGTGGTGACCCGGGCGGGCCGGTCGCGGTCGCCGGGGTCGGTGAGGGTCGCGGCGGAGGCGGTCCGGACGGCGCCGGGCGGTAGCAGGGCGGCGAGCCGGTCGACCAGGGTGGCGCGGGGCAGCAGGACCAGAGGTCCGCCGAAGCGGTCGGCGGCGGCCCGGGCACTGGACCGGGACAGCCAGCGGCCGCTCGGGGTGCGCAGCCCGCCGTCGCCCTGCCAGGCGGCCAGGTCCCGGATCTCCTCGCCGACGCCGAGGACGTCCAGGGCGGCGAGGGCGTTCGGGGCCAGCGAGATGGCCGCGCCGACGGGCTCCAGCGAGCGGGCCCGCTCCAGCACGGTCACCTCCCAGCCGCGCCGGTGCAGGGCCGCGGCGGCGGTCAGGCCGCCGATCCCGCCCCCGATGACCACCGCACGCGCCGACCGCTTCGCCATGACCCCTCCACGCAATCACTACAGATGTAGTTAACCGATGTGTCGACCGTACTACAGAAGTAGTGACTCGGGTAGGGTCACCCCATGCCCGCAAGCAGCCCGAACGCCTCCCGCGCCGAACTCGTCGCCGACGCCGCCCTCGCCCTGCTCGCCGAACGCGGGATGCGCGGGCTGACCCACCGGGCGGTGGACGAGACGGCCGGTCTGCCGTCGGGCTCGACGTCGAACGTGGCGCGCACCCGGCAGGCCCTGCTGGAACTCGCGGTACGGCGGCACGCCGAGCGGGAGGCGCGGGTGCTGGCCCTGGACGAGACCCCGGACCCCGGGGACGGACTCGACGCGCTGGCCGAGGGGCTGGCCCTCGCGCTGCACCGCTCCCTGACCCGCAACCGCGAGCTGCTCATCGCCCGCTACGAACTGGCCCTGGAGGCCACCCGCCGCCCCGAACTCCGCGCCTTCTACGACGCGACCGGCGCCGTCTTCAAGGAGCAGCTGGCCGCACTGCTCACCGCCGCCGGCTCCCCCGACCCGGACCGGCATGTGCTGTCGCTGGTCGCCTGGGCGGACGGGCTGATGTTCTCCTGCGCGGCGGGCTCCTTCGGCGCACAGACCCCGGGCCTGGCCGAGATCCGCACCGGCCTGCGCGAGCTGCTCACCGGCATGCTGGGCCGCTGAGCCCTGGAGCCGATAAATCCGGTGGTTTCCCCTGTCCGCACCGGGTGAGGATGCCGTCATGACCATGGAACGCCGGGAACCCGCGACCACCGCCGACGAACGCACCATGCTGGAGGGCTGGCTCGAATACCATCGCCAGACCCTGGCCCACAAGTGCGAGGGCCTGACCGACGCCCAGCTCCGGACCGCATCCGCCGAGCCGTCCATGCTGTCCCTGATGGGGCTGGTGCGGCACATGGCGGAGGTCGAGCGGGCCTGGTTCCGCAGGGTCCTGGCGGGCGAGCAGGCCGGGCCGATCTACTACACCGAAGAGGACCCCGACGGCGACTTCCGCGTCACCGAGTCGGACACCTGGAAGGACGCCCACGCCACCTGGCAGGCCGAGATCGAGGCGGCCCGGCGGCACGCGGCCGACTTCGCTCTGGACGACCTCTCCAAGGGCCGGCACCGGCGCAGGAACGAGTCGTTCAACCTGCGCTGGATCTACACGCACATGATCGAGGAGTACGCCCGGCACAACGGCCACGCCGATCTGCTCCGCGAGCGCATCGACGGCGTCACCGGCGACTGAACGTCAGCCCCGAGCCTCTAAAACCCCTCGTCCGGGGCACGCAATCACCCGTGCGGGGGCCTGAACCATCGCTCCCCGGTGCGAAACGAGGGGCCGACCCAGCATTCTTGCGCGGTGCACCGAACGACCATCACCGCAGCGCTCCTGGTCACCGTGGCCGTATCGGCCCTCACGGGCTGTGTGACGGTACCGCGCCCGGCACCTCCCGGGCCTCCGCCCGCATCGGCGACCTCGCTGCCGCCGGTGCCCCGGCCGGACGGCAGCGGGGAGCCCCGGGTGGTGCAGGCACCGGCCCGTGAGGCGCTGGAGATGGTCGGGCCGTACCCCCCGCCCCCGAAGCGCTCCGCGCCGGCGACTCCGCACCGGCCCGCCGCCGCGCCCCCGGCCGCCCACCGCCCGCGGATCCCGGCGGCTCCGGCCGCTCCGGCGGCACCGCCGCGCCCGCGCACTCGGCGGCATCACCCGTACCACCACCACCGGCGCACCCACATCCGCGTTCCGGGCCTGCCCCGGACGATCCCGAAGACCCCGGACGTCTGCGCGCTGGGCAAGCAGTACGGCGGCTGGCGCAAGGACAGCCCGGAGGCGGTGATCTGCGAGGAGACCTACGGCCGCTGACCGGCGCCGCCGATCGGCAGCGCCCCGCCGGCTACCGCTGGCGCGGCGGCCCGCAGCTGCCGTCGCCGTCCTCCTCCAGCCGCACCGCCAGGCGCCTGATCGCCGCCCGCACACCGGCCCCGTACCCGTCGTCCGTGAGCGTGCCCGCCGCACTGCGGGCACGGCGGAGGTGGCTGCGGGCGGCCTCGGTGCGGCCCAGCTTGGCGTAGTCCGCGGCCAGGTTCAGATGCAGGGAGGGAAAGAAGCCCCGGACGGTCAGCGGATCGCCGCCGCGCCCGTCGGCCAGCTCCTCCGCCGCGGACAAGGCCCGCAGGTCCCAGGCGAGTTCGTCCGCCGGATCGTCCTGGGTGTCGGCGAGGTAGTGGGCGAGGGTGCAGCGGTGCAGCGGGGCGCCGTGCTCGCCGACCTCCGCCCACAGGTCGAGGAAGCGACTGCGGGCCTCCTCCCGGTCGCCGCCGTGGTGCAGCATCACGACCTGGCCGATCCGCGTCAGCAGGGCGTCCGGCGCCGCCTGGTCCTGTCGCTCCGCCACCGCGTCCTCCGGGCCGTCGTCAGGTGTCTGTCTCCGACGCTAGATGGCGCCGCCGGTTTTGCGAGGCAGGCGGCGCCGTCGTGTCCGGGGGCAGTGGTCGACCGCGACGCCGTCGGAGCCGCATATCGATACAGCCCCGCGGCCCTTCGGGCGCTCAGCCTCGGGGCGATCAGCCCAGGTTCGGGATGGTCCAGTCGATCGGGGTGTGGCCCTGGCGGGCGATCGCCTCGTTGATCTGGGTGAAGGGGCGGGAGCCGAAGAACTTCTTCGCGGAGAGCGGGGAGGGGTGGGCGCCCTTCACCACCGCATGCCGCTCCTGGTCGATCAGCGGGAGCTTCTTCTGGGCGTAGTTGCCCCAGAGCACGAACACCGCCGGGTCGCTGCGGTCGGCCACCGCGCGGATCACCGCGTCGGTGAACTTCTCCCAGCCCTTGCCCTTGTGCGAGTTCGCCTCGCCCTCGCGCACGGTGAGCACCGCGTTGAGCAGGAGCACGCCCTG
This sequence comes from Streptomyces sp. NPDC001606, assembly GCF_053596835.1. Taxonomy (NCBI): domain Bacteria; kingdom Bacillati; phylum Actinomycetota; class Actinomycetes; order Kitasatosporales; family Streptomycetaceae; genus Streptomyces; species Streptomyces sp. NPDC001606. Next base: position 210,701 of record NZ_JBSFHC010000012.1, read on the forward strand.
GCGGGCCCACGGCATCAGATAGCCGTTGTCCGGGACCGGCAGGCCAAGCTCCGCCTGCATCTCCTTGTAGATGTTCCGCAGCGAGGGCGGGGTCTTCACCCCGGGGCGCACCGAGAAGCACAGGCCGTGACCCTGGCCCGGGCCGTGGTACGGGTCCTGGCCGAGGATCAGCACCTTGACCTGGTCGTACGGCGTGGCCTCCAGCGCGGCGAAGACCTCCTCGCGCGGCGGGTAGACGGGACCCTTCGCCCGCTCCTCCTCGACGAACTCGGTCAGCTCCTTGAAGTAGGGCTGTTGCAGTTCGTCGCTCAGAACCCCGCGCCAGGACTCGGGCAGCATGGCGGTGTCGGTCACGTCAACGTCCTCACGATGTGCGGTCACTTGCTCGCCTCAGAACCTACAGGCGACCACTGACAACCGGCACGACAAGGGTCGGGCACCGGGCTCACCAGCTGGTCTTGCGGTGCAGCATCCACATCATCATGATCGTCGACGGGTCGAGGGCCTGCTCGCCGCCGGAGATGTCGTCGCTCGCGGCCACGTACTGCCGGCCCTGCCACAGCGGGATCAGCCGGGCGTCGTTCACCAGGATCTGCTGGGCCTGTTCCACGTCCTTGACGGTCTGCGCGCGGTCGCTCTGCGCGCGCGAGTGGGGCAGCAGCTTGCCGGTGATCTCCTTGGCCGGGTACGGCGTGCCGAGCGCGTTGTGCTCGCCGACGAAGGGGGCGATGAAGTTGTCCGCGTCCGGGAAGTCCGGGAACCAGCCGCGCCCGAACACGGGGTACTCGCCCTTCTGGTAGCCGACCACGTAGCTCTTCCAGGGGCGGCTCTTGAGGGTGATGGTGAACAGCCCGGTGGCCTCCAGCTGCCGCCTGAGCTCCTGGAACATCTGGGCCGTCTCGGAGCCGTAGCGGTCGGTGGTGTACCAGAGGGTGAGCGGGACCGGCTGGTGGATGCCAGCGGCGGTCAGCAGGGCGCGGGCCTTGTCGGCGCTGGGGTCGCCGTAGTCGTCGAAGAAGCCGGTGGTGTGCCCGGTCAGGCCCTTGGGGATCATGGAGTACAGCGGGTCGACGGTGTCCTTGTAGACCTTGTGGGCGATGGCGCCCCGGTCGATGACCTGGGCGACGGCCTTGCGCACGGCGGGCTGCCTGGCCCAGGGGTCCTTGGGGTTGAAGACCAGGTAGCTGATGTCGGTGCCGGCGCCGTCGACGAGCTGGAGGTCGGTGGTGGCGTGCTGCTGGAGGGCGAGGATGTCGTCGGCGGCGAGCCCGCGGTAGGTGACGTCGATCTGCTTCGCCCGCAGGGCCTTGACCATGCTGGACGAGTCCTGGAAGTAGCGGATGGTCACCGCGTCGTTCTGCGGCTGGGCGAAGCCGTGGTAGTTGCCGTTGCCGACGAGGACGGCCTCCTTGTCCTCCTCGTACGACTGGAGCTGGTAGGGCCCGGAGCCGAAGACCTTGCCGTCCGTGCGCAGCGAGCGGGCCGGGTAGTCGTCGGGGTCGACGATCGACATGGCGGGGGTGGCCAGCACGAAGGGGAAGGTGGCGTCGGACTGGTTGAGATGGAAGACGATGTTCCGGTCGCCGCTCGTCTCCACCCGGTCCAGGCTGTCGAGCAGGCCCGCGGGGCCGCCGGGGGCGTTGATGGTGCGGATGCGGTTGATGGAGTAGGCCACGGCCCGGGCGGTGAGCGGGTCGCCGTCGGCGAACTTCAGGTTCGCGCGCAGGGTGCAGCGGTAGGTGCGGCTGCCGGAGTCGGTGAAGGAGCAGCTCTCGGCGGCGTCGGGCTGCGGGGTGGTCGCGCCGTTCGGGTAGGCGAGGAGCGTCTGGTAGATGTTGCGGTACAGCTCCCAGGAACCGTCCCAGGCCCCGGCGGGGTCCAGGGTGCTCGGCGCACTGGTGGTGCCGACCACGATGGGCCCCTTGCCGTCCGGGTCTCCGCCGGAGAACAGACCGCATCCGGCCAGCAGGGATATGGACGCGATCGCCGCGACTCGCCGCAGGAATCGGTTCCGGTTGAACACGCGCACGCTCCTCGATCTGCCGTACCAAGGGTCGGCAGACCATACCGCAGCGTCCGGCTAGTCGAACCACCCCTGGAATCCCGGCTCTTGATCGATTGCGCTGTGACGACGTTGTCATCCCACTGGGTGGATCGTGTACGGCGTTCCGGGCGCCGATCCGTCGGAAGTTCGGCGCCCGGAACGGACGATCAGCTGACGCCGGCGTTGAGGAAGATGCCGCCGTCCAGGACGAGCGTCTGGCCGGTGATCCAGTCGGACTGCCCGGAGGTGAGGAAGGCCGCGGCGCCACCGATGTCGGAGGGCAGGCCGAGCCGGCCGAGCGGGTAGGCGGCGGCCGCCTCGTCCTCCCGGTTCTCCCACAGCGCCTGGGCGAACTTGGTCTTGACCACGGCCGGGGCGATCGCGTTGACCCGGACCTTGGGCGCGAACTCGTGCGCCAGCTGCTGGGTCAGGTTGATCATCGCCGCCTTGCTGACGCCGTAGGCGCCGATGAACGGCGAGGGCGCGAGGCCCGCGACCGAGGCGATGTTGACGATCGCGCCGCCGTTCTCCTTCTGCCAGGCGTGCCAGGCCTTCTGGGCGAAGCCGAGCGCGGAGATCACGTTGGTGTCGAAGACCTTGCGCGCGACGTTCAGGTCGAGGTCCGCGAGCGGCCCGAAGACCGGGTTGGTGCCCGCGTTGTTGACCAGGAAGTCCAGGCGGCCGAAGGCCTCCATGGTGCGTTCGACGGCCTCGGTCTGGTGGTCCGGGTCATGGGCCTTGCCCACGACGGCGATGACCCGGTCGGCGCCGAGCCGGTCGACGGCCTCCTTCAGGCTGTCCTCGGTGCGGCCGGTGATGCAGACCCGGTCACCGCGCGCGACCAGGGCCTCGGCGATGCCGTACCCGATGCCGCGGCTGGCGCCCGTGATGAGGGCGACCTTGCCGGAGAGTTCCACGGAAGTCATGGTGCGTGTTCCTTAGTTGAGCGGGCCGCCGGCGACGTACAGCACCTGGCCGGAGACGAAGCCGGCCGCCTCGCCGGTGAAGAAGGCGATGGCGTTGGCGATGTCCTCGGGCTCGCCGACGCGCTGCACCGGGATCTGGGTGGCGGCGGCCTTCTTGAAGTCGTCGAAGCCCATGCCCACCCGGTCGGCGGTGGCCTTGGTCATCTCGGTGGCGATGAAGCCGGGGGCGACGGCGTTGGCGGTGATGCCGAACTTGCCCAGCTCGATGGCGAGGGTCTTGGTGAAGCCCTGGAGACCGGCCTTGGCGGCGGAGTAGTTGGCCTGGCCGCGGTTGCCGAGCGCCGAGGAGGAGGACAGGTTGACGATCCGGCCGAAGCCCGCGTCGACCATGTGCTTCTGCACGGCCTTGGTCATCAGGAAGGAGCCGCGCAGGTGCACGTTCAGGACGGTGTCCCAGTCCGAGACGCTCATCTTGAACAGCAGGTTGTCGCGGAGCACGCCGGCGTTGTTGACCAGGATGGTCGGCGCGCCCAGCTCCGCGGTGATGCGGGCGACGGCCGCCTCGACCTGCGCCTCGTCGGACACGTCGGCGCCGACCGCGATCGCCGTGCCGCCGGCGGCGGTGATCTTCTCGACGGTGTCCTTGCAGGCGGCCTCGTCCAGGTCGATCACGGCGACCGCGCGACCCTCGGCGGCCAGCCGTACGGCGGTGGCGGCCCCGATGCCGCGCGCCGCTCCGGTGACTACCGCGACCCGCTGTTCAGTGGTGGACATTGCTGCTTCTCCTCGCCCTTGAGAGAACCTGTCGGGCCCCTCGGCAGGGACCCCTCGTGCGCGGTGAGCGACCGCTTAGTACCTTCAGCACCCGTGACGCTAGAAGGCCTGGCACCCGGTGTCAACGGGGCGCCCGGCCGGTGTGATCCATTACCTCACCAGGAGGTCCAGCAAGCGCTCCGCCTCGGCCGCCGGGTCGGTGGTGAGTCCGGTGTGCACCGGACCCGGCTGGACGACGGTGGAGCGGGGCGCGATCAGCCAGCGGAAGCGCCGGCCGGCGTCGTCCCGGGCCGCCTGCCCGGCCTCCTCGCCGCCCGCGCAGATCCTCTCCACGGCACCGAGGGCGGCCCGGATCCCGTCCGCGTCCGCCGCCGGGTCCAGGGCCCGCAGCCGGGCCTCGTCCAGATGGGTGCGGGCCCCGACGTAGCCCTGCGCCCGGCAGTAGAGGATCACGCCGGCGTTGATGCACTCGCCGCGCTCGACCCGCGGGACGACCCGCAGCAGCGCGTACTCGAACACGTCCCGGTCGCCGCCCTGGCCGGCCCGGGTGATGTGCCGCTCGGTGACATGGCCGGCCACGTGGATGTGCCGCTCGCTCACTTGCCCTCCTCGATACCGGTGATGCGCTCGGCGATGACGGCCGCCCGGGCCAGCAGCGGGCGCGCATAGGCCCGCCGCAGCTCGTCCGGGGTGTCGAAGCCCGGCTCGTCGGCCAGCCAGGCGTCGGGGATCTCGGCGGTGACCTCGGCGAGCAGGTCCTCGGTGACCAGGGGCGCCAGCTCGGCCGCGGCGGCGGCGACGTCCGGGGCGAAGCGGGCGAGGGCGTGGTCCGAGGCGTCGTAGGGGCGGGCGGCGGAGGCCGCGGCGGAGGGCCAGTTGTGGTGCCAGATCATGGTGGCGCCGTGGTCGATGAGCCAGAGTTCGCCGCGGTGCACCAGGAGGTTGGGGTTGCGCCAGGAGCGGTCGACGTTGTTGACGAGCGCGTCGAACCAGACGATCCGGCCGGCCTCCTCGGGGCGCACCGGGAAGGCGAGCGGGTCGTAGCCGAGGGCGCCGGAGAGGAAGTCCATGCCGAGGTTGGCGCCGCCGCTGCCGCGCAGCAGGTCCTGCACCTGCTGTTCGGGCTCGCCGAGGCCGAGGACCGGGTCCAGGCGCAGGGTGACCAGCCGGGGCATCCGGAACCCGAGCCGCCGGGCCAGCTCGCCGCACACCACCTCGGCCACGAGCGTCTTGCGGCCCTGTCCGGCGCCGGTGAACTTGATGACATAGGTCCCGAAGTCGTCGGCCTCGACGAGTCCCGGCAGCGATCCCCCCTCCCGCAGCGGCGTGATGTAGCGGGTTGCGGTGACTTCCTTGAGCATCGCCCCAGGTTACTGGGGTGCGGCCGGGACCGGCCGACAGCTCGCGCACAGCCGGGCGGCGAGCATCGGGGTGCCCCCTCTGAACAGGTGGCGCCCGGGGACCGTACCCCTCGGCGGACCACGAACCGCACCGCGGAAGGGAACCCCCACATGACCAGCGCATCGCTCAACTCCCCCGCCGGACCGGCCCGCCGTACCGTCGTGGCGGCGGCCGGAGCGGCGGGGCTCGCCGCCGCGCTGACGGCCTGCGGCTCGGGCGACGACTCCTCGAAGAGCGTGACCACCGGCTCCGGCACCGCACTGGCCAAGACCTCCGACATCCCGGAGGGCGGCGGCAAGGTCTTCAAGGACCAGGGGGTGGTGGTCACGCAGCCGACCGCCGGCCAGTACAAGGCCTTCTCGTCGAAGTGCACCCACCAGGGGTGCGCGGTGAGCAGCGTGGCGAACGGTGTGATCGTGTGCCCGTGCCACAACAGCCACTTCTCCGCCGAGGACGGCAGTGTGAAGCAGGGTCCGGCGACCCGGCCGCTGCCCGCGGCGAAGATCACCGTCTCCGGCGAGGACATCACGCTGGCCTGACCCGTGCCAGATGGCCGAGGACCTCGTCGGTGGTCGTGACCGTGGCGACCAGCGCGAGGGTGTGCCGGACCAGCTGGGGGGTGTAGTCGGCGGGCACCCCGGCGATGGCGTCGGCCGGGACGACGACCGTGTAGCCGAGGTTGACGGCGTCGAACACCGCGTTGGGCACGGCCACGTTCGCCGAGACACCGGTGACGACCAGGGTGCGGCAGCCGAGATTGCGCAGCAGCGGGTCGACGTCGGTGCCGTGCAGCGGGGACAGACCGTGCAGCCGCCGTACGACGAGATCCTCCTCGCCGACCTCGATCGGGGGCGCCACGCGCACCGCCGTACTGCCGCTGAGCTGCTGCACCGGGAGGCGTTCGGCGGCCCGGAACAGCCGGGCGTTGCGGCTGGCGCCGCGGCCGTCCGGACGGCGCTCGGCGATGGCGTGGATCACCTGCACACCGCTCGCGTGGGCGGCGGCGACCAGCCGGGCGACATGGTGCAGGGCGCCGGAGGCCCGGGCCGCGCGGGCGAGTTCGGGCAGTGCGCTGTCCGGTCCGACGACCCCGCGCTGGCACTCCACGGTCAGCAGGACGGTGTGCACGGGATCGAGCAGCTCGGCGAGCCGGTCGTACGACGGCATGAGAGCCCCCTTGATTTTCTGACGGAATGTCAGAGGATCGCCCTGACACGATAGTTGGCCGGTAACAGGGGACAGAAGAGGGGGCCGCATGAGCGTCAGTCAGCAGCGCAGGGGCCGGAGGATCATGATGACGCCCGGCGAGCTGGACGCGTTCCTCACCACGCAGCGCACCTGCCGGGTCGCGACCGTCTCGGCCGACGGCACCCCGCATGTGAGCGCACTCTGGTTCGCCTGGGACGGCACCTCGCTGTGGCTGTACTCGGTGGTGCGCAGCCGGCGCTGGGCACAGCTGCGGCGCGATCCGCGCGTGGCCGTCGTGATCGACTCGGGCGAGGAGTACGACGAGCTGCGCGGGGCCGAGCTGTCCGGGCGGGTCGAGTTCGTGGGCGAGGTGCCGCGCACGGGTGAGCTGTGCGCCGAACTCGACACGCCGGAGACCCTGTTCGCCCGCAAGAACTTCGGCCTGGAGGAGATGCCGCACGACGGCCGGCACGCCTGGGCCCGGCTGACCCCGGAGAAGATCGTCTCCTGGGACTTCCGCAAGCTGGGGTCCCGCTAGGGGGCTAGGGCCGGCTCACTTGGCGGGCGGCTGCCTGGAGGGCGTCCACGGCCGCGCGGATCGAGGGCCGGCGGTCGGCGTCCGCCCGCCAGATCACGTAGACATGGCGGCGCACGCGGGGCCGCACCGGTACCAGGACGACTCCCTCGGGTACCGGGTGGCGGCCCAGCAGGGGGGCGATGCACACGCCCAGCCCGGCGGCCACCAGCCCGAGCTGGGTGTGGGTCTCCCCGGCGCGGTGGCCGACGATCGGCTCGACGCCCTTGGAGCGGAGCGTGAACATCAGCCACTCGTGGCAGAACTCGCCCTCGCCCCAGGTGATCCACTCGTCCTCGGCGAAGTCGGTGAGGTCCACCTCGGCCCGGTCCGCGAACCGGTGCCCGGCGGGCATCGCGACATCGGCCGGGTCGTCCAGCAGGGGCGCCTTGACCAGGCCGTCCGGCACCGGCATCGGCTTGTTGTACCAGTCGAGGACCACGGCGAGGTCGAGGTCGCCGCGGACGACCGCCGCGATGCCGCGCTCCGGCTCCAGCTCGCTGGAGCGCACCCGCAGCCCCGGGTGCGCGCTGCGCAGCGCGCCCAGGGCGGCCGGGAAGAGGCCGCGGGCGGCGGTGGGGAACGCGGACAGCCGCAGCTCGCCGACGACCTGGCCGCGGTGCGCCTCGAGGTCGGACTCGGCCAGCTCGACCTGGGAGAGGATGCGTGCCGTGTGCTCGGCCAGCAGCCGCCCGGCGTCGGTGAGCCGTACCCCCCGGCCGTTCTTGGCGAGCAGCTGCTGACCGACCTCCCGCTCCAGCTTGCCCAGCTGCTGGGAGACGGCGGAGGTGGTGACGTGCAGCGCGTCGGCGGCCGCGCTGACCGAGCCGTGCCGGGCGAGGGCGTCCAGGGTGCGCAGGCGCTCCAGGTTCAACATGTAAGTGATTCTAAGAGGTATCCGGGGGGAAATCTCGATTGTGCTACGAGATGGCCCAGGGCATCGTGGAGGGCATGAGCACCCCCGCCCCGAGGACGGCCCCCGCGCCGCGACCACAGTCCCTCAAGTCCCCCACCCGCACCCCCGCCTCCGCCCCGGCCGGCCCGCGCGCCCGTCTGGACTGGCGGCTCCGTTTCGGCGCCCTGTCGCTGATCTGGGGCTTCAGCTTTCTGCTGATCAAGGTGGGCACGGAGGGCTACGCGCCCTTCCAGGTCACCCTGGGGCGGCTCGTGTTCGGTACGGCGGTCCTGGCGGCGACGATGGCCGTCAAGCGGGAGCGGCTGCCGCGCGGAGCGCGCCTGTGGGGCCACATGGCGGTCGCCGCGTTCTTCCTCAACGCCCTGCCGTTCTCCCTCTTCGCCTACGCGGAGCTGACGATCCCGTCCACGCTGGCCGGCATCTGCAACGCGACCTCCCCGCTGTGGGGCATGGCGCTGTCCCTGGTCGCACTGTCCGAGGACCGGCCCACCCGGGTCCGCGTCGCCGGGCTCGGCCTCGGCTTCCTCGGGGTGCTGACGGTCCTCGGGGCCTGGCAGGGCTTCCACGGGCTGGACGCCACGGGCACCGCGATGGCGCTGCTGGCCTCGCTGAGCTATCCCGTCGGCTGGATCTACGTCCGGCGCACCCTCGCCGGCACCGGGAACTCGCATCTGTCCATGACCGGCGGCCAGCTGCTGCTGGCGACGGTCCAGCTGGCCCTGGTCACCCCGTTGTTCACCGACCTCCCCGCCCATGTCCGGCTCGTCCCGCTGCTGGCGATCGCCGCGCTGGGGGCGCTGGGCACCGGGCTGGCCGTCCTGATCCAGTACGGCCTGGTCGCCGAGGTCGGGCCGACCACGGCACAGATGGTCACGTACTTCATCCCGGTCATCGCCACCGCCGCGGGCGTCGCGATCCTCGGCGAGTCGCTGCGCTGGACGACCCCGGTCGGCGCGGTGATCGTCCTGGCGGGAGCGGCACTGACCCAGGTGCGCCGCAAGGCCGGCTGAACCGGCGCCGCCCTCCGGAAGCGCTCCGGTCACCCGTAGACGCGCTCCGGAGACGGCCGTACCGCCGCCGCCACCGCCTCGGCCAGGGGCTCGATGTCCTCGGCGGTCAGGGTCGAGACGGTGATCCGGACGCCCGGGGGGCTGTTCAGCCGGAAGCGGGCGCCCGGTGCGACCGCCCAGCCGGCCTGGAGCAGCCGGGCCACCGCGACCGTCTCGTCGGGCACCGGCACCCAGACGTTCAGACCGCTGCGGCCGTGGGCGGTCAGGCCATGGCCGGCGAGCGCGTCGATCAGGAGCTGTCTGCGGTTCCGGTACGCCGCCGCCACCGCTGCCCGGTCCACCGCGCCCTCGCTCCACAGCCGCACCACCGCACGCTGGAGCAGCAGGCTCACCCAGCCAGGGCCGAGGCGCTGGCGGCCCCAGACCCGGTCCAGCGTGACCGGGTCCCCGGAGAGGACGGCCAGGCGCAGGTCGGGGCCGTAGGCCTTGGCCACGGAGCGGACGAAGACCCAGTGCCGGGTGGCACCCGCGAGGGCGTGCAGCGGCAGGTCGACGATGCCGTAGCCGTGGTCGTCCTCGATCAGCAGGGTCTGCGGATGCTCCCGGAGTACCGCGCGCAGGGCACGCGCGCGTGTGGCCGACACCGCGGCGCCGGTCGGGTTCTGGGCGCGGTCGGTGACGATCACGGCGCGGGCCCCGGACTCCAGCGCGCGGCGCAGATCCTCGGCGCGCGGGCCGTCGTCGTCCACGCCGACCGGGACCGCGCGCAGCCCCAGAGCGGGCACCAGGTCGATGACGCTGCCCCAGCCGGGGTCCTCGACGGCGACGGCGTCGCCCGGCCGGAGGTGGGCGACGAGCACCCGCTCGACGGCGTCGAGGGAACCGGAGGCCACCATGACCGGCCCCTCCGGGACGCCGTCCGCGTCGAGTTCGGCGCGGGCGAGGCGGACGAGGTCCGGGTCGACGGGCTCGGCCCCGTAGAGGACCGGATCACGGTCCGCGGCCTCCGCCGCCGCGGCGAAGGCCGGGCCGAGGCGCGGCATCAGGGCCGGGTCGGGGTTGCCGGCGGCGAGGTCGCGGCCGCCCGGCGGCACCTGGACGCGCAGCTCCCTGCGGCCGGTGGTGGCCGGTTTCGCCCGCACCCGGCTGCCCCGGCGGCCGGCGGTCTCGATCACCCCACGCTCGCGCAGGGTGCGGTAGGCGGCCGCCACGGTATTGGGATTCACCCCGAGCCGGGCCGCCAACTCCCGCATGGGGGGCAGGGGTTGGCCCGGCTTCAGCTCGCCGGAGCCCACCGCGCGCTCGACGCTCGACGCGATCTCGGCTGCGCCGCGCCCTTCGATCGGATATTCTCCTAGCACAAAGCCAATTATGCACTAGTGCAATAACTTTTTCACGGAGGGCCGCCATGCCGGGCACGACCGAGGAACCGCAGTCCGCCTCCTACCCCGCCACCGACCGCACGGTGCCCACGCGCTCCGCGGACCGGGCGTCGTACGACAGGGACGTGGTGCACGCGATACTCGACGAGGGCTACGTCTGCCACCTCGGCTTCGTCCGCGACGGCGCCCCGGTGGTGCTGCCGACCCTGTACGGCCGGGTCGGCGACCGGCTCTATGTGCACGGCTCCACGGGTTCGCGCCCGCTGCGGATGACCGGCCAGGCCGATCCGGGTCTGCCGGTGTGCCTGACGGTCACCCATGTCGACGGCCTGGTGCTGGCCCGGTCCGCCTTCCACCACTCGATCAACTACCGCTCGGTCGTGGTGCACGGCGTCGCGCACGAGGTCACCGACCCCGAGGAGCGGCGGCTCGCCCTGGACGCGCTGGTCGACCATGTCGTCCCGGGCCGGGCCGCCGACTCCCGGCCCGCGAACAAGAAGGAACTGGCCGCCACCGCGGTGATCCGCCTGGATCTGGAGGAGGTCTCCGCGAAGATCCGCACCGGCCCCGCCAACGACGAGCCCGAGGACCTGGACCTCCCGCACTGGTCCGGCGTGGTCCCCCTCCGCAAGGGTTACGACACCCCGATCCCCAACCCCGACCTGGCCCCGGAAGTGACCCTGCCGGACTACCTCTCCGCGCACTAGCCCGCCCGCCCACCCTGCCCCCTCCACCACCGACGCCTCGGCGGCCGAGGGGGTTCGGCCCGTCCACAGGTCCCTCCCCCGGCCCCCTCAGGCCGCCGTGCCCCTCGTGGACAGCTCCCTTTCCGCGCCGCCCGTCGCCACCGGTTCCGCCGCGCCCTTGGCCGGTGTCGAGGACTGGGCGATGAAGGCGCCGATCAGTACGACCGCGCCACCGGCGACCTGGGGAGCCGACAGGTGTTCGCCGAGCAGGACCCAGGCCAGCACCGTCGCGATCACCGCCTCCAGGCAGGCGACGACCCCGGCGACCTGCGGCGACAGCCGCCGCACCGAGAGCACACCGGTCACGTACGCGACGACGGTGGCGACCAGGACGATCCAGCCCAGCAGGGCGAGAGCCGGTACGGCGGTGCCGTCCAGGTCCGCGGAGCCGGTCAGCACCGACCACGGCATGGTCCAGGGCCGGGCGACGACCGTCAGCACGGCCGCGCCGACCAGCAGGCCGTAGGCGATGACGCCGAGCGGGTCCGGTGCCTCCGCGCCCGCGTCGCTGCCCTGGTCGGCCAGGACGAAGTAGCCGACCTGGCAGCACGCGGCGCCGAGCGCGAGCAGCAGGCCGAGCGCGTCGAAGCTCAGTCCCGACCACACCTCGACCACACAGGCGAGCCCGCCGGCCGCGAGGACCACACCGAGCGCGGCGGCCCGCGAGACCGGCCGCCGCTGCACGAACCGCACCCAGCCGAGCACCAGCGCGGGGGCCAGGTACTCGATGAGCAGCGCCACCCCGACCGGGATACGGGAGAGTGCGGCGAAGTAGCAGGCCTGGACACCGGCGACGGCCAGCAGCCCGAACCCGGCGAGCAGCGCGGGGCGCCGGCGCAGCAGGGCGCGGTTCCGGACCGCGACGGGAAGCATCACGAGGGCGGCGCCGGTGACCCGCAACCACACCACGTGCAGCGGGTCGAGGCCCGCCTCGATCAACGGCTTGGCGGCCACTCCCGACCCGCCGAACGCCACCGCCGAGGCCAGCGCGAGACCGAGTCCCGCCCCCTTGCCCCGGCTGCCCTGACTGCTCTCAGACGTATGCACCGGCACATCATGACAGCGGACGACAGGAGCGTCATCCCCCATGACACCTGTCTCAGGGGATGGACGGACACCGGCCCGGCAGGTGGCGTCAGCAGGCGGCGCCCTGGTCGTCCGCGCCCTCCTCCACACCGCGGTCGAGGCGGGTGCGCAGCTCGTGGGCGGGGATGCCGGCCCGCTCGAGCACTTGGACGGCGCGGGACTCCGGGTTCGCGATGAGCGCGGCGAGCAGATCGGTGCCGGCGGCGCGGGGCTCGGCGCGCCGGTGCGCACGCGCCCGGGCCTCGGCGAGCGCCGCGGCCGCGACCGGCGACCAGCCTCCCGCGTCCCGCACCCCACCGCCGGAGCCATCGCAGCCGGCGGAGCCGTCAGGCCGGGCCACGACGGCTATCGCCCCGGAGTCCTCCACGCTCCCCTGCCAGCGCAGCCCGTATCCGATACTGCGCTGCACGAGATAGCCGAACAGCCGGGCGAGCTGCGTCGGTCCGCCGACCGCGGCGCGCACCTCGGGGTCGTACTCCAGCAGGGAGTGGAGCAGATGGGCGGTGTCGATCTGCCGGTCCCCGTCCCGCACGGCCCGGCGGCGGGCAGCGGCGACGATCGCGGCACAGGCCGCGCCGAACCCTGCGGCGTCGTCCGGGCAGGGGCTCGCCTCGTCAGGGGCAGTCGGGCCGACTATACGGGAGTGCACATCGCCTACCCCATCAGTCCCCACGGGCCGGGTCATCCCCGAGCGGAACCATTTTCGCGTCCCACGCAGAGTGGACATCGCCGGTCGGGATCTCCTCCTTGGGGAGGAGATCAGACCGATCCGGCCCACGGGGGCGCACGCCGACCTGCCACGCGCCCTGAAGGCAACCTGCGCACGCCTGGGCACGTCCCACAGGGACATGGAGAGCGTGGACGAGTGCTGGCTCGTGGCGCTGCCGGCGGTGGACGGCAAGCAGTACGTGTACCGGGTCTACGCACCCGGGGACGCAACGCTCGCCGACCTGTTCTGGGAGGCCTGGCACTGCCACGACGAGAGCGCGCTGCCGCGCGCGTGGGACGTGTTCGACGCGGCGGAGATACGGCGCGTGGGCCGGTCCGCGCCCGACGCCGAGCATTCCTGACGGTTCATCAGTATTGAATGTTGGCCGCCCTGCGGCTACGTTCCGCGACACCGTAGCCGGATACACCCGACTCGAACCCGATCCGAAGGGGTGGTCGCATGGCCGAAGTCAGCGCGGAGGCACGCATCCAGGCACCGGCCGAGAAGGTGTGGGGCCGGCTCACCGACTGGTCGTCGTACGGGGAGTGGAACACCACCCACACCGGCTTCCCCGACGGCGGGCCGGCGGACCTGGCCGTGGGCGGCACCTTCCGGGAGAACATGAAGCTGATGGGCTTCCCGGCGGAGGTCGACTGGACCGTCGAGGAGCTGGAACCGGCCCGGGTGCTCGCGATCCGCGGCAAGGGCCCGATGGCGGTCGCGCTGACCACCCGTTACACGCTCACCCCCGACGGCGACGCCACGGCCGTCCGGATCGACGGCGAGTTCACGGGGGCCGCGGTGTCCCTGATGGCGGGCAAGCTGAAGGACTCGGCCGGCGCCGCCCTGACCGAGTCGCTGCGCAGGCTGGCCGCGCTGGTCGACTGAGCGGGGACGAGGACATCCGAAGGCGCCCCGCGCGGTGTGCACGCGGGGCGCCTCGGCCGCCGGTCGGGTCTCAGTGCTCGTCGGCGAGGATGAGGTACAGCTTCTTACGGGCGTCGTTGAGGACCACCAGCGCCTTCTCGCGCTGTTCCTTGCTGCCGGTCTTCCAGACCTGCCCGAAGGCCTCCATCAGACCGAAGCCGGCCTGGCGGATCTCCCCGACCGCCTCCCAGTCGACCCCGCGCGAGGCCTCCTCCCACGGCGCCTCGGCACCCTCCTCGGCGGCGCCGCGGCCGCTCTCGGTGAGGGAGAACAGCTTCTTGCCGCCCTCGCTCTCGCTGGTGATCAGGCCCTCGTCCTCCAGCAGTTGCAGCGTCGGGTAGACCGAGCCGGGGCTGGGCTTCCACGCGCCGCCGCTGCGTTCGGCGATCTCCTGGATCATCTCGTAGCCGTGCATGGACCGCTCCTTGAGCAGGGCCAGGATCGACGCGCGTACGTCACCGCGCCGCGCCCGCCCCCGCGGACCACCCCGCCCTCGCGGACCCCAGGGTCCCGGCCCGAACCCGGGGCCGAACCCCGGACCACCGGGCCCGAACCCCGGTCCGCCCGGACCACCCGGCCCGAAGGGCCCGAAAGCGGCCCGCCGGCCCTCGAATCCACCCATACCGCGCCGGCCGAAGCCCTCGTGCCGGTGCCCACGCTCGTATCCATGGGAACGCATCGCGATCACTCCATTTCCATCGCTGATCTTTCACGTCTGCATCGCGTATCGTTCGCGATGCTTCAACGATATATCGGAACCGATCGCATAACAAGCCCCTGCCCGAGCCGGACCCGGCCCTCAGCGAGTCCCGCCCGGCTCCTTGGTATCGAAGGCGTCGGCGACGGCCAGGCTGTCTTCATAGACGTGATGCCGGGTGACAAGACCGTCTTCGACGGTGAGGTGCAAGGCGAACCGGGCACGGTAGGCCCGTCCGGTGGAGCGGGCGGTCTGCCGGATCTCGCCGAGCACGACCGCGTCGCGGCCGTCGACGAGGATGCGTTCGATCTCGGTCGCCGCCTGCCCGGGCACATGGTGCTCACCGAGTTCGCGGTAGTGGGCGGCGGCATCGGCGCGGGTGGAGCGGTGCCGGATCCATGGAGTGGCGCTCCGACCGTGCTCGGCCTCCGGCCAGTCCAGCTTCCAGTCGCAGGCCACGGCATACATCTCGGCGATGCTCTCCGGATGGCCCTCGCCGATCCGGCGCAACAGCTCCTCCACGACAACGCGCGTGGCCGCGGCAGCGGCTACGGACATGACTCATCACCCCGATCCGACCTGCCGCGTCCGCATGACACGGCAGGTCGGATTCTCACCAGCGCCGGCAGACCGGTGCCATTACCTCCCGCGTAACGGCGCACGCGGCGAACGTGGCTTCCGCACCGGAAACGGGCAATCGGAAGGGGTGGGAGAAGACTGCGAAGAGGTGCCCGACGCCGTGCGGCTCGCGGCGCGGCTGCGGAACGTGTTCTGGATCGGCGGCGGGAGTGGTGCGGGCAAGTCGACGATCGCCCGCCGACTCGCCGACCGCCATGGCTGGCGTCTCTATTCGACCGACGACGTGATGCGCGACCACGCGGAACGGACCACGGCCGAAGACGCCCCGTTTCTGCACGCGTTCATCGCCATGGACATGGACGAGCGATGGGTGAACCGGACTCCGGACGTCATGCTGGAGACGTTCCACTGGTACCGGGGCGAGGGCTTCGGCCTGATCGTCGAGGACCTTCTCCGCCTGCCCCCGGAACCCTGCGTCGTGGCGGAGGGGTTCCGGCTGCTGCCCCACCTCGTGCAGCCTCTGCTCGCCGCTCCCGAGCACGCCGTCTGGCTGCTTCCCACACCCGCCTTCCGCCAGGCCGCCTTCCGGAGTCGCTCGGCACCGGGGGAAGGGTTCCTGTCCAAGACCAGCGACCCCGCGAAGGCCGGTCGCAACCTCGCCGAACGCGACGGTATGTTCACCGGGCGCCTGGAGGAGGAGACCCGGCGCCTCCGGCTGCGCGCCCTCCACGTCGACACCACGATGACGGAAGCGGAACTCACTGATCAGGTGAGCAGAGCGTTCCGGCTCTGACGGGCCGACAGGGATGATGTTGGGTATGGACATGACGACATCGAGCCGGGCCGTGGTCGAAGCAGGCTGGCAGAAGGTCCGCGCCGACGGCCGGGTCCGTCCGGAACTGCTCGAAGCTGCCTACGCCGAACCCCGCCTACGGCAGCTCTTCCCCTGGACCGGGATGGGAGAACTGCACTTCAGCCGCTGCACGGAGTGGCCGGGGACCTGGGACATCCCCTACATCCAGCCCGCGGCGGACGGCCGGTACTGGGTCTCCGGCCCGTCGCGAAGCCAGCATGTGGGACCGGCCGCGACGGCGCAGCAGGCCGTCGCGATGGTGGTCGAACGCCTCCCTGCGGACGCCGGAGCGGCGTTCGTCGGGACCCGGGAGGAACTCGCGGCCCACGAGGCCACGGCCGGGTCCGCGGACGCCGGCTCGCCGGACCGCGACCGCTGCGCGGACTGACCCGAGAGCTGCCGCACCCCCGGGGTGCGGCCGCTCAGCCGGCTCGCTCCGCCGCCCGCAGGGGGCACCCCGTGCCGGCGCGGGCGGCGAGGTCGGCGCGCAGCGCGGAGAGTTCGGCCATGCGCTCGTCGATGACCTGGATCTTCTCCGCGAACAGCGCGGACAGGGCGGTCGCGCTGTCCGGGGCGTCCCGCAGTTCCGCGCCGTGCCGGGCGATCTCGGCCAGCGTGAACCCGAGGGCCTGCGCGGTCCGGATGTAGTGCAGCCAGGGCACCGTCTCCGGCGGGAAGTCGCGATAGCCGTTGGGCCGCCGGTCTCCCTCGATCAGACCGATCCTCTCGTAGAAGCGCAGTGTGTCCCTGGACACCCCGGTCCGCGCGGCCAGTTCACCGATACGCATGACTCCCCCGCCAGGTCGCTCGACTTGACCTTGGAGCGTACTCCGCTGTTTAGCGTGGGCGGCGCCCGAGCGACCCCTGCCGAGGAGCCCCCGTGAACCCCGCCGCCCCCGCCTACCTCCGTCTCGTCCGCGCCAGCGGCTGGTACGACCTGATCGTCACCGCGTCCTTCGCGACTCCGTGGACCTACGCACTGGCCCACCACGCGCTGTCGGCGGCGGGTGCCGCGACCGGCCTCGGCCCCATGCCCGCGCTCACCCCGATGCAGACCCTGTACGCCAACCTGATGGGGTCGGTCGTGGTGGTGTGGTCGGCCTTGCGCGTCGTACGGCCCCTGCCGCTGCACGGTCTCCTCGACGGCACCGCGCGCGCCCTGTTCGCCCTGTGGCAGGCGTACGCGCTGGCGCACGGCGGGCCCGGGGTGCTGTGGCCGTTCCTGGTGCTGGAGGTGTCCTTCGGGGTGGCGCAGCTCCTGCCGTGGCTGCGGCCGGCTGCGGCCACCCTGCGGAATCGAGGCCAGAACGCGTGAATTGGCCTTGGGCCGAGACCGACCGGAGCACCTAGCCTCGGCTCATGCGCATTCGAATCGTGGACGCCTTCGCCGACCGCCCCTTCACCGGCAACCCCGCCGGAGTCCTGCTCCTGGACGACGACGCCTTCCCGGCCGACGACTGGCTCCAGAGCGTCGCCATGGAGGTCAACCACGCCGAGACCGCGTTCGCGCACCGGCTGCCCGGCGGCGGCGAGGCGGACTGGGCACTGCGCTGGTTCACGCCCGTCGCCGAGGTCGCGATGTGCGGGCACGCCACGCTCGCCACGGCCCATGTGCTGCACACCAGCGGCGCCCACACCGGCCCGGTGCGGTTCGCCACCCGCAGTGGCGTGCTGATCGCCACGCCCGGCGCGGACGGCTCGATCACCCTGGACTTCCCCACCGCCCCGCTGACCCCGGTGGAGGCCCCGGCCGGGGTCGCCGAGGCGCTGGGCGCGGAACCGGTGGGCGCCTTCGACACCGGGCCGAACGTCGGCGACCTGCTGGTGGAACTGGCCGACGAGAAGACGGTGCTGGGGCTCGCCCCGGACCACAAGGCCCTGGCCGCCCACTCCAGCCGCGGCATCATCGCCACCGCCCGCGCCGCGGACCCCGCCGCCGGCCACGACTACGTCTCCCGCTGCTTCTTCCCCCGCGTCGGCATCGACGAGGACCCGGTGACCGGCAGCGCCCACACCGCACTCGCCCCGCACTGGTCCGCCCGGCTCGGCCGCGACGACCTCACCGGGCTCCAGGCCTCCCGGCGCACCGGTCTGGTCCGCACCGGTCTGCGCGGCGCACGCACCCTGCTCACCGGCCGCGCGCTCACGGTGATCGAGGGCGAACTGCACGCCTGAGTACGGCCGGTCCGCCGCGCTCAGGCCGTCGGCAGCCAGCCCACCTTGCCGGCGAGCAGGGCGTAGCCGACGAACGCGCCGATGTCGAGCAGGGAGTGTGCGACGACCAGCGGACCGACCCGGCCCCAGCGGCGGTACAGCCAGACGAACACCACGCCCATGACCATGTTGCCGAGGAAGCCGCCGATGCCCTGGTAGAGGTGGTACGAGCCGCGCAGCACCGCGCTCGCCACCAGCGCGGTGCCCGGGGCCCAGCCCAACTGGCCGAGCCGGCGCAGCAGATAGCCGACGACGATGACCTCTTCGAGGATGGCGTT
The DNA here is from genome assembly GCF_053596835.1 of Streptomyces sp. NPDC001606. NCBI lineage: Bacteria > Bacillati > Actinomycetota > Actinomycetes > Kitasatosporales > Streptomycetaceae > Streptomyces > Streptomyces sp. NPDC001606. Next base: position 229,005 of record NZ_JBSFHC010000012.1, read on the forward strand.
CTGCATCGCGGACAGGATCAGCACCGGGTACTTCCACCACACGCCCGGCAGCGCCTCGGGCACCACGGTCAGATTGAAGCCGAGGCCGCGGGCGGCCAGGTAGAAGGCGATGCCGGTGCTGCCGATCACCGCGGCGACGCCGGCTCCCCGGGCGAGGTCGGGCCAGGGGCGGGTGCGGTCGAAGCCGAGGGTGCGCAGGCTGCGTCCCTCCCGCATCAGGAGGTGGGCGACCAGGGCGACCGGGACCAGGGCGGTGGCGATGCCGAAGAGCTGCCAGGCGAGGTCCAGCCAGGGGCGGCCGGGCGCGGCGGAGGCGTTGAGGGTGGCCGCCTGGTCCTTCAGTCCGCCGGGCTTGGTGACCGAGCCGATGAAGCTGATCAGCGCCGAGACCCCGCTCGCGCCGAGGGAGAGTGCCAGAACCAGCAGCGTCTCGTCCCGCAGGATCCGCCGCGGATCGCGCCCCCGCGCCGAGGAATCGGCCACCGCGTCAGCCTCCACCTGCACCCCTGCCTCCCGCCGGCTCACGGGCCCCTGGCCCACCTTGCCCGCAAGGATCGCAGAAGCGGAGGCGAGGCCGACGCACCGGGCCGCACCCGGGACACACCGCACACCCTGGCGCCACCCGCGCACACCGGCGGCCGGCACCCGGTGCCGGCCGCACCACAGCCCGGACCAGCCCGCACCCGACCCGCCCGCCGACAGCCCGCACCCCTCGTGCGGGCCCTGCACTCAGCCCAGGGGCACCGGCTCCGGCAGGCCCACCGGCCAGGTGTGCACCGGCTCTCCCCCGTGCATCAGCTCGGCATAGCGCCGGGTGGTCGCGGCCAGGGCGGCCTCGCGGGACAGCCCCTGCTCCAGGAGCCGGTGGAAGGTGGCCGCCTGCCAGGACGCCCCGTTGACCCGGCGCCGGCAGCGTTCGTCGATGACGCCCAGGTAGAGGTCCCGGTCGGCGCCTTCGACACCCCACGCGTCCAGCCCGGCCTCGGCCATCGGCAGCAGCTCGTCGCGGATCAGCGTCACCGCGTCGACCTCGCCCGTCCCGCCGTACCGCCCCCGGCGCGGCCAGACGAAGCGCGCGTCGATGCCGTACCGGCAGGCGGCGTCGAAGTTGGCCTCGGCCACGGAGAAGGGGAGGCGGGTCCAGACCGGCCGGGACTCCTCGGCGAGGGCGCGGACCAGGCCGTAGTAGAACGCCGCGTTGGCGATCACATCGGTGATGGTGGGGCCGGCCGGCAGGACCCGGTTCTCCACCCGCAGGTGCGGGACACCGTCCGCGATGCCGTACACGGGCCGGTTCCAGCGGTAGATCGTGCCGTTGTGCAGGACGAGTTCGGACAGCCGGGGCACCCCGCCGGCGTCGATGACCGCCGACGGGTCCTCGTCGTCGCACAGCGGCAGCAGGGCCGGGAAGAAGCGCAGGTTCTCCTCGAACAGGTCGTACGCGGAGGTGATCCACCGCTCGCCGAACCAGGTCCGGGGCCGTACGCCCTGCGCCTGGAGTTCGGGCGGGCGGGTGTCGGTGGACTGGAGGAACAGCGGCGGGCGGGACTCGCGCCACAGCTCGTGACCGAACAGGAACGGGGAGTTCGCGCCGACGGCGATCTGCGCGGCGGAGGCCACCTGGGCCGCGTTCCACACATCGGCGAAGCGGGCCGGGGTGACCTGGAGGTGCAGCTGGACCGAGGTGCAGGCGGCCTCCGGGACGATCGACTTCGAGGTGCACACCAGATGCTCCACACCCTCGATGTCCAGCCGGAAGTCCTCCCCGCGGGCGGCCACGATCTGGTCGTTGAGCAGGGTGTAGCGGTCGACCTCGGACAGGTTGGAGGAGACCAGGTCGTCCCGGTCGAGGGTGGGCAGGATGCCGATCATGACGATGCCGGCGTCGACCTCACCGGCCTTGCGGTCGGCGTACGCGAGCGAGGTCCGCAGTTCCTCGGCGAGCCGGTCGAATACCCGGCCGCCCAATCGGTGTGGGGCTATGTTGACTTCCAGGTTGAACATGGCGAGTTCTGTCTGGAAATCACGGCTCGCGATGCGTTCCAGTACTTGCCCGTTCAGCATTTTTGGCATGCCGTCAGGTCCCGCGAGATTCAATTCGATCTCCACGCCCATAAGGTTCTTGGGGCGGTCGAACCGCTTCTCCCGCAGCAGTCGCTCCAGTCCCGCGAGGCACGTCTGGAGCTTTTCGCGGTAGCGCTGGCGATCGGACAGGTCGAACTGCCCCGCCACGACCTTCTCCCCCATCGAAGCGTCCCTCCTCGGATGGGCGGCCCGGGGTTCCGGCCGCCGGGCTCCCGGGTGCAGGGGGGATGATGCCCAGTGGAAGCGATAGATAACGCCCCGCGGGAACCCGGCACCCGCTACTCTGTCGGAATGTTCCCCGCGGCACATTCACGGGGCATGCGTCAACCTGCACCCCCGTGTTCCCCTAACGCCTCGTGAAAAACACCGACGGCAATCGGCCGAACGTTACCGGTGCGTATGCCGAGGTCAGCGAAGGGGACCGGCCGGGAAATCGGGATGATTCCCGCAAATCGACGCCTGAATAAGGCCTTGCCAGGCCCGCCGGAATCATATAGACGAAACAACAGCCGAACACGCGTCGTATAAACTTCGTCCACAAGGCTGAAGGTAGGCGCCCTCGGTCCCTGGTTCCTGCCGTGCTCCCGCCGTCATCACGACGCGCGGCGGACCGAGCCACACCTCGTCCACCGATCCGGGCCCCCATCCCTTCGGCCTTCCGTGAGCAGACAGCGCCGTCCGCCCCACCCTCCTCGCGCCGCCGCGCCTGTCGAATGAGAGGCGACCCACATGCCGCTGCACGTTCCCCCTGCCCCCGCGCCTGCCCTGCGCTCCGTCCTCGCCGCTCTCGGATCTCCCACCGCGGTCCAGGAGGCCCGCACCCCGTCCCTGCGCGCCGCGCAGGGACCCACGACCCCCGAACTCCCGCTGCCCGTCCATGTGCTGGACCGGATCACCGTGCAGGGCCTGTCGGCGACCCGACTGGCCGGCTGGCGCTTCCTGATCCGCTGCGGCGACCGGGCGGTGGCAGCGGCCGACACCATGCTGACCCCGGACGGCTGGGCCTTCTCGCACTTCTTCGAGGGCCCGTACGTCGCCTCCACCGAGCGCGCGCTGCACCAGGCCGAGGCGCTCCAACAGCCTTACCAGGCACGCCTGTTGTCCGTACCCGGTCTGTACATGCTCACCCTGTGGCTGCACGGCGACCCCGCCGCCGACGGCGCCGACGGGCACCCGGCGGCCACCGATCTGCTCGTCCCGCTCGCACCGGCACCGCCCGGCATCCCGGCGCACCGCCCCTTCCGGGTCGCCGAGCTGCTTCCGGTGCTGACCCGTCGCATGACCCGGCTGCCGCTGCTCGACTCCCCGGCGCTCGACTCCCCGGCGGCCTGACCCCGCTCACACCGCATCCGTACCCCGCCGTCCGCCCGGCCGGCGGGGTACGGTCGTCTTCAGCGGCGGTGCCCGCAGCACCCGCCGGCACCCGCGGGGAGGGCTCCGCTCTCGTCCGGACTAGCCCTTTGTGACCACTGCAAACCACCCGAAGTGGCGGTGCGGTTGGACTGAACCGTCCGCCCGGGTGACGCGTCCTGAACCTGTGAGAAGCGGTGCTGCCAAATGCCTGCGGAACGACGTCCAGAGGGCAACACTGGGTTCCGACCGACTCATCATCACGGGGGACGGACATGACCAAGACAGAGCGAAAGATCCCGCCCATGTGCCAGCACCAGCCACCGTGCCCGCCAGCAGAATCCGCCGACCGGGAGTCCGCCCGCCTTGTGGCGCACCACCCGGAGCAGGGGTGGAGCCTGCTGTGCAACGGTGTCCTGCTCTTCGAGGACACCGGTGAGCTGCTGCCCGACGGCCGGGTCATCGCCCCGCACCGTCCGCTCGGTGCGGACCGGGTGATGACCGCGGCCTGAGCACGACCCGGGCGGTACCGCCGTACCGCCCGGCGCCCTGGGCCGCCCCCGGCTAGCGCAGCGCCTCCCGCAGCGCCTGGTAGGCGGGCTTGGGGTTCAGCTGCTCGTCCCAGGGCAGCGCCGCGCCCTCGCCCGGGAACACGGCGGGGATCCAGGAGTACTTGTCGGTGTAGTCCCAGATGGTCACGCCCACACAGCGGTGTACGGCCAGGCACGCCTTGGTCAGGTTCCGGTACCAGTCCGCCTGCTCGGCCAGCTTCTCCTGGGTCGCGGGCAGTTGCATCCGCACGTCGACCTCGGTGAGTGCGGTGTCGAGGCCCAGGCGGGAGAAGCGGCGGAGGTTGTCCTCCAGGGTGGTGGGATAGCCGTACTGGAGAGCCAGATGGCTCTGGAAGCCGATCCCGTCGAGCGGGACGCGCTGCGCCTTGAGGTCCTTGGCGAGCCGGTAGTAGGCGTCGCTCTTCGGGCCGATCGCCTCGATGTTGTAGTCGTTCAGGTAGAGCTTGGCGTGCGGGTCCGCCTGGTGGGCCCAGCGCAGTGCGTCGGCGATGTAGCCGGGGCCGAGGGTCTTGTACCAGATGGTCTCGCGGTAGGTGCCGTCCTCGTTGAACGCCTCGTTGACGACGTCCCAGGAGTACACCTTGCCCCGGTAGTGCCGTACCTCGGTGGTGATGTGCTTCTTCAGCACGGCCCGCAGTTCGGTGGCCGTCCACTGCTTCGAGGTCAGCCAGTCGGGCAGCTGGCTGTGCCAGACCAGCGTGTGGGCGCGGACCCGCTGGTGGTTGTGGCGGGCCAGGCGGACGATCTGGTCGCCGGCACTCCAGTCGAAGACACCCTGCTGGGGCTCGGTGGCGTACCACTTCATGCCGTTGCCGGGTGTGATCATGTCGAACTCGCTGCCGAGGATCTTCGTGTAGCCGGAGTCGGTGAGTTCGGGGTTGTCGGTGGCGCTGCCGAAGTAGCGGCCGTGGCGCTCGGCGAGGTCGGCGAGGGTGGGCTGCCGGGTGGGCTGCCGTTCATGGGCCTGGGCGGCGGGGGCGGCGAACCCGGCGGTCATGAGGGCGGCCGCGAGGACGCCCGCCAGTCTGAGACGTGTGCTCTTGCTGGGCATGGTGCGATTCCTGTCTGTCGAAGGGGGGTTCAGCCCTTGGTGGCGCCTGCGGTCAGGCCGCCGACGAGCTGGCGCTCGGCGACCGAGTAGAAGGCGAGGGCCGGGACCATGGCGAGCACGAGGTAGGCGAAGACCCGTGCGGTGTCGGCGGAGTACTGGCCCTGGAACTGCTGGACGCCGATCGGCACGGTCCACCAGGTGCTGTCGGTGAACACCAGCAGCGGCAGGAAGAAGTTGTTCCAGCTGGCGACGACGGCCAGCACCGAGACCGTGCCGAGCGCGGGCCGGGCCATCGGCAGCAGCACCCGCCAGAAGAAGCCGAGCGGCCCGCAGCCGTCGAGGGTGGCCGCCTCCTCCAGCTCGCCCGGGATCTGCCGGAAGAAGCCGCGCAGGATGATGATCGTCATCGGCAGCCCGAAGGCGGCCTGCGGCAGGATCACCCCCAGCGGGTTGTCCAGCAGGTGCATCGAGCGCAGCAGCAGGAACAGCGGCAGCGCCGCGACCGCGAAGGGGAACATCAGCCCCATCGTGAACAGCGTGAACAGCAGCTCCCGGCCGCGGAAGGCGAACCGTGCGAAGGAGAACGCGGCGAGCGCGGAGACCGCGACGACGATGACCGTCGTACCGACCGCGATCAGTGTGCTGTTGCCGACCAGCCGCCAGAAGGACCCCGACTTCAGGATGCCGTCGTAGTTGGCGAAGACCCAGGGGTGCGGCAGCCCGACCGGGTTGCGGGAGAGCTGGTCGGTGGACTTGAAGCCGGACAGCAGGGCGTACAGCAGCGGTACGGCCATGACGGCGCCGACCACGACGAGCACCACGTGCAGCGGCAGCGTACGACCCCGGCGGCGGACACTCATCCTTGCGCTCCCCTCATGTTCGTGGTGGCCCCCTCGAGATCGCGGCGCAGGACGAACCGCTGGTAGGCAAGGGCGAAGACCAGGCTGATCACGAACATGACGACGCTGATCGCACTGGCGTAGCCGACCTGGTAGCGCTTGAAGCCGTACTGGAACATGGTCACGGCCAGGGTCTCGGAGTGGTGGTCGGGACCGCCCGCGGTGACCACCCACACGAGGTCGAACAGCTGGATCGATCCGATCACGGCCAGGAAGACGCTGATCCGCAGGGTGGGCGCGAGCAGCGGCAGGGTGACGTGCCGGAAGCGCTGCCAGGGATTCGCGCCGTCGACGGTCGCCGCCTCGGTCAACTCGGCCGGGATCGCCTGGAGTCCGGCCAGGTAGAGCATCATGTGGAAGCCGAAGTACTTCCACATCATGACCAGGAAGAGGGTCGCCAGCACGGTGGAGGTGCCGGAGAACCACTCGCCGCCGAGGCCGTCGAGGCCGATGCTCTTCAGCACGTGGTCGGTAAGGCCCTCGTCCGGAGCGAAGATCATGCTGAACAGCACGCCGGTGATCGCCTCGGACAGCACGTACGGCGCGAAGAACAGCATCCGGTAGACCGCACGGCCGCGCACCTTCTGGTTGAGCAGCACGGCCATGGCGAGCGCGAACGGCAGTTGCAGCACCAGCGACAGCCCGACCAGCAGCAGCATCCGCCACAGGTCGCCGATGAACACAGGATCCTGGAAGAGGCGGCTGAAGTTCTCGGTGCCGGCGTAGTCGGACGGCATCCCGAAGCCGCCCCAGCGGAAGAAGGAGGCGTACAGCGCGAACAGGATCGGCAGCAGGACCAGCACGCCGAACAGGACGAGGGCGGGCAGTTGCAGGCCCACGGCGGTGAGCCAGTGCAGGACCCGCCGCCGGGCCCTGCCGCGCGCCGCGCGCGCGGCAGGCGGCAGCCGGTCGACGGCGGGGCCGCTCCGCTTGTCCGGGAGGTAGGTGGAGGTCATGGCCCGTCCGGGAGGTAGGTGGAGGTCATCGCCGGCCCTCACGCTTCCTTCGCGGCCTGCGTGATGGACTGCGTGACCTGCTCGGGCGACTTCGAGCCGGCGATCAGCGCGGCCACGCTGTCGTTGATCTCCTGGCCGAGGGCGGGGACGTAGAGCTGGTCCAGGTAGAGCTGGAAGCCGGTGGCGGCCTTCAACTGGGCCTGTACGGCCTTGAGGTTGCGGTCGGTGAGCACGCTCTCGGCGGCCGGGACGACCGGCAGCACGCCGGTCTTCTTGACCAGTTCCCGGTCGGTGGTCTCGGAGGCGAAGAACTTCAGGAAGTCGTAGGCGGCCTGCGGGGCACCCTTGCGCAACGCGTGGGCGCCGCCTCCGCCGAACACCTCGGTGATCTTCCCCTGGCCGCCCTCGACCTCGGGGAAGGGGAAGAAGCCGAGGTCGGTGCCGAGTCCCTTGCCCGAGTCGGCCTCCACGATCGGCGCCCACTGGCCCATCAGCTCCATCGCGGCCTTGCCGTTGCCGACCGTGGCGGCCTGGCCGGTGGGGGTGGAGTAGGCGGCGCCGAGGTAGCCCTTCTGGAAGGGCTGGAGGTCGACCAGCTCCTTCAGGTGGCGGCCCGCCTCGACGAAGCCGGCGCCGGTGAAGTCCTTGGCGTCGGCGGCCTTCTGGAGGGCGTCGGCCCCGGCGGAGCGCATCGAGAGGTAGGCCCAGTAGTACATGCCGGGCCACTTCTCCTTGCCCGCGAGGGCGATCGGGGTGATGCCGGCCGACTTCAGCTTCTGTACGGCGTCGAGGAAGCCGCTCCAGGTGGTCGGGGGCGCGGTGATGCCGGCCTTCTTGAAGAGCGACTTGTTGTACCAGAAGCCGACCATGCCGATGTCGAACGGGATGCCGTACAGCTTGTCCTCGACGAGGTACGGCTGCTTGGCCACCGACAGCAGGCCGGCGGAAAAGTCCTTCGTCCGGTCCGTGAGGTCCTCGACCAGGCCTGCCTCGACCTGCTGCTTCAGTACGCCGCCGCCCCAGGTGTGGAAGATGTCCGGCAGCTTCCCGGAGGCGATGAGCGCGGTCATCTTCGACTTGTAGGCGTCGTTCTCCAGTTGGACGATCTTCACCTTGATCTTGGGGTTCTGCGCCTCGAACTTCTTGGCGAGATTGGCCCAGACGGTCTTGGTCGGCTGCGTGGTCGAGATGTTCCACCACTCGATCGTGGTCGTCCCCGAGGACGACCCCCCGTCCGAGCCGCCGCCACAGCCGCTGAGTGCGGTCATCCCGACACCGGCGGCGACGGAGGCCGCCAGAAAGCCGCGGCGGGACAGTGCAGGGTCGCCCATCTTGCGCTCCTTCGGAAACTTTCGGAGTTGCTTCAGGAAGTGCTGTCCGAAACATTCGAAGAAAATCCCGAACGTTCCGAACCCGGACTCTAGGAAGGCAGGTGATGAGCGTCAAGGTGTTGCGCAGGAGCAGGCAGCACTCGGTCCACCGCAGGGGTGTCACCGGTCGTGCGCCGAAGACGGCTCCGGGCCCGCCGGACCGGGACGGAAGCCGGGGATGACAAGGCCGCCGCCGGTCCCCGCACCCCAGCCGGAGCTGTACCCGGCGCACAAGACCGAAAGTTTCGACTACGACGCCGCCGCCGGGGCGCGGAGCGCGCCCCGCCCGGCTGGTCGATTTCCCGCCGAGGGGGTGGGATGGAAGGAAGGGAACAAGGGCCTCGCAGGCGGGCACGCCCACGAGCGTCGACCGCGGGCGCCCGCGAGGACGGTGGATCATGTCCGGTTACGACGCCTCCGCGACCCCGCGAGTGGTGGTCGGCGTGAGCGGCTCCCTCGGCAGCGTCACGGCCCTGCGCCGGGCCACCGCACTCGCCCGCCGGCTGGGGGCCGAGCTATGGCCGGTGCTGGCCTGGGAGCCGCCCGGCGGAGATCCCGCCACCCGCCGCTGCCCGGGCGCGGACCTGCCGGTCGAGGAGTGGCAGCGCCTGGCCCGCCGGCGACTGGCCTCGGTGCTCGAGGAGATCTTCGGCGCGACGGGTCCCGGGGTGCCGATGTGCGCCGTCATCGTCCGGGGAGCGCCGGGCCCGGCGCTGGTGGCGACTGCGGACCGTGAGGACGACGTCCTGGTCGTGGGCGCGGGGCGACGCGGCCTGCGCCGCGCCTTCTCGGGGCGGGTCCCCCGCCACTGCCTGTCCCACGCGACCTGCCCGGTCCTGGCGGTACCGCCCTCCCCTCTCCAGTCCGACCTCCTCGCGGTCCACCGCAGAAACACATGGCACCTGCGGATGGACACCCGGGGACTGTGAACAGGGGGCTGACCACCAGGACCACCAGGACCCGACTGAGCGCCGGGCACCGCTATCGCGCCTGTCGCGCCTATGGGACCTATCGCGCCAGGAGGAGACGGATGGAGACACCGGACAGGCCACACCGGACCCCCGGATGTGACCCAGAACATAACGCAGGGTGGTCGCCCCCGGCGCGTGTCCCGCCAGGCCCCGCGCCGCTCCCTCTCCCCCCTGGCCTCGGCGCCTTGACCTCACCCTTTCGACGCGAGCCCCGCATCCTCTTCACCGCGTCAGGCATGCCCTCGGGCCATTCTTAACGCAAGATTGACGCCTCCCCGGCCGGGAACCAGGGGCCCGAGCATCACTCTCCGCTTACGCTGATGCGGCCGACCGCAGGACGGCCGGAAACAGCTGAGCTGCACTTCAGGAGCACGCCGATGGCGACCACCGAACACCCTCCCAGTACCAGCCGGTTGCGCACCTGGATGCTGGAGGGCCTGTCCGACATGGGCAAGCACGGCGCGCACACCGGTCCGCACGCCGAGCCGACACCCCCGCACCAGGGCCAGCGCTGGTACCGGGTGATGTGTCTGACCGGCGTGGACTACTTCTCCACCCTCGGCTACCAGCCCGGCATCGCCGCCCTGGCGGCCGGGCTGCTGTCGCCGGTGGCGACCGTGGTGCTGGTGATCGTCACTCTGGCGGGCGCGCTGCCGGTCTACCGCCGGGTCGCGGAGGAGAGCCCGCACGGCGAGGGTTCCATCGCCATGCTGGAGCGGCTGCTCTCCTTCTGGCAGGGCAAGCTGTTCGTCCTGACGCTGCTGGGGTTCGCGGCCACCGACTTCCTGATCACCATCACCCTCTCCGCCGCCGACGCCTCCACCCACCTGGTGGAGAACCCCCATCTGACCAGCGCGCTGCACAGCCACAAGATGCTGATCACCCTGCTTCTGGTGGCGCTGCTCGGCGCGGTCTTCCTCAAGGGCTTCCTGGAAGCGATCGGGGTCGCGGTCGCCCTCGTGGTCACCTACCTCGCGCTCAACGCCGTCGTCGTGGCCGTCGGCTTCTGGCATGTGCTGACCGCCCAGCACGTGGTCACCGACTGGACCAATGCGCTCACCGCCCAGCACGGCAGCATCTTCGCGATGATCGGCGTCTCCCTGCTGGTCTTCCCCAAACTCGCCCTCGGTCTGTCCGGCTTCGAGACCGGCGTCGCCGTCATGCCCCATGTCCAGGGCGACCCGGACGACACCGAGGAAAAGCCCACGGGCCGCATCCGTGACACCAAGAAGCTGCTCACGGCCGCCGCGCTCATCATGAGCGTCTTCCTGATCACCACCAGCTTCATCACCACCGTCCTCATCCCCGCCGACGACTTCAAGGCCGGCGGCCCGGCCAACGGCCGCGCCCTCGCCTACCTCGCCCACGAATACCTCGGCGGCGCGTTCGGCACGGTCTACGACCTCTCCACGATCGCCATCCTGTGGTTCGCGGGTGCCTCGGCGATGGCCGGGCTGCTCAACCTCATGCCGCGCTACCTGCCCCGCTACGGCATGGCCCCGCACTGGGCCCGCGCGGTACGCCCCATGGTCCTCGTCTTCACCCTGGTCGCCTTCCTCGTCACCTGGGCCTTCGACGCCAATGTCGACAAACAGGGCGGTGCCTACGCCACCGGCGTGCTCGTCCTGATGTCCTCCGCGGCCATCGCCGTGACCATCGCCGCCCGGAAGGCGGGGCAGCGCCACTGGTTCATCGCCTTCTCGGTCGTGGCCGCCGTCATGCTCTACGTGACGGTCGTCAACGTCATCGAGCGCCCGGACGGTGTGAAGATCGGTGCCTGCTTCATCGTCGGCATCATGCTGGTCTCGTTCGTGTCCCGGCTCGCCCGCGCCTTCGAGCTGCGCGTGACCAGCGTGACGCTCGACCCGATGGCGGAACGATTCATCCGGGACATGGCCAGCCGGAAGATACGGCTCATCGCCAACCAGCCCGGCCATCGCGACAAGGCCGAGTACCGCGACAAGATCGAGCAGATCCGCGCCGACAACGACATGCCCGAGCAGGAGGACTTCGTCTTCGTCGAGGTCACGGTCACCGACCCGTCCGAGTTCGAGGCCGGCCTGACGGTCCGCGGCGAGGTCCTGCACGGCCGCTACCGCGTGCTGACCCTGGAGTCCGCCTCCATCCCGAACGCCCTGGCCGCCCTCCTGCTGCACGCCCGGGACATGACCGGCTGCACCCCGCACATCTACTTCGAGTGGACCGAGGGCAACCCCTTCGCCAACTTCCTGCGCTTCTTCCTCTTCGGCCAGGGCGAGGTCGCCCCCGTCACCCGAGAGGTCCTGCGCGAGGCGGAACCGAACCGGGTACGCCGCCCCCGCGTCCACACCGGCTGAGCCGGACCCGATCCGAGCCGGCGCCAAGGGGCCGGGGCAGCAGGCCCCGGCCCCTTTCGGCATTCCGCGGTTCGCCGCCCGGGGCCCTATCGTGACCGGCATGCAGTCGTACACGATCGGCCAGGCCGCGCGGCTCCTCGGCGTGAGCCCGGACACCGCCCGCCGCTGGGCCGACGCGGGCCGGATGACCACCCATCGCGACGAGGCCGGGCGGCGCCTCATCGACGGCAGGGACCTCGCCGCGTTCTCCGTCGAGCTGGCCAGGACGGGCGGCGGCGAGGAGGACGTCTCCCACACCTCCGTGCGCAACGCCTTCCCCGGCATCGTCACCGCCATCAAGCTGGGCGACGTCGCCGCCCAGGTGGAGATCCAGGCGGGCCCGCACCGGCTGGTCTCCCTGCTCACCCGGGAGGCCGTGGAGGAACTCGGCCTGGAGGTCGGCATGGAGGCCACCGCACGCGTGAAGTCCACGAACGTGCACATCGACCGCACCTGACGCCTTCTTCCCCTCCCCCCTCACACACGCGCACCTGGCGCCCCGCTCGGCACCTCCACCTCGCGCGGCGACCGCTCCGTGCAATCGCATATGCAAGCTACAAGCGGGGACAGCTCAGCTCATGCGATGCGACAGAAGACTTACGCCTGGCAGATGCGGAAGTATGATCCGGACACGGCCGGGGCTCGGCCGTGGCAGGGCGCGACGTGTGTACCGAGATCCGAGGAGTAGATCGTGATGACCCGTTCCGTGCGCCGGACCAGGCGAATGCTGAAGGTGGCCGGCGCTGGAGCCGCCGCCCTGCTGGCCCTCAGCGCCTGTTCCTCCTCGTCCAAGTCCACCACCGGCACGTCGGACAAGCCCTCCTCCGGAAAGCTGTCCGGCACCGTCACCGTGTTCGCGGCCGCCTCCCTGAAGGAGAGCTTCACGGCCCTGGGCAAGGAGTTCGAACAGCAGCACCCGGGCACCAAGGTCAGCTTCAACTTCAGCGGCAGCGACACCCTCGCCGCCAGCATCACCGGTGGCGCCCCGGCGGACGTCTTCGCCGCCGCCAGCCCCAAGACCATGGCGATCGTGACGGCCAAGAAGGACGCGGCCGGCACCCCGGCCACCTTCGTGCGCAACAAGCTGGAGATCGCCACCCTGCCGGGCAACCCGCAGAAGGTGGCCTCCCTGAAGGACCTCACCAAGTCGGGCCTGAAGGTCGTCCTGTGCGACAAGACCGTGCCGTGCGGCGCGGCCGCCCAGAAGGCCCTGGACGCCGCCAAGCTCAAGCTCACCCCGGTCTCCTACGAGCAGGACGTCAAGGCCGCCCTGACCAAGGTGGAACTGAAGGAGGCCGACGCCGCGGTGGTGTACCAGACCGATGTGAAGGCCGCGGGTGACAAGGTGGAGGGCGTGGAGTTCCCCGAGTCCGCCCAGGCCATCAACGAATACCCGATCGCACCGCTGAAGAACGGGCAGAACGCCCAGGGCGCCAAGGCGTTCATCGCCCTCGTGCGGTCCGCCGAGGGCCAGAAGGTGCTGAGCCAGGCCGGGTTCCTCAAGCCATGACCTCGCTCGACCAGCCCGGTGCCACGGCCGGCCCCCGCACGGGCCGGCCGTGGCGCCGCCGCGTCGGCACGGGGGGCCGACGCGGACGGCTCGCGGTTCCGCTGCCCCTGCTGCTGCCGGGTGTGCTGGCCCTGGCGTTTCTGCTGCTGCCGCTGCTCGCGCTGCTCGTGCGCGCGCCCTGGCGCAGTCTGCCGGACCAGCTGACCAGCCCCGAGGTGTGGCAGGCGCTCCAGCTGTCGCTGGTCACGGCCACCGCGGCGACCGCCGTGAGCCTGGTCCTCGGGGTGCCGCTGGCCTGGCTGCTGGCCCGTACGGAGTTCCCCGGCCGGGGTCTGGTCCGGGCCCTGGTGACCCTGCCGCTGGTGCTGCCGCCGGTGGTCGGCGGTGTCGCTCTCCTCCTCGCGCTGGGCCGCAACGGCGTCGTCGGCCAGTGGCTCGACGCCTGGTTCGGGATCACGCTGCCGTTCACCACCGCCGGCGTGGTGATCGCCGAGGCGTTCGTCGCGATGCCGTTCCTGGTCATCAGCGTCGAGGGCACCCTGCGCGCCGCCGACCCGCGCTACGAGGAGGCGGCCACCACGCTCGGGGCGTCCCGCTTCACCGCCTTCCGCCGGGTCACCCTGCCGCTGATCGCCCCCGGCATCGCCGCCGGCGCGGTGCTCGCCTGGGCGCGGGCGCTGGGCGAGTTCGGTGCGACGATCACGTTCGCGGGCAACTTCCCCGGCCGTACCCAGACCATGCCCCTGGCGGTCTACCTCGCCCTTCAGAACGACCCCGAGGCCGCCATCTCGCTCAGCCTGGTCCTGCTGGCGGTGTCCATCGCCGTCCTGGCCGGCCTCCGGGACCGCTGGATGACAACACCATGACCAACCCGCACACCCCCGGCCTCCCCACCGACGGCGCCGCACCCCGCCACCACGCACCGGCACCCGCCGACGGCGCCGCACCCCACCACATCCCACCCCCACCCGCCCTCGACGCCCACCTCCTCGTCGACCGCACGACCTTCCGTCTCGACGTCCCCCTCACCGCCGCCCCCGGCGAAGTTCTCGCCCTCCTCGGTCCCAACGGCGCCGGCAAGACCACCGCCCTGCGCGCCCTGGCCGGCCTGATCCCCCTCACCGGCGGCCATCTGCACCTCGACGGCGCCCCCCTGCACCACACTCCCCCGGAGTCCCGCCCGGTCGGCGTGGTCTTCCAGGACTACCTCCTCTTCCCCCACCTCTGCGCCCTCGACAACGTCGCCTTCGGCCCCCGCTGCCAAGGCGCGTCCAAGGCGGAGGCCCGCGCCGAGGCCGCCGCCTGGCTGGACCGCATGGGTCTGGCGGCCCACGCCCACGCCAAGCCCCGCCGCCTCTCCGGCGGCCAGGCCCAGCGCGTGGCCCTCGCCCGCGCCCTGGCCACCCGGCCCCGGCTGCTGCTCCTGGACGAGCCGCTGGCTGCCCTGGACGCCCGCACCCGGCTGGAGGTCCGCGCCCAGCTACGCCGCCACCTCGCCGAGTTCGAGGCCGTCGCCGTACTGGTCACCCACGACCCGCTGGACGCCATGGTGCTCGCCGACCGGCTGGTGGTCGTGGAGCACGGCCGCGTCGTACAGGAAGGCGGCCCCACCGACATCGCCCGCCACCCGCGCACGGACTACATCGCCCAGCTGGTCGGCCTCAACCTCTACCGCGGCCGGGCGGACGGGCACACGGTACGACTGGACGCCGGTCCCTCCATCACCACCACCGAGACACTGTCCGGACCGGCCTTCGTGGCCTTCCCGCCGTCCGCCGTGACCCTCTTCCGGGACCGGCCCACGGCCTCCAGCGCCCGCAACCTGTGGCGCTGCGAGGTGGCCGGGCTGGAGACCCACGGCGACCAGATCCGCGCCGATCTGACCGGGGAACTCCCGCTCGCCGCCGACCTGACCACGGTCGCCGCCGCGGAGCTGGACCTGCACCCGGGTGCACCGGTCTGGGCGACGGTGAAAGCGACGCAGACCCACGCATACCCGGCCTGAACCCCCACCCGCACTACCGTCGGGCCATGACTCTGAGCATCCGCAACCAGCTCCCCGGCACCATCACCGCCGTACACCCCGGCGAGGCCATGGCCACCGTGAAGCTCCGCCTGGACGGCGGCCAGGACCTCACCGCGGCGATCACCCTGGAGGCCGCCCGGGACCTCGGCCTCGCCGAGGGCACCGCGGTGCGGGCCCTGGTGAAGGCCACCGAGGTGGCCCTCGCCACCGACCCGGTGGGCCGCGTGTCCATCCGCAACCAGCTGCCGGGCACCGTCACGGACCTGGCCGCCGGCGCCGCGATGGCCACCGTCAAGATCGCCATCGAGGGCGGGGAGCTGACCTCGGCCGTCACCCGCGAGTCCGTCACCGCCCTGGGCCTCGCCACCGGCTCCTCCGTCGTCGCCCTGATCAAGTCGACCGAGGTGTCCCTGGCGACGGCCTGATCCGCCCCCGGACACGGCGAGGGCCCCGCCCGGCACCAGCCGGACGGGGCCCTCGGCCTCGGCTCGCTCAGTCCTCGTACGCGTCCAGCGGCGGGCAGGAGCACACCAGGTTGCGGTCGCCGAAGGCCTGGTCGATACGGCGCACCGGCGGCCAGTACTTGTCGGCGGCCGAGACACCGGCCGGGAAGACGGCCTCCTCGCGGCTGTAGGCGTGCGCCCACTCACCGCCGAGCGCGGCGGCGGTGTGCGGGGCGCCCCGGAGCGGGTTGTCCTCCGCGGGCCACTCGCCGGAGCCCACCTTCTCGATCTCCGCGCGGATGGCGATCATCGCGTCGCAGAAACGGTCCAGCTCGGTGATGTCCTCGGACTCGGTCGGCTCGATCATCAGGGTGCCGGCGACCGGGAAGGACATGGTCGGCGCGTGGAAGCCGTAGTCGATGAGGCGCTTGGCGACATCGTCGACGCTCACACCGGTCGCCTTGGTCAGCGGCCGCAGGTCGATGATGCACTCGTGCGCGACCAGACCGCCGGGGCCGGTGTACAGCACCGGGTAGTGCGGCTCCAGGCGCTTGGCGACGTAGTTCGCCGACAGCACGGCCACCTGGGTGGCCCGCTTCAGCCCCTCGCCGCCCATCAGGCGGACGTACGCCCAGGAGATCGGCAGGATGCCCGCCGAGCCCCAGGGAGCGGCCGAGATCGGTCCGACCCCGGTCTCCGGGCCGGCGGCCGGCTGGAGCGGGTGGTTCGGCAGGTACGGCGCCAGGTGCGACCGTACGGCCACCGGGCCGACGCCCGGACCGCCGCCGCCGTGCGGGATGCAGAAGGTCTTGTGCAGGTTCAGGTGGGAGACGTCACCGCCGAAGTGGCCCGGCTTGGCGAGGCCGACCAGCGCGTTGAGGTTGGCGCCGTCGACGTACACCTGGCCGCCCGCCTCATGGACCTGGGCGCAGATGTCGGCGACGTGCTCCTCGAACACACCGTGCGTGGACGGGTAGGTGATCATCAGCACGGCCAGCTCGTCGCGGTGCTGCTCGATCTTGGCGCGCAGATCGTCGACGTCGATCTCGCCGTCCTCGGCGGTCTTCACGACGACGACCTTCATGCCGGCCATCACGGCGCTGGCGGCGTTCGTGCCGTGCGCCGAGGACGGAATCAGGCAGACGGTGCGCTGCTCGTCACCGTTGGCCCGGTGGTAGCCGCGCACGGCGAGCAGGCCGGCCAGCTCGCCCTGGGAACCGGCGTTCGGCTGGAGCGAGACCTTGTCGTACCCCGTCACCTCGGCGAGACGGTCCTCCAGCTCACGGATGAGCGTGAGGTAGCCCTCCGCCTGCTCGGCCGGGGCGAAGGGGTGCAGCTGGCCGAACTCGGGCCAGGTGACCGGCTCCATCTCGGTGGTCGCGTTGAGCTTCATGGTGCAGGAGCCCAGCGGGATCATGCCGCGGTCGAGCGCGTAGTCGCGGTCGGCCAGCTTGCGCAGGTAGCGCAGCATCGCGGTCTCGGAGCGGTGCTGGTGGAAGACCGGGTGGGCCAGGTAGTCGTCGGTGCGCAGCAGCGCCTCGGGCAGGACCTCGCCGGCGGCCGCGTCCAGCGCCTCGATGTCGCCCTCGACACCGAAGGCGGAGAAGACGGCGGCGAGCTGGGCCCGGTTGGTGGTCTCGTCACAGGCCAGGGAGACATGGTCGGCATCGACCAGACGCAGGTTGACCCCGCCCGCGCGGGCGGCGGCGACGATCTCGGCGGCCTTGCCGGGCACGCGCGCGGTGAGGGTGTCGAAGAAGGCGCCCTGCACCAGCTCGACCCCGCCGGCCGTCAGCCCGGCGGCGAGGACGGAGGCGTACCGGTGCGTGCGCCGTGCGATGGTCCGCAGCCCCTCCGGCCCGTGGTACACGGCGTACATGCCCGCCATGACCGCGAGCAGCACCTGCGCGGTGCAGATGTTGCTGGTGGCCTTCTCCCGGCGGATGTGCTGCTCACGGGTCTGCAACGCGAGCCGGTAGGCCTTGTTCCCGTCGGCGTCGACGGACACGCCCACCAGCCGGCCCGGCAGGCTGCGGGCGAACTTCTCGCGCACGGCCATGTAACCGGCGTGCGGGCCGCCGAAGCCCATCGGCACACCGAAGCGCTGGGTGGTGCCGACGGCAATGTCCGCGCCCAGCTCACCCGGCGAGGTCAGCAGGGTCAGGGCGAGCAGGTCGGCGGCGACGGTGACCAGCGCGCCCAGCTCGTGCGCCTGGTCGATGACCGGCTTGATGTCCCGTACGGCACCGGAGGCGCCCGGGTACTGGAGCAGCACGCCGTTGATCTCGCGGGCGGCGAGGTCGGCCGGGATGCCCTCGCTGAGGTCGGCGACGACGATCTCGACGCCGGTCGGCTCGGCACGGGTCTCGATGACGGCGATCGTCTGCGGCAGCGCGTCCGCGTCGACGAGGAAGAGACCCTTCTTGTTCTTGCCCATCCGCAGGGACAGCGCCATGGCCTCGGCGGCGGCCGTGCCCTCGTCGAGCAGCGAGGCGCCGGAGGTCGGCAGCCCGGTCAGCTCCGCGACCATGGTCTGGAAGTTCAGCAGGGCCTCGAGGCGCCCCTGGGAGATCTCCGGCTGGTACGGCGTGTAGGCCGTGTACCAGGCCGGGTTCTCCATGACGTTGCGGAGGATGACGGGCGGCGTGAAGGTGCCGTAGTACCCCAGGCCGATCATCGATCCGAGCACCTGGTTGCGGTCCGCGAGGGAGCGCAGCTCGGCGAGCACCTCCGCCTCGGTGCGGGCACCCGGCAGATCGAGCGCGTCGGCGTTCTTGATCACATCCGGGACCGCGGCGGCGGTCAGCTCGTCCAGCGAGCCGTAGCCCACCTGCGCGAGCATCTTGGCCCGCGCCTCCTGGTCGGGCCCGATGTGGCGCTGCTCGAAGGGGATGCCCGCTTCGAGTACGGAGAGCGGAATGCGATGGGCGGTCATGGCGGAGGCCTCCTGGTCTGACGCGACCTTCGAGGGCACCACGGCGCGGGTGCCCGGACGGCCTCCCCCTCTGTCATCTCAACCTGAGAGTTTCACCGGGCACGCCCGGTTTTCACCGTCGGTGAGAGCGGAAGCCGTCGACACCCGCCCTGCTTTCCAGAGTGACCTCGTCCGTGCGGTACGTGAGCCTGAGAGATTCCGGGGAGGATTTGCTCCTTCGGCGCCTCCGACGTGGTCGGAGGACTCTCCCGCACGGGGTCAGCAGCCGCTGTCAGCCTACCAGCGAGGTCAACGCCTGGGCCCTCGAGTGGCCGCCTCGTTGAATGTGCTCTTTTGTAGTGCTTACGGATGAGTTGCGACCAAGTGGAGGGAGAGGGACCGTGCAGACCGACATCGATCCGCGCAACCTGATCGGCCGCAAGGCGTTCGACCGCGATGGCACCAAGATCGGCACCATTGACGAGGTCTACCTCGACGATGCGACGGGCGTGCCCGAGTGGGCGGCCATACGCACCGGCCTGTTCTCCCGGGACGCCTTCGTCCCCCTGGAACCGAGCGAACTGGTCGACGGCTCCCTCCGCGTCCCCTTCGAGCGCGCCCTGATCAGGGACGCCCCCGACTTCGGGGTGGGCCGCCATCTCTCCCCCGAGCAGGAACTCCAGCTCTACCACCACTACGGTCTCGACACATCGCCCCACCCCCCACTTCCGGACCACGACTTCGGCAAGCTGGCGGGCACGGAGGAAACCTGACCCGCCCCACGAATCCTTGATCCCACCCCGTCCTCGAACTCACCCGGAACCGGGCTGGACCCCGACCGGACCTACGGGCTGCCGGGTTCCGGGGTCCGGCGCGGAGCCGGCCCGATGGCCACCGTCCGCCGCTGGGACCCCGGCCGGCGGGTCGGCGACGCCCAGCACCAGCGGCAGCGGGTCGACCGCCTCCAGCGCGGCATCCCCGACGAGGAAGGTGCGCACCCGCCCCGGCTCGGACTGCGGCGTCTCGAACCGCACGGTGACCCGTCCCACCCCGCTGCCCTGCACCCACCCGTACCCGTACTCGGCGTGCCGCACGTCCTGCCCCGGCCGCCACAGCCGCTCCGCGGGCTCCGCGCCCCGCTCCGCCCCCTCGGTCTCCGCCTCGGCCTCGGCACCGTCCGCCTCCCCCTCTTCCTGCCGCTCGCCCTCCTCCGCGGCCCATGCCGCCTGCGCGAACAGGTCCTCCTGCGTGTAGTCGGCCAGCCCCGACACGCCCACCCCGAGCAGCCGCACCCCGCCCGTGGTGTCCACGGAGTCGAGCAACCGCGCGGCCGCCTCCCGCACCACCGCCGGATCGTCCGTGGGCCCGCGCAGCGTCTCCGAGCGGGTCAGCGTCGAGAAGTCGTACCGCCGCACCTTCAGCACGATGGTCCGCCCGGACAGCCCGGCCCCGCGCAGCCGCCCCACGCACCGGTCGGCGAGCCGCCGTACCTCCAGACCGATCCGCAGGCGGTCGTGGATGTCCACGTCGTAGGTGTCCTCGACCGACACCGACTTGGCCTCGCGCTCGGCCACCACGGGCCGCTCGTCGTGGGCCAGCGCCATCGCGTACAACGCCTGCCCGTGCGCCTTGCCGAGCAGCCGGACGAGCTCGTCCTCGCCCGCCTCCGCCAGCTCATCGACGGTGGTGATCCCGGCCCGCCGCAGATGGTCTCCAGTGGCCGGCCCCACCCCCGGCAGGGTGCGCACCGGCATGGGCCCCAGCAGTGCCCGCTCGGTGCCCGGCTCGATCAGCACCAGTCCGTCCGGCTTGGCCTGCTCGGAGGCGATCTTCGCGAGCATCTTGGACGCGGCGAGCCCGACCGACC
The DNA here is from genome assembly GCF_053596835.1 of Streptomyces sp. NPDC001606. Classification (NCBI taxonomy): domain Bacteria; kingdom Bacillati; phylum Actinomycetota; class Actinomycetes; order Kitasatosporales; family Streptomycetaceae; genus Streptomyces; species Streptomyces sp. NPDC001606. Next base: position 249,394 of record NZ_JBSFHC010000012.1, read on the forward strand.
CGGTGAGCCCGGTGACCGCCTTGATGTCGCTGCGCAGTCTGATCCCGGTCAGCCGCGCCGACTCCTCGTCCCAGGCCGCTCCCCCGGCCTCCAGGTCCACGAACGCCTCGTCCAGGCTCAGCGGCTCCACCAGCGGGGACAGCTCCCGCAGCAGCGCCATCACCTGCTCGCTGACCGACCGGTACAGGGAGAAGCGCGGCACCAGATACGCCGCGTTGGGCGCCAGCCGGCGCGCCTGGGCCATGGGCATCGCCGAGTGCACCCCGAGGACCCGCGCCTCGTACGAGGCCGTGGCCACCACACCGCGCGGGCCGAGCCCGCCCACGACGACCGCCTTCCCGCGCAGGCTCGGCTTGGATGCCTGTTCCACTGAGGCGTAGAAGGCATCCATGTCGAGATGCAGGATGGTGGGCGCATTTCTCACATCTCCGATGCTGCACCACACCACTGACAATGCCCGCGGCCCGGGACCGGAGCCCCGGCCGGCCGGGCCGTCAGACCGCCCGGTTGCGCCGCCGTGCCAGCTCGTCCGCGGGGTTGTGCCCGACGAGGGTCTCGCCGGTGTCGATGCGCTCTCCGTGCAGCTGTGAGAGTGCGCTTTCCACGTCCCGCCACACCACTCCGACGGCGATGCCGAAGATGCCCTGACCGCCCTGGAGCAGGGCGTGGACCTCGTCCGGCGAGGTGCACTCGTACACCGTGGCGCCGTCGCTCATCAGGGTCATCCGCTCCAGATCACGGAAACCGCGTTCCCTGAGGTGCTGGACGGCCGAGCGGATGTTCTGGAGCGACACACCGGTGTCCAGAAAGCGCTTGACGATCTTCAGCACGACGACGTCACGGAAGCTGTACAGCCGCTGGGTGCCGGACCCGTAGGCAGGCCGCACGCTGGGCTCGACCAGGCCGGTACGGGCCCAGTAGTCGAGCTGCCGGTAGGTGATGCCGGCGGCCGCGCAGGCGGTGGGCCCGCGGTAACCGATCTGCTCGGACGTCATGGCCGCCACCCCTTTGCCGTCCGGCACCACCGTCGGCCGCTGCGGGGCGTGCTCGACCGCGCTGCCGGCATGGGGGTACCCCCTGTCCGAACACAGCTGAGAACCGGGGGGAGGGTACGGACCGCTCTCCCCGAAACCGCGTCCGGGGGCACCCCCAGCCGTACCGTCGCCGCTCGTTCTCACGCCGACCTCCGTCCTTGACCTGCCTTCTCGACGGTAGGCAGTCACCAGGGGTGCGTCAACGATCGCCACACTCGGCACGCCGAGTGATAATCACCCTAGGAGTGGTTTCCCGTGTCCCACCGCGGGGAAAGGCTAGCCGAATGCGCTCACGGGAAGCCGTAGGACGCTCTCAAGGGCCGGTGGCAATTGCCCACCGGCCTGGCCGTACGAACCCACCGCCGGCCGGCACACGCCGCCGGCGGTCACCGCTTCCGGCGCCTCACTGGCTGCTGGTACCGAAGTCCTCGGGCGAGATCTGGTCGAGGAACTCGCGGAACTTCTCCACCTCGTCCTCCTGCTCGTCCGGAATGGCGATACCCGCGTCGTCCAGCACCGTGTCGCTTCCGTAGATCGGCGTTCCGGTGCGCAGGGCCAGCGCTATGGCATCGGAGGGACGGGCGCTGACCTCGACCCCGCTGGCAAAGACCAGCTCCGCGTAGAAGACGCCTTCCCGCAGGTCGGTGATGCGTACTTCGGTCAGCTCCTGGCCGACGGCCTCCAGCACGTCCTTGAAAAGGTCGTGGGTCAGCGGTCGGGCGGGGGCCATGCCCTGCTGGGCGAAGGCGATCGCCGTCGCCTCCCCCGGTCCGATCCAGATGGGGAGGTAGCGGTCGCCCCCCACTTCGCGCAGGAGCACGATCGGCTGGTTGGAGGGCATTTCGACCCGGACACCTACGACATCGAGCTCGTTCACACAGCAACCCTAGGCCGTGCTCGGGACGTTTGGGTAGTCGGGCCGGGAACAGGTGCCCGATCCGGTCGCCCCGGACCCCGCCCGATCAGGGCAGCCGGATCCCGAGCGCGGTCTTCACCAGAGCCGCGTGCAGCTTCACCGTGAGCGCCGCCAGCTCCTTGGTACGAGCCTCGGCGAGCGCCCTGGTCTGCGGGTTGCGGTGGCGCTTGAGCGGGGCCACCACCTGGTCCACCAGGCCGGCCTCGCGATCGGCCGCCGCCTTCATCACCCGAAGGTGGCGCGGCTCGATCCCGAATCCGCCCAGCTCGGCGATGAGGGAGGCCACGGTGACCGCCTCCGCGTCGTAGACGCCCTCCTCCAGCGGAGCGATGAGCCCGTAGGACTCCCACTCCTTCAGCGCGTCCTCGTCGATGTCGGCGGCCGCCAGCAGCTCAGCCCGGCCGACCCGGGCCACCGTGGGGCCCTCCGGCCGCTCCGCTTCATGCTCCGCGGTGCGCTGGCGCCCCACCAGCGGCAGCTGTACGGCCTCCCCGCGCTCCATGGCGTCCAGCTGCTCACGGATGACCTTGAGCGGCAGATAGTGGTCCCGCTGCATCCTGAGGACATGGCCGAGACGGGTGACGTCCTCGGCGCTGAACTTGCGGTACCCCGAGGGGGTCCGCTGCGGCTCGATGAGCCCCTCCGACTCCAGGAAGCGGATCTTGGAGATGGTGACTTCGGGGAACTCGTCGCGCAGCACGTTCAGCACCGTGCCGATGCTCATCAGCCCACTGTCCCTGGCGGCGGTACCGGTTCCGGCACCGCCACTCGGTGTTTGCAGCATGGACCTTCCCTGGGGGATCCCCGGACCGGGTCCGGGGGCGGGTCAGATGCCCTGCCGGCTCGCGTAGAACACCAGCCGGTACTTGCCGATCTGCACCTCGTCGCCGTTCTGCAAGGCGACCTGGTCGATCCGCTCACGGTTGACATAGGTGCCGTTCAGGCTGCCCACGTCGGCCACGGTGAACGAACCGTCCGGGGAGCGCCGGAACTCCACATGGCGACGCGAGACCGTCACGTCGTCCAGGAAGATGTCGCTCTGCGGGTGACGTCCGGCCGTGGTCAGATCGCTGTCCAGGAGGAAGCGGCTGCCCGAGTTCGGACCCCGGCGCACCACCAGCAGCGCCGAGCCGAGCGGCAGGGCGTCCACCGCGGCCTGCGCCTCGGGCGAGAGCATCGGCAGCGGCGTCTGGCCGGTCGCCTCCGCCTCGTAGGCCTCGAGACCGGAGATAGAGATCGTGGACGTGGTCTCGGAGGCACGCTCCGGCACCACACCGGGGCGCAGCGGCGCACCACAGTTGGAGCAGAAGCGGGCGTTCTCCGCATTGCGGTTACCGCACCTCGTACACACCAGGACCGACATCGACGGATCCTCCTGCTGCGGCTGCCCCGCCGGGGCGTTGGACGCGTACGGGCCCGGAGCGAACCCTCCACCCGTACCTGAGGTTGACGGTTGCCCGAAACCTATGCCGCCGGACTGGGCAGGGTCAACAGACGCCGCGCCCTGACCTCCCGAAATGTCACCACCCGGACCAGCGACCTGGTCCCGGAACAGCGGGCGCTGGCCCTCCGCATCAGGCTGTGCGCGATGACGGGCGGTCGCGTTGGCGTTGCCCTCTCGCGCGCTCTTGCCGAACAACTTCGCAAACAACTTCACGGGCGATTCCCCTTGACCGAAACAGACCCGCCCGTGGGGCAGGACGAACCCTGATTGCCTACACCGGCCGACCCGGACATCCTCACAACGTCCGTGCCCACCAGACAGTTTCCACCACGCACCACCTCTTCGGTGCGCCGACCCCCCGCAACCTCATGCCCCTGCCGGATGTCCCCCATGCACCACCGGTTCACTGGGAGGACGACCGAGCGTAGTCAGGCCGCTTCGCCTGTCGCAAGGCGTCCACGACGATCTTGCCCGACCGTGCGACGGTGACCGTGGCCTGCTCCTTCTCCAGAGTCTGCACCACGCCTCCCGGGATGTTCAGCGCCGGCTCCAGATCCTGCGGCTTGCCGATGACCTTGAAACGATAGGGGGCGTTGATCTTGTTCCCGTCCACGTCCACGCTCTTGCCCGAGTCCGCGAAATAGGTGCCGGCCACCACACGCACTCCGTTGACCTCGATCGCCTCCGCACCGGCCGCGCGCAGCTCCTGGATGGTGTCGAGCAGCATGTCCGCCTGGACCGTCCCCTTCGTGTCCTCGATCGTCAAGGTGATGCCGGGACCCTGAGCGCCCACCGTGCCCGCCAGGATGCCGAGTTGCTTCTCCTTCTCGGCGGTCTGCTTGCGCGCCTCGGCGGCCTGGTCGGAACTGCTCTGGAGTTCCTGACGCTGCTTGTCGAGTCCCTGCTTCTCGTCCTGAAGACGCTGTGTGCGCGAATCCAGTTCATCGAGGATGCGTACAAGATCTTCCTGACGTGCGCCGCGCAGCGCGCTGTCGGTGTCGCTGTTGGAGGCGACCTGCACGGCCAGACCGAAACCGAGGCCGAACAGGAGTACCGCGACGATGAGTTGGGCCCGGGTGAAGCGCGGCGGCCACAGTCCCTTGACCAGCCGCTGCCGGCCGGTCAGCCGTTCCTGCGCGGGCTCCGCGGACGCCGGCTCGGTCCCCGGCGCCTGGGCGGGCACCTCGGCCGGCAGCTCCTTGCGCAGCCTGTTCTCCGCCTTCTGCGGCTGCTCTTCCTGATCACTCATGGATGTCACGCCCGGAACACGTGCCGTCGGATCGCCGCGGCGTTGGAGAAGATCCGGATGCCCAGGACCACCACGACACCCGTGGACAGCTGCGCACCCACGCCCAACTTGTCGCCGAGGAAGACGATGAGCGCGGCGACGACCACGTTCGACAGGAACGACACCACGAAGACCTTGTCGTCGAAGATCCCGTCGAGCATGGCCCGCAGACCACCGAAGACGGCGTCCAGCGCCGCCACGACGGCAATCGGCAGATAAGGCTCGACCACCGCCGGAACCTCGGGCCGGACCAACAGGCCGGCCACGACTCCCACGACGAGGCCCAGTACGGCGATCACGATGTGCCCTTCCCAGTCTTCTCGGCATTCGGCTGTGCTGTGCGTACGATCACGCTGGGAGCGGCGGGCAGCCGCACGTCACCCTCGGTGGAGATGGTGGCGCGGATGCCGTAGTTCTGCTCCAGGGCATGCAGATACAGGCCGTCGGCGCTGTTCTGGAACCCGGTGCTCAACCTTTCCCCGTCCCCCACCGCCAGCACCGTGTACGGCGGCACCAGCGGCCTGTTGTCGACCAGTATCGCGTCACCCGCGGCCCTGATCGCGGACAGGGCGGTCAGCCGCTGCCCGTTGATCGAGACGGCCTCGGCTCCGGAGGCCCACAGACCGTTCACCACACGCTGCATGTCACGGTCGCGCACCCGGCCGGTGTCGGAGAAGCCCGCGGTCTCCCGCGGATTGGTCCCGTCACCGCCCGTGGTGGCCTCCTTGGCGTCGTTCACGACGAGCTTGACGCCGGGGCCGTGCACCGCGGTGGCGCCCGACAGAAGGCTCACCAGGTCCGCCTCGGCGCTGCCGCCGCTCGACCGCAGCGCGGCCCGCTGCCGGGCCGTCACCTCGTCGCGCAGCTTGTCGACCGTGCCCTCCAGCTTGTCCGCGTCGGCGGTCTCCTTGTCGACGCGGTCGATCAGCTCCTGGCGCTCCTTGGCCACCACGGGCGCCGCGATCCGCGCCTGGGCCGCCCCCACCGTCACGACCAGCGCTGCGAGGACGAGACCGGCCGCGAGGCCCAGCTTCGCCCGCAGGGTCTTCGGCAGGCCGCCCTCGCCCTGGGACTTCTTCCGGGCGGCGGCCTCGGCGTACCCGTCGTCGAGGCTGTGGTCCATGACGTTGTTGATCAACGACATGGAGGCGTCCGGGCGCTGCGGCCGCGCGGGGCTGCTCCGAACGGGGGGTTGCTGCGGCATGCCGCACATCGTCGCATGTCGCGAGGGATACCTCCGAATGGCCCCACCGGCGTGCCGGACAGGCCCCTCAAGGACACGTGTCCGGCACGCACGCGTGCAGCGCATTTCCCCACATCACGCCGCCGTACGGCAGCGCCCCGGGCGGTGCCGCCCGGGGCGCTCCACGTCACCGTCCGGCGCTGTCGACGACCCCCGACCACTCGTCCAGCAGGGCCTGCGCGGAGGCGTCGTCGGGCCCCTCGGCCCACAGATGGGTGACCGCCTCGGCCGGGTCCGGCAGCACCATGACCCAGCGTCCGTCGGTCTCCACGACCCGGACACCGTCCGTCGTGTCGACAAAGCGATCCCCGGCGGCCTCGACCACCCGTCGCATCACCAGTCCCTTGACGGCCCACGGCGTCGCGAGGTCCCGCTTGAGGACGTGCGCCCGCGGGATACGTGCGTCGATCTGGCTCAGGGTGAGCTGGGTCCGCGCCACCAGACCGATCAGCCGTACGAAGGCCGCCGTACCGTCGTAGACACTGCTGAACTCGGGGACGATGAACCCGCCCTTGCCGTCACCGCCGAAGATGGTCCCTTCCTCGCCGCCCACGCGCGTGAGGTCGTCGGGCGAGGTGGTGGTCCACTCGACCTGGGTGCCGTGGTAGGCGGCGACCTGCTCGGCGATCCGGGTCGTGGTCACCGGCAGCGCCACCCGGCCGCTGCGCCGCTCCGCGGCCACCAGGTCCAGCATCACCAGCAGCGCCCGGTCGTCCTCGATGATCCGGCCCTTCTCGTCCACCAGGGAGAGCCGCTCGCCGACGGGATCGAACCGCACACCGAACGCGGCACCGGAGGACGCCACGATCTCGCCCAGCCGCACCAGACCCTTGCGCCGCATCTCGCCCGTCTCCGTGGGCCGGGACTCGTCCAGACCGGGGTTGATGGTCAGCGAGTCCACGCCGAGCTTGCCGAGCAGGCTCGGCAGCACCAGACCGGCGCTGCCGTTGGAGGCGTCGACGACGACCTTCAGCCCGGCCTCGGCGATCCCGGTGGTGTCCACGTTCCGCAGCAGCGATCCGGTGTACGAGTCGAAGACGCTCGCCGGGAAGTACAGGTCGCCGATCTCACCGGGGAACGCCCGCCGGTACTCCTGCCGGGCGAACACCCGGTCCAGCTTCCGCTGGCTGCCCTGCGACAGGTCGGCGCCGTTGCCGTCGAAGAACATGATGTCGACCGAGTCCGGCACGCCCGGCGAGGTCCGGATCATGATGCCGCCGGCGCTGCCCCGCGCGGTCTGCTGCCGGGCCACGGGCAGCGGTACGTTCTCCAGGTCGCGTACGTCGATGGCGCTGGCCTGAAGCGCGGAGATGACCGCCCGCTTGAGCGCCCGGGCGCCTCGGGAGTGGTCGCGGGCCGTGGTGACGGTGGCACCCTTCTTGAGGGTCGTCGCGTAGGCGCCGGCGAGCCGCACGGCCAGTTCGGGTGTGATCTCGACGTTCAGGATGCCGGACACCCCGCGGGCGCCGAACAGGTTCGCCTGTCCTCTGGACTCCCAGATGACGGACGTGTTGACGAAGGCACCGGCCTCGATGGTCTTGAACGGGTAGACACGGACGTTGCCCTGGACGATCGATTCCTCACCGATCAGGCACTCGTCACCGATGACCGCGCCGTCCTCGATCCGGGCGGCCCGCATGATGTCGGTGTTCTTGCCGACGACACAGCCCCGCAGATTGCTGTGCTGCCCGACATAGACGTTGTCGTGCACGACGGCCTTGTGCAGGAACGCGCCGCTCTTGACGACGACGTTCGAGCCCACGACGGTGTGCTCCCGGATCTCCGCGCCGGCCTCGACCTTGGCGTAGTCACCGATGTACAGCGGTCCGCGGAGCACGGCGTCGGGATGCACGTCGGCGCCTTCGGCCACCCACACTCCGGGCGAGATCTCGAAGCCGTCGATGTCGACGTTGACCTTGCCCTCGAGGACGTCCGCCTGGGCCTTGACGTAGCTCTCGTGCGTGCCGACGTCCTCCCAGTAGCCCTCGGCGACAAAGCCGTAGATCGGCTTGCCTTCCTTCATCAGCTGCGGGAACACATCGCCGGACCAGTCGACCGGAACATCCGGTTCGACGTAGTCGAAGACCTCGGGCTCCATGACATAGATGCCCGTGTTGACGGTGTCGGAGAAGACCTGCCCCCAGGTCGGCTTCTCCAGGAACCGTTCGACCTTGCCTTCCTCGTCGACGATCGTGATACCGAACTCCAGCGGATTGGGCACCCTGGTCAGACAGACCGTGACCAGCGCGCCCTTCTCCTTGTGGAAGTTGATCAGCTCAGTGAGGTCGAAGTCGGTCAGGGCATCACCGGAGATGACGAGGAAGGCATCGTCCTTCAATGCCTCTTCCGCGTTCTTGACGCTTCCGGCGGTACCGAGTGGCTTCTCCTCATTGGCATAAGTGAGCTCCATCCCGAGCTCTTCGCCGTCACCGAAGTAGTTCTTGACGAGCGAGGCCAGGAACTGCACGGTGACCACGGTCTCGGTGAGCCCGTGCCTTTTGAGCAGCCGTAGCACGTGCTCCATGATCGGGCGATTCGCCACGGGCAGGAGCGGCTTGGGCATGCTCGAGGTCATGGGGCGCAGGCGAGTGCCTTCGCCCCCGGCCATCACGACGGCCTTCATGTCGGAAGCGTCCTCCTCCAAGAGACGACGGTCTAGCCGACTTCACCCGTCCAGATTGTCCCGCACTTTTCCACAGTGGGCCATCGAGGCGCTACGTCCGGACAATCACCGAGCTCAATCGGCTATGGCATCCGCACGAACCAATCGGCGGACTTGTACTACGTAGAGCACTCCTGCCCACCAGTAGAGGGTTGTACCCCATCCGGCGAACGCCCATCCGAAAATAGCAGCGAGTGACCCGATCCAACCACTCCAGTCACTGAGGAGCAACAGCGGGAACGCGTACATCAGGTTGAAGGTGGCCGCCTTGCCGAGGAAGTTCACCTGCGGCGGCGGATACCCGTGCCGGCGGAGGATACCCACCATCACCAGCAGAACCAGTTCTCTCGCCAGCAACACGGCGGTCAGCCAGAGCGGCAGGATCTCGCGCCAGGTCAGGCCCAGGAGAGTGGAAAGGACATAGAGCCGGTCTGCGGCGGGATCGAGGAGCCGGCCGAGGCTGCTGATCTGATTCCAGCGGCGGGCGAGCTTGCCGTCCAGATAGTCACTGATGCCGCTGAAAGCCAGGATGAGGAGGGCCCAGCCATCACTGTTGGGCCCACCGAACTCGGGCCGGAGAATCAGCCACAGGAAGACGGGTACGCCGACGAGCCGCGCCATGCTGAGGATGTTGGGGATGGTGAGGACCCGGTCTGTCTGGACACGGGTCTCCTGGACCTCCACCCGGGGGCCTCCTGTGCGAAACGAACCAACGATGCCCCCTGACCTTACCTCAACGCAAAAAAGCTCCGGCCCCTGGGCAGTGCCCAAGAGCCGGAGCTGTAAAAGGAGTTCGGCGGTGTCCTACTCTCCCACAGGGTCCCCCCTGCAGTACCATCGGCGCTGTGAGGCTTAGCTTCCGGGTTCGGAATGTAACCGGGCGTTT
>NZ_JBSFHC010000013.1:0-231468 GCF_053596835.1 Streptomyces sp. NPDC001606
GGCCCGGCCCCCGGCCGGGCTGGAGCGGGGCGGAGACAGGAGCGCAGGCCCGGCCGGGGGCCGGGCCGCGCGCGGGGAGCGGAGCGAGCCGCCTTGAACCCGTAGAGAAAGTTGTTACTCAGGCTTCGCCGTGATGCGCCACAAGGGCGCGTCGTACTGCTCCGGGCGGTTGTTGATGAGCAGCTCGCGTAGGTCGTAGCGCTGGGTGCCGGGGAGGTTCAGGGCCTCGGTGATGTGGCGGAACGTCGTGTGGGTGACTCCGCGGCTGCGGGCCTCGGCCTCGAAGTGGTCCAGCTGAGCCAAGACCGCCGTCGAGTCCAGCTTCACCGGGGGCTGCTCGCTGAGCCATGCCGCCTTGTTGCGTTCGTAGTCGATCTCCGAGTAACCGCAGATTTCGCGGCTGAGCGCTTCCACCTGGTCGAGGTCCTTCGTCGCCATGATCGCGCGGGCCAACTGGTTGCGGCTCAGTGCCTCGTCCATGTCGGCTTCGTGGACCCTCGGCCCCTCCTCCGTGAGTGGCACGGGAAGTCCGGCGTCCCGTACCTCGCAGGTGCCCCGAACCCCTCGCGCGGTCGCCGCGAGCATCCCGGTCGCCTCCGACGGGTGCCACTCCAGAACCGAGCTGATCGGCTCAGCGTCCTTCGCCGTGAGGGTGTGTACGAGGGGGCCGAGCGTGCCGCGCAGGACCTCGATCGGGAGTTCGCCGTCCAGGCCGGGGCCAGCCACCAGGAGACGGACGGTCGCATTCACCTGGCAGCACGCGGCCAAGGTGAGGGCGTCAGCAAGCGGGCTCTTGAGCGTCGGCTCGTCGCCTCGCGCGAGGATGTCACCGCCCACGTCCAGGAGGTCGATCGACTCCGGCTCCAGGTGGCTCACCAGCTCTTCAAGCTGGCGCGTGACTCCCTCGACCCCGTGGTGCGGGTCGATAAGGGCGAAAGTGTGCGGGAGTTCTGCGGCAAGTCGAGGGAGGGTCGATCCTGCCGGAGCGATCGGGTGGGCCGTGGCCGGCACTGACCAGACGGCGGGTGTGAGGGGTTCGAGGCCAGTGAAGTTGGCGACGCCCCGGGGACCCGGAAGAGGGTCGACCAGCAGGCGGTCCCACGCGTACGTGAAGATCACCGCTCTGTCATCGGCGCCGTACAGGGCCGCATCGAGCATTGCGGCGGCGACTGCGTCGCCCCCTCCTCCTGCTGCGACGATCAACCGCGTCATGCGGACAGCGTACGGGTTTCAAGATTGGCCACCCACCCTATAGTGGCTAGAGGCCATAGCCACTTGGAGGAGGAGGGAGCATGCCTCAGCTTGAGGAAGCACTACCGAAGTATCTCCAGATTGCCCACTTCATCCGCGACCAGATCCTTCGCGGAGACCTGCGACCGGGGGACGAGGTCCCCTCGGAACGGCAACTCGCGGCGGACTGGAAGGTGTCGAGGCCTACGGCCGCTCGCTCACTGGAGGCGCTGAGTCATCAGGGCCTGGTCGAGAAGCGGCAGGGATCGGGCACCTATGTGCGGAGCCTGGAGGTCAACCGGCGGGCGCGTGAGCTGTACGGGCGGGCCCGGCAGACCGGGAAGATCTACACCGCTGGCGAGTACGCGGTCATCACGTCGGCCGGCTGGCTGGAGGCGCCGGATCACGTCGCCGAGGCGCTGGGACTCACCAAGGACCGACGGGCCGTGCACCGACGGCGCGTGACCAACAACCAGGACGGGCCCATCACGTTGTCCACTTCCTGGTTCGCGCCGGACGTCGGCCAGAGGGCGCCCAAGCTCCTGGAGCCCGAGCGGATCCAGGAAGGCACCCTGATGTACGTCGAGAACATGACCGGACGTCAGGGCAGTTATGCCGAAGACCGGATGTGCGCTCGGTCCGCGACGGACGAGGAAGCTGCCGACCTTCGACTGGAGCCCGGTTCGGCTGTACTGATCGTCCATCACGTCGTCTTCGACCTCCAGGACCGGCCGCTGGAGTTCGCCGAAGCCACCTACCCGCCCCATCGCTGGGCGTTCGAGCAGGGCTACCCGCTCACCTGACGGTTCACCAGTTGCACCGAAGTGCTTGCACATCGTGAGTGGCTAATGCCACTATCCAGTAAGTGGCTAAGGCCACTTCAGGGAAGGGGCACGGCGTGACGAGTCAGCGGTCGGACAAGAGCCCACGCTTAGCCTGCCGGGGATGCCGGGGGCGGGGTTGGAAACGCGTCAGCTCGCGCACGACGCTGGCGCTCTCCACCGTCAACGACCGTGCCCGTGCCACGTCGAAGCGGCGGTGCCTCGATTGCGACGGCACCGGCAAGGAGTGAGCACGGATGGCCTACATGATCAACAAGCACCCCGGTCCGGACTCGCCCCGCCTCGGGGCGATGACCTTGCACCCGATCCCGGAATCCGTCCCGCGGGCCCGGCGCTGGTTCCAAAAGTTCATCGCCCCGTACAACCCGGCCTGCTCGGTCGAGGACTGCGCGCTGCTGATCTCCGAACTGGTGACCAACGCGATCCTCTACGGCAGGTCGGACGACTCCTGGGTCGTCCGGGTGGAGTGGTACCGCGAGGGAACTTCGCTCCGGGTGGAGGTGCACAACCCCGGCTTCCCGGCGAACGTACGGCTGCGCCGGCCCGACGCCGACGACGCGCACGGGCGCGGCCTCCTCCTGGTCGACTCCATCGCCGACTCGTGGCACTCCGGCCCGAGCTGCTTTGGTGGGACGGTCGTGTCCTTCGCGATGGCCGATGCTTGGGCCTCTTGAAAAGTGCCCCACCCTAACGCATCCATAGATGCGTCCCGGGGTAGTCTGGTTGACCAGTTGACTTGGCTATTCCTGACGGGCGGCGCTCATGGCCTATGAAGTCGAGGCACCGAAGTACGTTCGCCTCGCGCAGACGATTCAGCGCCGCATCGAGGACGGTACCTACGCGCCGGGTACCCGCGTTCCCAGTGAGAACCAGCTCGTGCAGTCCTTCGGGATGTCGCGCCCGACCGTCGTACGGGCCCTGGAGCTGCTGAAGAGGGACGGTTGGCTGGAGTCTCGCCAGGGCTACGGCACCATCGTCCGCGGTCGCCCGGCCGTCATCGAACAGAAGGACCGTCGGGGCCGTGAGGCGCTGGAGCGCGACGAGGCGGGCACCCCTGGGCGTCTCGTCCATGTCGGCGAAGTCCCCGTCCCGGCCCGTGTCGCCTCGGCGCTGGGTCTCCCCAAGCGGGCCAAGGCCCTGCAACGCCGCTTCGTGGTCGAGCAGGACGGCGAACCGGTCGAGCTGATCTCGTCATACTTCCCCGCCGGCCTGGTCGAGGGCACCGAGCTGGGGAGCGCGGAAGCCCTGGCAGGCGGCGCCCGTGAACACCTGGAAGCCCGGAAGAAGGTCCGCTTCGACCACGTGACGGAGCGGGTCTCTGCCCGTATGCCCGAGAGCGACGAAGCGGAGCTCCTCGGGGGGCTTCCCGCCGATGTTCCCGTCCTCAGTGTCCTGGTCATCGCCTGCGACGCCGCCGGACAGGCCCTGCAAGTCTCTGAGGTGCTGCTTCCTGCCGATCAGCATGAACTGGAAGACACCTATCCCTTGAACTGAGCCTGCGCCGAGGCGCGCCTCGAACGACTCCTTCCCTATTCCACTTGACAAGTCAACCTGGCATCTCTAGCTTCAAACTTGCTAAGTCAACTTGTCAGGTGACAGGTTGCCGACTTTGAAGGAGAGACTTCCTGTGCGTGTGATTCGCGTTGACACCTCGTCCGCCACGATCCTGCTGACCGAAGCTCCGGCGCCCAAGGTGCGCGACCGGCAGACCGGTGAGATCGCCAAGGACGCGCTGAGCGGCGAGGCTCTGATGACCGTCGGCGTCGTCTACATCGACGAGGGCGAGTCGTCGCTGATCCAGGTCACGGTCCCCGAGAGCGGTGTGACGGAGGGGCTGACCGTCGGCGCTCCCGTCTCGCTGCCGGGGCTGGTGGCGCGACCCTGGGAGAGCGTGTTCAACGGCCAGCAGCGGCACGGCATCGCCTACCGGGCCACTGCCATTGCTCCGGGCGCCTTTCCGATGGCTCAGGCGGGCTGATCGACGTGACCGACCTGATGACGGCGGCCGAGCTGGGCGGGGCGCTCACCGCGATAGGCGGTGTGGCCTACGCCCGGCACGCCCACCCTGCGGCGTACTGGTCCACCGTCGGACTGCCGGTCTCGGCGGCCCGGCTGATGGCCTCGTACTCCTCGACCATGGACGCCTGCGGCCTGACCGTCGAACCGTCCCGCTGGCGGGCACTGGCCGTCAGGGCGACCACTCGCCGTGAGGTCCAGCCCGTCCCGCCCCGCCGGGGCCTGATCCGGCCGACCTCGACCGGCCTCCGGATCCGGCTGCGGCTGGCTCCGGGCCAGGAGCCGGCGGACGTGGCGGCTTCGACCGAACGGCTCCGGCACGCCTGGGGCGTGCACGCCGTGTACGTACGGGACGTCAAGCCCGGCGTCGTGGAACTCCGGCTCGTCGGCTTTGACGTCCTGCGGAGGGTGCGGATGCCTCGCCGGATCGATGGCGGGCTTCTCCGGGTGCCGGTGGCCTTGCGGGAGGACGCGACAGCGTTCGTTCGCGACTACCGCGCCGTGCCGCATGAACTCGTTCTCGGCGCCACCCTGTCCGGCAAGTCCATGTACCTGCGCAACCTGCTCACCGGACTGGCGACTCAGCCCGTGGTCCTGGTCGGCATCGACTGCAAGCGCGGGGTCGAGCTGGCGCCCTTCGCCGCCCGGCTCTCCGCCCTCGCGACCGACCCGGAACAGGCGGCCGAGCTGCTGCCCGTCCTCGTCAAGGAAATGGAGGACCGTTACGACCTGATCAAGGCCCGACAGGGCATCGCGCTCGGCACTCCGAATGAGCTGATCACCTCGGACATCTGGGGCCTGCCCGAGAGCGAGCGGCCCGCTCCCATCGTTCTGTTCATCGATGAGGTGGCCGAACTCTTCCTCGTCGCCACACGGAAGGAAGAGGATCGGCGGGACGAGATGGTCACCCAGCTCATCAGGCTCGCGCAGCTCGGTCGCGCGGCCGGCATCTACCTGGAGGTATGCGGGCAGCGCTTCGGCGCCGAGCTGGGCAAGGGCGCGACCATGCTGCGTGCCCAGCTCACCGGCCGGGTCTGCCACCGGGTCAACGACGAAGCCTCCGCGAAGATGGCTCTCGGCGACATCGCACCTGACGCGGCCGTCGCCGCCTGCGCCATCGCTGCCGAGCGTCCCGGCTTGGCCGTGGCGGGCGACACCTCCGGCGGCTGGTCCCGTATCCGCACCCCGTATCTCTCCCTCGCCGACGCCGCGGCCGCATGCCGAAAGTCGGCGCACCTCGCCCCCGACGAACCGGCGCTCGTGCCCTTCCGGCCGTACGCCCCGCCCGCGCCCGTGGAGGCGTCCGGGCCGGTCGCCACGCCGTACCCGCTCGCCGAGTAACCACCCCTGATCCATCGGCCGGCGCGGCCGTCCCGCGCCAAGTCCCTACCCCACCCATGCCTGGAGAAGGAAGAGCACTCGCCATGTGCCCCAGCTGTGAGGACTTCGCCCTGACCGTCCTTCTGCTCGGCCAACTCGCCCTCTACGCCGAAACGATCGGTGCTGATGAGGACTTCATCGCGGCCGTGGCACCGTCGCTGGCTGCGTCCCTGCCGGAGCCTCCGCCGGGCATTTTCCCGTCCGGTTACGACCCGGAGGACGGTCCCGACTATCCCGGCGGGGCCTCCTGATGACCCGCCCCGCCATGCGGGTGGACGCGGTCCTGGTCCAGGCCGTCATCGCCGGAGCCCTGTCCTTCGCTCATCTGCATGACCTCGCTGCCGCCGCTGGGCAGGCCGGTTGGAAGGCATGGGCTTACCCGATCAGCGTCGACCTGCTCCTGGTCGCCGCCTGGCGGCGGCTCCGCTCCGGCGGCGCCAAAGCGGCTGCCTGGTGCTGGTTCCTCGTCGCGCTGACCGCCTCGCTCGGCGCCAACGTCGCCACGGCCGGCCTGCTCGACCTGGGCGCCGTACCCGCCTGGCTGCGGATCCTCGTCGCCGGATGGCCCGCGGTCGCCTTCCTCGGCGGAACCCTGCTCGTCCACGGATCCCCGAAGCCCGAAGAGCTGCCGACCCCACAAGAGGACGCGAACACCACGGCAGCGGTGGCCCCTACTGGACCAGAACTGCCCACGGCGGAATCCCGGGAACCGGCTCCGCC
The DNA here is from genome assembly GCF_053596835.1 of Streptomyces sp. NPDC001606. Taxonomy (NCBI): domain Bacteria; kingdom Bacillati; phylum Actinomycetota; class Actinomycetes; order Kitasatosporales; family Streptomycetaceae; genus Streptomyces; species Streptomyces sp. NPDC001606. Next base: position 6,189 of record NZ_JBSFHC010000013.1, read on the forward strand.
CTCGACCGCCCCCGTCCCGCCCGCGCTCGTCGCCCTCGCTCGCAAGGTCGCCGACGAACACCGGACCCGGACCGGAACCGACATCGAAACGCCGGCCCTTCGCGCCCGGCTCGGCGTCCCGCTGCCGCTGGCCGAAGCCATCGCTGCCCAACTGACCTGATCCCGGAGGACCTTCCGTCCATGCGTCCGTCCACGCTCCGAGCGCTGAAGCGCGCCGCCGAGCTGACCCGACAGAACCGCCTGACCGAAGCCGTGCTGATCGCCGAACCGGTGACCCTCGCCGCCGACAGCTACGAGGGCGACGAGATCTTGCGCTGGCTCGCCGAGCACGTCACCGACTTCACCGGCGAGAACGACCCGGACTCGAAGGAGATCGACTGATGCCCGCCAACCGCCGCTTCCGCAACGTCGTTCGCATCGGCCCCGTCCAGGTCGCCACGTACTACGACGGCCGGGGCCGCGAGAAGCACACCGCCGCCTGCACCGCCCCGCGCTGCGGCTTCTCGACGGACCACGACAGCCGCGCCGCCGCCGAGCTGGCCGCGCGCACTCACCGCTGCTCGGTCCGCTGAGGGGGGCCGGTGACCGTCTCACTCCCGCTCGTCTTCGTCCTGGGCGTCATCGCCTGGGCCGCAATCAAGTTCCTCGGCATCCGCCTCTGGGTCGCCGTCGTGATCGCCCTGTTCGGCTTCTACCTCTCCCACACCTTCCTCGCCCCCGCCATCGAGACCGGCACCCGCTCCGGGGTCGGCGTCGTCGACGGCACCCACAAGTGACAAGGAGGTCCGCAATGTTCCGCCCCAAGCTGCCCGACGTTCCGACCCTGCCGACCACGATCGTCACGCCTCAGCAGGTCCAGGCTCCGGCCCCCTCCGCCGGCCGTCCGGTTGCCCCGTTCGTGGGCGTCGGTGTCGGCGCTGTCGCTGCCGTGGTCGTGGTCGGCGTCGTGCTCACCGCGCTCCTGGCGGCGGTCGCCGTCTCGGCCGTGTCCGTGGCCGTCGCCGCCGTGGTCCTGCGCTCCCTCGTCAGCAGCACGCACAAGCGCTGACCGGCCTCCGGGGCGACAACAAGCCGCCAAGCATCCCGTCGCCCCGGGGCCGTCTCTCCCGACCGCAGAAACAGCCGAAAGGAAGTCCCATCATCACCCGGCAGACTCCGCCTCCGCTGGCGGAACTCTCCATGCTGGCCTCGCTGGGGACCATGCCCGAGCTGGCTCGGCAGCTCTCCGGACTGGGTGGCTGCACCAACCCTGTACGCCTCGACGGCCACCGCACCGAATACGCGGTCGACGCGGCGACCGGTGAGATCGGCCGAGTCCTGCACCACCTCGATTCCGGCTCGCTCGCCGCCGGCCAGCTCCTGGTCCGCTGCAACAACCGCCGTGCCACCCGCTGCGCTGCCTGCGCCGAGACCTACCGCCGCGACACCTTCCACCTGATCACCGCCGGTCTCCGCGGCGGCAAGGGCACCCCGGAACAGGTCGGCACGCACCCGCGGGTCTTCGCCACCTTCACGGCCCCGAGCTTCGGCCCTGTCCACAACCGCCCCAGCAGCGGCCGGTCCTGCCGCTGCGGCTTCCGGCATGACGAAACGGACCCGGCTCTGGGCTCTCCCCTCGACCCCGACACCTACGACTACGAAGCGGCCGTGCTCTGGAACGCGCACGCCGGAGCCCTATGGCGGCGCTTCTCGATCTACCTTCGCCGAGAGGTCGCCAGGCGCGCCGGGCTCACCCAACGCGACTTCCGCGACCACGCCCGGATCTCGTTCGCCAAGGTCGCCGAGTACCAGAAGCGCGGCGCCGTCCACTTCCACGCGGTCATCCGCCTCGACGGCCCCGAGGGCGGCTACACACCCCCGCCGGCCTGGGCGAGCACCGAGCTGCTGACCGACGCCATCCGCGCGGCTGCCGCTGCTGCCCGCATCGACGGGCCGGAGATCGACGGCCGGGCTCATGCGTTCGCCTTCGGCCGTCAGCTCGACGTCCGCCCGATCCGCTCCGCCGACTTCGACGGCGGTCAGGAACTCACCGAGCGGGCGGTAGCGGGGTACATCGCCAAGTACGCCACCAAGGGCGCCGAGACAGCGACCGGCACTCTGGACCGGCCGATCCGCTTCCTGGCCGAGCTGGCCCAAGCCCGGATCAGCGAACACGCCCAGCGACTGATCCGCACCGCCTGGACCCTCGGCGCACGCCCCGAGCTGGCAGACCTGCGCCTGCGCGCCTGGGCCCACATGCTCGGCTTCCGCGGCCACTTCTCCACCAAGTCCCGCCGCTACTCCACCACGCTCGGTGCCCTTCGGGATGCGCGAGCGGCCTGGCGCCGTGCCCAAGCCTCACCGGCCGTCCCACAGGACGGCGAAACCACGCTCGTCCTCGCCCACTGGGTCTTCGCCGGCACCGGCCTCAGCCCCGCCGAAGCCTGGCTCGCCGCTTCCCTCGAACCCGCCCCCGGAACGGAAGGAGAACCCACTCATGGCTGAACTGCTCACCGTGCCGGAGGCCGCGGCCCGGCTCAGGGTCGGCCGAACCAAGATCTACGACCTGATCCGCACGAACCGGCTGGTCTCCATCAAGGTCGACAACTGCCGTCGTATCCCGGATGACGCCGTTCAGGACTTCATCCGCCGGGGGATGGGGGAGGCTGCCTGATGGCGAAGAAGCGCCCCAACGGCGGGGGAACGATCAGCAAGCGCAAGGACGGCCGCTACCAGGGCGCCGCCTACGTCACCGACACCGACGGCAACCGGGTCCGGAAATACGTCTACGGCGCCACCTGGGACGAGGCGAACGAGAAGCTCGGCAAGCTCCAGGACCAGGAGCGCAACGGCATCCCCGTGCCGTCCCGCTCCTGGACGCTCGGCGAGTGGCTGACGTACTGGGTGGAGCACATCGTCAAGCCGGAGCGCGAGCACAACACGTACGTCAAGTACGAGTCCAAGATCAGGCTCTACCTGTTGCCGCACCTGGCCAAGAAGCCCTTGACCAAGCTCACCCCAGCCCAGATCCGGACCTTCATGGCAACGCTGAAGCGCGAGAAGGTCGGCGCCGCCACCCGCTTCGAGGTGCTGCGCGTCCTCCGGAACGCCCTCAACCGGGCCATGCGCGAGGAACTGCTGACGCGCAACGTCGCCCTCCTGGTCGACATGCCCAAGGTCAGCAAGGACAAGGGGAAGGCCTGGAGCGCCCGTGAGGCAATCGTATTCCTCCGCTCGACCCGTGCTCACCGCCTCTACGCGGCCTGCGTCCTGGTCCTCGTCCTCGGCCTCCGCCGTGGTGAGGTACTGGGCCTTCGCTGGCAGGACATCGACTTCGAGGCGCACCAGTTCACACCGGTCAAGCAGGTACAGCGGGTCAAGGGCGTCGGCCTGGTCCTCAAGGACCTCAAGACGGAGTCCTCGCAAGCCGTGCTGCCGCTGCCGGAGTTCTGCGCCCGCGCCCTGGAGGAGCGCCGGGAGCTGCAAGAGCTGGAACGGAAGATCGCCGGTGAGCACTGGTCGCAGGAGCCGGACCATGACCTGATCTTCTCCTCGGAGCACGGTGGCATGATCGATCCGGTCGGCTTCTCCCGCACCTTCGACCGCCTTGTGAAGCGCGCCGGCGTCCGCCGCATCACGGTCCGCCTCGCCCGGCACACCTGCGGAACCCTGCTGGCCTTCCTGAAGGTGCACCCCAAGGTGGCGCAGGCGATCCTCCGGCACAGCCAGATCAGCATGACCATGGACGTCTACACACACGTGGTGGGTGACAGCGAAAGGGAAGCCGTCGGGATGCTCGCCGAACTCCTGGAGGACCCGCTCCTCGGCTGACCGTCGCAGTTCACGGCCGTTGATGTCAGCCGTAGATGTCAAAGACCCCCAACCATGATCGGTTGGGGGTCTTCTCGCTGGTGGGGCTAACAGGATTTGAACCTGTGGCCTCATCCTTATCAGGGATGCGCTCTAACCAACTGAGCTATAGCCCCGCCGCGCTGTGCGGTGTGTGTCCCGCGCGCTGACTCCTGAAGATTAGCGCACGACCACGCCAGTCCCAAAATCGGTTGTCGGGGGACCGTCAGGTCAGGGGCCCGCAGGCGGTCACTCGTCCTCCGCGAGGGTCAGCTCGACGCCGCCCACGAAGCCCGCGGAGAGGTTGTAGATGAACGCGCCGAGCGTCGCCAGCGCCGTCGCCAGGACGACGTCGATGACCGCGATGATCGACGTGAACGTCAGCACATGGGGGAGCGACAGGAAGGACTGGAGGTCGAAGCCGTTCGCCTCGTTCGAGCCCGTCGCCTCCGAGATGGTGCCGCCCACCGTGGAGAACACACCCATCGCGTCCATCACCATCCACAGCACCGCCGAGGCGACGACCGTGCAGATGCCCAGCGCGATGGAGAGCAGGAAGCTGACCTTCATCACCGACCACGGGTCGGCCTTGGCCACCCGCAGCCGCGCCTTGCGGGTCCGCGGGGCCGTGCGCACGCCCGTACGCGGCACGCGCACCCCGCCGGTGGACTGCTGCGCCACATACGCCTGCGGCGGGTGGTACGGCCCGTCGGGCTGCTGCGGGCGTCGCTCACCGGGCAGCGGCGACGCCGGACGCGCCTCGCCGGACGCGGCCGGGCCTCGGGTGTCCGTCACTGTTCCCCCCTGGGAAGCGGATGGACCGGCGGAGTCCTGCGCGGACACCTTCACCGGCTTGAGGTTGGTCGTCTGCGGGTCGGTCGCGAGAGCAGCGCCCTGGGACGCGCCCGGCGCACCCGCCGCGCTCTGAACACCCCCGGTGGAGGCGGCAGACGCGGCGGAGCCACGGCCGCCGCCGTCCGTTTCCGTACCCCTGGAGGTACCGGCCGATCCGGCGCCCGTGGCTCCGCTCACGATGACTCACTCCTCGTGCCTACTCGGCCGAGGGCGCCTCACCCTCGTCCGTGCCGATGGTCACGGCGTCCTCGGCGGCCTCGCCGACGGCCTCCTCGCCGTCGACCTCCTCCGCCTCACGCCCCGCCTCGGCGTTACGTGCGATACCGACCACGGCATCGCGCTTGCCCAGGTTGATCAGTTGGACGCCCATGGTGTCACGGCCCGTCTCCCTGATCTCGTTGACTCGCGTACGAATCACACCGCCGGACAGGGTGATGGCGAGGATCTCGTCGGTCTCCTCGACCACCAGCGCGCCGACCAGCGAACCACGGTCCTCCACGATCTTGGCGGCCTTGATGCCGAGGCCACCGCGACCCTGGACGCGGTACTCGTCGACGGCGGTCCGCTTCGCGTACCCACCGTCCGTGGCAGTGAACACGAACGTACCGGGTCGAACGACATTCATCGAGAGAAGCTCGTCGCCCTCCCGGAAACTCATCCCCTTGACGCCGGAGGTGGCGCGGCCCATCGGGCGCAGGGACTCGTCCGAGGCGGTGAACCGGATCGACTGTGCCTTCTTGCTGATCAGCAGCAGATCGTCGTCCGCCGAGACCAGCTCCGCGCCGATCAGCTCGTCGCCGCCGCCGTCCTCCCGCTCGCGCAGGTTGATCGCGATCACACCGCCGGAGCGGGGCGAATCGTAATCCTTCAGAGGCGTCTTCTTGACCAAGCCGGACTTGGTGGCCAGCACCAGGTACGGCGCCGCCTCGTAGTCCCGGATCGCGAGGATCTCGGCGATCGCCTCGTCCGGCTGGAAGGCGAGCAGGTTCGCCACGTGCTGGCCGCGCGCGTCCCGGCCGGCCTCGGGCAGCTCGTACGCCTTCGCCCGGTACACCCGCCCCTTGTTGGTGAAGAACAGCAGCCAGTGGTGCGTGGTGGAGACGAAGAAGTGGTCGACGATGTCGTCTTCCTTCAGCTTCGTACCCCGCACGCCCTTGCCGCCGCGCTTCTGCGCCCGGTAGTCGTCCGTCTTGGTCCGCTTGACATAGCCGCCGCGCGTGACGGTGACGACGATGTCCTCCTCGGCGATCAGGTCCTCGATGGACATGTCGCCCTCGTACGGGATCAGCTTGGTCTTGCGGTCGTCGCCGTACTTCTCGACGATCGCCGCCAGCTCCTCGCTGACGATCCCGCGCTGGCGCACCGGCGAGGCGAGGATCTCGTTGTACTCGTTGATCTTCGCCTGGAGTTCGTCGTGCTCCTGGACGATCTTCTGCCGCTCCAGGGCCGCCAGGCGCCGCAGCTGCATCTCGAGGATCGCGTTGGCCTGGATCTCGTCGATCTCCAGGAGGTCCATCAGGCCGGTGCGCGCGACGTCGACGGTGTCGCTGCGCCGGATCAGCGCGATGACCTCGTCGATGGCGTCCAGGGCCTTGAGCAGACCGCGCAGGATGTGCGCGCGCTCCTCGGCCTTGCGCAGCCGGAAGCGGGTACGGCGGACGATGACCTCGATCTGGTGCGTCACCCAGTGCCGGATGAACGCGTCCAGGGAGAGGGTGCGCGGCACGCCGTCGACCAGCGCGAGCATGTTCGCGCCGAAGTTCGTCTGGAGGTCGGTGTGCTTGTACAGGTTGTTCAGGACGACCTTGGCGACCGCGTCCCGCTTGAGCACGATGACCAGGCGCTGACCGGTGCGCGAGGACGTCTCGTCACGGACGTCGGCGATGCCGCCGATCTTGCCGTCCTTCACCAGGTCGGCGATCTTCTGCGCCAGGTTGTCCGGGTTCACCTGGTACGGCAGCTCGGTGACCACCAGGCACTGCCGGCCCTGGATCTCCTCGACCTCGACCACCGCGCGCATGGTGATGGAGCCGCGCCCGGTGCGGTACGCCTCCTCGATGCCCTTGCGGCCCACGACCAGCGCGCCGGTCGGGAAGTCCGGGCCCTTGATGCGCTCGATCAGCGCGTCGAGCAGCTCCTCGTGGCTGACGTCCGGGTTCTCCAGGTACCACTGGGCGCCGGCCGCGACCTCGCGCAGGTTGTGCGGCGGGATGTTGGTCGCCATACCGACCGCGATACCGGCGGAGCCGTTGATCAGCAGGTTCGGGAAGCGGGCCGGCAGGACGGTCGGCTCCTGGGAGCGGCCGTCGTAGTTGTCCGTGAAGTCGACGGTCTCCTCGTCGATGTCCCGGACCATCTCCATCGACAGCGGCGCCATCTTGCACTCGGTGTAGCGCATGGCCGCCGCCGGGTCGTTGCCCGGCGAGCCGAAGTTGCCGTTGGAGTCCACCAGCGGCATCCGCATCGCCCACGGCTGGGCCAGCCGCACCAGGGCGTCGTAGATGGAGGAGTCGCCGTGCGGGTGGTAGTTGCCCATGACGTCGCCGACGACACGGGCGCACTTGTAGAAGCCGCGCTCGGGGCGGTAGCCGCCGTCGTACATCGCGTACAGCACGCGGCGGTGGACGGGCTTGAGACCGTCCCGGACGTCCGGCAGCGCACGGGACACGATGACGGACATCGCGTAGTCCAGGTACGAACGCTGCATCTCCGTCTCGAGCCCGACCGGCTCGACGCGCAGGACGGCCTCGCCGCCCTCGGTCCCGGGAGTCTCTGGAGTGTTCTCGTCGGCCATTGCTGGTGAAGATCCTTCCTGGTGCGGTCAGCTGAGACCGACTCAGATGTCGAGGAAGCGGACGTCCTTGGCGTTGCGCTGGATGAACTGGCGGCGGGCCTCGACGTCCTCGCCCATCAGGACCGAGAACAGGTCGTCGGCCTGGGCGGCGTCGTCCAGGGTGACCTGGCCGAGGACCCGGTGCTCCTGGTCCATCGTGGTCACCCGCAGCTCCTCGGCGTTCATCTCGCCGAGCCCCTTGAAGCGCTGGATCGAGTCCTCGCGCACCCGCTTGCCGCGCTGGCGGCCCATCTCGATCAGCGCGTCGCGCTCGCGGTCCGAGTACGCGTACTCGATGTCGTCCCGGCCCCACTTGATCTTGTACAGCGGGGGGCGGGAGAGGTACACGTGCCCGGCCTCGACCAGCGGCCGCATGAAGCGGAACAGGAAGGTCAGCAGCAGGGTGCTGATGTGCTGGCCGTCGACGTCGGCGTCCGCCATCAGGATGATCTTGTGATAGCGGAGCTTCTCGATGTCGAAGTCCTCGTGCACACCCGTGCCGAAGGCGGAGATCAGCGCCTGGATCTCCTGGTTCTGGAGGATCTTGTCGATCCTGGCCTTCTCGACATTGAGGATCTTGCCGCGGATCGGGAGGATCGCCTGGTACTGCGGGTTCCGGCCGGACTTGGCCGAGCCGCCGGCGGAGTCACCCTCGACGATGAAGATCTCGCACTTGGTGGGGTCGTTCGACTGGCAGTCGGACAGCTTGCCCGGCAGCGAGGCCGACTCCAGCAGACCCTTGCGGCGGGTCAGGTCGCGCGCCTTGCGGGCCGCCACGCGCGCGGTGGCCGCCTGGATGCCCTTGCGGATGATGTCCGCGGCCTCGTTCGGGTTGCGGTCCAGCCAGTCGTTGAGGTGCTCGTAGACCGCCTTCTGCACGAAGGTCTTGGCCTCCGTGTTGCCCAGCTTGGTCTTGGTCTGGCCCTCGAACTGCGGCTCGCTCAGCTTCACCGAGATGATCGCGGTCAGACCCTCGCGGATGTCGTCACCCGTGAGGTTGTCGTCCTTCTCCCGCAGCAGCTTCTTGTCGCGCGCGTACTTGTTGATCAGCGAGGTGAGCGCGGCCCGGAAGCCCTCTTCGTGGGTACCGCCCTCATGGGTGTGGATGATGTTCGCGAAGGAGTACACGCCCTCGCTGTAGCCGCTGTTCCACTGCATCGCGACCTCGAGGGACAGGCTCTTGTCCTTGTCCTCGGCCTCCAGGTCGATGACGGTGGGGTGCACCACCTCGCCCTTGCGGGAGTTGAGGTACTTCACGAAGTCGACGATGCCGCCCTCGTAGTGGTACGTGACCGTCTTGACCTCGGCGGTCTCGTCCGCGCCCGCCTCGTCCGCACCGCTGGTGGCCTTCGCCGACTCGCGCTCGTCGGTGAGTTTGATCGTCAAACCCTTGTTGAGGAACGCCATCTCCTGGAAACGCCGCGACAGCGTCTCGAAGGAGTACTCGGTGGTCTCGAAGATGTCCGGGTCGGCCCAGAAGGTGACCGAGGTGCCGGTCTCGTCCGTGGCCTCGTGCTGGGCCAGGGGAGCCGTCGGGACGCCCAGCTTGTAGTCCTGCGTCCAGCGGTGGCCGTCGGTCTTGATCTCGACGGAGACCTTGGTCGACAGCGCGTTGACGACGGAAACGCCGACGCCGTGCAGACCACCGGAGACCGCGTAGCCGCCGCCGCCGAACTTGCCGCCCGCGTGCAGCACGGTCAGCACGACCTCGACGGCCGGCTTGCCCTCGGAGGCCACGATGCCGACGGGGATGCCACGGCCGTTGTCGGTGACGCGCACCCCGCCGTCGGCGAGGATCGTCACGTCGATCGTGTCCGCGTACCCGGCCAGCGCCTCGTCGACCGAGTTGTCGACGACCTCGTACACGAGGTGGTGCAGACCGCGCTCGCCCGTGGAGCCGATGTACATGCCGGGCCGCTTGCGGACCGCGTCCAGCCCTTCGAGCACGGTGATGGCGCTGGCGTCGTACGAGGCGGGGGTGCCGGCCTCGGCGGCGACGCCGGCGTCGGTGGACGGGATGTTCTCGTTGGGGTTGCCGGAATCGGCCACGAAGCGCCCTTTCTGGCACAGCACGAGCCGGGCTTCTCGGCGGGTTGCCGGAGCGGCTGCGGCATGTTGCGTTGGTAAGCCTTGATCAGCGTTGCTCAGCTTTTCCCGGGCGGTCCCCACGTTGGGGCGGGATTGTCTTCCAGTCTACCGGTAGCACTGACATCGATGGGGGTTTGCCGGTACCTGAGTCCCCATGTGCCGCCCTGAACCGGCCTCGACCGGGTCCCGATATGCGGAAGGGGGCTCCAAGGGGCTCACAGCGGCGCTCAGCGCTTCGGGCCGTCATCCCTTGGCTACTGGGGGGTCAGCTCACCGGTCGCACCCGTGTACGGACGTACGACAACGCCCCGCATCAGCACGATCTACGTGAGGTACGTCACCCATAGGTGTCGCCGGAACCGCCGCTTCCCGGAGCCCGCAAAGGCCCGTACCGGCGGGCCGGACCACCCGGACCCTGCACCTTGAGCAACCGGACCGTGCCGTGCCCGAGATCCTCGTTGAGCCGGCGGACCAGCTCCGGGGCCAGCAGCCGCAACTGCGTCGCCCACGCCGTCGAATCGCACTGCACCGTCAGCACGCGCTCGTCCTCGTCGTACCGCTGCGGCACACAGTGCTTGGCCAGGTCCTCGCCGACGATCTGCGGCCAGCGGCCCATGACCCCGCCCACCGCCGCGGGCGTCTCCCAGCCGCGCTCGCTGATCAGCCGGTTGATCGCCGCGCCGAGCGCCATCGGATCACGGCCGTCGGCGCGCGCCCCGGAGCGCAGCCCGCCGCCCCGCCTGGCCTGCTTCTTCTGCCGCACCGCGTCCCCCCGCGCGCGTGCCTGCTCCTTCGCCGCGCGCAACGCCACGCGCGCGAGGTCGACACCGGAGGGCTCGGCCTTCTTCCCTTTGCTGTCGTCGGTGCTCATACGCGCTCCACGCTCCCGCCGGACACGGCGAACCGCGCCCCGGCCAGCACATGCGGTACGTCGTCGTCCACGGCCGCGGTGACCAGCACCTGCTCACCGGGCGCGACCAGCTCCGCCAGCCGCTCCCGGCGGCGGGCGTCCAGCTCGGCGAAGACATCGTCCAGGATCAGCACCGGCTCGTTGCCCTCGGCGCGCAGCAGGTCGTACGAGGCCAGCCGCAGCGCCAGCGCGTACGACCAGGACTCGCCGTGCGAGGCGTACCCCTTGGCCGGCAGCTGCCCCAGCTTGAGCAGCAGTTCGTCCCGGTGCGGCCCGACCAGCGTGACCCCCCGCTCGATCTCCTGCCTGCGCGCCTCCGCCAGGGCCGCCATCAGCTGCCCGTACAGCTCCTCGCGGGTGTGCGCCTCCCCCGGCGCGGACGGCTTGTACTCCAGCGCCACCGGACCACCGCCCGGCGCCAGCTGCTCGTACGCCTTGTCCGCCAGCGGCTGGAGCGCGGCGATCAGATCGAGCCGCTGGGCCAGCAGCTCGGCACCCGCCCGCGCCAGATGCTGGTCCCACACGTCCAGCGTGGACAGGTCCATCGACCGCCCGCCGTGCCGACGGGCCAGCGCGGCGGTCTTCAGCAGGGTGTTCCGCTGCTTGAGCACCCGCTCGTAGTCGGATCGCACCCCTGCCATCCGCGGCGACCGCGCGGTGATCAGCTCGTCGAGGAACCGTCGCCGCTCCCCGGGATCGCCCTTCACCAGCGCGAGATCCTCGGGCGCGAACAGCACGGTCCGTACGATCCCCAGCACATCCCGGGGTCTGACCTGCGAGGACCGGTTGATCCGGGCTCGGTTGGCCCGGCCCGGGTTCAGCTCCAGCTCGACCAGCTGCTGCCGCTCACCCTGCCGGACCTGCGCCCGGATCACCGCCCGCTCGGCGCCCATGCGCACCAGCGGCGCGTCGGAGGAGACCCGATGGCTGCCCAGGGTCGCCAGATAGCCGACGGCCTCGACCAGATTGGTCTTCCCCTGCCCGTTGGGGCCGACGAAGGCGGTGACGCCCGGGTCGAGCGGGACCTCGGCCCGGGCGTACGAGCGGAAGTCGGCCAGCGAAAGATGCGTGACGTGCATGGTCGTCCGCCGACCTCCCTGCTTCTCTACGGCTGTACGGCCCGCCGGTGGGCCTTACTTCTTCTCCACTGCGTGACCGCCGAACTGGTTGCGCAGCGCGGCGATCATCTTCATCTGCGGCGAGTCCTCCTGCCGCGAGGCGAACCGGGCGAACAGCGACGCGGTGATCGCCGGCAGCGGCACCGCGTTGTCGATCGCGGCCTCCACAGTCCAGCGTCCCTCACCGGAGTCCTGTGCGTAACCGCGCAGCCCGTCCAGGTGCTCGTCCTCGTCCAGCGCGTTGACGGCCAGGTCGAGCAGCCAGGACCGGATGACGGTGCCCTCCTGCCAGGAGCGGAACACCTCGCGGACGTCCGTGACGGAGTCGACCTTCTCCAGCAGCTCCCAGCCCTCGGCGTAGGCCTGCATCATCGCGTACTCGATGCCGTTGTGGACCATCTTCGCGAAGTGGCCCGCGCCGACCTTGCCGGCGTGCACCGCACCGAAGTCGCCCTCCGGCTTCAGCGCGTCGAAGACCGGCTGCACCTTGGCGACGTTCTCGGCGTCGCCGCCGTACATCAGCGCGTACCCGTTCTCCAGGCCCCAGACGCCGCCGGAGACACCGCAGTCGACGAAGCCTATGCCCTTGGCGGCCAGCTCCTCGGCGTGCTTCTCGTCGTCGGTCCAGCGGGAGTTCCCGCCGTCCACGACCACGTCACCGGGCTCCAGCAGCTCGGCGAGCCGGTCGATGGTCGACTGGGTGGCCTCGCCGGCCGGAACCATCACCCAGACCACCCGCGGACCGCTGAGCTTGCCCACAAGCTCTTCCAGGCTGTGGACATCCGCGAGGTCGGGATTGCGGTCGTAACCGATGACGGTGTGGCCCGCGCGGCGGATCCGCTCGCGCATGTTGCCGCCCATCTTCCCGAGTCCGACGAGACCGAGCTCCATCAGTGGTGTTCCTTAAGGTCGCTGTGTGGCGTGAGAGGCACCCACGTGCCGAGCCGAGCCTAAACCCGCCCACTCCTGCACAGTTGTGGGCATACACGCTCACCTGGGAGAACACACACGGCGGCCGCCCGTCCCCGCCGACTCGCAGCGCCGGGCACCCACAGGGGCACCCGGCGCTGTGGACAACCGCGGCCGGCTCAGCCGCTGAGCCGCACCGGCATGATCAGGTACTTGTACGCGTCGTCCGCCTCGGCGTCCACGGCGGGCTTGCCGCTCAGCAGCGCCGGCTTGGTGGACGTCGTGAACGACAGCTGGGCCACCGGGGAGTCGATCGCGCTCAGACCGTCCAGCAGGAAGGTCGGGTTGAAGGCGATGGAGATGTCATCGCCCTCCAGCTGCGCGTCCACCCTTTCCACAGCCTGTGCGTCGTCGCTGGAGCCCGCCTCCAGGATCAGCACGCCCTGCTCGAAGCTCAGCCGCACCGGGGTGTTCCGCTCGGCCACCAGCGCCACACGCTTGACGGCCTCGACGAACGGCGCGGTCTCGATCACGGCCACGGAGTTGAACTCGGTCGGGAACAGCGTCCGGTACTTCGGCAGATCGCCCTCGAGCAGCCGCGTGGTCGTACGCCGCCCGGCGCCCTCGAAACCGATCAGGCCCTCGCCCGCGCCCGAGCCCGACAGCGCCAGCGTGACGCTGTCACCCGCGCCCAGCGACTTGGCGGTGTCCAGCAGCGTCTTGGCGGGCACCAGGGCGACCGCGGAGGCGTCCGGGTTCTCCGGCTTCCACAGGAACTCCCGGACCGCGAAGCGGTAGCGGTCGGTGGAGGCCAGGGTGACCGTGTCGCCCTCGATCTCGATGCGCACACCGGTGAGCACGGGCAGCGTGTCGTCACGGCCGGCGGCGATGGCCACCTGGGAGACGGCGGCGGCGAACACCTCGCCCGGCACGGTGCCGGTCGCGTTCGGCATCTGCGGCAGCGCCGGGTACTCCTCCACGGGCAGCGTGTGCAGGGTGAAGCGGGAGGATCCACAGACCACCGTCGCCCGTACACCGTCTGTGGAAATCTCCACCGGCCGGTTGGGCAGGGCCCGGGAGATGTCGGCGAGCAGCCGGCCGGAGACGAGGACCGTGCCCTCCTCCTCGACCTCGGCCTCGACGTTCACCCGCGCGGAGACCTCGTAGTCGAAGCTCGACAGGCTCAGCTGGCCGTCCTCGGCCTTGAGCAGCAGGCCGGCGAGGACAGGCGCCGGCGGACGGGCCGGGAGGCTGCGTGCCGCCCAGGCCACTGCCTCCGCGAGTACGTCGCGTTCCACCCGGATCTTCACCGTAAGCCGCCTCCTGCTGCTGTTGCTCTCGAGTCCTCCGACTCGGTGTCACCGCACCCTGCGAAGGGAAGGACACCGGGGACCAGTCTGACGCACCCCACTGACAGTAGGTGCCCGTCGGGGTCAAGTCGGTCCGGGAGGCAGCCGGACGCGAGACCGCGAGTTGTGCACAGCCCCCGCTTCAAAGCGATTGCCGAGCTCTCTCTAGTCGGGAGTAGTAGTAGGGGCTGTGGATACCGTGGATAACCACGTTTGCCCAGCTCAGCGCGGGAATTTTGTCCACCGGTCCTGTGGGTGGAGGCAGTGGACAACTGGGCTCTTCTGTGGAGAACAGAAAGTTCTGCACACACCGCCCACAGGGTGAGGGCAGTTCTCCCCAGCTGCGTCCCCAGGTTTACCCACGTTTCCCACACCCCAATCCGGCACCTTCGTGTGACGCCTTTCACTCGACGTGGTGAGAGGGGGCGTCGCCTTGCCGAACAGTGGACAGTCATGTGGAGAAGCCGGTGATCGCTGGGGACAACCGGCTCCAGCCTGTGGGGTAGCGGTGGAAAACCTCATGCACAGCCTGTGGATCTCCAGTTTTTCCACACCCTGTGGAGAGTCTTCGTCCACGATTCCACAGGCCCTTGAGCTGGGCGAACGCCACACTCACAGGCTCCCTGTGGACACCGTTCGGGACAACTTCGCAGTCCCCAGCGTGTGGACACAAGAAAGTCCGCAAATCTGTGGAGAGCCCCCGTAACCCACCCCAAAATCGAACACCCAGCGGCCGCCATGTCGCCCCAGCTGCGGGCAGTCGTGCCGCTGGGGCGGCACGGGTGGGCGCAGCGGCACCTCTCAGCGAGCAGCGCTTCCACCGGCCCCCGCCCAGCCACAGCGCCGGGCACCACACGCCGAGACGCCCCCGGGAACGCAAAGAGCGCCTTCGGGGAGCAAATCCCCGAAGGCGCCCTAAGCCAGGCCTCGCCGCCGGCCTCAGCCGTTCTTGATGCGGTTCGTCAGCTCGGTCACCTGGTTGTAGATCGACCGCCGCTCGGCCATCAACGCCCGGATCTTGCGATCCGCGTGCATGACGGTCGTATGGTCCCGTCCCCCGAACTGCGCCCCGATCTTCGGCAGCGACAGATCCGTCAGCTCACGGCACAGGTACATGGCGATCTGCCGCGCGGTGACCAGTGCCCGCCCGCGCGAGGTGCCGCACAGGTCCTCCACGGTCAGCCCGAAGTAGTCCGCGGTCGCCGCCATGATCGCCGTGGCCGTGATCTCGGGCGCCGAGTCCTCGCCCCCCGGGATCAGATCCTTCAGCACGATCTCGGTCAGGCCCAGGTCCACCGGCTGCCGGTTGAGCGAGGCGAACGCCGTCACCCGGATCAGCGCGCCCTCCAGCTCACGGATGTTCCGCGAGATCCGGGAGGCGATGAACTCCAGCACCTCCGGCGGGGCGTTGAGCTGCTCCTGCACCGCCTTCTTGCGCAGGATCGCGATCCGCGTCTCCAGCTCGGGCGGCTGGACGTCGGTGATCAGGCCCCACTCGAAACGGTTCCGCAGCCGGTCCTCCAGCGTGACCAGCTGCTTGGGCGGCCGGTCGCTGGAGAGCACGATCTGCTTGTTGGCGTTGTGCAGCGTGTTGAAGGTGTGGAAGAACTCCTCCTGCGTCGACTCCTTGTCCGCGAGGAACTGGATGTCGTCGACGAGCAGGATGTCCATCTCCCGGTACCGCTTGCGGAAGCTGTCGCCCTTGCCGTCGCGGATCGAGTTGATGAACTCGTTGGTGAACTCCTCCGAGCTGACGTACCGCACCCGCGTGCCCGGGTAGAGGCTGCGCGCGTAGTGCCCGATCGCGTGCAGCAGATGGGTCTTGCCGAGCCCGGACTCCCCGTAGATGAACAGGGGGTTGTACGCCTTGGCCGGCGCTTCGGCGACCGCCACCGCGGCCGCGTGCGCGAACCGGTTGGAGGCGCCGATGACGAACGTGTCGAACAGGTACTTGGGGTTCAGCCGTGCCGTCGGCTCACCGGGCCCGCTCGCGGCCGCGGACGGCGCCGACGGCGCACCACCGGGCGCACCCGCCGGGGGCAGGTCCGGGCGTCCGGGGCCGCCGCGGTGCGCCGGGCCGCCCGCCGGCTGCTCGGGCAGCTCGCGGCGGACGGGGTCGCGCTGGTCGTACTCGGCGCGGGAGGGGTCGTAGGCGTCGCGCCCGGAGTCGTAGTCCTGCCGGGGCGGTTCGTAGTCGCCGCGCGGGCCCTCGTACTCGCCGCGCTGCTGCTCGTACGACGGCCGCTCCCTGCCCTGCGAGCGGTAGTCGTGCGTGCCGTAGCTGTCCGGGCCCGAGCCGTAGGCGTCCTGGGACGACGGCGAGGCGTAGGGGTCGCGCTCGGGGAAGCCGAGCCGCGGCTGCTGCCAGCCGTAGTCGTCCTGTCCGGGACGCGGCCATCCGCCGGGCTCGGGGCGCTGGTACTCCGAAGGGTAGGCGGGCCGGACCGTGGGCATCTGGCGGTCCGCGCGGCCGGACGGCGACTGGTCGCCGCGCGGCTGGGGCTCGGTGCCCGGCAGCGGTTCGGGGGCGCGGTGCCGGCCGTAGCCCTCGTACGCCTGCCCGGAGGGCAGCTCGGGCTCCTCGTAGCGCGGCTTGGGCGGCTGCGGGGCGGGCGGCGCGGCGGGGGCCGGCGGCTCGCCCGCGGTGTCGTCCACGGTGATCGCGATGCGGATGGGGCGGCCGCACTCACGGCTCAGGGTCTCGCTGACGATCGGCGCGAGACGTCCCTCCAGTACGCCCTTCGCGAACTCGTTCGGTACGGCGAGCAGCGCGGTGTCGGCGACCAGCGCGAGGGGCTGGCAGCGTCGGATCCAGTGCTCGTCCTTCGCCTCGACACCCTGTCCGCGGCCCTCGCCGAGGAGCTGCTCCAGTACGCGTGGCCACACTGCGGCAAGATCGGCAGGTACGTCAGCCACAGGGCACGCTCTCTCACAGGTCCCACGAACGTGTGATCGCGGGACGGGTCGGGGGGTACAGCGGGTGGTCGGTGGGGCAAACCCGCCGGGGCGGGGGACAAAAGAACGAATGGGAGTTCAGCCACGGTAGTCAGCGCGGCGGGTACGGTTCAAGTTGTTGTCCCCAGCCTGTGGATAGTGTCTCTCGGTGACCCTCGGTTTGACCGAATGGCGCAGTCCCGCGTACCGTAACCAGGTCGAGTTGTCGATGGCTGCTGCCGCCTGCCTCCGATGGGCACAGGTCACGTCAGGTGATCGGTAAGCGGTGCACTCGGGCGTGAAGCGAGCTACTCGTGGGCGCACGGTGACAGCCAGGACGGCACCCCGCCACTACTGAACCTTTCTGGAGCCCCCGAGTGAGCAAGCGCACCTTCCAGCCGAACAACCGTCGTCGCGCGAAGACCCACGGCTTCCGGCTGCGTATGCGCACCCGTGCCGGCCGCGCGATTCTCGCGTCCCGCCGTAGCAAGGGTCGCGCCCGCCTGTCCGCCTGATCCCGATCAGGTCATGACGTCGTGCTGCCCACCGAGAACCGGCTGAGGCGGCGCGAGGACTTCGCGACCGCGGTACGGCGAGGGCGCAGGGCAGGTCGCCCGACCCTCGTCGTCCACCTTCGTAGCGGTGCCACGGACCCGCACGCGCCTGGGGAGAGCGCTCCTCCGACGCGTGCGGGTTTCGTCGTGAGCAAGGCCGTGGGTGGCGCGGTCGTGCGCAACACAGTGAAGCGCAGACTGCGTCATCTGATGCGTGACCGAGTCGCCCTGTTTCCCCCCGGTAGCCTGGTAGTCGTACGAGCGCTGCCCGGAGCGGGCGACGCAGACCACGCACAGCTGGCCCGAGACCTGGACGCCGCCCTTCAGCGGCTACTGGGAGGGGGCGCGCGATGAAGTACCCGCTGCTGGCTCTGATCAAGCTGTACCAGTGGACGATCAGTCCGCTGCTGGGGCCGGTGTGCAAGTACTACCCGTCGTGCTCCCACTACGGATATACGGCCATCGACCGGCATGGTGCGATCAAGGGAACGGCACTGACCGCTTGGCGCATCCTCCGGTGCAATCCGTGGTCGCTCGGCGGTGTGGACCATGTCCCGCCGCGCAAGCGACCGCGGTGGCACGAAATGCTGCGCAACGCCTGGCGCGCACGCAGGGGCGGGTCCTCCGCCGCCGAACCGGCCACCGAAGCGAAGCTCTCCTCCGACTCTTCCGAGCTTGGCTCGAGCCCGGCCGCAGAGACCTCGTCCCATGCCCAAGGAGCATGATTAGTGGACACGATTGCCAGCCTGTTCAGTTTCATCACCTGGCCCGTCTCCTGGGTCATCGTCCAGTTCCACGCGGTGTACGGGGCGATCTTCGGACCTGACACCGGGTGGGCCTGGGGCCTGTCCATCGTGTCCCTGGTGATCCTGATCCGCATCTGCCTGATCCCGCTCTTCGTGAAGCAGATCAAGGCCACGCGTGCGATGCAGACGCTCCAGCCGGAGATGAAGAAGATCCAGGAGCGCTACAAGAACGACCGGCAGCGCCAGTCCGAAGAGATGATGAAGCTGTACAAGGAGACGGGTACCAACCCGCTCTCCTCGTGCCTTCCCATCCTGGCGCAGTCCCCGTTCTTCTTCGCCCTGTACCACGTGCTCAACGGCATCGCGACGGGCACGCAGATCGGCGCCATCAACGAGTCGCTGCTCAACAGCGCCCGGCACGCGCACATCTTCGGCGCCCCGCTCGCCGCGAAGTTCATGAACAGCGAGGCGCAGGTCGCCGCGCTGGGCGCCTCGCTGACCGACGTCCGCGTCGTCACCGCGCTCATGATCGTCCTGATGTCGCTGTCGCAGTTCTACACGCAGCGCCAGCTGATGACGAAGAACGTCGACACCACGGTGAAGACGCCGTTCATGCAGCAGCAGAAGATGCTGATGTACGTCTTCCCGGTCATGTTCGCCATCTTCGGCATCAACTTCCCGGTCGGTGTCCTCGTCTACTGGCTGACCACCAACGTGTGGACCATGGGCCAGCAGATGTACGTCATCCGCAACAACCCCACCCCGGGTTCCAAGGCTCAGGCCGCCTACCTGGAGCGTCTGACCAAGCACGTCACGCAGCACGGCAAGGTCCGCCGGCGCAGCGAGAAGACCATCGTCAAGGCGATCGTCAGCAAGGGCCGGGACCGCAACGAGTTCGAGCGCAAGTTCATCAATGCGCTGAACAAGGCGGGTCTCGCCGCCCAGCCCGACGGCAGCGTGGTGAAGAGCGCGGCCCAGGCCGCGGCGCAGACCGAGGACGGCGCGGTGATCACCGAGACGGCCGCCGGCGCCGCCGCCCGGCGTCAGCAGCCCAAGCGCCAGACCAAGTCCCAGCGCCAGTCCGGCGGGGCCAAGCAGGCCGACGAGACCACCTCGCTGGAGAAGTCCGACGAGCCGCAGGACGCCAAGCCCGCCGCCGCCAAGCAGGCGCCGAAGAGCGGTTCCGGCACCCGCAGCCGGGCCCAGTCCGGCCAGCGCAAGGGTGGCCCGCAGCGGCCCAAGTCCCCGTCCAAGAAGTAAGAAGGAGCCCATCCCGTGACGGAAGGCACCACCTCCGCCGCTGCCGAGGGTGCAGACGCCCTCACCCGCCTGGAGCAGGAGGGTGACATCGCAGCGGACTACCTGGAGGGTCTGCTCGACATCGCCGACCTCGACGGCGACATCGACATGGACGTCGAGGGCGACCGCGCCTCCGTGTCGATCATCAGCGACGCCGGCAGCCGCGACCTGCTGAAGCTCGTCGGCCACGACGGCGAGGTGCTGGAGGCGCTGCAAGAGCTGACGCGTCTGGCCGTGCACCGGGAGACCGGTGACCGCAGCCGGCTGATGCTGGACATCGCGGGCTTCCGGGCCAAGAAGCGGTCCGAGCTGTCCGAGCTGGGCGCCAAGGCCGCCGCCGAGGTGAAAGCCAATGGCGAGCCCGTGAAGCTCAAGCCGATGACCCCGTTCGAGCGCAAGGTCGTGCACGACGCGGTCAAGGCGGCCGGGCTGCGCAGCGAGTCCGAGGGCGAGGAGCCGCAGCGGTTCGTCGTCGTGCTGCCCGCCTGATCGGTCCCACGTTTCACCGGCCCCGTCTGTAGCGCAGACGGGGCCGAACTTTGTCAGCCTGTAGTTCTGGTGGCCGGCGCGCGAAGCGCCGGTGCTGTACGGAAGGACGGTCCCCGTGACGGAGGCAGCGGAGCTTCCCCCCGCGCCCGAGCAGGCTCGGGAAGTGTTTGGTGATCGCTTCGCCGATGCGGTCCGCTATGCGGAGCTGCTCGCCGAGGCCGGCGTGCAGCGCGGACTGATCGGCCCGCGGGAAGTGCCCCGCCTGTGGGAGCGGCATCTGCTGAACTGCGCGGTGCTCTCCGAGGCCGTCCCCGAGGGAGTGACGGTCTGCGATGTCGGCTCCGGCGCGGGGCTCCCGGGCATCCCGCTCGCCCTGGTCCGGGAGGACCTCAACATCACCCTCCTGGAGCCGCTGCTGCGGCGCACCAACTTCCTGACCGAGGTCGTCGAGCTGCTCGGCCTGGACCATGTCACCGTGGTGCGCGGCCGTGCCGAGGAGGTCATGGGCAAGCTGCCCCCGGTCCATGTGGTGACCGCCCGGGCCGTCGCCCCGCTGGACCGCCTGGCCACCTGGGGCATCCCGCTGCTGCGCCCGTACGGCGAGATGCTCGCCCTGAAGGGCGACACGGCCGAGGAGGAGCTGAAGGCCGCGGCCACCGCGCTCACCAAGCTGGGTGCGGTGGAGACGTCGATCCTGCATGTGGGCGAGGGCGTCGTGGACCCGCTGTCGACGGTGGTGCGGGTGGAGGTCGGGGAGAGCCCCGGCGGTGTCCGCTTCGCCGCCAAGCGCGCGAAGGCGGCGCGGATCGGCCGAGCCCGCCGCCGTCGCTGAGACGTACTCCACACAAGCTGCCCAACCCACTCAAGTCGGAGTGTCGCGAAGGTCCGGCCCACGGCGCTGTGCATCGTGTTTCACGTGAAACGTCGCTCACTGCTGCACGGCATCATCAGTCGTGGCCGCGCCGCGGCCGAACCTCGCGACCGTAAGCCCCTCGGTTCACTCGGAGGGGCATCGGAGTTGTCCACAGAGGTGGATTTCTCCACAGAACGCCAGACCTCACTGGTTCGCGACCCCGAAGACATGGGAGGCTCTGTTCATTGCGAGCCTGAAGTCGAGGAGAGTGAATCCTTGCGGTCCGACGCCAACATCGCGGGACCGATGACCGATCCGGTCCCCGGTCCCCGTACCGAGTCGATGGGGGCGGATGTTTCACGTGAAACACCGCCCCCGATGGACGACACTCCGATCGGTCGTGCGGCCCAACTGGCGGTGGAGGCTCTCGGTCGCGCCGGTGAAGGCCTGCCACGACCGGAGCAGACCCGTGTCATCGTGGTCGCCAACCAGAAGGGCGGCGTGGGCAAGACGACGACGACCGTCAACCTTGCCGCTTCGCTGGCTCTGCACGGGGGCCGCGTCCTCGTGATCGACCTCGACCCGCAGGGCAACGCATCCACGGCCCTCGGGATCGACCACCACGCGGAAGTGCCCTCCATCTACGACGTGTTGGTCGAGAGTAAGCCGCTCGCCGAGGTCGTCCAGCCCGTCCCGGACGTCGAAGGCCTCTTCTGCGCCCCCGCCACCATCGATCTCGCCGGTGCGGAGATCGAGCTGGTGTCGCTGGTCGCCCGCGAAAGCCGGCTCCACCGTGCGATCCAGGCGTATGAGCAGCCGCTGGACTACATCCTCATCGACTGTCCGCCCTCGCTCGGTCTGTTGACGGTCAACGCACTGGTTGCGGGCCAGGAGGTCCTCATCCCGATCCAGTGCGAGTACTACGCACTCGAAGGGCTGGGACAGCTGCTGCGCAATGTCGACCTGGTGCGGGGCCACCTGAATCCCGGGCTGCATGTGTCGACCATCCTGCTCACCATGTACGACGGCCGGACGCGTCTCGCCTCCCAGGTCGCGGAAGAGGTGCGCACCCACTTCGGTGACGAGGTGCTGCGGACGAGCATTCCCCGCTCGGTCCGTATCTCCGAGGCGCCGAGCTATGGACAGACGGTGCTGACCTACGATCCAGGATCGAGCGGCGCCCTCTCGTATCTTGAGGCGGCCCGAGAAATCGCGCTGAGGGGCGTCGGCATCAGCTATGACGCGAGCCATGCCCACATCGGCGCCCAGAACGACCCGAGCATGGTGGAGGGGATCCAGTGAGTGAGCGACGGAGGGGGCTGGGCCGTGGTCTCGGCGCACTGATCCCCGCTGCCCCGACCGAGAAGAACCCGGCCCCGGCCGCACTGGGAGGGGCCGCATCCGCCTCCCCCGCAGCCGTCCCGGTGCTGACGACCGACCGTGGCGTGGCCGCGGCGAAGGTGGCCACCCTGCCACCTGTTTCACGTGAAACCGAGGCGCGTCCGGCGGGTCCGACCACGGACCTGCCCGCGGCGCCGGTAGGTGCGCACTTCGCCGAGATCCCCCTCGACGCGATCACGCCGAACCCGCGCCAGCCGCGCGACGTCTTCGACGAGGACGCGCTGCACGAGCTGGTGACCTCCATCAAGGAGGTCGGCCTTCTCCAGCCCGTCGTCGTACGGCAGCTGGGCCCGGCCCGCTATGAACTCATCATGGGTGAGCGCCGCTGGCGCGCCTGCCGTGAGGCCGGCCTGGAGGCCATCCCGGCCATCGTCCGGGCCACCGAGGACGAGAAGCTCCTTCTGGACGCGCTGCTGGAGAACCTGCACCGCGCGCAGCTGAACCCGCTGGAAGAGGCCGCCGCCTACGACCAGCTCCTGAAGGACTTCAACTGCACCCACGACCAGCTGGCCGACCGGATCGGGCGCTCGCGCCCCCAGGTCTCCAACACCCTGCGGCTGCTGAAGCTGTCGCCGACGGTGCAGAAGAGGGTCGCCGCCGGGGTGCTGTCCGCCGGTCATGCCCGGGCTCTGCTGTCCGTGACGGACTCGGAGGAGCAGGACCGGCTGGCCCACCGCATCGTCGCCGAGGGGCTGTCCGTGCGGGCCGTCGAGGAGATCGTGACCCTCATGGGCTCCCGACCGCAGAAGCCTCAGCGCCCCAAGGGGCCGCGGGCCGGCTCCCGGCTCTCTCCGGCACTGAACGAGCTGGCGACCCGGCTGTCGGACCGCTTCGAGACCCGGGTGAAGGTCGACCTCGGTCAGAAGAAGGGCAAGATCACCGTGGAGTTCGCCTCCGTGGAGGACTTGCAGCGGATCCTGAGCACCCTCGCCCCGGGAGAGGGTCCGGTCCTGCACCAGGAGATGCAGGACAGTGAGGGGGAGGAGCAGGAGGACTGATCCTCGTGCGACCCCGCCCGACCGTGTGAGGAGCGGGCCGTGTCCGGTGTGCACCGGAACACGGCCCGCTCTTTGCTGGCATGCAGTATCGAGTGCATCGCATCGTGGATACGATGCGAACGGGTATGGCGCATCCACCGGACAGCATCTGCATCTCTGAGTGGGGAGACGGGGCCATGCGAACGATGAGCCGCACCGGACTGGTGAGCGCGGGCCTGGGCCTTGGAGCGGTCGGCGGATTCGTCGGCAGCCTGCTCAGGGAACGGAGCGCTCTGACAGCCGCTCGGTCTGCGGCGGGCGAAGGAAGCGAGGATCAGCCTTCATGGGGCGTCGGCTCGTACCGCTCACGCTGGACAACCTTCAGGACCTTCCCCCACGCTGTCGCTCGTGCGTCTTCTGGGAGCTGGATCCCGTCAGCGGCGAAGCGGCGGTGAAGGCGGGCACCTCCGCGCTCGAGAAGGAGTCCTGGATCTCGGCCGTCCTGCTGGACTGGGGCTCGTGCGGCCGGATCGTCTATGTGGACGACCTGCCGGTCGGCTATGTGCTCTACGCCCCGCCGGCCTATGTCCCGCGCTCGGCGGCCTTTCCCACCAGCCCGCTCTCGCCGGACGCCGTCCAGCTGATAACCGGCTTCGTCCTGCCGGGGTACCAGGGCCAGGGACTGGGCCGGGTGCTGGTGCAGACGGTCGCCAAGGATCTGCTGCGCCGGGGCTTCAAGGCGATCGAGGCCTTCGGTGACGCCCGCTGGAAGGAGCCTGCCTGCCTGCTGCCGGCCGAGCATCTCCTCGCCGTGGGCTTCAAGACGGTCCGGCAGCATCCCGCACACCCTCGGCTGAGGCTGGAGCTGCGATCCACGCTCTCCTGGAAGGAAGACGTGGAGATGGCGCTCGACCGGCTTCTGGGGGCGGTCCACAAGGAGCCCGCGCTCAGGCCGCTGTAGCGTCAGGACGCTGACACAAGCGAATGGGCCAACCCCTCGGGGTTGGCCCATTCGTGTTTCACGTGAAACGTCACTCGGCGATGAAGTCGGCGAGGTCGCGCTCGATCGCCGCCTTCGGCTTGGCGCCGACGATCGTCTTGACGACCTCCCCACCCTGGTAGACGTTCAGGGTCGGGATGGACATGACGCCGTACTTGGCGGCCGTCGCCGGGTTCTCGTCGATGTTCAGCTTGACGATCTCGATCTTCTCGCCGTGCTCGGCGGCGATGGCCTCGAGGGACGGGGCGATCTGACGGCACGGACCGCACCACGCGGCCCAGAAGTCCACCAGGACGGGCTTGCCACTCTTGAGAACGGCCTCATCGAAATCGGCGTCGGTCACTGCCTTCAGGGCCACGGCTGGCTCCTTATCTTGATCATGCGGTGGGGCGGGGAAGGGGCGAAAGATCAGACAGCGGCGGTCTTCTCGGGCTCCGCCTTCTCCTCGTCCGCGAGGGCGGCGAGGAAGCGCTCGGCGTCGAGGGCGGCAGAGCAGCCGGTGCCGGCCGCGGTGATCGCCTGACGGTACGTGTGGTCGACCACGTCACCGGCGGCGAAGACACCGGTCACATTGGTGCGGGTGGACGGCGAGGCGACCTTGAGGTAGCCCTCCTCGTCCAGGTCCAGCTGCCCCTTGAACAGCTCGGTGCGCGGGTCGTGGCCGATCGCGATGAACAGACCCGTGACGGGCAGCTCGGACAGCTCGCCGGTCTTGACGTTGCGCAGCTTCAGGCCCGACAGCTTCTGCTCGCCCTGGACCTCGGCGACCTCGCTGTCCCAGACGAACTTGATCTTCGGGTCGGCGAAGGCGCGCTCCTGCATCGCCTTGGAGGCGCGCAGGGTGTCCCGGCGGTGGACGATCGTCACGGACTTGGCGAAACGCGAGAGGAAGGTGGCCTCCTCCATCGCGGTGTCGCCGCCGCCGATCACGGCGATGTCGTGGTCCTTGAAGAAGAACCCGTCACAGGTGGCGCACCAGGAGACACCGCGGCCGGAGAGAGCGTCCTCGTTCGGCAGGCCCAGCTTGCGGTGCTGGGAGCCGGTGGTGACGATGACGGCCTTCGCCCGGTGCACGGTACCGGCGGAGTCGGTGACGGTCTTGATCTCACCGGTCACGTCGACGGAGACGATGTCGTCCGGCACCAGCTCGGCGCCGAAGCGCTCGGCCTGCGCGCGCATGTTGTCCATGAGGTCGGGGCCCATGATGCCGTCGCGGAAGCCCGGGAAGTTCTCGACCTCGGTGGTGTTCATCAGCGCACCACCAGCGGTGACGGCACCCTCGAACACCAGGGGCTTCAGCGACGCACGGGCGGTGTACAGCGCCGCCGTGTAGCCTGCGGGCCCGGAGCCGATGATGATCACGTTACGGACATCGCTCACGGCTTGATTCCTCGTCTCTGGTCTGCGTCGATCGACCGGGGGGAGCCCCTTTCGGAACTCTCACCCCACCCAACGGATCCTACGGGGCGCGCATTCCCACTGTGTCCGGGCACACGCGTGCGCATGCCGTGGGGCGGAGCCGCCCGGCCGGTCACGGAGCCCAGGGAGGGCTCCGGCGGGTTCAGAGCCTGTGGAAGGACTGCTTCAGCAGCACCGTGCCGGTGGAGCCGGGCTGTCGGCCGACGCAGGCCGCGTCGACGACATAGGCCGTGACCTGTCGGCTGTCGGCCGCGTCGGGCACCACGACCAGATAGGCGGACTTCCCGGCGTAGGTGCCGGTCTTGGCACCCAGGACGTCCTTGTCCGGAAGGATCGCCTGCTTCACACACTCGGGGACGGCCGTGTTGGTTCCCAGAAGGGTGTGCGCGCTTGCGGTCGAGCCCGGGACGTTCTGCTCGGTCTCGGTGCCCTTCCGGGAGCGCGGGCTGTTGGCCGCGTCCGGGTTCTTCTCCGTGGCGAGCAGGGAGTCCACCTGGTGGTGGACGCTGCTGCCGGAGAAGGCCACGGCAGGCGGCGGCACCTGGTCGTGAGCGGTGGAGCGCGAGGAGTGGCCGGCGAGCGACTGGATCACCAGGGATCCGGCGCCCAGCGCGGCCACGGTGAGGACAGTGCCGAGCGCCAGGCGCCTACGGCGTCGGCCCCGGTCGTGCCCCTTGCGTCCAGGCCCGGTCGCCGCGTGCGGACGTCCGGCCGGCCGGTCCGGCGCGAGCGATGTTTCACGTGAAACATGCGCTGCCTCGTCAGCCTGCGCGGTGTCGGCGGCCGGGGCGGTGTCGGCAGCCTGTGCCGCCTCGGCGGCGAGGGCGGCATCGATACGGAGGGCCACGTCGTCGGGCATGCGGTCCGGCACCGGCACGGATCCCAGCAGCCCCCGGATCTCCTCCAGCGACACCTGTACATCCGCGCACAGCTCGCAGTCGTCCAGGTGTCGCCGTAGATCCGCGGCGCGCTCCGGAGGGAGAAGGCCTTCGGCAAGCTCGGAGATCTCCGCGACGTCCGGGTGCCCGGCCGTGTCTGTCGTGGAAGTCACGCTCGCCCACCTCCGCCCTTCACTACGGCTGAATCATTCGGTCCCGCGTTCCTGGGGCGTGCGCCAGGAGGCTCCGTTGCCGGTGTGACGGATGCCTGCTGCATCCGGTTCCGTTCCGCGGCGGATTCGCTTGAGCGCCCGCCCGGGCCGCCTTCGGGCCGTAGATGGGTGAGCAGCGGCAGGAGTCTGGCTCTCCCCCGGGCACACCGGCTCTTCACCGTTCCCGCCGGCACCTCGAGGATCCGTGCGGCCTCGGCGACCGGGTAACCCTGCATGTCGACGAGGACGAGCGCCGCCCGCTGTTCCTTGGGAAGGGTGCCGAGCGCTTCGAGGAGCTGGCGGTGCACGTCGTTCCGCTCGGCCGGTGCCGATGCCGATTCGTGCGGCTCCAGCAGCTGCTCCAGCCGCTCGGTGTCGTCGACCGGGGCGGTCTTGCGTGAGGCGGCCTTGCGGGCACGATCCAGGCAGGCGTTCACGGTGATCCGGTGCAGCCACGTCGTGACGGCCGACTGGCCCCGGAAGGTGTGAGCGGCCCGGTAGGCCGACACCAGGGCGTCCTGGACCGCGTCGGCGGCCTCCTCGCGGTCCCCGAGCGTCCGCAGCGCGACCGCCCAGAGCCGGTCCCGATGCCGCCGCACGATCTCACCGAAGGCGTCGGGGTCGCCCTGCACATGGCGGGCGAGCAGATCCTGGTCGCCCACTCCGTCGTAGCCGGTGCCCTCCGCCATCTGCCCCCTCCGCTCCGGGTGAGACGTCAGCCCGTGAACTGCACTTCGCCGATGGCCTGCTTGTAGCCGGCCATGGAGTACGTCTGCGGGTCCTCTCCCGAGTACGGCACGGCGGTCAGCCACACGAGGACGTACTGCGTCTTCACCGGCTTGCCGAGCTTCACCGTGACGGAGGTGCCGCTGGTCTGGGCCGAGCCGATCCGGTGCATCGAGGCCAGGGACGGCGGCGTCAGCGAGTCGGCCGAGTAGAGCTCGACCGTGGTGTGGTCGTTGCCGTAGCGCAGGCTGAGGGTGGCCGTGCTGAGATTCCGCGCCGAGCCCAGGTCGTAGACGATTCCCACGCCCGGCTTGTAGGGCGCCAGCTCCGGGCCCTCGGTGAAGCTCCTGGTGCGCCAGTACGTGGACGGGTTCCCGTCGTACGTCTTGGCCGCGTCGCTGGGGTGCTGGGCGCCTCCCTCGGCGATGAACTCCCGGCTGTCCTTGATGCTTATCCTCGTCGGCTTCGGCGCGGGGTTGTTCTTGTCGCCGTTGTCCGAGGTCTGGCTCTTGTTGGTGTCGTTCGACTTGTCGTGGCCCATCAGCGCGTCCGCCAACTGCCAGCTGCCCAGGCCGAGGGCGGCGATGAGGAGGGCGGAGACCGCCCACTTCAGGGCCTTGCCGGTGCGGCTCTGCAACGGCGGCGGCGGGGCCGTGATCGGCTGCGTGGCGCCCGGGTGCGGTGCGGTACGGCCGTACGTGCCCTGCTGGTAGGCGGTGCGCTGGTACTCCGGAGGAGCGGTGAACGCCGGCTCCGGCGGGCGGATGCGCGGCATCTCGCCGATCGCCTTGACGAGTTCCTCCGGCGTGGTGCAGGGGGACTCGTGGCGGGAGGCGGTGGCGCCGTCGTTGGCGAGGGCGCGCATGGCCAGCTCGGACAGGCCGCGGTGGACCCCGGCCCGTACCTGGTCCGGTGCGATCAGACCGATGTCCTTGGGCAGGCCGGACAGCCCGTAGGCGTCGTTCTCGTACGGCCAGCGCTGGGTCAGCGCGGCGTACAGCAGGGCGCCGATGGACTCGGTGTCGGTGCGCTGCGGGGTGTCGGAGCTGATGCCGCGCAGCGCGGCGTTGACCGCGAGGCCGCGCAGCCGCCACTGGCCGGTGGAGGTACGCAGCACGGCGTTCGGGTTCAGCCGCAGATGGGCGAGGCCTTCGCGGTGCGCGGCGGCCATGGCGGAGGCCACCTGACTGACCATCTGGTAGGCGTCGTGCGGTTCCAGCGGTCCGGCCGCGAGGAGCGTGGTCAGCTCGGTCGCGTCGGGCAGCCATTCGTGCACGACGTACACGAGGTCGTTCTCCTCGACGGCGTCGAGGACCTGCACGAAGCGGGGGTCGCCGAGCAGCGCGGAGGCCCGCGCGGCGGCCAGGACGGAACGGGCCCGTGCATGGTCCGCGGGCAGGATGTGGACGCCGACGGCCCGGCGGAGTTTCTCGTCGACCGCACGCCAGCTGCTGAATCCGTCCAGACGGGTGACGCACTCCTCCAGGCGGTACCGTCTGGCCAGCTTGTGCCCGCTGTGCAGTTCGGGAGGCGAGGCCTTCTTCGCGGCACCGTCGGTGCCGCCGCTCATTCCTTCGTCGCTGTCCGTATCCCGCTCCGGGTTCTGGGCCACCCCGTCGGCCGTGGACTGGTCCGCCTTGGCGGTCAGCGGTTGCTCACCGCTGGTGTCTGCCACGTCGACGGCAGCCGTGCTCCGTTCCGCCACCGTCGTCCCTGCCTCCCCATCCGTTGCGCGCTGTCCGACGCCGAAACCAATTGTGCCCACAGTCCGCTGCTATGCACGACACACAGCGGCGGACGATGGTTGTGCCCCTACCCTCGCCTCAGCGCCCCAGACGCCCGCGGACCATTCCCACGAGCGAGTTGAGTTCCTCGATGCGCATCCTGCGAGCGGCGACGAAGAAGACACCGAGCAGGACGGCACCACCGACGATCAGCGCGGCGAACGAGCCGACGACGCCCTGGCCGAGAGTGTGCCCGATGCCGTAGCAGGCCGCGCCACTGAGCAGGGCTGCCGGGATCGAGGCGATGCACAGGCGCGCGTAGGTCCGCAGTACCCGGGAGCCGTCCAGGTCGCCGGCGAGCCGCTTGCGCAGCCGCCGCCAGGCGACCCCCACCCCGATGGCGTAGGCGAGGCCGTACGCGGCGGCCATGCCGGCGACGGCCCAGCGGGCCGGGAGCAGGAAGTAGCAGAGCGCGGAGGCTCCGGCGTTCACCACGGCCACGATGACGGTGTTGTAGAAGGGGGTGCGGGTGTCCTCGTAGGCGTAGAACGCGCGGAGGACGACGTACTGCACCGAGTACGGGATCAGGCCGAGGCCGAAGGCCATCAGCATGTAGCCCATGTTGGTGGCCTCGCCGGTACCCGAGGAGCCGAAGATCAGCGTGCACATCGGGATGCCGAGCGAGAGGAAGCCGAAGGCGATCGGGACGATCGCGACGGCGGTGGTGCGCAGGCCCTGGGAGATGTCGTCGCGTACGGCGCCGCCGTCGCCCTCGGCGGCCGAGCGGGAGATGCGCGGCAGCAGGGCGGCCATCAGGGAGACGGTGATGATGGCCTGCGGCAGGCCCCAGATCAGCTGGGCGTTGGCGTAGGCGGCGAAGCCGGTGCCCGCGACGCCGGAGTCCTTGCCGGCCGCCGTGGACAGCTGGGTGACGATCATGGCGCCGGCCTGGTTGGCGAGGACGAACAGCACCGTCCACTTGGCGAGCATCGCGGCCTTGCCCAGGCCGTGGCCCCGCCAGTCGAACCGCAGCCGGATCCGGAACCCGGTCTCGCGCAGATACGGGATCATCGCCAGCGCCTGCACCACCAGGCCGAGCAGCACCCCGACGCCGAGCAGGCGCTGCCCCTGCGGCGGGATGTTGGTGACCTTCATGTGGGAGTCGGCGGCGGTGCCGTAGACCCAGATGAACATGCCGAGCGTCACGATGATGACGATGTTGTTCAGGACCGGGGTCCACATCATCGCGCCGAACTTGCCGCGGGCGTTGAGGATCTGACCCATCACCACATGGATGCCCATGAAGAAGATCGAGGGCAGGAAGTAGCGGGTGAAGGTGACCGCGACGTCGTTGGCCGCCGGGTTGGTGGCGACCGGGTTGGACAGCATGCGCACCAGCAGCGGCGCCGCGAACATCGCGAGACCGGTCAGTGCGGCCAGGGCCACCATCACCAGGGTGAGCAGCCGGTTGGCGAAGGCCTCGCCGCCGTCGTCGTCCTCCTTCATCGCCCGCACCAGCTGGGGCACGAAGACGGAGTTCAGACCGCCGCCGACGGTGAGGATGTAGATCATCGTCGGCAGCTGGTAGGCGACCTGGAAGGAGTCGCCGAGGAAGCCGAGGCCGAGCGCGGAGACGATCAGCGCGGAGCGCACGAAGCCGGTGAGGCGGGAGACCATCGTGCCCGCCGCCATGACGGCGCTGGACTTGAGCAGGTTGGCCGCCTTGCCGCCCTTCTTCGCGGGAGCGGCGGTGGCCACGGCCGCTTCGGGCTCGACGGTCACGGCCGGGCCGACGGGCTCCGGCACCCCGACCGGACCCGGCACCGGGGGCTGCCCCGGCCGGCCGGCGGCGGCAGCGGACGCGTAGGCCGCCTCGGCGTACGGGTCGGGCTGCTGCGGGGCCTGACCGGGCTGGGCCTGGTACGGCCCCGGCGCTCCGGGTCCCTGAGCGGGGCCGGGCGGGACGGCGGGGCCCGGGACGGCGGTGGGGTCCAGGGGCGTGTGCCCGCCGCTGTGCTGCTGGTCCTTGAAGAGATGCGCGAAGGCGTCCGGCTCGTGGTACTCCTCGCCGGAGTGCGAGACAAGGTCGTCCACGCCCACGTACTGGGTGGTGCGCGGGTCGTCGCCGTAGGGCAGGTACGGGGACGGGCTCTCCGGCTCGGGAGCCGGGGTCTGCGCCCACACCTGGGGGTCGGGGGCGTACGGGGACTGGGCGGGCGCGGCGTACAGCGGCTGCTGGCGGTCGTGCGGGCCGGGAGCCGGCGGCGGGTGCGCGGCACGGTCGTAGAGCGCCTCGGCGACCGGGTCCTGCGCGGAAAGGTCCTGTGCGCGGTAGGGGTCCTGGTCGTAGGCGTCCTGGAGGTACATGTCCGCCGCGTGCTGCGGCGGCACCTGGCCGGGCTCGGGCGGCGGCTCGGGGTAGCCCGAGCCGGCCGCGCCCTGGCCGCGATCACCGTCGTACGGCGCGTTCATGCTTACCCCACCTCATCGTCCCGGGCCCACCGGCCACGACATCGCTCAACGGTCCACTCTCTCACCCGTCCCGGACGGGTCGGCGCTTTCCGGTGCGGTGTCCGGCGCAGGGTCACTCGGCTGCTCCGGGTCGTCTGCCCCGGACACGGAGTCGGACTCCTCCGGGAGACGGTCGCCGGACGGTCCGGGGTTCCCCGGCTCCTCGGCGCCCTCACCCGCGGCGTCGGGACCGGACTCCTCGGCCCGGCGGGCGGCCGCGCGCTTGCGCTGGGTGTACATCCGGAAGCCGGCGAGGACCAGCAGCAGCACGCCGCCGCCGATGACCAGCATCACGGTGGGCGTGACCTCGGTGACCTTCACGTCGAAGGTGACCGCGTCACCGTACGGCTGGCCGTCCTCGGTGTAGAGCCGTGCGACGACCGTGACCCGGCCGTTGGCATTGGCCGAGGTGGTGAACTTCACCGACTGGCTGTGTCCGCCGGAGATCTCGACGGGCTCCTCGTCGTAGGCCTTGCCGCCGATCTTCAGGCGGGTCGGCATGGTCGAGGTGAGGCGCAGCACCAGGTGGCCGACCGGCTGCACCAGGTTGTTCTGGACGGTCACCGGGATGGTGGCGCTGCGGCCGGAGAGCTTGGTCTCCGACTTGTCGATCAGCTTGACCTGGTCGGCCAGCTCGTCGAGCCATGCCTTCACGCCACTGCGGTAGGCGTCGGCCCGGCCGCTGCGACCACGCCACGACGTGGACATCTCCCGGTTTATGGCCAGCCCGAACGGGGTCACCACCCGGGACTGGTCGGAGAGGATCACCCGGAAGTTGTCGAGCTTCTCCTGGGTGCTCGCGATCTCCTCGAACGCCGCCTGCGGCAGCTCCTGCCGGCGCAGCGACGAGGGGTAGCCGGACGTCGACGGAATCCGCGTGGTGGCGTTCGGGTCCGGCTTGTCCTTGGCGGCCGCGCTGAGGTCCTCGGACTGCGACCAGGTGCCGCCCTGGAGCGCCTTCAGCGCCGTCGCCATCGCCTGCGCCTGGCCCGCCGTGGGCATCCGCTGCGGGGCGACGACGATGCTGCGCTGCTTGTCCGTCTGCTCGTTCACCTCGAGGCTCTGAGCCAGGAACTGCTGCACCGCGAGCGTGGCGGCACCCGCCTTCGACAGATCGCCGTCGAAGGCGGTGGACAGCCGGGCGTCCGCGACCACCGCCGTGGTGCCGCCGCCGACCGGACGGGCGGCGGAGGGCGTGTAGGACAGCCCCGCGGTCTCCTGGAGGCTGTCGCTGCGGGCGATCACCCGGTCGGCTCCGGCGGAGGTCGCGACCTTGATGATCGACGGGTCCACGGCGCCGTCCACCGGCCAGGCGAAGTCGGTGGTGGGTGTGACGTGCAGCACCGTCTTCACGGTGGTGGCGGCGACGTCGGTGGCGTCCTTGAGGTGGCTGAGCGAGCCGGTGACGCGGGTGCCGTTGTGCGCGAGGGAGGCCAGGTCCGGGTCCGCGAACGGCAGCGCGACGACCTCCTTGCCCGTCACCGCCTGTTGCAGGTTCGCCAGCCACTGCTTGGCGACGGCCTGGTGCTCGGCCGAGCCGGGCGTGGTGGTGCCACCGGCGCCCTGGAGCCGGTAGTTGCCGGTCGCCATCCTGTCGACCGAGGCCAGCAGGTCCGGGTCGATCACCCAGGTGACGTCGAGGTCCTTGCCGAGGTCCACCATCCGGGCCAGCCGGCCGCCGGGTGCCAGCTCCTTGGCCAGGTCGTCGTCGAGGAACACCGGTGTCTGCAACTCACCGGCGCCGGTCTTGGCCGTCATATGGACCGTGGAGAGCAGCGGCCACAGGAACGTCGTCTTCGTCTTGGTGTCGGCGTCGGACGGCTGCCACGGCAGGAAGGTCCGCTGGATGCCCAGCGGCTGGTCCCAGGGCTGGGCGGCGGTCTTGCCGGACAGGGAGACACCGAACTCGTAGACGCCCTCGTCACCGAGGTCGAGCTTGTCCACGGGCACGGAGATGCTGAAGCGCTCGGCGACGCCCGGGGCCAGCTTGGCGAACTTCTGCTGGTACTTGCCGCCGACCTGGGAACCCGTACCGCTCTGGAGATCGTCGGCGTGCCGGGCGACGTCGTCGATCGCCGCGCGGGTGGTCAGCGGGGCGCCGACCTCCAGATCGACATGGGCGCCGGTGACGGGCTGTTTGCCGTTGTTGGTCACCGTGCCCGAGACGGTCAGTGTGTCGCCGTCCGTGGGGGCGTTCGGCGTGAGGGAGTCCAGGGAGACGGCCACCGTGTCCGAGGAGGCCGCCTGTGCGGGCGCCGCGGCGGGCAGCTGGAACAGACCGGCCAGCAGCGGCGCCCCGGCGAACAGCGCTCCTGTACGCCGGAGCCACCGGCGGCCAGGTGCGGCACTGGTCCCGTGCAAGTCAGCCGCCTCGGCCACGCGCTCGCCCGTCCCTCGTCGTGTCAGTGGTCGTCGGATTGTGCGTCCACGCATGGTAACGATGCGCGCGAAGAGGAAGTGCCGCGGTCTCCTCCACAAGATCGGGGAGCTGAGGTCTGCCGTCCTCTCTATCCAGTATCGGGGGAAGAGCCGCTATGCGCCGCAAGCACCGTGCTTGCGGCCGGTATGGCAGAGAGTGTCCCCGGCCCCTTATGCGGGAGCCTCCGGACGCCGGGGGCACGTACCCTCTTCTGTTGTGCCGAACCCCAACGAAGACACTCCCTCTGCCCTGAGCCAGGCGCAGCACCGCGCGGTCGCCGAGCTGCTGCGGGTGGCGCCCGTCGCCGACGACCTCGCCCGCCGATTCCAGGAGGCCGGGTTCTCGCTCGCCCTGGTCGGCGGATCGGTCCGCGACGCGCTGCTCGGCCGGCTCGGCAACGACCTGGACTTCACCACCGACGCCCGTCCCGAGGACGTACTGAAGATCGTCCGACCATGGGCGGACGCCGTCTGGGAGGTGGGGATCGCCTTCGGCACCGTCGGCGCGCACAAGGGTGGCTACCAGATCGAGATCACCACCTACCGGTCGGAGGCGTACGACCGCACCTCGCGCAAGCCCGAGGTGTCTTACGGCGACTCCATCGAGGACGACCTGGTCCGCCGTGACTTCACGGTCAACGCGATGGCCGTGGCGCTGCCGCAGAAGGAGTTCATCGACCCGCACGGTGGCCTGGAGGATCTCGCGGCGCGGGTGCTGCGGACGCCGGGCACCCCGGAGGAGTCGTTCTCGGACGATCCGCTGCGGATGATGAGGGCCGCCCGCTTCGCCGCCCAGCTGGACTTCACGGTCGCCCCCGAGGTCATCACCGCCATGACCGACATGGCCGGGCGTATCGAGATCGTCTCCGCGGAGCGGGTCCGTGACGAGCTGAACAAGCTGGTCCTCTCCGCGCACCCGCGCCAGGGCCTGACCCTGCTGGTCGACACCGGGCTGGCCGACCGTGTGCTGCCCGAGCTGCCGGCGCTGCGTCTGGAGCGCGACGAGCACCACCGGCACAAGGATGTCTACGAGCACACGCTGATCGTTCTGGAGCAGGCGATCGAGCTGGAGCAGGACGGCCCCGACCTCACGCTGCGGCTGGCCGCCCTGCTGCACGACATCGGCAAGCCGCGGACGCGCCGCTTCGAGAAGGACGGCCGGGTCTCGTTCCACCACCACGAGGTGGTCGGCGCCAAGATGACCAAGAAGCGCATGACCGCCTTGAAGTACTCCAACGAGCTGGTGAAGGACGTCTCCCGGCTGGTCGAGCTCCACCTGCGCTTCCATGGCTATGGCACCGGGGAGTGGACGGACTCGGCCGTCCGCCGCTACGTCCGCGACGCGGGCCCGCTGCTGGACCGGCTGCACAAGCTGACCCGCTCCGACTGCACCACCCGCAACAAGCGGAAGGCGGCCGCGCTGTCCCGGGCCTACGACGGCCTGGAGGAGCGCATCGCACAGCTCCAGGAGCAGGAGGAGCTGGACGCGATCCGCCCGGACCTGGACGGCAACCAGATCATGGAGATTCTGGGCGTCGGCCCCGGCCCGGCCGTCGGCAAGGCGTACAAGCACATGCTGGAGCTGCGCCTGGAGAACGGCCCGATGGAGCATGACGCCGCGGTGGCGGCGCTCAAGGAGTGGTGGGCTGAGCAGAGCTGAGCCGCTTCGGCCCGGGCGCGGGGGATGTTTCACGTGAAACACTCCGCCGTCCCGAGAAGCCGAGGGGTCGATGTTTCACGTGAAACATCGACCCCTTTGCCGTTGTGCCGACCGTCTCAGTGCCGCTGGAAGCGAGCCAGGGCCACGGCGACCCCGCCGTAGATGAGGGCCACCAGGACGACCAGAGCTGTGGAGCGGCCGTCCGGCGGGAGCATGAGGGCGGCCACTCCGGCTGCCCCCACGAACGCCACATTGAAGAGGACGTCGTACACGGAGAAGATCCGGCCGCGGAAGCCGTCGTCGACACAGGCCTGCACGATCGTGTCCGTGGCGATCTTCGCGCCCTGGGTGATCAGACCCAGGACGAACGCCGCGACCAGGAGCGGCCCGGTGGCGAAGGGCAGGCCGAGGGCGGGTTCAAGTACGGCGGCGGAGCCGGAGCACACCACGATCCAGCGGCCCGGGCCGAGCCGTCCCGCTGCCCAGGGTGTCACCACGGCCGCCGCGAAGAATCCCGCCCCGGACAGTGCGAGTGCCAGACCGAGCAGCCGGAGTCCTTCGTCCGGACTGGAGGACAGGGTGTAGCGGCACAGCATGAGCAGCAGGACGAGGAGCGCGCCGTAGCAGAAGCGCATCAGCGTCATCGCGGCCAGCGCCCAGGCCGCGTTTCTCCGGCCGGGGGTGGTCAGGTGCCGGACGGCGGCGAGCAGCTCGCGGGCCGTGCGGGCGAGCGCCGTCCCCAGCCGGGGCCGGTCGGGCTGTGGCTCGGGGCCGAGGAGAGCGGGCGGCATGCTCAGGGCCGCGAGGCCGGCGCACAGATAGAGAAAGGCGCCCAGCAGCACGACGGCGGCATCGGAGCCGGATGCCGCGAGCCGGACGAGGAAGGCGAGGCCGCCGCCGGCGGTCGCGGCGAGTGTCCCGGCCGTCGGGGAGAGGGAGTTGGCGAGCACCAGGCGTTCGCTGTCGACCACCCGGGGCAGGGCGGCGGACAGACCGGCGAGGACGAAGCGGTTGACTGCCGTGACGCACAGGGCGGAGAGGTAGAAGAGCCAGCTCGGGGCGGGGCCGAGCATCAGCGCGGCCGTGACCGTGGCCAGCAGGGCGCGCAGCAGATTGCCGTACAGGAAGACCTGACGGCGCCGCCAGTGGTCGAGCAGGATGCCCGCGAAGGGACCGACCAGCGAGTAGGGGAGCAGCAGGACGGCCATCGCCGAGGCGATCGCCGTGGCCGAGGTCTGCTTCTCCGGGGAGAAGACGACGTACGCGGCGAGCGCGACCTGGTAGACGCCGTCGGCGCCCTGGGAGAGCAGGCGAACGCAGAGCAGACGCCGGAAGTGCCGCAGGCGCAGCAGGACACGCAGGTCACGGACGACGGGCATGGGGCACAGCCTCACACATGCGGAAGGTCCCCGGGTCGGGCGACCCGGGGACCTTCACAGCCCTGGCAGGAGCGTTCTCGTGCGAGCGGTCGCCGTCAGGCGTCTTAGCGCTCGACCTCGCCGCGGATGAACTTCTCGACGTTCTCGCGGGCCTCGTCGTCGAAGTACTGGACCGGCGGGGACTTCATGAAGTACGAGGACGCCGACAGGATCGGGCCGCCGATGCCGCGGTCCTTGGCGATCTTCGCGGCGCGCAGGGCGTCGATGATGACACCCGCGGAGTTCGGGGAGTCCCAGACCTCGAGCTTGTACTCCAGGTTCAGCGGAACGTCACCGAAGGCACGGCCCTCGAGGCGGACGTAGGCCCACTTGCGGTCGTCCAGCCAGGCCACGTAGTCGGACGGGCCGATGTGGACGTTCTTCTCACCGAGGTCCCGGTCGGGGATCTGGGAGGTGACGGCCTGCGTCTTGGAGATCTTCTTGGACTCCAGGCGCTCGCGCTCGAGCATGTTCTTGAAGTCCATGTTGCCGCCGACGTTCAGCTGCATGGTGCGGTCCAGGATGACACCGCGGTCCTCGAACAGCTTCGCCATGACGCGGTGCGTGATGGTGGCGCCGACCTGGGACTTGATGTCGTCACCGACGATCGGGACGCCCGCCTCGGTGAACTTGTCCGCCCACTCCTTGGTGCCGGCGATGAAGACCGGGAGGGCGTTGACGAAGGCGACCTTGGCGTCGATGGCGCACTGCGCGTAGAACTTCGCAGCGTCCTCGGAGCCCACGGGCAGGTAGCAGACCAGGACGTCGACCTGCTTGTCCTTCAGGACCTGGACGACGTCGACCGGCTCGGCGTCCGACTCCTCGATGGTGGCGCGGTAGTACTTGCCGAGGCCGTCGAGGGTGTGGCCGCGCTGGACGGTGACACCGGTGGTGGGCACGTCGCAGATCTTGATGGTGTTGTTCTCGGAGGCGCCGATCGCGTCCGCGAGGTCGAGGCCGACCTTCTTGGCGTCCACGTCGAACGCGGCGACGAACTCGACGTCACGGACGTGGTAGTCACCGAACTGGACATGCATCAGGCCGGGGACCTTGGACGCCGGGTCGGCGTCCTTGTAGTACTCGACTCCCTGCACCAGCGACGCGGCGCAGTTGCCCACGCCGACGATGGCTACGCGAACCGAACCCATTCCGGTTGCTCCCTGTGTGTACGAGTGAGGCCCTGAATGGGTCTCACGTGGCGGTGTCGTCGGGCGTATCCGTCCGGGGGGTTTCCCCGGTACGGGGCAGGCCGCCCGTCGATCCAGTGGTGGTGTCCTGCTGAGCGGACTCCCCGGATGCGGAACCCCTCAGGTCCCGCCCGGCCCGCTCGCTCTCGATGAGCTCGTTCAGCCAGCGCACTTCGCGCTCCACGGACTCCATCCCGTGGCGCTGGAGCTCAAGCGTGTAGTCGTCGAGGCGCTCCCGGGTGCGCGCCACGGAGGCGCGCATCTTCTCCAGGCGCTCCTCCAGGCGGCTGCGCCGGCCCTCCAGCACGCGCATGCGCACATCGCGCGAGGTCTGCCCGAAGAAGGCGAACCGCGCGGCGAAGTGCTCGTCCTCGTACGCGTCGGGGCCGGTCTGCGAGAGCAGCTCCTCGAAGTGCTCCTTACCTGCCGCCGTCAGCCGATAGACGATCTTGGCGCGGCGTCCGGCGAGCGGAGCGGCGAGGGCGTCCTCATGGGTGCTTCCGGGCTCCTCGGTCAACCAGCCGTTGGCGAGCAGCGTCTTGAGGCAGGGATACAGGGTCCCGTAGCTGAAGGCTCGGAACACACCCAGAGACGTATTGAGTCGTTTGCGCAGCTCATAGCCGTGCATCGGGGACTCGCGGAGCAGGCCGAGCACGGCGAACTCAAGGATGCCGGAGCGCCGGCTCATGGTCGCCTCCTCTCGGTCCCACAGGTCGGTCCCGCGGGCCTCGCAGTGCTTCTCAGCGTCTTTATCTCGTGCTGATGTATCGACTCGATACATCAGCACGATAGAACGGCCTGAGGTATGCGACAAGAGGAGCCGCGGTGAACGGGATCACATCACCGATTCGTAGGAGGTGAGTTGCCTGATTTGCGGTGAACTTCGGGGCTCGGCGGGTTTTGGCGGTGCGTAGTCTGTGCGGCATGCAGACCACCGGGAACCAAGCGACGCCTGGGGAGCGTCGTCGTCCTCGGTGCAGTACGGGTGAATGCGCAACCGACCACATCCGTACTTCGGGGGGACCGGAAACCAGCCGCTGTTCCAGGCGCGCACGGGCGCGCCTGCCCGAGGAGTAATCGTTCGATGAGCGAGCACCGTCGCAAACCGCCGCAGCCGCAGGATGGCGGACGTGCCGCGGCCCGGCGCGGCCAGTCCGGCTCGTCCTCCGGTCGCCGTGCGGCACCGCGAAGCGCCACCGGGTCTTCTGCCGACTCCTATGGGTCCAGTTCCTATGGGACCGGCTCCCCTGACCCGGGAGGTGAACAGCGTCCCCCCGGTGGCCGGGCCGAGGCCCGCCGGGCGGCGCAGAAGGGCGGACGGCGCAGAGGCGCCGACAACGCGGGCCCCGGCGGCAGGCGCGGTGGTCCGGGCGGTCCGACGGGCCCCGGCCGCGGCAGGGGCCGTGCGGCGACGGCGCCCGGCAAGAAGCGGATCATCGACTACCCCCGGGCCGAGAAGTTCGGGTGGCGGCGCTGGGTCCCGTCCTGGAAGCTCGTGACGGGCCTGTTCATCGGTTTCCTCGGAAGTCTGGTGGCGGTCGCGGGCATCGGGTACGCGATGGTGAGCGTGCCGAACGTCCAGCAGATCGCGACGGCGCAGAACAACGTCTACTACTGGTCCGACGGCTCACAGATGGTCGCCACCGGTGGCGAGGTCAACCGGCAGATCATCAACTACGCCGACATCCCCAAGGAGATGCGCTACGCCGTCATCTCCCAGGAGAACAAGACCTTCGAGACGGACAGCGGCGTGGACCCGAAGGGCATCGCGCGCGCCGTCCTGAACATGGCGCGGGGCGGCGAGACGCAGGGTGGTTCGACGATCACCCAGCAGTACGTGAAGAACGCCATGCTGAACGACCAGTCGCAGACGATCTCCCGCAAGTTCAAGGAGATCTTCGTCGCGATCAAGGTAGGCGCCACCGTCAAGAAGAAAGACATCATGGCGGGCTACCTGAACTCGGCCTACTTCGGCCGGGGTGCCTACGGCCTCGAAGCCGCCTCCCGTGCCTACTTCAACGAGGAGGCCAAGAACCTGAACCCGGGCCAGTGCGCCTTCCTCGCGGCCATGCTGAAGGGCGCCACCTACTACGACCCGGCGGGCGCGGTCTCACTGGACCCGGCGGCCACTCCCGACGCGAACAAGAAGCGTGCCCAGCTACAGATGCAGGACACCCTCGACAAGATGGTGAAGTACGGCCATCTGAGCCAGGCGGAGCGGGCCAAGTACACGACCCTGCCGAAGGTCCAGAACCCCCGGTCGAACAGTCGGCTGAGCGGTCAGATCGGTTACCTGGTCGACCTCGCCAAGTCCTACCTGATCAACAACAGCGACAAGACCCACGTCACCGCGGACGATCTCCAGAAGGGCGGCTACCGGATCTACACGACCTTCGACAAGAAGAAGGTCCAGGCGCTCGAAGCCGCGGTGAAGAACGTCCAGAAGACGAACATCAAGCCCAAGCTGCGGCCGAAGACCGACACCCACGTCCAGTTCGGCGGCGCCTCGGTGGAGCCGTCCACGGGTGCCATCCGGGCCATCTACGGCGGTGAGGACGCGACCAAGCACTTCACCGACAACGCCGACTCGACCGGTGCCCAGGTGGGCTCGACGTTCAAGCCGTTCGTGCTGGCGGCGGCCATGAAGTGGGGCGTGCGCAACCCGGACGGGCCGCCCAACCAGGCCCAGGACGAACGCACCATCGCCTCCCCCAAGAGCCTCTACAGCGGCGAGAACAAGCTCAAGATCCGGAACTACGACCACACCGTCTGGAAGGACAAGGACGGCAACGAGTGGCTCCAGACGAACGACGGCGGCGAGTCCATCGGTCACGCGCCCGACTACAAGATCGACCTGCGTGAGGCCATGCAGTACTCGGTCAACTCCGCGTACGTCCAGCTCGGCATGGACGTCGGGCTCGACAAGGTGAAGTCGACTGCCCTGGACGCGGGCATCCTGGACAGCAGCCTCGCCAGCGCGAACTACCCGTCGTTCTCGATCGGTACCTCCTCCCCGAGCGCGATCCGGATGGCCGGTGCCTATGCCACCTTCGCCGCCAGCGGCGAGCAGAACGACCCCTACTCGGTCCAGAAGGTCGAGAACAAGGACGGTCTTGTCTTCCGGCACACCGCCGAGGCCCATGACGTCTTCACCCCGGCCGTGGCGGACAACGTCACCGACGTCCTGAAGACCGTGGTCGAGAAGGGCACCGGTACCAACGCCCAGCTGCCCGGCCGTGAGGTGGCCGGTAAGACCGGTACCACGGACGGCAACAAGTCCGCCTGGTTCGTCGGCTACACCCCGCAGCTCTCCACCGCGATCAGCATGTTCCGCCTGGACGACAACGCGAACAACAAGGCGCGGACCTTCCTGGAGATGTACGGGACCGGCGGCCAGGAGAAGATCCACGGTGCGTCGTTCCCGGCCGAGATCTGGCACGACTACATGTTCCAGGCGCTGAAGGGCCAGCCGGCGCAGCCGTTCCCGACCCCGGAGCCGATCGGCAAGGTGCTCAACGCGGCGCCCAGCCCGGCACCGACGCCGTCGGCCACCCAGAGCCCGAGCCAGAGCGCGTCGCCGAGTCCGTCGCCCAGCGCGTCCTCGCCCTCCCCCTCGCCGTCGGCGAGCCAGACGTGCAACGGCTGGGGCTGGAAGTGTGACACCACCGGAGGCACCGACACGGGCGGTGGTACCGATGGCGGCCCGTCGCCGTCGCCCAGCGTCACGGACACCTCCACGACCGGAGGTACCACCCGGGGCAACGGCAACGGCAATGGCAACGGAGGCATCTTCGCTGGTCCGACCGGTTAACCAAGCGGTCTGACCGATGGGCGGCGCTCAGGCCCGCCCCGGGTGTTTCACGTGAAACATGGGCCGCCGCACCGCCAGGTGCGGCGGCCCTCGGCGTTTTCCTGGGCAGGTACGGCAGGATGTGGCCCATGCCCAGTGCAGAGACGACGCCCGCGAGCGTGCATGAGCCCGAGTACGGGCGGCCCGCCCCGGCGGAAACGGTGCAGCCGACCAAGGAGGACGAGGTCGCCGCGGCCGGCAGTGAGCTGATCGGTGGTCCCATCGGGCGGCGCGCCCTGCTCGGGACCTCCTGGTGGACCCCTGTCCGAGTCGTCGCACTCGTGGCGATCGGCATGTTCGCCCTCGGACTGGTCCAGAAGGCGCCGTGCTACCACACCGCGTGGTTCTACGGCGCGAGCAGCCAGTACACGAAGGCCTGCTACTCGGACATCCCGCACCTCTACCAGGGGCGCGGGTTCGCCGACCATCTCGTGCCCTACTTCGACAGACTCCCGGACACCATCTCCGGGGGCATGGACTACCTCGAATACCCGGTGCTGACCGGCGTGTTCATGGAGGTGGCCTCCTGGCTGACACCGCACAGCGGCACCATCCAGCACCAGGAGCAGTGGTACTGGTTCGCCAACGCCGGGATGCTGATGGCCTGCGCGGCCGTCATCGCCGTATGCGTGGCCCGTACGCACCGCCGGCGTCCCTGGGACGGGCTGCTCGTCGCGCTGGCGCCCGCCTTCGCGCTGACGGCGACCATCAACTGGGACCTGCTGGCGGTGGCGCTGACGGCCGCAGCGATGCTGATGTGGGCCCGGAGCCGTCCGGTGGCCTTCGGTGTCCTCCTGGGGCTCGCCACGGCCGCCAAGCTCTATCCGGTGTTCCTGCTCGCCCCGCTGTTCGTGCTGTGCTGGCGGGCCGGAAAATGGCGGGAGTACGGCCAGGCGGTGGGCGGTGCGGTGATCGCCTGGCTCGTGGTGAACCTGCCGGTGATGCTCTTCGCCTGGGAGGGCTGGTCGAAGTTCTACACCTTCAGCCAGGAACGGGGCGTGGACTTCGGTTCCTTCTGGCTGATCTGGGCCCAGAACACGACCAACCCGCCCAGCACCGACTTCGTGAACTCCGCCGCCATGGTGCTGGTGGTGCTGTGCTTCCTGGGGATCGGCGCGCTGACGTTCGTCGCCCCGCGTCGGCCGCGCTTCGCCCAGCTGGCCTTCCTGATGGTCGCGGCCTTCATCCTCACCAACAAGGTCTACTCCCCGCAGTACGTCCTGTGGCTGGTGCCGCTGGCCGTCCTCGCCCGGCCCAAGTGGCGGGACTTCCTGATCTGGCAGGCCTGCGAGGTGGCGTACTTCCTGGGCATCTGGATGTACCTCGCCTACACGACGAGCGGAGAAGCCCACAAGGGCCTGCCGCCGCACGGCTACCACTGGGCGATCGCGCTGCATCTGCTCGGCACGCTGTACCTGTGCACCGTCGTCGTACGGGACATCCTGATGCCGGAGCGGGACGTGGTGCGCCGGTCCGGTGACGACGATCCCTCGGGCGGGGTACTCGACGGCGCGGAGGACGTCTTCGTGCTCACCAGTGCGGCCCACACCCCGCGGCACGCGGCCCAGTTCGGCGCTCCGCAGGTGGACTGGGGGCGCCCGGAAGTGGCACCCCACCAGGACGGTTCGTTCTGAGCGAACATGCTGGGCGGCGCATCCGAGGGCATGAAGAAGGCCGTACACGAGGAATCGTGTACGGCCTTCCCGCTGTTCGGTGCGGAGCTGCCCCGGGCAGGGCTCAGTTGTCCACGAGACGGTCGAACTGCGTGGTGGTGTGCCGCAGGTGGGCCACCAGTTCGTCACCGACCTTCGGCTCCGGCGCGTCCGACGGCACGAACAGGATCGACACCTGCATGTGCGGCGGCTCGGCGAACCAGCGCTGCTTGCCGCCCCAGACGAACGGAGAAAGGTTCCGGTTGACCGTGGCCAGGCCGGCCCGGGCGACGCCCTTGGCGCGCGGCATGACGCCGTGCAGGGCCTTCGGGGCCTCCAGGCCCACCCCGTGCGACGTGCCGCCCGCCACGACCACCAGGAAGCCGTCGGAGGCCGCCTTCTGCTGCCGGTAGCCGAACCGGTCGCCCTTGGAGACACGGGTGACGTCCAGGACGGCGCCGCGGTACTGGGTGGCCTCGTGGTCCCCCAGCCACAGCCGGGTGCCGATCCGGGCGCGGAACCGGGTCTG
Organism: Streptomyces sp. NPDC001606; assembly: GCF_053596835.1. Lineage (NCBI taxonomy): Bacteria > Bacillati > Actinomycetota > Actinomycetes > Kitasatosporales > Streptomycetaceae > Streptomyces > Streptomyces sp. NPDC001606. The sequence continues at coordinate 50,516 of NZ_JBSFHC010000013.1, forward strand.
CGGGAACTGCTGCTGGAGCCGGACGAGTTCGTCCGCCTTGAGGTGGCTGACGAACATCGTGTGCAGCGGCAGCCGCGCCGCGCGCAGCCGGTCCATCCAGCCGATGACCTCCTCGACGGCGTCCGAACCATCGGTGCGGTCCAGCGGCAGGTGGATCGCGAAACCCTCCAGGCGGACGTTCTCTATGGCCTGGTGCAGCTGCGGCAGCTCCTGCTCGCTGATGCCGTGCCGCTTCATCGAGGACATCACCTCGATGACCACGCGGGCGCCCACGAGGCCGTACACACCGTCGACCGACGACACCGAGCGCACCACCCGGTCGGGCAGCGGCACGGGCTCCTCGCCGCGCCGGTACGGCGTCAGCACCAGCAGGTCGCCGCCGTAGAAGTCCTTGATGCGCGCGGCCTCGTAGGTCGTGCCCACGGCGAGCAGGTCCGTCCCGAGCCGGGTGGCCTCCTCCGCCAGCCGTTCGTGTCCGAAGCCGTAGCCGTTGCCCTTGCAGACCGGGACGAGCCCCGGGAACTGCTCCTGCACGTGCTTGTGGTGCGCCCGCCAGCGCGCGGTGTCGACGTAAAGCGTGAGCGCCATGGCCGGACCAGGACCTTTCTCGTGGCTGCGGTGGATCGAAGGGGTGCGAACTGTGAGGCTATGGAATCAAACGGCCGCGGCTCAGCGGCGCGACATGTAGATGTCCAGCGCCTTGTGGAGCAGCTTGTTCAGCGGGAAGTCCCACTCGCCGAGGTACTCGGCGGCCTGCCCGCCCGTGCCGACCTTGAACTGGATCAGGCCGAACAGGTGGTCCGTCTCGTCCAGCGAGTCGGAGATGCCGCGCAGGTCGTAGACGGTGGCGCCCATCGCGTAGGCGTCGCGCAGCATCCGCCACTGCATGGCGTTCGACGGCCGGACCTCGCGGCCGATGTTGTCGGAGGCGCCGTAGGAGTACCAGACGTGCCCGCCGACGATCAGCATCGTCGCGGCCGAGAGGTTCACGCCGTTGTGCCGCGCGAAGTACAGCCGCATCCGGTTGGGGTCCTCGGTGTTGAGGGCCGTCCACATGCGCTGGAAGTACGACAGCGGGCGGGGCCGGAAGTGGTCGCGCACCGCCGTGATCTCGTACAGCCGCTGCCACTCGGCGAGGTCCTGGTAGCCGCCCTGGACGACCTCCACGCCGGCCTTCTCGGCCTTCTTGATGTTGCGGCGCCACAGCTGGTTGAAGTTCTTGTGGACCTCTTCCAGGGACCGGTTCGCGAGCGGCACCTGGTAGACGTAGCGCGGCTGGACGTCGCCGAAGCCGGCGCCGCCGTCCTCGCCCTGCTGCCAGCCCATGCGGCGCAGCTTGTCGGCCACCTCGAAGGCGCGCGGCTCGATGAAGTCGGCCTCCAGGTCGCGCAGGCGCTTCACGTCCTGGTCCTGGATGCCCTTCTTGATGGTCTCCGCGTTCCAGCGACGGATGATCACCGGGGGGCCCATCTTCACGGAGAAGGCGCCCTGCTGCTTCAGGTGGGCCAGCATCGGCTGGATCCAGTCGTCCAGGTTCGGCGCGAACCAGTTGATGACCGGGCCCTCGGGGAGATACGCGAGGTAGCGCTTGATCTTGGGCAGCTGCCGGTAGAGGACCAGGCCCGCGCCGACCATCTCACCGGTGCGGTCGTCGAACCAGCCGAGGTTCTCCGAGCGCCACTCCGCCTTCACGTCAGCCCAGGCCGGAACCTGCATGTGGCTCGCCGACGGCAGGCTCTGGATGTATGCCAGATGCTGCTCGCGACTGATGGTCCTCAGGGTCAGGCTCATTCGGGGCGCTCCTCGGGCTGGTGTGTCCCCATGGGTACAGGGGCTCCGGCTCTCGCGCCGAAGCCTACTGCGCCGTGCGAGCGCCCCGACTGGGGCGTACGGGCCTTGGGTCCGGACGGGTTCAGCCGATGATCCCGCCGAACAGCCCGCCGTGGGCCATGCCGATCAGGAAACCGACCCCCGAGGCACCGAGACCCAGGATCAGGAAGAAGCGCTCCCGCGTGGTCACCGAGATCCACTGTCCGTACGCGCCGATGCCGATTCCCACCAGGCCGGCCCATGAGGCGAGCAGGTGGAGGCCGGGGAAGAAAGACGTGATGAAGGACAGCAGCCCGAGGACGAACGTGGCCGCCGTGAGGCCGTCCTCGAGCGGATGGGGCTTGCCGTCGGTGGCGAAGAGGGAACCTGCGGTGTTGGGTCGCAATGCCTGTGTCATGGGCACCTCCTGCGGACAGCGGCGCACAGTAGCGCCGCACACACCCGATGTGTACAGAGTGACCGCCCCTGCCGCCGGATTTCAACCGGAAGCGGGTGTGCGGGTAGTCTGTACCGTCTGCACTGGTGTCTGCCCAGACCTGCCCAGGTCACACTGCGGGATCTCCCTGAGGGACCCCCATTGTCAGTGGCGGCCGATACCGTTGCGTACGCATCACAACCCTCCTGCCACGGAACGACCGTGGCCGCTGAGTCCAAAGGAGGTGGGTTCCACATGCGTCACTACGAGGTGATGGTCATCCTCGACCCCGATCTCGAGGAGCGTGCGGTCTCCCCGCTGATCGAGAACTTCCTGTCTGTCGTCCGTGACGGCGGCGGCAAGGTTGAGAAGGTCGACACCTGGGGCCGTCGTCGTCTCGCCTACGAGATCAAGAAGAAGCCCGAGGGCATCTACTCGGTCATCGACCTTCAGGCCGAGCCTGCGGTCGTCAAGGAGCTCGACCGCCAGATGAACCTGAACGAGTCGGTCCTCCGGACCAAGGTCCTCCGCCCCGAGACCCACTGAGCCTCTCGCTCAGCTGATCTCGGGATTCGAGTAGCACCAAGCAGCCAGCAGCAAACCCGCCGAGAGGTTCCCCCATGGCAGGCGAGACCGTCATCACGGTCATCGGCAATCTTGTCGACGACCCCGAGCTGCGCTTCACCCCTTCCGGTGCGGCGGTCGCGAAGTTTCGCGTCGCGTCCACTCCGCGCACCTTCGACCGTCAGACGAACGAGTGGAAGGACGGCGAGAGCCTGTTCCTGACCTGCTCGGTCTGGCGTCAGGCGGCGGAGAACGTCGCCGAGTCGCTCCAGCGAGGCATGCGCGTCATCGTGCAGGGCCGGCTGAAGCAGCGGTCCTACGAGGACCGTGAGGGCGTCAAGCGCACGGTCTACGAGCTGGACGTCGAGGAAGTCGGCCCCAGCCTGCGCAACGCCACGGCCAAGGTCACCAAGACCGCCGGTGGTGGCGCTCGCGGTGGCCAGGGCGGTTACGGCGGCGGTGGCCAGGGCGGCGGTCAGGGCGGCGGCTGGGGCGGCGGCCCCGGCGGCGGTCAGGGCGGTGCTCCGGCCGACGACCCCTGGGCGACCGGCGCTCCCGCCGGTGGCAACCAGGGCGGCGGCGGCTGGGGCGGCGGCTCCGGCGGCGGTGGCGGCTACTCGGACGAGCCCCCCTTCTAGGCCTTGGATCCGGTCCTGCGGGACCGGCCGGTCGAAGGCGGGCCCACCCCAACTTCTTGATCACACAGGAGAAACACCATGGCGAAGCCGCCTGTGCGCAAGCCGAAGAAGAAGGTCTGCGCGTTCTGCAAGGACAAGGTCACGTACGTGGACTACAAGGACACGAACATGCTGCGGAAGTTCATTTCCGACCGCGGCAAGATCCGTGCCCGCCGCGTGACCGGCAACTGCACCCAGCACCAGCGTGACGTCGCCACGGCTGTGAAGAACAGCCGTGAGATGGCGCTGCTGCCCTACACCTCCACCGCGCGCTAAGGGAAGGGTGACCGACACATGAAGATCATCCTCACCCACGAGGTCACCGGCCTCGGTGCCGCGGGCGACGTCGTGGACGTCAAGGACGGCTACGCTCGCAACTACCTGATCCCGCGGAAGTTCGCTATCCGCTGGACCAAGGGCGGCGAGAAGGACGTCGAGCAGATCCGTCGTGCTCGCAAGATCCACGAGATCCAGACCATCGAGCAGGCCAACCAGGTGAAGGCCCAGCTCGAGGGCGTCAAGGTCCGCCTGGCCGTCCGTGCCGGCGAGGCCGGCCGTCTCTTCGGTTCCGTCACCCAGGCCGACATCGCTTCGGCGATCAAGGCTGCCGGTGGCCCCGAGGTGGACAAGCGCCGCATCGAGGTCGGTTCGCCGATCAAGACCCTGGGCGCCCACGAGACGTCCGTGCGTCTGCACCCCGAGGTTGCCGCCAAGGTCAACATCGAGGTCGTCGCGGCCTGACCGCTGCGCTCGGTCTGAGCAGTGACGACAGGGGCCGCACCCTTCCGGGGTGCGGCCCCTGTCGCATGTTTCACGTGAAACGGTCAGCGGGTGGCACCGGTGACGATCCAGCGGCCGGAGCGGCTGCGCAGCCACAGGGTCACCATGCGGACGGCCATCATCAGGGTCATCGCCGCCCAGAGCGCGGTGAGGCCGCCGCCGAGTGCCGGGACGAGCAGGGCCACCGGGGCGAACACCGCCAGGGTGACGACCATCGCCCAGGCCAGATACGGTCCGTCGCCCGCGCCCATCAGAACGCCGTCCAGGACGAACACGATCCCGCAGACGGGCTGTGACAGGGCCACCATCACAAGCGCGGGCAGCGCCGCCTCCCGGACCGCGGTGTCACTGGTGAACAGCGGGAGGAAGAGCGGTCGGGCGGCCACCACGAGCAGACCGAGGACGACACCGGTGGCGATGCCCCAGTGGACCATGCGTCGGCAGGCCTCGCGGGCGCCCATGGCGTCGTCCGCCCCGAGATAGCGGCCGATGATGGCCTGCCCCGCGATCGCTATCGCGTCGAGCGCGAAGGCCAGCAGGTTCCAGAGGGACAGGATGATCTGATGCGCGGCGATGTCCGCGTCTCCGAGGTGCGCCGCGACAGCGGTGGCGAGCACGAAGATGGCTCGCAGTGACAGGGTGCGGACCAGCAGCGGGGCGCCGGCCTGGGCCGACGCCCGGATACCGGCGGCGTCCGGACGGAGCGAGGCGCCGTGCCGACGCGCCCCCCGCACGACGACCAGCAGATAGACGGCCGCCATGCCGCACTGGGCGATGACCGTGCCCCAGGCCGACCCCGCGATGCCGAGGCCGGCGCCGTAGATGAGGCCCACGTTGAGGCCGGCGTTGGCGATGAAGCCGGCGATGGCGACGTAGAGCGGGGTCCGGGTGTCCTGGAGGCCACGCAGAACACCGGTGGCGGCCAGGACCATGAGCATGGGCGGAATGCCTAGCGAGGAGATCCGCAGATAGGTCGTGGCGTACGGCGCCGAGGTCGGGGAGGCGCCGAGGAGGTCTACGATGCCGGGGGCCAGTGGCAGGACGACGGCGATGACGGCGGCGCCGAGGAGCAGTGCCAGCCAGATGCCGTCCATGCCCTGACGGAGGGCTGCCCGGAGATCACCGGCGCCCAGGCGGCGGGCCACCGCGGCCGTGGTGGCGTAGGCGAGGAAGACGAAGACGCTCACGGCGGTGGTGAGCAGGGCCGAGGCGACACCGAGGCCGGCGAGCTGAGCGGTCCCGAGGTGTCCGACGATCGCGCTGTCGGCCATGACGAAAAGCGGCTCGGCGACGAGGGCTCCGAAGGCAGGAACGGCCAGGGCGACTATTTCTCGGTCGTGTCGTCGCCGGGTGGCCTTGGGTATCTCGGGCGCCTGTGTCATGTGCACCAATGTAATCGTCCACAGGTAAGAGATGCAAAGGTATTGAGACCCTTACTTCGGGTCTCGGGCTGTGTCCTTTCGCGCACCGTTCGAAGCGAGGGTGGGCCGAGTGGGGAAGTTTTTCTTCTGCACAGCCGGTGGACGCTAAAGCCGCAGGTCAGCGTCTTCACCCCGGCGAGATCGAGGGCTTGTTCACAGCGCTGTCCACCGGGTCGTGCACAGGTTACGGGCAGTTCTCCACAGCATCCGGGCCGTCGTCCACATGGCCTGTGGATAACCAGATTGGCTGACGGTGCCGACGGGCCTACCGTGGTCCGGCGCCCGCTCCCTTCCCCCGGCCCGGGAAGCACCGCTTCCACGGTCCGGGAACCAGCACAAAACCGACGTGCCACAAGTGGAGTTGGGCATCTCGATTTGTCAGTGTCGTGCCGTACAACTGAGGGCACGGCGAGGTCCGCCGTGCGGACGGGAGGAGGTCGCTCGGTGAGCATTTCCGAGCCCCTGGACGATCCGTGGGCCGACAGCGGACCCAGCGATCGTCTGCCTGCCCGTCGGCGCGCTGACGGCGGCCGGGGTCGTGACGAACAGCATGACCGGGGCCGGGAGAACGGGGACTGGGACTCCGGGGGCTCGTCCTTCGAGCGGGTGCCCCCGCAGGACCTGGACGCGGAACAGTCCGTGCTGGGCGGCATGCTGCTGTCCAAGGACGCGATCGCCGACGTCGTGGAGATCCTCAAGGGCCACGACTTCTACAAGCCCGCGCACGAGACGATCTACCAGGCCATCCTGGACGTCTACGCCAAGGGCGAGCCGGCCGACCCCATCACCATCGCCGCGGAGCTGACCAAGCGCGGTGAGATCAACAAGGTCGGCGGCGCAGCGTATCTGCACACCCTCGTCCAGACCGTGCCGACGGCGGCCAACGCCGAGTACTACGCCGAGATCGTCCACGAGCGCGCCGTGCTGCGCCGTCTGGTCGAAGCCGGCACGCGCATCACGCAGATGGGATACGCGGCCGACGGAGACGTGGACGAGATCGTCAACCGCGCCCAGGCGGAGATCTACGCCGTCACCGAGCAGCGCACCAGCGAGGACTACCTGCCGCTCGGCGACATCATGGAAGGCGCCCTCGACGAGATCGAGGCGATCGGCTCGCGCAGCGGCGAGATGACGGGCGTGCCCACCGGCTTCACCGACTTCGACTCGCTGACGAACGGCCTGCACCCGGGACAGATGATCGTCATCGCGGCCCGTCCGGCCATGGGTAAGTCGACCCTCGCACTGGACTTCGCGCGAGCAGCCGCGATCAAGAACAACCTGCCCAGCGTCATCTTCTCCCTCGAAATGGGCCGCAACGAGATCGCGATGCGTCTGCTGTCCGCCGAGGCGCGGGTGGCCCTGCACCACATGCGGTCCGGCACGATGACCGACGAGGACTGGACGCGGCTCGCCCGCCGGATGCCGGACGTCTCGGCCGCCCCCCTCTACATCGACGACTCCCCGAACCTGTCGATGATGGAGATCCGCGCCAAGTGCCGGCGCCTGAAGCAGCGCAACGACCTGAAGCTCGTCGTCATCGACTATCTCCAGCTGATGCAGTCCGGCGGCTCCAAGCGCGCCGAGTCCCGTCAGCAGGAGGTCTCGGACATGTCCCGTAACCTCAAGCTGCTCGCGAAGGAGCTGGAGATCCCGGTCATCGCGCTGTCGCAGCTGAACCGTGGCCCGGAGCAGCGCACCGACAAGAAGCCGATGGTCTCCGACCTGCGTGAGTCCGGCTCCATCGAGCAGGACGCCGACATGGTCATCCTGCTGCACCGTGAGGACGCGTACGAGAAGGAGTCACCGCGCGCGGGCGAGGCGGACCTGATCGTGGCCAAGCACCGTAACGGCCCCACGGCCACCATCACGGTCGCCTTCCAGGGCCACTACTCCCGTTTCGTGGACATGGCCCAGACCTGATCCGCGGGGCGCGGTGGAGCTGCGGCCGGGTGTTGGATTCGACGGTTGTCCCGTCAACCGGTGGACTTGGCCGCATGACGACATCTCAGGAACTGTTGCTGCCCGGCACGCGGCGTGCCCTGCTGCACCGGATCGCCGTCGCCCAGTCCGAAGGGCGGGCGCCCTCGCTGGTCGCCGCGGTGGTGCGGGGCGGACAGGCCGTGTGGCACGGGTCGCGGAGCTCGGTGGACGGCCAGGCTCCGGACGAGGACGTGCAGTACAGGATCGGTTCTATCACCAAGACCTTCACCGCCGTCCTCGTGCTGAGGCTGCGTGACGAGGGGGTGCTCGGCCTCGGTGACCCGCTGGAGAAGCATCTGCCGGGTACCGGTGTGGGGGAGGCGACGATCGCCGAACTCCTCGCGCACACCGCCGGTCTGGCGGCCGAGTCGCCCGCGCCGTGGTGGGAGCGGACCCCGGGTTCGCTGCGGCCCGAGCTGAGCGATGTGCTCGGCGAGCAGCCGCTGGTCCATCCGGTGGGTCTTCGCCACCACTACTCCAACACCGGCTACACCCTGCTCGGTGCGCTGGTGGAGAAACTGCGCGGCGCGCCCTGGGAGGAGGTGCTGCGCGGCGAGGTGCTGGAACCGCTCGGCCTGCACCGTACGAGCGCGCAGCCACAGGCTCCGCACACGGATGGATGGGCCGTGCATCCCTGGGCCGACGCCCTGCTGCCCGAGCCGCTGGAGGATCTCGGCCGGATGGCACCGGCGGGTCAACTGTGGTCGACCACGGGGGACCTGGCGCGGTTCGCCGCCTTCCTGGTCCGGGGGGACGACCGTGTGCTCAGCGCGGCATCGGTCCAGGAGATGCGCACACCGGCGGCGCCGGCCGAGCCGGTGGACCTGCTGGACGGGGCCACCTACGGCCTCGGTATGCAGATCCAGCTTCGCGACGGCAGGGTGCTCGCCGGTCACTCGGGCTCGCTGCCGGGCTTTCTGGCGAACCTCACCATCAGCACGGAGGACGATGTCGCCGCGGTGGTGCTCGCCAACTGCACCAGCGGGCCGCTGCTCGGAGGCGTGGGCGCCGACCTCGTACGGATCGTCGCCGAGGCGGAACCCCGGATCCCCGAGCCCTGGCGGCCGCTGCGCGTGGTCGATCCGGCGGTTCTGGAACTGGCGGGGCAGTGGTACTGGGGGACCAACGCCTTCGGGCTGCGCGTGACGTCCGACGGTCTGCTCGTGCTGGGCCCGCTGAGCGGTGGTGGCCGGCGCTCCCGTCTGCGAGCGAACGGAGACGGCACCTGGACCGGGCTGGAGGGGTACTGGGCCGGTGAGCTGCTGACACCGGTACGGCGCTCCGACGGCACGGTGAGCCATTTCGATCTTGGCTCGTTTGTATTCACTCGGCAGCCCTACGACCCGGAGGTCGCCGTGCCCGGTGGGGTGGACCCGGAGGGGTGGCGGGGGATCGGCTGAGTGATGAGCCGGGGGTGTGTTTCACGTGAAACACACCCCGCCCTGTGGGCGTCCGGCCCTTCAGAGCTGGAGCTTGAATCCCTCGTGGGAGGCGGTGAATCCGAGCCGCTCATAGAAGCGGTGGGCGTCGGGGCGGGTCTTGTCCGAGGTCAGCTGCACCATCTGGCAGTTCAGTCGGCGAGCCGTGTCGACCGCCCACTCGATGAGCCGGCTGCCCAGTCCGCTGCCCCGTTCGTCGGCGTGGATGCGCACGGCCTCGATGAGCGCCCGGGTCGCCCCCTTGCGGGAGAGGCCGGGGATGATCGTGAGCTGGAGGGTCCCGATCACCCGGTCTGCGCGCACAGCGACGACGAGGTGCTGGTTCGGGTCCGCCTCCAGGCTCTGCCATGCAGCCTGGTACGGGGTCAGGTCGTCGGGTGACTCGCGCTGGGCGCCCAGGGGATCGTCGGCGAGCAGCGCGACGATGGCCGGGAGGTCCTCGGCGGTCGCATCCCGTATCTCAAGATCGTCCATGGCCGCAGCCTAGGCGGATACGTCGAGGGACTCCACGACGCGTACCAGCGGGGCCAGTTCGGGATTCCGGGACGCCTGGTCGAGGGCTTCGCGGAGGGCGGCGTCATTGGTGGGCCGGGCCTCCTCCAGCAACCGCAGACCGGACTCGGTCACGTTGGTGTAGATGCCACGCCGGTCGGTGGGGCACAGGTAGCGCTCCAGCAGCCCGCGGTCCTCCAGGCGGGTCACCAGGCGGGTGGTGGCGCTCTGGCTGAGGACGACCGCGTCGGCGACCTGCTTCATCTGTAGATGTCCGCCTTCGCCGTCGTGCTGCCGGCTGAGCACGTCCAGCAGGGAGTACTCGCGCACGCTCAGGTCGTGCCGAGCCTGGAGGGCGCGCTCGATGTGCGCCTCGATCCGTCCGTGCAGCGCAGAGAGGGCGCACCAGCCCTGGGCGAGGGCGGTGAGCGCGGGGTCCGTCGCTGTCATGGGTCCTTTTCCTCCGTCCAGGAGCGGCTGTCTCCAGGGTAGGGCACCTCTGCAATAGTCATCGCTTGCAAGTATCCCGCGTCTGCAACTATTGTGGACGCACGAAAAGCGCTCCTGCAATCGTTAGGGAAGGTGTACCCCTTCATGCCTCTCGCGCTTCTGGCCCTCGCGATCGGGGCCTTCGGAATCGGCACGACCGAGTTCGTGATCATGGGTCTGCTGCCCGAGGTCGCGGGTGACTTCGGGGTGTCCATCCCCACGGCGGGCCTGCTCGTCACCGGCTATGCACTCGGGGTGGTGATCGGCGCTCCGCTGATGACCGTCCTCGGGACGAAGGTGCCGCGCAAGCGGATGCTGATGCTGCTGATGGGCCTCTTCATCGCCGGCAACCTGATCTCGGCGGTGGCCCCGGTCTTCGCGGTGATGCTGATCGGCCGAGTGGTCGCCTCGCTCGCCCACGGAGCCTTCTTCGGTATCGGCTCGGTCGTCGCCGCCGGTCTGGTGGCCCCCGACAAGAAGGCCGGCGCCATCGCCATGATGTTCACCGGACTGACCGTCGCCAACGTCGTCGGCGTCCCGCTGGGCACGCTCATCGGGCAGCACGTCGGCTGGCGCGTCACCTTCGGCATCGTCGCGGCCCTCGGCGTCGTCGGGCTCGCCGGTATCGCGCGGCTGGTACCGGAGCTGCCGCGGCCCGCGGGTGTGCATCTCCGGCATGAACTGGCCGCCTTCAAGAACACCCAGGTTCTGCTCGCCATGGCGATGACGGTCCTCGGCTTCGGCGGTGTGTTCGCCGCCATCACCTACATCGCGCCGATGATGACCCACATCGCCGGCTTCGCCGACGGCTCGGTCACCTGGCTGCTGGTCCTGTTCGGCCTCGGCATGGTCGGCGGCAACCTCGTCGGCGGCAGGTTCGCCGACCGCGCCCTGATGCCGATGCTGTACATCTCCCTGGGCGCGCTCGCCCTCGTCCTGGCGCTCTTCTCGCTCACGGCCCACAACAAGATCGCGGCCGCCGTGAACATCGCCCTGATCGGCGCGCTGGGCTTCGCCACCGTCCCGCCGCTTCAGAAGCGCGTCCTCGACCAGGCGCACGGCGCCCCGACGCTCGCGTCGGCCGTGAACATCGGCGCCTTCAACCTCGGCAACGCCCTGTCCGCCTGGCTCGGCGGCCTGGTGATCGCGGCCGGCTACGGCTACACCGCCCCCAACTGGGTCGGCGCCGTGCTCGCCGCGGCCGCCCTGCTCCTCGCCGTCCTGTCCGCGGCCCTGGAACGCCGTGACAGCGCCCGCAGCACCGTGGTCGCCTCCGGGGCCCCCGCCGGGCAGCGGACCCCCGTGCACCACTGAGCCGCCGCAACACCGCCTCTCCACCCCCACCAGCCACGTACCGGGACCGCCGGTCCGATACGCCGGCGCCCACCCTCAGCACCCCCGAGGAGACATCCCCATGCCCAGCACCGCCGTAGCCCCGATCACCGTCGAGGACGCCGAGCTGCTCGTCACCACCGCGCGCCGAGCGGCCGAGGAGGCCGGAGCCACCGTCAGCGTCACCGTCCTCGATGCCGGCGGCCACCTGCTCGCCTTCCGCCGGGACGACCGAGCCGTGCTGATCTCCGGCGAGACCAGCACCCGCAAGGCCTACACCGCGCTCCAGCTGAACACGCCCACCGCCGACCTGGTCGACGCCGTCCAGCCGGGCGGTCTCTTCCACACCCTGCCCACGGCGCTCGACCGGCCGCTGCTGTTCATCGCGGGCGGTGTCCCGGTCCACCGTGACGGCCGGCTGATCGGCTCGATCGGCGTCGGCGGCGGCACGCCGGAGCAGGACCACGCCTTCGCCACCGCGGCCGTACGCGCCCTCGGCTGAGCACCGGCCCGGACACACGACGCCGGCCCCGGCTCTCGAAGCCGGGGCCGGCGTTCGCGGTGCCCCGACTCAGCCCGCAGCCACCGTCAGCGGCGCGAAGCGCCGGGTCCAGTCCCCCGGGAGCTCCGCGATGCCGTACGTCATCACCGCGTTGAAGGCCACCGACGCCAGCCCCCGGGCCTTCGCCCAGGTCAGCAGCGACTGGTGGCGTACGTCGATATCGGTGCGCAGCGGGCGGTCCGTCCCTGCGGCCAGCGAGGCGATGAGAGCCTTCGCGACCTCTGTGTCACGGGCGATCAGCGGGCCGACGACATGGGTGTGCATATTGGGCCACACCGCGGCGTAGCCGATGATCCGGCCGTTCTCCTCGGCCACCCGCAGCTGGTCGGCGAAGGCCGGCAGCCGGGTGATGAGAGGGGTGCGATCGACGCCGAACACCTCCTCGTCGAGCCGCAGGACCGAGGGAAGATCCTCGGCGGTCGCGGGGCGTGTCATGACGGCCGGTTCGGCTCCGCCGGGGACGAAGCGGCCCATCAGCATCTCCGCCCGGCCCGTCTGCTTGAAGCCCAGCTCCTCGTAGAGGGGCTGACCGTTCGGCGTGGCGTGCAGGGTGAGCGGGGTGGTCCCCATCGACTCCAGGACATGCCGCATCAGACGGCGTCCGACGCCCTGACGGGCATGCCGCTCGGCCACCAGCACCATGCCGATGGCGCCGAGGTCGGTGCGCTCCCATGAGCCGTACTCCGTGACGACGCAGGCGGCGACGAGACCACCCTCGGGGTCATCGATGCCGTAGCCCTTTCCGGCCGTGAGGAGGAAGCCCCACTTGTGTTCCTCGCGTGGCCACCCCCGATCTTCGGACAGGTCGGCGCAGGCGGCGCGATCGCGAAGGGTCAGACGTCGGATGGGCAGTGCGGCGAGGGAAGGAGTTGGCACGCACGTCAGGCTGGCCGACCAGCACCCCCGGCGTCCACCCGTTTCGATACAGACACACGTGCTTTTGGTCATGCCGTCGCCGCGTGGACAGCTCGGAGTGTTTCACGTGAAACATCGGCAGGCGTTTAGCCTCGGGCCATGGCGAGACTGCATCTGTTCGATCTGGACGGCACGTTGCTGCACGGCACCACCGCACCGCTGGAGATTTCCCGGCAGTTGGGACGGGAAGCGGAGACGGTCGCGTTGGAGCGGGCGATCTCGCAAGGGCGGATCGGTCCGCCGGAGTACGCCCTGCGGGTGTACGAGCTGTGGGCCGAGCTGACCGAGGCGCATGTCAGCGCCGCGTTCCAGGGGGCGCCCTGGCTCGCCCGGATCCGAGAGGTCTGGGCCGATATCCGGCGAGTGGGCGACTACTGCGCCGTGGTGTCTCTCTCGCCCTCCTTCTTCGTGGAGCGGCTGCTCGGCTGGGGCGCGCATGCGGCCCATGGGTCCCGTTTCCCGGTCATACCGTTCACCGAGCCGGTCGATCCGGCAGGGGTGATGAGCGCTGCGGCCAAGGTGACCATCGCGGACCGGCTCTGCGCGGAGTTCGGCGTGGCACGCGCGGACTGTGTGGCGTACGGCGACTCGTCGTCGGACAAGGAACTGTTCGCTGTCGTCCCGGTCTCCGTCGCGGTCAACGCGGACGCGCACCTGTCCGGCCTCGCGACCCACTCCTACTCCGGCAGGGACCTGTGGGACGCCTATGAACTGGTCGGCGCCGCGGGGTGAGCGAAGGAGGGCGGAGGGGCTGTCACCCGCCGGTCGCCGGCCAGCGCATTTCCGTCGCCCTGGAAGAAGCCTCCCTATCCCAGGTCGGGTGCGTGCATGGCCCGTACCCCCTCGATGTTGCCGTCCAGGTAGTGGCGCAGCGACAGGGGGACGAGATGGACGGAGGCGATGCCGACGCGTGTGAACGGGACGCGGACGATCTCGTACTCGCCGGCCGGTTCCTCCACCTCGGGCCCATGACGCAGGGACGGGTCCATGGACTCCAGCCGGCAGACGAAGAAGTGCTGCACCTTCACGCCGGTCGCGCCGCCGTCCTCGCCGATGTGCTCCACGGTGTCCACGAAACACGGGACCACATCGGTGATCTTGGCGCCCAGCTCCTCGTACACCTCTCGGTGCAGGGCGTCCACGACGGTCGGGTCCCGGGATTCGACCCCGCCACCGGGGGTGACCCAGTAGGGATCGACGCCGGGCTTGGTTCGTTTGATCAGGATCAGGTCGTCACCGTCCAGAAGAACGGCACGGGCGGTGCGCTTGACCACGGGTCGGACGGTCATGGGAGAAATGTGGCCCGGCTGGTTCCACGTGAAACATCGCAAAGCGCCACCGTCCGAGCGCACCGCGTGCACCCGGAGTACCGGTGTCAACACCAGCCCGCGGCCGCCCGCAGCAGCCACTCGTGGGCGCGCGCGATATGCGGCATGGCCAGTGTGCCGGTACGCACCACCAGGAAGTAGGTGCGCAGTGGCGGCACCGCCGGTTCGTGCAGGGCGGCGATCGCCCTACGGCCGAGGGCCGGACCGCACAGATAGCGGGGCAGCACCGCCAGGCCGGCGCCTGCGGTCGCACAGGCGAGGACCGCCCGTAGATCGGGAACGATGACCGTGCCCGAGGCGGCCGGACGGGAGTCGAAGACGGAGGCCCAGTAGCGCGAGACGAAGGGCAGAGACTCATGGACCTCGACGACGGGCAGATGCTCCAGCGCCGACGCGCCCTTCAGCCGTAGCGCGTCCGGGTCGATCCGCTCGGCCCAGCGCGGGGCGGCGACCAGCACATGCTCCTCGTCGCAGAGCGCGGTGGCGGTGAGCAGGGCGCCACGCGGCCGGGCCGTGGCGATGGCCAGGTCATGATGTCCGGCGGCCAGGCCCTCCAGTGCCTCCTCCGCGGTGCCGAAGGAGGCCCGCAGCGCGAAACCCTGGCTGTCCTCGCCGGCCAGCTCCGTGAGGGCGGGCAAGGCACGTTCGGCGATGAACTCCGGCGGGCCGACGAGATGCAGCGTCCGTAACGAGGACTCGTCGTCCAGGCCGCTTTCCGCTATCTCCACCAGGGCGTCCAGATGGGGCGCGGCCTTGTGCGCGAGTTCGTCACCGATGGTCGTGGGGGTCACCCCGCGCGCCTGGCGGAGGAAGAGCGGCTTGCCCAGCTGGTGTTCCAGGGAGCGGATCTGCGCGGTGACGGCGGGCTGGGAGAGTCCGAGCAGGGCTGCGGCACGCGTGAAGGACCCGGCCCGGTGCACGGTGACGAACGTGCGCAGCAAGGCCAGATCCATGGCATGCCTCCCTGTCCCTGCCCTCCTCCGGTCCAGGCAGGCATCAACTATAAATATGTCGATACGTCCCTGTCGCTAGCGTGATTGGACACTGACACTGAGTCAACTAGCCTTGGTCGCGCGGTTCTTCGCACACGGAACCGACGACGGTCCGAGCCACGAGGGGGGAGGTTCGGACCGTCGGTGCGTCCGAGGCACCCGCGCTCATGCCGCCGATTCGTCCAGGGCGCGCAGGAGGTCGGCGATCAGGTCCTCGGGGTCTTCGGCGCCGACGGACATGCGGATGAAGCCCTCCGGGACCGGGTCTCCGCCCCAGCGGCCGCGCCGCTCGGCCGTGGAGCGGACTCCGCCGAAGCTCGTCGCGTCCTCCACCAGGCGCAGGGAGGCGAGAAAACGCTCGGCACGCGCGCGCGTGGGCAAGGTGAACGAGACGACGCAGCCGAAACGGCGCATCTGCTGAGCCGCGATCTTGTGCGCGGGGTCGTCGGGCAGCCCCGGGTAGCGCAGACCGGACACCTCGGGCCGCTGCCGCAGGGCCCGGGCGACGGCCAGGGCGGTGGCGTTCTGGCGGTCGACGCGCAACTGGAGCGTGGCGAGGGACCGGTGGGCGAGCCAGGCCTCCATCGGGCCGGAGATCGCCCCGACGATCTTGCGCCAGCGGCGTACGGCCGCCATCGCATCGGCGTCGCGGCCGGTGACGTAGCCCAGCAGCAGGTCTCCATGGCCGGTGAGCTGCTTGGTGCCGCTGGCCACGGAGAAGTCGGCGCCCAGCTCCAGCGGGCGCTGGCCGAGCGGGGTGGCGAGGGTGTTGTCGACGGCGACCAGGGCGCCGCGCGCGTGGGCCGCCGCCACCAGGCGACGGATGTCGCACACGTCGAGACCGGGGTTCGCCGGCGACTCGATCCACAGCAGCCGGGCGCCGTCGAGCACCTCGAGCTGCGCGTCACCGCCGGTCGGCGCGGTGCGTACCTCGATGCCGTAGGCCTCCAGCTGGGCGCCGACCAGCGGCAGCACCTGGTAGCCGTCGGAGGGCAGGACGACCGCGTCCCCGGCGCACAGCTGGGAGAACAGCACGGCGGAGATCGCGGCCATGCCGGAGGCGAACACCAGCGTCTCGACGCCGTCGCGGCCGGGTGCCTCCAGCTCCCCGATCGCGCGCTCCAGATGGGTCCAGGTCGGG
Source organism: Streptomyces sp. NPDC001606 (assembly GCF_053596835.1). Classification (NCBI taxonomy): domain Bacteria; kingdom Bacillati; phylum Actinomycetota; class Actinomycetes; order Kitasatosporales; family Streptomycetaceae; genus Streptomyces; species Streptomyces sp. NPDC001606. Next base: position 66,873 of record NZ_JBSFHC010000013.1, read on the forward strand.
TTGTCGTCCCGGGCGTAGGCGTACGGTCCCGACACCTCGCCCGGCAGGTGGTAGTGCGCGGCGAACACGGGCCCGGGCAGGGACGGCTCGTTCTTGACCGGCTCGGGCAGACCGGCCCGCACAGCGCGGGTGCCCTCGCCGGGCCGGGCGTCGTCGTGGGTGGCGTCGGTCATGCGGCCCGCCCCTCCAGTTGCTCCCGTACGGCGCTGAGCAGGCCGGTGCTCGCGGCCTCGACCATGGCGAGGCACTCCTCGAAGCCGTCTGGGCCTCCGTAGTACGGGTCGGGTACGTCGAGGTCGTCGCCGGCGGTGGGGTCGTACGAGCGCAGGAGGCGGATCTTGCGGGCGGCCTCCTCCGTGGGTGCGAGGCGGCGCAGGGCCTTGAGGTGGCTGGTGTCGAGGGCGATGACGAGATCGAGGCGGTCGAACCACGAGGGCTGGAACTGGCGCGCGACGTGCTCGGTGCCGTACCCGTTCTCGTCGAGGACCGAAACGGTACGCGGATCGGCGGCCTCGCCCTCGTGCCAGCCACCGGTGCCGGCGCTGTCCACCACCACGAGATCCTCGAGCCCGGCCTCCGCCACGCGCGCGCGGAAGACGGATTCGGCCATCGGGGAACGGCAGATGTTGCCGGTGCACACGAAGCAGACGCGGTAGCTCATGGCGGGCTCAGTCCTCGTCCGGGAGGATCATGTGCAGGGCCCAGGAGACGACCGAGATGATCAGGCCGCCGACCACGGCCGTCCAGAAGCCCTCGACATGGAAGCTCAGCTGGAGCTTGCCGCACACCCAGGAGGTCAGCAGCAGCATCAGCGCGTTGACGACCAGAGTGATCAGCCCGAGGGTCAGGATGAACAACGGGAAGGTCAGTACCTTCAGGATCGGCTTGACCAGGGAGTTCACCAAGCCGAAGATCAGCGCGACCACGATCAGGGTGCCGGCCTTCTTGGCCGTGTTGTCACCGGTGAGGGTGATCTTGTCGAGCAGCCACACGGCGACCGCGAGGGCGCCCGCGTTGGCGATCGTCTTGACTACGAAATTCTTCATGTGTCTGATCGTGGCAGACCAGGTCGGTGATGAGCAGTGAGAGTAGGGCGGCAACGGCGATGAAGGCATTCCGGCTGGACGAACTGGAGGCGGAGCGCGCCGCCCATGAGGGTGCCTACCTTCAGTTCCTGCGGGAGCGGAACATGTCGGTCGGCCTGTACGCCCTGAACGCGGGCGAGCACGACCCCCAGAAACCGCACAACCAGGACGAGGTGTACTTCGTCGTCAGCGGCCGCGCCTCGATCACCGTCGGCCTGGAGACGACCGAGGTGGCCCGGGGCAGCGTGGTCTACGTGCCCGCCGGCGTCGCGCACAAGTTCCACCACATCAGCGAGGATCTGAGGGTTCTCGTCGTCTTCTCTCCGCCCGAGGCGTGACTCCGGCCCCGGGGTTCCCTAGGGGACAGGTCAGGGGAGGACAGGGGTCGCGAGGCCCCCGCACCACCCCCTCGCGGTCCTAGCATCGAGTGCAGAACGCAGAAACCAGACAACGCACGAGACGAAAAGGACGAGGGCGATGCGAGAGATCTTCGCGGGACTTCCGTGGTGGGTGAAGTGGGTCGCGGTGCCGGTCATCGCCCTGATGGTGTTCGGCGGCCTGATTCTGTCGGTGCTCGGCTTCGTGATCAGCCTGCTGTTCAAGGCGCTGGTCTTCGTCGCTCTGGTCGGCGGACTCATCTACATCGTGCGCAAGTTCATGTCCAACTCCTCGTCGCGCAGCGACTGGTGAGCGAAGCGGGAGCCGGTGACCCTCAGGAGGATCGCCGGTTCCCTCGGCCGAGGGAAGTTTCCCCGCGAGGCGGTCTGCACCCGGCGCCAGGCGGTTAGAGTCCGGAACTCCCCGCGGGATCCGGCCCCGTGGGCAGCGCAGCCCCCTCCGTGCGCATTCCCGCACGGCTGCCCCCTCGCGCTCCGGGAGTGACCCTTGGCCACGGTTGACGTCGCAGCGGCAACAGCCCCAGCACCGCCCCCTTCACCGGCCGCCGCCACCCTCATCGGGTCCGTCCAGCGCGCCCTGCGCCTGCTGGAGACCGTCGCCGTCCATGACCAGGGCGTGCCCGCCAAACGGCTCGCCCGGGAGACGGGGCTGGCGCTGCCCACGACCTACCACCTGCTGCGCACGCTGGTGCACGAGGGCTATCTGCGCCGTGACAAGGGCCTGTTCTTCCTCGGCGACGCGGTCGAACGGCTGAGCGGCAGCGCGGCACGGCAGAAACGTCGCAGCACCGTCGCCGACACTCTTGCGCACTGGCGCGATTCCATCGGTGTCCCGGTCTACTACGCCATGTACCGGGACGGCGAGATCGAGGTCATGTGCGTCTCCGACTCGCCTGCCGCCCCCGCGGTCGAGGAGTGGGCCGACTTCCGTGCGACCGGCCACGCGCACGCCATCGGGCAGTGCTTGCTCTCACAGCTGGACGAGGAGGCGCGGCGCGACCATCTCGCCCGCTATCCCGTGCAGGCCGTCACCCCGTACACGGTGCAGGACGACGAGACCCTGCTGCGGCGGCTGGCCCGGATCCCCCGCACGGAGCCCGTGGTGGAACGCCAGGAGTACGCGCTGGGCACGGTCTGCGCGGCGGTCCCGATCACGGTCGGCACCATGGCGGCCACCATGGCCATCTCGCTCCCCCTCCACCAGGCCGACCGTCTGCTTCCCGCCGCCCGTCTGCTCCAGGCGGAGATCGGGCGTCATCTGGGGTCGCTCGCCCTCTCTATCAGTATCTGAAAACTTACTCCTTGTGATCTGCCGTGTACGTTCAGCAAGATTTGACCGGTCAGAGGGACTAATCCCGGCCAATCGATGTCGTAAGACGGGGTAGGCGATGCACGAGTCCGTACAGGCAGAGGTCATGATGAATTTTCTCGTCTCGGAGGAACTCTCCTTCCGCATTCCGGTGGAGTTGCGCTACGAGACAGATGATCCCTATGCGGTGCGGCTCACCTTCCACCTGCCCGGTGATGCGCCGGTGACCTGGGCTTTCGGACGTGAACTGCTGATCGACGGGGTCGGCCGGCCTTGCGGGGAGGGTGATGTGCACATCGCCCCCGCGGATTCCGAGGTGCTCGGTGAGGTGCTGATCAGGCTTCAGGTCGGCAGCGACCACGCCCTGTTCCGTTCCTCGGCGCCGCCGCTCGTCGCCTTCCTGGACCGTACGGACAAGCTGGTGCCGCTCGGCCAGGAGGGCGCGCTGGCCGATTTCGACGCTCACCTGGACGAGGCCCTGGACCGGATCCTGGCCGAGGAACAGAGCGCCGGCTGAGAAGACGAGGCACAGGGCGTCGGACGCTCCGCCACACCGCATGGAACGGTGCAGTAACGCTTCTGCGGATGCGGGTCACGCGGCGAGGCGGCCGACGCCCCCAGGGCTCATCGCTTGCGGCGGCGGCCCCGGCCGCCCCGCGCCGGTACCGGCTGGGCGCCGGCGAGCGCCTGGCCGTCCGGCCCCGGACGGTCGGCCGCCACCACCAGCGCGGCGAGCGCGGTGGTGACCGGGACCGAGGCGACCAGACCGATCGATCCCACCAGCGTGCGCACGATCTCCTCGGCGACCAGCTCGCTGTTGGCCACGGTGCCCACACTGCTCTGGGCGATCGAGAACAGCAGAAGCAGCGGCAGCGCGGCACCGGCATAGGCGAGGACGAGCGTGTTGACCACGGAGGCGATGTGGTCGCGGCCGATGCGGATGCCCGCCCGGTACAGCCCGCGCCAGCCCATCGAGGGGTTGGCCTCGTGCAGTTCCCAGACGGCCGACGTCTGCGTCACGGTCACATCGTCCAGGACGCCGAGCGAGCCGATGATGACACCCGCCAGCAGCAGACCACTCATGTCGATCTTCGGATATAGGCCATGGATCAGGCCGGTGCTGTCGTCGGTGTTTCCGGTCAGCGCGGCCCAGCCGATGAACAGCGAGCCGAGCAGACCGATCAGCGACAACGAGATCAGCGTGCCGAGCACGGCCACCGAGGTACGCGCCGACAGGCCGTGGCACATGTACAGAGCTATCAACATGATGGCGCTGGAGCCGACCACGGCCACGAGCAGCGGGTTCGAGCCCTGGAGGACCGCCGGCAGGATGAACATGGTCAGCACGAGGAAACTCACGGCCAGCGCCACCAGTGCCATGACACCGCGCAGCCGGCCCACCACCACGACGGCGATCGCGAAGATCCCCGCGAGCAGAGCCATCGGGAACTTCCGGTTCACATCGGTCACCGAGTACTGGAGGTCCTTCGGTGCCGACGGCTCGTAGGCGACGACGACCTTCTCGCCCTGCTCCAGCTGGCGTGACTGGTCCGGCTGCACGATCTCGGTGAACGTACGGCCCTGGTCCTTGCCGGTGTCGACCCGGACGGTGGCCTTCTTGCAGGAACCGCCCGCCTCCTGGACCGCGGAGGTGCCCTCGGCGGTGGAGGTGTCACCGGTCGGGGTCTCACCAGAGGCGTTCACCGAACGGCAGCTCACTTCGACGACCCGGGTGACCGTGGCCTGCTGCGTCTGCCGGTCGAAGCCGACACCGCTGCGCTTGTGCGAAGGAGCTCCCCCGGGCCAGAGAACGACCAGGCCGACCACGACCGCCGCGGTGAACGGGATCAGGATCGCCGCGATGACCTTGCGGAGATGCCGGGAGACCGGTGCGGCGGGGCCGTGGCTGTGACTGTGTCCATGGCCATGAGCGTGCCCCTGGCCATGTCCACCACCGACCGCACGGCTGCCGTGGTCCCGTTCGCCGTCCCGGACCGACCTGTCCGGGCGGGGCGGCTCGGGCGGCTGATACGGGTACTGCTCCATGCTGGTCATCGCCGCATCATCGCAAGAACGGTGGGGGCCCACTGTTCATCACGCCACACATGACGCTAGCGTGGGGGCACCTTTGCACACGCGGGAGCTCGGAGCACCGGGCTGAGAGGGCGCTGACCTCCGTACTCGCGATGTTTCGCAGGGAACGAGCGATGTTCCACGTGAAACATCGGTGGACGGAAGCCGCTGCGTCGACCGCCGAACCTGTTACCGGGTAATGCCGGCGTAGGGAGTAGGTCTTATGACCAACAAGGACGCACGCACGCCTGCCTCTGTTCAGGACGAGAAGTCCCAGGAGGCCGGGAAGTCCATCGGATGGCACAAGGCATACGTCGAGGGCTCCCGCCCCGACCTGCGCGTGCCGGTCCGCCAGGTGCACCTCACCAACGGGCAGTCGGTCACGCTGTACGACACGTCAGGCCCGTACACCGATCCACTCCAGGAGACCGACGTCCGCCGGGGACTGCCGGCCCTGCGGGAGAACTGGATCATCGCCCGCGGCGACACCGAGGAGTACGCGGGCCGTCCCGTCCGTCCCGAGGACGACGGGATCAAGCACACCTCGCCCCGGGGCGGACTGCGCAATCTCGACGCCGTCTTCCCCGGCCGGCCGCGCCAGCCGCGCCGGGGCCGGGACGGCCAGGCGGTGACGCAGCTCGCCTACGCGCGCCGGGGCGAGATCACTCCCGAGATGGAGTTCGTGGCCCTCCGGGAGAGCGTCTCTCCCGAGGTGGTCCGCGAGGAGATCGCGGCGGGCCGCGCGGTGCTGCCCGCCAACGTCAACCACCCGGAGATCGAGCCGATGATCATCGGCAAGCGGTTCCTGGTGAAGGTCAACGCCAACATCGGCAACTCCGCGGTGACCTCCTCCATCGAGGAGGAGGTGGAGAAGATGACCTGGGCGACCCGCTGGGGTGCCGACACGGTCATGGACCTGTCCACCGGCCGCAACATCCACACCACCCGCGAGTGGGTGCTGCGCAACTCCCCCGTCCCCATCGGCACGGTGCCGCTCTACCAGGCGCTGGAGAAGGTCGACGGCAAGGCCGAGGAACTGACCTGGGAGATCTACAAGGACACCGTCATCGAGCAGGCCGAGCAGGGCGTGGACTACATGACCGTCCACGCGGGCGTCCGGCTGCCGTACGTGCCGCTCACCGCCAACCGCAAGACGGGCATCGTCTCGCGTGGCGGCTCGATCATGGCCGCGTGGTGCCTGGCGCACCACAAGGAGTCGTTCCTGTACGAGAACTTCGAGGAGCTGTGCGAGATCCTCGCCGCCTACGACGTCACGTACTCGCTGGGTGACGGCCTCCGGCCCGGTTCGATCGCCGACGCCAACGACGAGGCGCAGTTCGCGGAGTTGAGGACGCTCGGGGAACTCAACCGGATCGCCAAGCGTTTCAACGTACAGACGATGATCGAGGGCCCCGGGCACGTCCCGATGCACAAGATCAAGGAGAACATCGACCTTCAGCAGGAGATCTGCGATGAAGCTCCGTTCTATACGCTCGGCCCGCTGACCACGGACGTCGCGCCGGCCTACGACCACATCACCTCCGGCATCGGCGCCGCGATGATCGCCTGGTGGGGCACGGCGATGCTCTGCTACGTCACGCCCAAGGAGCACCTGGGCCTGCCCAACCGGGACGACGTCAAGACGGGTGTCATCACCTACAAGATCGCCGCCCATGCGGCGGACCTCGCCAAGGGGCACCCCGGGGCGCAGGAGTGGGACGACGCGCTGTCCGACGCCCGCTTCGAGTTCCGGTGGGAGGACCAGTTCAACCTCGCCCTGGACCCGGACACGGCGCGGGAGTTCCACGACGAGACCCTGCCGGCCGAGCCCGCCAAGACGGCCCACTTCTGCTCCATGTGCGGGCCGAAGTTCTGCAGCATGAAGATCTCGCAGGACATCCGCCGCGAGCACGGCGGCAGCCAGGCCGAGATCGAGGAGGGGATGGCGCAGAAGTCCCAGGAGTTCGCGGCCGCGGGCAACCGGGTCTATCTGCCGATCGCCGACTGATCCGGGGCGCGGTGAACTCACCCCGCCACAGGACCCCTTGAGGGGGTCCGGCACACGAGCGGGCTCGCGGCTGACCGGAGTGGTGGTGCCACACCGGCTCGGCCGCGCGGCCCGCCCCACTGGGCTCACGTCCGCTCGGCTCACATCCGCCCAGCAGGCGGGCCGGGCTAGTCGGGCTGGTGGTCCGGGCCGTCGAAGTCCGGGCTCGTGTAGTCCGGGCTGGTGAAGCCCGGGCGGCCGGACGCGCTGCCGGCGTCGGGGCTGCTGAAGCCGGGACGGTCGTAGCCCAGACGCGGTATGCGGCCGCTCGGGGCCGTCGGAGTCGTGCGATGGAGCGCGGGCGGGCCGGACGCGGCGAGCGCCTCCCGCAGAAACGGCAGGATGCCGCGCTCCAGCAGCGCGCCCAGCCAGGCCTGCCTGGCCCTGGCCAGCTCCTCGTTCGCCGCGTCGCGGGCCTGCGCCTCGGGCGAGGTGCTGTTGCGCAGTGCGGTCAGCAGCAGGCCGACGGCGGCGAGCAGGATCGCGGCCGCGGTCACCGCGCCGAACACCCAGCCGGTGGTGAGCATGGTCTGGGCGAGGGACTGCTCCGGGTTCAGCATCTTCAGGATGTAGCCGACGAGCAGGAAGATCGCCGCGGCCGTGCCCGAGAGGACGGGCGCCAGTACGGCGACGACCGCGAGGGCGCCCGCGCCGCTGCTCTCGGCGTCGTCGCCGAGGCCGGTGGCGGAGCCCGTCGTGTCCTCGTCCGGTTCCGCGGAGCCGGAGTCGGCCGGCGACGAGGGGGTCATCGCCGGCTGGCGCAGCTCCTGGCGGAGTTTCACATAGTGCTGGTACTCGGCCGCCGCGGCCTGGGTGATCAGCGCGGTGGCGTTGAGGGCCATGGTGCGCAGCTGCTCGGGATTGAGCCGCTGTCCGACACCGGTCAGTTCCGGTCGGTGTGGTGCGGAGCGCAGCGCCTCATCGAGGAGCCGCTCGAATTCCTGGCGGTCCTCGCTCTGAAGATGCTGCGGAACGCTGTTCATGTGCATCCCCCGGTGCTCCGTAGGGCTTGGGGCTCGCACGCCGGCGAGCCGTCGGGCAGAAACGGAGGGGAGCCTGCTACGGATACGCCGATGGTAGAGCCGTGACGGCACACGGTGACAGGGGGTTGCCGGAAATTGGGGTCCGGCCTGCACGTATCTCCGCCGGGGGACGCCTGCCCGGCGAACGGTCAATTCTCCAGAGGGAGTTGTTCGACGAGCAGCTTTCCGGCCATGGTCACTCCGCCGTCCATGGCGATGGCGAGCCCGTCGGCGTAGACATGCGGTCCCTCGACGACCGGGCCGGTGCCCTCCTCGCCGTCCTCGGAGCCGACCTCGCCGAGCAGGTAGGGAATGGGGCTGTGCCCGTGAACGACCCGGGTGCCGCCGTACGTATCGAGAAGGGAGCGCACGGCGGCGGCGCCGCCCTCGTCGCGGAAGGAGAAGCGCTTGGTGAACTTGCGGAAGAGATCCCAGACCTCGTCGGCGTCGTTGCGGGTCAGGGTCTCGCGGACGGTGTCGTTGACGGCCTCGATCGAGTCCCCGTAGTCGAGATACGCGGTGGTGTCGGAGTGCAGCAGCAGATAGCCGTCGACCTCCTCCACGGCGTCCAGGCGGGCCATCCACTGAAGGTGGTGGTCCTGGAGACGGTCCATGTCGGTCTTCTGGCCGCCGTTGAGCAGCCAGGCCGCCTGGAAGGTGGCGGTGCCCGCGCCGGAGTTGACGGGGGTGTCGCCGAACCGCTTGGCGCCGAGCAGCAGCAGCTCGTGGTTGCCCATGAGGGCCTTGCAGTAGCCGCCGGCCGCGGCCGCCTCGGCGGACAGCCGCATGACCAGGTCGATGACGCCGATGCCGTCCGGACCGCGGTCGGTGAAGTCGCCGAGGAACCACAGCCGGGTGGTGCCCGCGCACCACTGGCCGGAGGCGTCGATCAGCCCCCGGTCCTGCAAGGCGGCCACCAGTTCGGCGAGGTAGCCGTGGACGTCGCCGACGACGTACAGCGGTCCGGGACCGGCCGCCGGCTGCGGAGCCGGGGCGGCGGGCGCCGGGTCCACGGGCAGCTGGAGCGTGTCACCTCGGTTGATGACGGGCAGGTCGCGCTGGGTGGGTGTGTAGTCCCCCGGGTAGGCCGTGTCGGCGGGCGGGACGGCGTCGCCGGGATGGACCTGGTGGACGTACGGACCGGTCTCGTGGACGTACGCGGGTACCCGGAAGTCGCGCAGCGTCGCCGTCCGCTCCACCTCGGGTCCCTGACCGGCCCCCTGAGTCATCAGACCCCTCCACCATCGCGCCGCATCTGCACCGCTTCGGACTGCCTGGTCGCAGCGGTCCGCGGTGTCGTGGGCCCATCATAGGAATGCGCGTCGCGCCGTGTGATGACCCAGGGGTGGTGAATCGGAACAAGACTCCGGTTCGCCGCGGCTTTCGCCCCGTTTGGGCAGGTGTTCGGCTGGTAGCGGAGGCGCTGTCGGCCGCTTGCCGGTCGTGCGGTGCCGGGTACGACCGGTCGTCGTGGCGTGCCGGCCGACGCGCGGCGACCGGTCGGGCACGCGATGGACGACTCTCCACGACCGTGGGTGATCCGTCGTCCGCGCGCCGTCCCGGCCTCCGCTGCCCGGGCGCCGCTCGCCCGGCGGCTATGCCTCGTCCGGTGACCGCGGTGGGCTGACCGTGGTCCGCGGGGGGCGGCGCTGGGAGGAGGTGCGCACGATCAGTTCGGTCGGTATCACCTGCTCGACCGGGTGGTCCGAGTCGACGCCCTCGATGGCGTCGATGAGCAGCTGCACCACGGCGGTGCCGATGCGGCGCGGCTTCAGCGAGAGCGTGGTGATGGGCGGCTCGGTACTGGCGTACACCGTGGACTCGCTACAGCACACCAGCAGCAGATCCTCCGGGACCCGGAGCCCGTAGCGGCGGGCGGCGGCGAGCAGGTCGGTGCCGTTGGGGTCGAACAGGCCGTAGACGGCGTCGGGCCGGTCGGGGCGGGCGAGCAGCCGGTCGGCGGCGACGGCACCGGCGCACGGGTCGTGCGCGGGGTAGGCCTCGTAGACCGGATCCTGGCCGACGCGCTCGCACCAGCGCAGGTAGGCGGTGGTGGACAGATGGGTGTAGGTGTCCGTCGTGGTGCCCGTGAGCAGCCCGATACGGCGGGCGCCGGCGTCGGCGAGGTGGTCGAGGATGCCGAGGACGGCGGCCTCGTGGTCGTTGTCGACCCAGGCGGTCACGGGGAGGGAGCCGACCGGGCGGCCGTCGGAGACGACGGGCAGTCCCTGGCGGACCAGTTCGCTGACCATCGGGTCCTGGTCGGAGGGGTCGATCACGACGGTGCCGTCCAGGGCGACGTTGGACCACACGTCGTGCCGGGAGGTCGCGGGCAGGATGACGAGGGCGTAGCCGCGGGCGAGCGCGGCCGAGGTCGCGGCCCGTGCCATCTCGGCGAAGTACGCGAACTCCGTGAAGGTGAAAGGTTCATCCCCGTACGTGGTCACCGTCAGGCCGATGAGGCCGGACTTGCCGGTACGGAGGGTTCGGGCGGCGGCCGAGGGTCGATACCCCAGCCGGTCGGCGACCTCACGGACATGGCGCCGGGTGGCATCCGGGAGCCGGCCCTTGCCGTTGAGGGCGTCGGAGACGGTAGTGATGGAGACTCCGGCGGCGGCGGCCACGTCCCTGATGCCCGCCCGGCCCGGCCGGCTGCCTCGGCGTGAGGTTTCCGCGCGGCTCACCTGATGCTTCCCTGCTGCTGTCATGGCGAGCCGATAGTAGGGCTCATGCGGTGGGGTAGTGCGGACGCATATGCACGCGTTGACAGGCACGTTTCTGCAAGGTCATGGATGCTCAACTGCCTTGGAAGCAAAGGTAGTTGAGCGGTTCAGTAGAAGGACGTGTCGTGGTGAAGCGTATGAACCTGCCAAGTGCCCGATGTCTCGAAGAGGTCTCAACTCACCTTCACGGGGGACGCGCGCCACGGCGTGAGCCACCGGCGCGTAGATATATGTACGGCGCGCCCCCTGAAACGTACGCCTTCGTGCGGTGATGCCCGTGATGACAGTGTGATCGACGGGGTTTGCCCGCAGCCGGTACTCAGGACTGCCGAATCCTCATAAGGTGAGGAGTATTGGAAGCCGGCGGCGTCGACGGTCCGCCGGTGGTCGCGAGGAGGACTGCGGTGAGCGAGACGAGCCCCAAGCTGCGCGCCGAGCTGGAGGGTATCCCCACCTATAAGCCGGGCAAGCCCGCCGCGGCCGGCGGGCCGGTCGCCTACAAGCTGTCCTCCAACGAGAACCCGTACCCGCCGCTGCCGGGCGTCATGGAGTCGGTGACCGCGGCGGCCTGCAACTTCAACCGCTACCCCGACATGGCCTGCACCGGCCTGATGGACGAGCTGTCGGACCGGTTCGGCGTCCCGGTCTCCCACCTGGCCACCGGCACCGGCTCGGTCGGTGTGGCCCAGCAGCTGCTCCAGGCGACCAGCGGACCCGGCGACGAGGTGATCTTCGCCTGGCGCTCCTTCGAGGCGTACCCGATCATCACGCAGATCAGCGGTGCCCGGGCGGTGCCGGTGCCGCTCACGCCGGGCGATGTGCACGACCTGGACGCGATGGCGGAGGCGATCACCGACCGGACCCGGCTGATTTTCGTCTGCAACCCGAACAACCCGACCGGCACGGTGGTGCGGCGGGCCGAGCTGGAGCGCTTCCTCGACCGGGTGCCCAGCGATGTGCTGGTGGTGCTGGACGAGGCGTACCGCGAGTTCATCCGGGATCCCGAGGTGCCCGATGGTGTCGAGCTGTACCGGGAGCGGCCCAACGTCTGCGTCCTGCGGACGTTCTCCAAGGCGTACGGCCTTGCCGGGCTGCGTGTCGGGTTTGCGATCGCCCATGAGCCGGTGGCGGCGGCGCTGCGCAAGACGGCGGTGCCGTTCGGCGTGAGCCAGCTGGCGCAGGAGGCGGCGATCGCCTCGCTGCGGGCCGAGGACGAACTGCTGGGCCGGGTCGGCTCGCTGGTGTGCGAGCGCACGCGCGTGGTCGACGCGCTGCGGGCTCAGGGCTGGACGGTGCCGGAGACGCAGGCCAACTTCGTGTGGCTGCGGCTGGGGGAGCGGACGGTCGCGTTCGCGCAGGCCTGTGAGGAGCACGGAGTGGTGGTCCGGCCGTTCCCGGGCGAGGGTGTGCGGGTCACGATCGGCGAGACCGAGGCGAACGACATCTTCCTTAAGGTGACGGAGGCGTTCCACAAGGAGCTGTAGCTCCGCGTCCGCAGTGGCTGTAGCCCGACGTCGGCGGGGGGCGGGTGCCTCGCTCCCCGCTCTACTCGTCGATCAGTTCCACCCGGATGGGGTCGCCGGCCCGTGCGGTCGCCAGGACGCCGGCGTCCCCGTCCACCCGTCCGAGGATGTTGCACGGGCTCGCGAGGCGGCACTCGGTCCCTCGTGAGATCGGTGTGGGGCCGTAGGGGAGGGCGAGCGAGTCGCCGTCCGTCCAGAACGCCACCGTGCCCGGCTCCACGACCTGCCGGGCGTCCGTTTCACGTGAAACAGAGACGCCTGTGTCGAAATAGACCTCCTCGCCCCATGTCTGGGCGGTGGAGGTGAGAGGCAGTGCCTTCGCCAGGGCCTGCGCGGTCGGTGTGGTGCCGTCGAGGGTCGCCGTGAGGTTTCCCGCGGGCCAGGAGATCCGTATCTGCATGGCGCGCAATTCAACAAGATGTTGAAGTCGCTGCCAAGACCTTGACGCCATGGCGATAGAGCCACCCCGCCCTGCCAGGCTGAAAATCAGTGCGTCATAATGGCTTGTGAATGTGAACGCGTTCACAAGCGTGTCCCGGTTGCTCCACTATGTGCGCGACAAAAGGGGCAAACCGCCGCTACCACGGCGAAGTAAGGAGCTGACGACGTGGACTTGGCTTTGGCGCCGGAGACACTGGCGCGCTGGCAGTTCGGCATCACCACCGTCTACCACTTCCTGTTCGTCCCGCTGACGATCTCCCTGGCCGCGCTCACGGCCGGGCTCCAGACCGCCTGGGTCCGAACGGACAAGGAGAAGTACCTCAGGGCCACCAAGTTCTGGGGCAAGCTTTTCCTGATCAACATCGCCATGGGTGTGGTCACCGGCATCGTGCAGGAGTTCCAGTTCGGCATGAACTGGTCCGAGTACTCCCGCTTCGTCGGTGACATCTTCGGCGCGCCGCTCGCCTTCGAGGCGCTGATCGCGTTCTTCTTCGAGTCCACGTTCATCGGGCTGTGGATCTTCGGCTGGGACAAGCTGCCCAAGAAGATCCACCTGGCCTGCATCTGGATGGTGTCGATCGGCACGATCCTGTCGGCGTACTTCATCCTCGCGGCCAACTCCTGGATGCAGCACCCCGTCGGCTACCGGATCAACAAGGCCAAGGGCCGTGCCGAGCTGACCGACTTCTGGGCCGTGCTGACCCAGAACACCGCACTGAGCCAGGTCTTCCACACCCTGTCCGCCGCCTTCCTGACCGGTGGCGCCTTCATGGTGGGCATCGCGGCCTACCACCTGGCCCGCAAGAAGCATGTGCGCGTGATGAAGACCTCGCTGCGGCTGGGCCTGGTCACGGTGGTCATCGCCGGTCTGCTCACCGCCGTCAGCGGCGATGTGCTCGGCAAGGTGATGTTCAAGCAGCAGCCGATGAAGATGGCGGCCGCCGAGGCGCTGTGGGACGGCCAGAAGCCGGCGCCGTTCTCGATCTTCGCGTACGGCGATGTGCAGAAGGGCCACAACACCGTGGCCGTGGAGATCCCCGGCCTGCTGTCCTTCCTCGCCAACGACGACTTCACCTCGTACGTCCCCGGTATCAACGACGTCAACAAGGCCGAGCAGCAGAAGTTCGGGCCCGGTGACTACCGGCCCAACATCCCCGTCGCCTTCTGGGGCTTCCGCTGGATGATCGGCTTCGGCATGGCCTCCTTCGCCCTGGGCCTGGCCGGGCTCTGGCTGACCCGCAAGAAGTTCATGCTCCCCCGGCATCTGCGGGTCGGTGAGGACGAGGTGCCGCACCTGGTGCTCTTCAAGAGCAAGGCGCTCAGCCCGAAGCTCACCCCTTGGTACTGGCACATCGCGACCTGGACCCTGGCCTTCCCGCTGATCGCCAACTCCTGGGGCTGGATCTTCACCGAGATGGGCCGGCAGCCGTGGGTCGTCTACGGCGTCTTCCAGACCCGGCAGGCGGTCTCCCGCGGTGTCTCCCAGGGCGAGATCCTCACCTCGATGATCGTCTTCACGACGCTGTACGCGGTCCTCGCCGTGGTCGAGGTCAAGCTGCTCGCGAAGTACGTCAAGGCCGGTCCGCCCGAGCTGACCGAAGCCGACCTCAACCCGCCCACGAAGATCGGCGGCGACACCCGTGACGCCGACAAGCCGATGGCCTTCTCGTACTAGGCCGAGGGGACAGTCATGGAACTTCACGACGTCTGGTTCGTCCTGATCGCCGTCCTGTGGACCGGCTACTTCTTCCTGGAGGGATTCGACTTCGGGGTCGGCATCCTCACCAAGCTGCTGGCCCGGAACCGGTCCGAGCGCCGGGTGCTGATCAACACCATCGGCCCGGTCTGGGACGGCAACGAGGTGTGGCTGCTCACCGCCGGCGGCGCGACCTTCGCCGCCTTCCCCGAGTGGTACGCCACCCTCTTCTCCGGCTTCTACCTGCCCCTGCTGGTCATTCTGGTCTGCCTGATCATCCGGGGGGTCGCCTTCGAGTACCGGGCGAAGCGACCTGAGGAGAACTGGCAGCGCAACTGGGAGACGGCGATCTTCTGGACCTCGCTGATCCCGGCGTTCCTGTGGGGCGTGGCCTTCGCGAACATCGCCTGGGGCGTGAAGATCGACCGGAACTTCGAGTACGTCGGCAGCGTCGGGGATCTGCTCCACCCCTACGCCCTGCTGGGCGGCCTGGTGACGCTCACGTTGTTCACCTTCCACGGAGCGGTGTTCACCGCGCTCAAGACCGTCGGTGACATCCGGGTGCGGGCGCGGAAGCTGGCGCTCTGGGTCGGTCTGGCCACGGCCGTGGTGGCACTCGCCTTCCTGCTGTGGACACAGGCCCACAGCGGTGACAGCGCGAGCCTGGTGGCTCTGATCGTCGCGGTCGTCGCGCTGGTGGCCGCCCTCGTGGCCAACCAGGCAGGCCGGGAGGGCTGGTCATTCGCACTGTCCGGGGTCACCATCGTGGCCGCCGTGGCGATGCTCTTCCTCTCGCTCTTCCCGAACGTCATGCCGTCGACGCTCAACGGGGAGTGGAGCCTGACGGTCTCCAACGCCTCGTCGAGCCCCTACACCCTGAAGATCATGACCTGGTGCGCAGCGATCGCCATGCCGATCGTCCTGCTCTACCAGGGCTGGACCTACTGGGTGTTCCGCAAGCGGATCGGTACGCAGCACATCGCTCCTGACGCTGCTGCCGGCGCCGCACACTGAGTCCGCCGAGGGTGTGTTTCACGTGAAACACACCCTCTGGACCGAAGGGCATGTTTCACGTGAAACCCATCGATCCGCGTCTTCTGCGGTACGCCCGCGCCACCCGCGTCTTCCTGGTGGCGGTCATCGCCCTCGGGGCGGTCGGTGCCGGGCTGGTCATCGCTCAGGCGATGCTCATCGCCGACATCGTCGTCGGGGCCTTCCAGCAGGGGCAGTCGGTCGCTGAGCTGCGCAGTCCACTGCTGTTGCTGGCGGGCGTGGCGGTGGGGCGGTCGGTGGTGGCGTGGCTCACCGAACGCGCGGCCCACCGGGCCAGTGCGGCGGTGAAGTCGGAGCTGCGGGGGCGGCTCCTCGAGCGGGCGGCCGCTCTTGGCCCCGGGTGGCTGAGCGGTCAGCGGACGGGTTCGCTCGTCACTCTGGCCACGCGGGGCGTCGATGCCCTCGATGACTACTTCGCGCGCTATCTGCCGCAGCTGGGGCTTGCGGTGGTCGTACCGGTGGCCGTGCTGGCGCGGATCGTCACCGAGGACTGGGTGTCGGCGGCGATCATCGTCGGCACGCTGCCGCTGATCCCGCTCTTCATGGTGCTGATCGGCTGGGCCACGCAGTCCCGGATGGACCGGCAGTGGCAGCTGTTGTCCCGGCTGTCCGGCCATTTCCTGGACGTCGTCGCAGGGCTGCCCACGCTGAAGGTGTTCGGCCGGGCCAAGGCACAGGCCGCGTCCGTCCGCCGGATCACCGGGGAGTACCGGCAGGCGACCATGCGGACCCTGCGGATCGCCTTCCTGTCCTCCTTCGCGCTGGAACTGCTGGCCACGCTGTCGGTCGCGCTGGTCGCCGTGACGATCGGGATGCGGCTCGTCCATGGCGAGATGGATCTGTCCATCGGTCTGGTGATCCTGATCCTGGCGCCCGAGGCGTATCTGCCGCTGCGGCAGGTGGGGGCGCAGTATCACGCGGCGGCGGAGGGGCTCGCCGCTGCGGAGGAGATCTTCTCGGTGCTGGAGACGCCGGTTCCGGCGGCGGGCGAGGGTGCGGTGCCGGTGTCCGCGGAGGGCTCGGTGGGTGCGGTGGTCTTCGAGGGGGTCACCGTTCGCTATCCGGGGCGGTCGGCCGATGCCGTGACCGATGTGTCCTTCTGGGTGGAGCCGGGTGAGACCGTGGCGCTGGTCGGGCCGAGCGGGGCGGGTAAGTCGACGCTGCTGAACGTGTTGTTGGGGTTCGTCCGGCCCACCGGGGGCCGGGTGCGGGTCGGGGGAGCCGATCTCGCCGACCTCGACCCGGAGGCGTGGCGGGCGCGGATCGCCTGGGTGCCGCAGCGGCCGCATCTGTACGCCGGGACCATCGCGGAGAACGTACGGCTGGCCCAGCCCGGTGCGGACGACGCTGCGGTGCGGCAGGCGCTGCGGGACGCGGGGGCGCTGGAGTTCGTGGATGCGCTGCCGGAGGGGGCCGAGACGGTTCTCGGTGAGGACGGGGCCGGGTTGTCGGCGGGGCAGCGGCAGCGGCTCGCGTTGGCGCGGGCGTTTCTGGCGGATCGGCCGGTGCTGTTGCTGGATGAGCCGACGGCTGCGCTGGATGGGGCGACGGAGGCGGAGGTTGTGGCGGCGGTGCGGAGGCTGGCCGCTGGGCGGACGGTGTTGCTTGTGGTGCATCGGCCGGCGTTGCTGGGGGTTGCCGGGCGGGTGGTGCGGTTGGGTGTGGGCGGTGGGGTGGTGAGTGGCGCGGAGATGTTGGGTGGCCGGGGTGGCAGTGAGCGTTCCAGGGGGCTCCGCCCCCTGGACCCCCGTCCTCGACCACCCGCCACCCGACTCGGTCGGCTGGATGGTGAGCCCACGGCGTCTCCGCTCGCTCGGCTGGATGGTGAGCCTGCTGCGTCTTCCGCGGCGAGGGCTCGGGGGTTGAGGTGGGTTCGGGGGCTGGCCGGGGAGTGGTGGGGGCGGCTGGGGTTGGCCCTGGGGCTCGGGAGTCTGGCGCTGGGGTGTGCCGTCGGGCTGATGGCGACCTCCGGGTGGCTCATCTCGCGGGCCTCGCAGCAGCCGCCGGTGCTGTATCTGATGGTGGCCGTGACGGCGACCCGGGCCTTCGGTATCGGGCGGGCCGTCTTCCGGTACGCGGAGCGGCTGGTGTCGCACGACGCCGTACTGCGGATGCTGGCCGACACCCGGGTCGCGGTGTACCGGCGGCTGGAGCGGCTCGCGCCCGCCGGGCTCCGGACCGTGCGCCGGGGTGACCTGCTCACCCGGCTGGTCGCCGATGTGGACGCGCTTCAGGACTACTGGCTGCGCTGGCTGCTGCCGGCCGGGGTCGCTCTGGTCGTCTCCGCCGCTTCCGTCGGCTTCACGGCGTGGCTGCTGCCCGAGGCGGGGGCCGCCCTTGCGGCCGGCTTGCTGGTGGCCGGCGTGGGGGTGCCGCTGGTGACCGCGACGGCGGCCCGGCGCACCGAGCGGCGGCTGGCGCCCGCGCGGGGGGTGCTCGCCACCCGGGTGACCGACCTGCTCACCGGCACCGCCGAGCTGACCGTCGCCGGTGCGCTGCCCGCCCGTGCCGAGGCGGCCCGGCGGGCCGACGCGACCCTCACCCGGATCGCCTCGCGGGCGGCGGCCGTCACCGCGCTCGGCGACGGGCTCACCGCCCTGGTCTCCGGCCTGACCGTCACCGCCGCGGCACTGTTCGGCGCCCAGGCGGTGGCCGCGGGCCGGCTCGGCGGGGTGGCCATGGCCGTGGTGGTCCTCACTCCGCTGGCCGCCTTCGAGGCCGTCCTGGGGCTGCCGCTCGCCGTGCGCTACCGCCAGCGGGTGCGGGGCAGCGCGGAGCGGGTGTACGAGGTGCTGGACGCCCCGGAGCCGGTGCGCGAGCCGGAGCGGCCGCGGCAGGCGCCCGCCGTGCCTTTCCCCGTGGTCCTCAAGGGGCTGTCCGCGCGGCACGAGGGACAGCGGCGGGAGGCGCTGGCCGGGGTCGATCTCACGCTGGAGCAGGGCCGCCGGATCGCCGTGGTGGGGCCGTCGGGTTCCGGCAAGACGACTCTCGCCCAGGTGCTGCTGCGGTTCCTCGACGCCGAAGCGGGCTCGTACACGCTCGCCGGTGTGGACGCGCACACGGTGGCCGACGACGACGTACGGCGGCTGGTCGGACTGTGCGCGCAGGACGCGCATCTCTTCGACAGCTCGGTGCGCGAGAACCTGCTGCTGGCCAGGAAGGACGCCACCGAGGACGAGCTTCGCCGGGTGCTGGCGCGGGCGCGGCTGCTGGACTGGTTGGACGGGCTGCCCGACGGCCTGGACACGCTGGTGGGAGAGCACGGGGCCCGGCTGTCGGGCGGTCAGCGGCAGCGGCTGGCGCTGGCCCGCGCCCTGCTGGCCGACTTCCCCGTACTGGTCCTGGACGAGCCGGCCGAGCATCTGGACCTGCCGACGGCCGACGCGCTCACTGCCGATCTGCTGGCCGCGACGGAGGGCCGTACGACCCTGCTGATCACCCATCGGCTGGCGGGTCTGGAGGCGGTGGACGAGGTGATCGTGCTGGACGGCGGCCGGGTGGTGCAGCGGGGTCCGTACGCGGAGCTGGCCGCGGTGGACGGGCCGCTGCGGACGATGGCACGCCGGGAGGCGGAGGCGGAGTCGCTGGTGGGGGCGTCCTACTCGTCCTTCTAGGGCCTCTCCTTCCGGAGCTTGCCGGCGGAGGAAATGCGCTAGAGGTCCGCCAGCAGGCGCTCGATGATCACTGCGACGCCGTCGTCGTTGTTGGCGACCGTGCGGCCCGAGGCGGCGGCGATCACCTCGGGGTGGGCGTTGCCCATCGCGTACGACTGTCCGGCCCAGGTGAGCATCTCGACGTCGTTGGGCATGTCGCCGAAGGCGACGACCTCCTCGTGCGAGATGCCGCGTTCGGCGCAGCACAGCGCGAGCGTGCTGGCCTTGGAGACCTCGGGGCCGCTCAGTTCCAGCAGGGCGCTGGGGCTGGAGCGGGTGACGTTGGCATGGCCGCCGACGGCGAGCCGGGCGAGGCCCAGGAAGGCGTCGGGGTCGAGGTCGGGGTGGTAGGCGAGGATCTTCAGGACGGGCTGGTCGGCGTCCGGGCCGTCGGGAGCGAGGAGGTCCTCGGCGGGCAGCAGCCGGTCGGGTATCTCCATGTGCAGCTTGGGATAGGCCGGTTCCTGGTGGAAGCCGTACGTCTGCTCGATCGCGAACACCGTGCCGGGAGCCGCGTCGCGCAGCAGTCCGACGGCACTCAGGGCGTTCTTGCGGTCCAGTTCGCGCACCTTCACGAAGCGGTGGGCGCCGGGGCCGCCGTGCAGGTCGACGACGGCGGCGCCGTTGCCGCAGATCGCCAGGCCGTGGCCGTGGACATGGTCGCTGACGACGTCCATCCAGCGGGCCGGGCGGCCGGTGACGAAGAAGACCTCGATGCCGGCCTCCTCGGCGCGGGCCAGCGCGGCGACGGTCCGCGGGGAGACCGACTTGTCGTCGCGCAGCAGGGTGCCGTCGAGGTCGGTGGCGATCAGCCGCGGCCGTACGGCGGCGGACGGGGTCCCGGGCTGTCTGGTCGCTGAGGTCACCCGGCCATTGTCGCGCATATGCCATCACGCCCGTGCGGAACTCCGCACAGATGAGACACAGATGACGTCCGGAGCCGTCAGCCCAGCTGGGCCAGGGCCTCCATGGCGATCTGCTCGAAGACCTTCTCGTCGGCGGCGAAGTCGGAGTCCGGGATCGGCCAGTGGACGACGATCTCGGTGAAGCCCAGCTCGCGGTGGCGGCCGGCGAAGTCCACGAAGGCGTCCAGCGACCGAAGCGGCTGGTTCCGGTCCGGGGTGAAGCCGGTGAGCAGGATCTTGTCCAGGTCCGCCACGTCGCGCCCGGCGGCCGCGCACGCCTCGGACAGCTTGCCGAGCTGCCCGCGCAGGGCCGCTACGGACTGCTCGGGGGTGCCGGTCTCGTACAGCTTCGGGTCGCCGGTGGTCACCCAGGCCTGGCCGTGCCGCGCGGCGAGGCGGAGGCCGCGCGGGCCGGTGGCCGCCACCGCGAACGGCAGCCGGGGGCGCTGCACACAGCCGGGGATGTTCCGTGCCTCGTGCGCCGAGTAGAAGCGGCCCTCCTGGGTCACCGCGTCCTCGGTGAGCAGCCGGTCGAGCAGCGGGATGAACTCGGCGAGCCGGTCGGCGCGCTCGCGCGGGGACCAGGGCTCCTGGCCGAGGGCGGTGGCGTCGAAGCCGGTGCCGCCGGCGCCGATGCCGAGGGTGATCCGGCCGCCCGAGATGTCGTCGAGGGAGATCAGCTCCTTGGCGAGGGTCACCGGGTGGCGGAAGTTCGGCGAGGTGACCAGGGTGCCGAGGCGGAGGGTGTCGGTGGCGGCCGCGGCGGCGGTCAGCGTCGGTACCGCGCCGAACCAGGGGCCGTCGCGGAAGCTGCGCCAGGACAGGTGGTCGTAGGTGTACGCGGTGTGGAAGCCGAGCTCCTCGGCGCGCGTCCAGGCCGCGCGGCCGCCTTCGCTCCAGCGGCGGTAGGGCAGGATCACGGTGCTCAGACGCAGGCTCATGCGTCCGAGACTAAGCGGCACCACGGACAGCGGACGAAACGGTCACCGTGCGCGCCCGCTCCACCACGGACGGGCAGGGGGCCGGGGCTGGTCCGCATGGATGGGGCCGCCGTCAGCGCGGGCCGGGAAAGCGCAGGTAGCGGGGCGGTACGGCGTCGGTCAGCCAGACGCCGTTGGCGCTGACGTGGAAGACGTGGCCGTCGCGATGCATGGCACCGGCGTCGACGGCGAGCACCACGGGACGGCCCCGGCGGGCACCGACCCGGGTGGCGGTCTCCCGGTCGGCGGACAGGTGCACGGCGTGCCGGTTCATGGGCTTGAGCCCGTCGGCGCGGATCGCGTCGAGGCTGCGGGCGACCGTGCCGTGGTACAGGTACGGCGGCGGGGTCGCGGGCGGCAGGCCGAGATCGACGTCGATGCTGTGGCCCTGGCTGGCGCGGATGCGGGTGCCCTCGATCGCGAAGCGCTGTTTGTCGTTGCCGGCCACCACGTGGTCCAGCTCCGCACGGGTGAACCGGAACCCGTGCGCGGCGGCCGCGGCGATCAGTGTGTCGATCTCCGCCCAGCCGCCGCGGTCCAGTGTGAGGCCGATGCGCTCGGGCTGGTGCCGGAGGTGTTTGGAGAGGTACTTGGACACCTTCACGGCACGTCTCTCGTCCGGCCGGTCCTCGCTCACACGTCTGTCGCTCACCTGTCCCTCGCTCACGCGTTTCCCGCTCACCTGTCTCTCGTTCATACGTCCAGCGTGCGGGAGAGACGCGGATCACGCAGGTTGTTTTCCTTCCGAGGTTTGATCCACAAGCAAGTGCAGTTATCCACAAGCCCAGTTGGCAGATCTGTGGACAAGTGCCCGGGGAATGGGGATGTTTGGCCAACTCCCCAGCCGCTCAAGGCACTCTCACAACTTCGGTTCCACACGCGCGAGTCGGCGCAGCGCACCCGGCAGGAAGCGGGACAGCAGATGGGCGCCCCGGGCTTCCGGAGTCACCGGGACGACCGCCTTGTTGCGGGCGACCGCGTCCAGCACCGCGTCGGCCACCTTCTCCGGCGGGTAGTTCCGAAGGCCGTACAAGCGGGCGGAGTTCTTCTGGCGGCGGCGTTCCTCCGCCTCGTCGACGCCGGTGAAGCGGGCGGTCGCGGTGATGTTGGTGTTGACCAGGCCGGGGCAGAGCGCGCTCACCCCGATGTCCTGCGCGGCGAGTTCGGCGCGCAGGCACTCGGAGAGCATCAACACGGCTGCCTTCGAGGTGCTGTAGGCCGGCAGCGCGCGGGACGGCTGGAAGGCGGCCGCCGACGCGATGTTGACGATATGGCCGCCCTGTCCGCGCTCGGCCATGCGGGCGCCGAAGAGGCGGCAACCATGAATCACACCCCAGAGGTTGACGTCCAGGACCCTGCGCCAGTCGTCGGTCGTCGTGGTGAAGAAGGAGCCGGACAGCCCGATCCCCGCGTTGTTGACCAGCACGTCCAGTACGCCGTACTCGCGGTGCACCTTCTCGGCGAGCTTCTCCATGGCCTGCTCGTCGGCGACGTCGGCCGTCTCGGCCCATGCCCCGGACGCGCCGATCAGCCGGGCGAGTTCGGCGGTGCGGGCCGCCGTCTCGGCGTCGCGGTCCACGGCGATCACGCGCGCGCCCGCCTCCGCGAAGGCGAACGCGGTGGCCCGGCCGATTCCGCTGCCCGCCCCGGTCACCAGCACCAACTGGCCCGCGAACCGGTCGGCGTGGCGTCCGGTGGCCCGCTCGTCCGGCCGGCCGCCCTCGACGCCGGTGGCGAACTCCTCGATCCAGCCGGCCACTTGGTCGGGGCGGGTGCGCGGCACCCAGTGCTTGGCCGGGAGGGTGCGGCGGGTCAACCGGGGCACCCACGCGTCCAGGTCGTCGTAGAGGCGCTCGGAGAGGAACGCGTCCCCCTGGGGCGTGATGAGCTGCACGGGCGCGTGTGCGTACGCGTCCGGGCGGGGCCGGCGCAGCCGGGCGCGGACGTTGTCCCGGTACAGCCAGGCGCCGTGGGCGGCGTCCGAGGGCAGGGAGGCGGTCGGGTAGTCGCCGGCGGGGACCTGCTCGACGCGCCGCAGGATCCCCGGCCAGCGCTTCCCGAGCGGGCCGCGCCAGGCCAGCTCCGGCAGCGCGGGTGTGTGCAGCAGATAGACGTACCAGGACTTGGCGCCCTGGCCGAGGAGCTGGCCCACCCGGCGGGGCGTCGGACGCTTCACGCGCGCGTTGATCCAGTGCCCGAAGTGGTCCAGGGACGGTCCGGAGATGGAGGTGAAGGAGGCGATACGGCCCTCGGTGCGGCCGGTCGTGGCGAACTCCCAGGACTGCACCGAGCCCCAGTCGTGGCCGACCAGGTGCACCGGCCGGTCCGGACTGACCGCGTCCGCCACGGCCAGGAAGTCGTCCGTCAGCTTGGCGAGCGTGAAGCCGCCGCGCAGCGGCTCGGGAGCCGTCGACCGGCCGTGGCCCCGGACGTCGTAGAGGACCACATGGAAGCGGCCGGCCAGGCGCTGCGCGACCGGTGACCAGACCTCCTTGCTGTCCGGATAGCCGTGCACCAGCACCACCGTCGGCTGCTCCGGGTCGCCCAGCTCGGCCACGCACAGCTCGACCCCGCCGGTCCGCACCCAGCGCTCACGCGCACCCTCGAGTGTCACTTCTCCTCCGCCCAGCGCCGCACGTGCGGCAGATCGTCGTCCAGCCAGAACGCGCTCTCCTCGGGGTCCTTCGAGTCGGTGACCACGAGGATCTCCTCGAACTTGGCGCCCGTGCCGCGGAAGCCGAGGTGCGGTTCGACCGCCCACAGGCCCGGCTGCGGCGGGTGGTCCGAGAAGCGGTACGGCGACCACAGGGGCGACCAGCCCTCGCGGTGGCCGTGCAGCGCGTCGGCGGCGAGGCCCTTCAGGGACTGGGTGCCGAACCCGAACAGATGCGGGGAGAAGCGGCGCTGCCCGACCCGGTCCACCTTGTGGGCGATCACGCCGAACGGATACGCCCGGTGCCGGTTGGCATAGCCCTGGCGGACCATGAGCCGGTCCACGTCCTCGTAGATGTCCCGCAGCGGGCGCCGCTCGCGCACCTCGCGCAGGATCAGCTCGCGGTGCGCCTCCAGGTCGGCCAGCAGCCGGTCCTGCACCGGGTTCACGCCGAGCGAGCCCGAGTAGCCGATGTCCGCCGTGTATCCCTCGTACACCGGCGCCATGTCCAGGATGAACGGCATCCCGGGCGCCAGCGCGCGGTCGGTGGGGAAGAACTGGAGCGGGATGCGGAAGTTCACGAACGCCGTACGGTCCCCGAACCAGGCGAAGGGCAGGTGGAACCAGTCCCGCACCCCGCGCTCGCGCAGCCACTCACGCTGCATCCGTGCCGCCTCGCGCTCGGTCACGCCCGGCTCCAGGCGTGCCGCGACCGCCTCCGCGCACTCGTAGGCGAGGCGCTGCACCCGCCTGAACCCCCGCAGTTCCGCGGAGAGTTCCCTGCTCACTGCCGTCGTCATGCCGCCCGTCCCGTCGTCCGCGGTACGCGTCAGTAACTTGACTCTGGTGACACTCGCACTTGTTAGAGTCGGCGTCAATAGGCGTGTCGGCAGGGTGCCGGCGGCCCCCCGAACGGCCCCGCAGGGGGGAATCCCCTAGGGCCCCGTAATACCTGGGTCTGAGGTGAAGACGGCTCTGTGGTCTGACGACGGACGTGTCCGGGATCACTACCGTCGTAGACGTGACTTTGATCGCGACCGAAAGCCTGAGCAAGCGGTTCCCCCGGGTGACCGCGCTCGACCGGCTGTCCGTGGACATCGGACCCGGTGTGACCGGACTCGTCGGGGCCAACGGCGCCGGCAAGTCCACCCTGATCAAGATCCTGCTGGGTCTGTCCCCCGCCACGGAGGGCCGCGCCGCGGTGCTCGGCCTCGACGTCGCCACCGAGGGCGCCGCCATCCGTGAGCGCGTCGGCTACATGCCGGAACACGACTGCCTGCCGCCGGACGTCTCGGCCACCGAGTTCGTCGTCCACATGGCCCGCATGTCCGGCCTGCCGCCCACCGCGGCCCGCGAGCGCACCGCGGACACCCTGCGCCACGTCGGGCTGTACGAGGAGCGCTACCGCCCCATCGGCGGCTACTCCACCGGCATGAAACAGCGGGTCAAGCTCGCGCAGGCCCTGGTGCACGACCCGCAGCTGGTCTTCCTGGACGAGCCGACCAACGGCCTCGACCCGGTCGGCCGCGACGAGATGCTCGGCCTGATCCGCCGGGTGCACACCGAGTTCGGCATCTCCGTCCTGGTCACCTCCCATCTGCTCGGCGAGCTGGAGCGCACCTGCGACCACGTCGTCGTCATCGACGGCGGCAAGCTGCTGCGCTCCAGCTCCACCACCGACTTCACCCAGAGCACCGCCACCCTCGCGATCGAGGTCACCGACAGCGACACCCACCCGGACGGCACCCGCGCGGTCCGCGAGGCGCTCCACGCGCGCGGGGTGGACACCCGCGCGGAGGGCGCCGGACTGCCCGGCGCGGGCCACATCCTGCTGCTCACCGCACAGGGCGAGGAGACCTACGACCTGGTCCGGGACGTGGTCGCCGACCTCGGCCTCGGCCTGGTGCGCATGGAGCAGCGCCGGCACCACATCTCCGAGGTGTTCACCGGCGAGGACGCACACAACAGTGACGAGCAGCGGAAGGAGGCCGTCGGCCATGGCGGTTGAGCAGCCCCTGACCACATCCGCGGGCGACCAGACCCGCATCCACGACATCGGCTACCGCGGCTACGACGGCCCCCGCCTCGGCCGCGCCTACGCCCGCCGCTCGCTGTACTCGCAGTCCCTGCGCGGCTCCTACGGCCTCGGCCGCTCGGCCAAGTCCAAGGTGCTGCCGATGCTGCTGTTCACGGTGATGTGCGTGCCCGCGGCCATCATGGTGGCCGTCGCGGTCGCCACCAAGGCGCACGAACTGCCGGTGGCCTACACACGCTACGGGATCATGCTCCAGGCCGTGATCAGCCTGTTCGTCGCCGCGCAGGCACCGCAGTCCGTCTCCCGCGACCTGCGGTTCAAGACCGTACCGCTGTACTTCTCGCGGCCCATCGAGACCGCCGACTACGTCCGTGCCAAGTACGCGGCGCTCGCCTCGGCGGTCTTCGTCCTCACCGCCGCCCTGCTGGTCGTGATGTACGCGGGCGCCCTGCTGTCCAAGCTGGACTTCGCCCACCAGACGAAGGAATTCGCCGAGGGACTGGTCTCCGTGGCCCTGCTCTCCCTGCTCTTCGCCGGTATCGGCCTGGTCATCGCAGCCGTCACCCCGCGCCGCGGCTTCGGCATCGCCGCCGTGATCGCGGTCATGGTCATCTCCTATGGCGCGGTCTCCACGCTCCAGGCCATCGCCTACACCCAGGGACACAGCGGGGTCATCCCCTGGATCGGCCTGTTCTCGCCGGTCACCCTGATCGACGGGGTCCAGTCGGCCTTCCTGGGCGCGACCGCCCGCAACCCCGGAGGCGTCGACCCGTCGGCCGGACAGGGCGTGGTGTACGTCCTGGTGGTCCTCGGCCTCATCGCCGGCAGCTACGGCCTCCTGCTGCGCCGCTACAAGAAGGTGGGACTGTGACCACACTGAGCCTCGACCACGTCTCCCGCTGGTTCGGCAACGTGGTCGCCGTCAACGACATCACCATGACCATCGGCCCCGGAGTCACCGGCCTGCTCGGCCCGAACGGCGCCGGCAAGTCCACCCTCATCAACATGATGGGCGGCTTCCTCGCCCCCTCCACCGGCACGGTCACCCTCGACGGACGGCCGGTCTGGCGCAACGAGGAGATCTACCGGCACATCGGCATCGTCCCCGAGCGCGAGGCGATGTACGACTTCCTCACCGGCCGCGAGTTCGTGCTCGCCAACGCCGAGCTGCACGGCCTCGGCGCCACGGCCGCCCAGCGCGCCCTCGCCACGGTGGAGATGGAGTACGCGCAGGACCGGAAGATCTCCACCTACTCCAAGGGCATGCGGCAGCGCGTGAAGATGGCGAGCGCCCTCGTCCACGACCCGTCGCTGCTGCTGCTCGACGAGCCGTTCAACGGCATGGACCCGCGGCAGCGCCTGCAACTCATGGAACTGCTGCGGAAGATGGGCGACGAGGGCCGCACCGTGCTGTTCTCCTCGCACATCCTCGAAGAGGTCGAGCAGCTGGCCCGGCACATCGAGGTCGTCGTCGCCGGACGGCACGCGGCCAGCGGCGACTTCCGCAGGATCCGCCGCCTGATGACCGACCGCCCGCACCGCTACCTGGTCCGCTCCAGCGACGACCGCGCCCTCGCCGCCGCGCTGATCGCCGACCCGTCCACCTCGGGGATCGAGGTCGACCACGCCGAGGGCGCGCTGCGCATCCAGGCCGTCGACTTCGGCCGCTTCACCACCCTGCTGCCGAAGGTCGCCAGGGACCACGGCATCCGGCTGCTCACGGTCTCGCCGTCCGACGAGTCCCTGGAGTCCGTCTTCTCGTACCTGGTCGCGGCGTAGGAGGCCGAAGATGTACGACCCCACCGTCGCCCGGCTCACCTACCGGGCCCTGCTCGGCCGCCGTCGGGCCCTCATCCTCGGCGCGCTGCCGCTGTTGCTCATCGTGATCTCCGTGGTGGTGCGCTCCCTGACCGGCGCGGACGACCAGACCGCCGCCGACGTCCTCGGCGGGTTCGCGCTCGCCACCATGGTGCCGATCATCGGTGTCATCGCGGGCACCGGTGCGATCGGCCCCGAGATAGACGACGGCTCCGTCGTCTATCTGCTGGCCAAGCCGCTGAAGCGGCCGACGATCATCTTCACCAAGCTGATCGTCGCCATCGCGGTGACCATGGTGTTCTCGGCGGTGCCGACCCTGATCGCCGGTCTGATCCTGAACGGCAACGGCCAGCAGATCGCCGTCGCCTACACCGTCGCCGCGCTGGTCTCCTCCATCGCGTACTCGGCCCTGTTCCTGCTGCTCGGCACGGTCTCCCGGCACGCCGTGGTCTTCGGGCTGGTCTACGCGCTCGTGTGGGAGGCGCTGTTCGGCTCCCTGGTGCCCGGGGCGCGCACGCTGAGCGTCCAGCAGTGGTCGCTGGCCGTCGCCCACAAGCTGGCCGGCGGCGACCTGGTCACCTCCGAGGTGGGCCTGCCGACCGCGGTGGTGCTGCTGGTGGCGGTCACCGTGCTGGCCACCTGGTACGCGGGCCAGAAGCTGCGCTCGCTGAAGCTGGCGGGCGAGGAGTAGGCCCCGGCGGCGGCCTTGACGGGGACTTCATCCGGGGCTGGCGCAGACTGGATACGGCGGACACGGCGAGGAGGCCGGTAATGGCAGGGGAAAGGGAGCCGCAGGACGGTCGCGGGCAGCCGCCGGCCGGGAGCGACGCCTGGGACGACCTCGTCCTGGACGAGGACTTCGTCCGCGCCGCCGGGACCGCCGAACCGTCCGCGCGGGCCCGGATGCTCGCCGCCCGCTGGCGGGGCGAGGCGCCTGAGCCGCAGCCCTGGCGGTCCGACGAGCCGCCGGCCGGCTGGTTCTTCAGCAAGGCGCGCAGACGCAGATGGCGTCGGCGCTAGCCGAGCCGCCGTTATTCGGTGGCAGTCGACTCGGTGTCGGCGCAGAGTGGTTGTGCACCATCTGCCGGGAGTGTCCGAGCGGGATGGGCTGGGATTGTCGGCGGCCGCTTCGAGCATGTGAGCCTCGCGCCCGCGTGGGCCGCCCTCCCTAGTGCCCCCCTTGTCACAAGGGGGGCACTCTGCCCCGGGTCACGCCAGCAACCGCTCCAGCACCACCGCGATGCCGTCCTCCTCGTTGGAGGTGGTCACCTCGTCGGCCACCGCGCGCAGTTCCTCGTGGGCGTTGGCCATGGCCACCCCTCGGGCGGACCAGGCGAACATCGGGATGTCGTTGGGCATGTCGCCGAACGCGAGCGTGTCGGCGGCCTTCAGACCGAGGCGGCGGGCGGCGAGAGACAGACCCGTGGCCTTGGACAGCCCCAGCGGGAGCAGCTCCACGATGCCCTCACCCGCCATGGCCACGCTGACGAAACCGCCGGCCGCGATCCGTGCGGCCTCGGCCAGCTCGTCGTCGCTCAGCGTCGGATGCTGTATGTAGATCTTGCCGAGCGGGGCCGACCACAGGTCGGACGCGTCGGTGAAGGGGGTGGCCGGCAGCCTGCCCGTGACCGCGTAGCCCGGGCCCACCAGCACCTCGCCGTCGAGGCCGTCCCGGCTGGCCGCCAGATAGAGCGGGCCGACCTCGGCCTCGATCTTGGCCAGGGCCACGCCCGCCAGCTGCCGGTCCAGGGTGACCGAGGTCAGCAGGCGGTGCGCGCCGGCGTCGTAGACCTGGGCGCCCTGGCCGCAGACGGCGAGGCCGTCGTAGCCGAGGTCGTCCAGGATGTGCCGGGTCCAGGGGACCGCGCGGCCGGTGACGACGATATGGGCCGCGCCCGCCGCGGTGGCCGCGGCGAGCGCCTCACGGGTGCGCTGCGACACCGACTCGTCGGAGCGCAGGAGCGTTCCGTCGAGGTCGGTGGCGATGAGCCGGAAGGGGAACCCGGTCACTTGGCGACCGGCTCCAGGACCTCCCGGCCGCCCAGGTACGGGCGCAGCACCTCGGGGACCCGGACGGAGCCGTCGGCCTGCTGGTGGTTCTCCAGGATCGCCACGATGGTGCGCGGTACGGCGCACAGCGTGCCGTTGAGGGTGGCGAGCGGCTTGACCTGCTTGCCGTCGCGGACCCGGATGGACAGCCGGCGGGACTGGAACTCGGTGCAGTCCGAGGTCGAGGTCAGCTCGCGGTACTTGCCCTGGGTCGGGACCCACGCCTCGCAGTCGTACTTGCGGGCGGCCGAGGCGCCGAGGTCACCGGAGGCGACGTCGATGACGCGGAACGGCAGCTCCAGCGAGGTCAGCCACTGCTTCTCCCACTCCAGCAGGCGCTGGTGCTCGGCCTGGGAGTCCTCGGGCGCGACGTACGAGAACATCTCGACCTTGTCGAACTGGTGCACGCGGAAGATGCCCCGGGTGTCCTTGCCGTGCGAGCCGGCCTCGCGGCGGAAGCAGGGCGAGAAGCCCGCGTACCGCAGCGGCAGCTTGTCGGCGTCGATGATCTCGTCCATGTGGTAGGCCGCCAGCGGGACCTCGGAGGTGCCGACCAGGTACAGGTCGTCCTTGTCGAGGTGGTAGACGTCCTGGGCGGCCTGGCCGAGGAAGCCGGTGCCCGCCATGGACTGCGGGCGGACCAGCGCCGGGGTGAGCATGGGGGTGAAGCCGGCCGCCGTGGCCTGGGCGATCGCCGCGTTCACCAGGGCCAGCTCGAGCAGGGCGCCGACGCCGGTGAGGAAGTAGAAGCGGGAGCCGGAGACCTTGGCGCCGCGCTCGACGTCGATGGCGCCGAGCAGCTGGCCCAGCTCCAGGTGGTCCTTGGGCTCGAAGCCCTCGGCGGCGAAGTCGCGGATGGTGCCGTGCGTCTCCAGCGTGACGAAGTCCTCCTCGCCGCCGACGGGCACGTCGGGGTGGACGAGGTTGCCGAGCCGGAGCAGCAGTTCCTGGGTCTCGGCGTCGGCGGCGTCGCGCTCGGCGTCGGCGGCCTTGACGTCGGCCTTCAGCTGCTCGGCGCGCTTGAGCAGTTCGGCCTTCTCGTCGCCGGTGGCCTTGGGGATGAGCTTGCCGAGCTGCTTCTGCTCGGCGCGCAGCTCGTCGAAGCGGACGCCGGAGGACCTGCGCCGCTCGTCGGCAGACAGGAGAGCGTCGACGAGCGCGACATCCTCTCCACGGGCACGCTGAGACGCGCGCACACGGTCGGGGTCCTCACGAAGCAGGCGAAGGTCAATCACAGGGCCAAGGCTACCGGTGCGGGGTTGCCGCTCACGAATCACAATTCCGGGGAGTTCTGATTCGCTCCATACGTTCCGCTATGCGGTAATTGCCGACTGTGTCGAGTCCGGTCGAGTCCCGATCAAGGGAACGAGTCCGGTCAAGGGAAAGTGTCTCACTCCCTGGGACGGGGCAGGTCCGAGGTGCCTGGTTGACCGGATTTCCTTGTGGAGAGCGGCACTTGGCGGGCCGGCCGCACCCCTGTTGTCCACAGGGACTCACCCCTCTCCGATGAGTTATCCACAGGCTGTGCGGAAGATCTGTGGATTTCGGAATCGATCACTCCGGAAGTGTCGAACGCAGCGAAGAATTCCCCGCTCAAACCGCTTCGACACCCACTTTCGGTGGAAAACGGTCGCCCTGAAAGATGAACCAAAGGAAACAGGTGGACGAAGGGTGGCCGATGCGTCGGTAGACCCGCCTGTGGGGCGAAGGGGGATTTGTCGACCGACCGGCCCGTCCTTGTCGACTTGTCCCCAGGTCGAGAAGAGGACCTGTGGATAACGTCTGTGGATAACGCCGGCCCGGGTGCGACTGGCTGGAACCGGCCTAGAACCGGCCGTCCTGGCAGCGTGCCACCCAGTCGGCCGCCGCGATGAACTCCTGGTCCGAGGTCCCCGGCAGCGCCGGCCGGGCCTCCTTCGCCGTGATGTCCGCGCGCGGGTAGGAGCCGAGGAAACGCACCTGGAGACAGATCCGCTTCAGCCCGGTCAGCGCCTCCGCCATCCGCCGGTCGGTGATGTGCCCCTCGGCGTCGATGCAGAAGCAGTAGTTGCCGATACCGGCGCCGGTCGGCCGGGACTGGAGCAGCATCAGGTTGATCCCGCGGGTGGCGAACTCGCCGAGCAGATCGCGCAGCGCGCCGGGGTGGTCGTCGCGCTGCCACAGCACCACCGAGGTCTTGTCGGCGCCGGTCGGCGCGGCGGGCCGGGCCGGGCGGCCGACCAGCACGAACCGGGTCTGCGCGTTCTCCGCGTCGTGGATCCCGGTCTCCAGGGCCGTGAGGCCGTACCGGGCGGCGGCGAACTCGCCGGCGAAGGCGGCGTCGTAGCGGCCCTCCTGGACCAGCCGGGCGGCGTCCGCGTTGGAGGCGGCGGACTCCCAGGTGGCGTCCGGGAGGTTGGCCCGCAGCCAGTTGCGCACCTGCGGCTGGGCCGCCGGATGGGCGGAGACCGTCTTGATGTCCGCGAGCGTGGTCCCGGGCCGTACCAGCAGGGCGAAGGTGATGGACAGCAGCACCTCGCGGTAGATCATCAGCGGCTCGCCCGCGACCAGCTCGTCCAGCGTGGTGGTGATACCGCCCTCGACCGAGTTCTCGATCGGCACGAACGCCGCCTCGGCCTCGCCGGCCCGCACCGCGTCCAGCGCGGACTGCACCGACACATACGGGATCAGCTCCCGGGTGGCCGATTCCGGCAGCGTGCGCAGGGCCACCTCGGTGAAGGTGCCCTCGGGACCGAGATACGCATAGCTGGCTGGCATGTCCCTCACCCTAATGGCCGCAGGGAAAAGCGGCGGCCGCGTCTCATAAACGCCACTCGACCGGGTGGTTTGAAAGCGTGATCAGCACAGAATTGCCGCGCCGCGCTTGCGCAACCCGGAGCCCCCTGTAGCAGCCCGGATCACCCCTCCAGCAACCGCTGCCCCACGTATTCGCCCTTCGCCGTGCCGCCCGGCACCGCGAACAGCCCGCTCGACTCGTGCCGGATGAACTTCGACAGCGCGTCGCCCCGGTCGAGCTTGCGCTGCACCGGGACGAAGCCGCGCAGCGGGTCCGCCTGCCAGCAGACGAAGAGCAGACCGGCGTCCGGGGTGCCGTCCGCGGCGAAGCCGTCGTGGTAGGAGAAGGGGCGCCGCAGCATGGCCGCCCCGCCGTTCTGGTCGGGCCGGGAGATCCGGGCGTGCGCGTTGACCGGGACCGCGTACCCGCCCCGGGCGTCGGTCTTCTCCAGGTCCATCGGGGTCGTCTCCGTGCCCCCGGACAGCGGCGCCCCGTTGTCCTTGCGCCGCCCGATGACCTGCTCCTGCGCGGACAGGGACAGCTTCTCCCAGTCGTCCAGCAGCATCCGGATCCGGCGTACGACGGCGTAGGAGCCGTTCGCCATCCAGGCGGGCTCACCGCCGGCCGGCACGAAGATCCGCTGGTCGAAGTCGGCCTCGGCCGGCTTGGGGTTGCGGGTGCCGTCGAGCTGGCCCATGAGGTTGCGGGCGGTCATGGGGTGTGAGGTGGCGCCCGGGGTGCGGTTGAAGCCGTTCATCTGCCAGCGGATCCGGGCCGCGTCGCCCGCGTCCTTCTGGACGGCGCGCAGGGCGTGGAAGGCCACCAGGGCGTCGTCCGCGCCGATCTGCACCCACAGGTCGCCGTCGCTGCGCGCCTTGTCGAGCCGGTCGGAGGAGAAGTCGGGCAGCGGGTCCAGGGCGGTGGGCCGCTGCTTCTCCAGTCCGGTGCGGCCGAAGAAGCTGTGGCCGAAGCCGAAGGTGATGGTCAGCGAGGAGGGGCCGGCGTCCCGGGCCACGTCGGTGTCGCCGTGCGGCGCGGCCTCGCCCGCCATCAGCCGCTCGGCCGTCGCCGACCAGCGGCGCAGCAGGGCCGCCGCCTCCTTGCGGCCCGCGCCCGGCGCCAGGTCGAAGGCGATCAGATGTCCGCGCGCCTGGAGGCCTTCGGTGATGCCGGGCTGATGTTTCCCGTGAAACATCGCGCGGCCGGTGCCGACGGAGGTCAGCGGGGTGGCCCGGGCGGGCGCGGCGGCGTAGCCCGCGGCTCCGCCGGCCGCGCCGAGCATCAGCCCGGTGGCGCCGGCGGTGCCGAGCAGCGTGCGCCGGGAGACGCCCGCGGGAGCGGTCTCCTGCACCGGCGCGTCGGAGGTGCGGGGCTGCGGAATGGACTGGTGCTCGGGCATGGTGTCGTTCAGCCGATCTGCGCGTTCTTGGAGACGGTCACCTGGTCGATGTCGGAGGTGCGCACGGTGACGGCGATCTTCCAGTCGCCGGCCATCGGGATCTGCACCCCCTCCGCGGCCCAGTGGCCGGTGGTGATGTGGTCGGGGGTCACGGGGAGCGGGCCGATCTTCTTCGCGTCGAGGGTGAAGGCGATCTTCACCTCGGGGACGTCGAAGGCCTGTCCGCCGGGCTTCTGGACGTAGACGTGCATCTCGTTGGCGCCGACGCGCGCGGGGTCGAGATCGACGCTGACGACGCCCTTGCCGCCCGTGCCGCCGGTGTCGAAGGGCATGTCCAGGGTGAGTGCGCCGTTCGACGGCACCGCGGCGGTGCCGGACGACGAGGTGGCGGCCCTGGCCTCCTGCTCGGTGCGGCCCGGCTCGGTCTGGGTCAGTGCGGTGGTGACGGCGAGCAGGACGACGGCGACACCGGCCTCGGCCAGCACCGAGCGGCGCAGTCCGAAGCGGTTCGGATCGGCGTCCCTCAGCCGCTTCTGCCGAGCGGCATCCATCGCGGCCCGCTGCCGGGCGAGCTGGGCGGCACGCTGCGAGTCACCGGAGCCGGAGCGGGTCTTGCTGGTGCCAGTGCTCCTGCGCTTGGCTGCCGCGGGCTCCTTCGCCTGCTCGGCGGCGGCGACGGCGGCCCTGGACGCGAGGGTGTCATCGGCGTCCCGGTCGGCGAGCCGTGCCGTCCACCGCCGGGACACCGCCGCGATACCGGTCATCAGCGCCACCAGCCCGATCTTGACCAGCAGCAGCTGGCCGTACCGGGTGCCGGTGAACGCCGACCAGGAGCCGAGCTGGCGCCAGGACTGATAGGCGCCGGTGGCGACCAGTGCGAGGACGGAGCCGAAGGCCAGCCGGGAGAAGCGGTGGACGGCGGCGGCCTCGACCGGGGTCTCGGCGGGCGCCCGGTACAGCGCCACCAGCAGGGCGGCGAGCCCGCCCAGCCAGGCGGCGACGGCGAGCAGATGGACGACGTCGACGGGCATGGCGATGCCCGGCTGGAGCCCGGTGGAGGCGTGCTCGGCCATCGCCCAGCTCGCCGCCAGCCCGGCCGCGACGACCAGCCCGCCGACCGCGAGCCCGAAGGTCAGGTCCCGCTTCTCCGCGCCCTCCTCGCGCCGCTGGTAGGCGCCGAAGAGGACGGCGATGAACAGCGCGGCGGCGGCGAGCAGCAGCAGCCGGGAGACCAGCGCGGCACCGGTCTTGGTCTGGAGCACCTGGCCGAGCAGATCGAGGTCGAAGACGTCGGCGAGCTTGCCCGAGGTGGTGTAGGAGCCGCGCAGGAGCAGCAGCCACAGGGTGGCCGCGGTGAGGGTGAGCCAGCCGCCGACGACCAGCCGCTGCACGGGCCGTACGCCCGCGCCGGGCCGCCAGCAGGCGAGGACGAAGGCCGCGCCGCCCGCGAGCACGATGAACCCCGCGTACGAGGCGTACCGGCCGAGGGCGTAGAGCCAGCCGACGGCGCCGCCGCCCGCGGTCGGCCCGGTGCCGGTGACCACGGTCGGCGAGGGCGCCCCGACGGAGAAGGTGTAGGCGCCGGCGACGGGGTGGCTGTCGGCGGAGACGACCTGGTAGGTGACCGTGTAGGTGCCCTTGCCGAGGCCGCTCTTGAGCCGTACGGCGTAGGTCGTGCCGCCGGTCTCGGCGGGGGCGCCGGTCTGCACCGGCCTGCCCCGCGGGTCGAGGACGCGCAGCGAGTCGTCGTTCATCGCCACCTTCTCGGAGAAGGTGAGCGACACCTGGGTGGGAGCCTGCTTGACCACCACCCCCTGGGCGGGGTCGCTGCCGGTCAGCGCGGCGTGCGCGGAGGCCGGTGCGGCGCCCGCCAGCAGGGCGCCGGCGACGGTGAGGAGCAGCAGCACCACTGCCCGCAGACGGGGGGTGATGGTCCGGATCACGGTGGTCCCTCCCTCAGTGGCCGGTCGGTGGGTGGTACGTGGCGGACTTCACCGGCATCTCGACCGTCAGGGGCCCGGACGTGGCGAAGGTCAGCTTCACGGCGACCGTCTGGCCCTGCCTGGGCGCGCGCTTCAGCTTCTCGAACATCAGGTGGTTGCCACCGCTTTTGAACACGAGTTGACCATGGGCGGGTATGGCGAAGGAGGTCTTCTCCGCCATGGCTCCGCCGACGGTGCTGTGCATGGTGACCTGGCCGGCCACCTCGCTGGTGACCGAGGTCAGCCGGTCGTCCGCCCCGCCCTTGTTGGTGATGGTCAGGAACCCGGCGGCCATGTCGGCGGAGACCGGCTGGGGCATGTAGGGCCCGCTCACCGACAGTTCGGCCTTCGCGGAGTGGGAGCCGGAGCAGCCGGTGAGGATCAGGGCACCGGCGAGCGCGGCGGGTGCGAGAACGGCGCGGCGCCTCACGGCTTGGCCCCCTTGACGAGCTTGGGCAGGTCCTTGGTGTAGTCGTCGACGGTGGCGCTCTCGCCGTAGAGGACGTACCCGGCGTCGGTCTTCGGGGAGAAGGCGATGACCTGGGTGCCGTGGACGGAGACGGTCTTGCCGTTCTTGTCCTTCGTGGTCGGCTCCACGGAGATGCCGAGGGAGCGGGCGCCGGCCTGGACGGTGGCGAAGTCACCGGTCAGACCGATGAACTGGGGGTCGATGCCCTTGAGCCACTTGCCCAGCTCGGCGGGGGTGTCGCGGCCGGGGTCGGTGGTGACGAAGACGACCCGGAGGTTGTCCTGCTCGGCCTTGGGCAGCGCCTTCTTGGCGACGGCGATGTTGCTCATCGTGGTGGGGCAGATGTCCGGGCAGTGCGTGTAGCCGAAGTAGACCAGGGTCGGGTGGCCCTTGGTCTCCTTGCGGAGGTCGTACTGACGGCCGTGGGTGTCGGTGAGGACCAGGTCCGGCTTGGTGAACGGCTGGTCGAGGACGGTGGCGGCCTTGCCCGAGCCGGAATCCGCCGAGACGACGGTGACCGGTGACGCGGTGTCGTTCCCGCTCCCGCAGGCGGTCAGGGTCAGGGTGGCGGCGGCGAGCAGGGTGGCGGCCGCGGCGAACGTCTTCTTGCGCATAGAGAAATGTCCCAGATGTGTGAACTCCGGCGCACACCGGGGTCGTACGACGGGCACGACCAGGCAGGGCGGGCGGGTACGGCCCCGGTGCGCGGTCCGGAAGGGGGCTAGGCGGAGCGGCGGCGGCCGGCGAGGACGCCGTACGCCACACCCGCGGCGCCGATGACGATGCCCGCCACGCCGAGCACGCGGGCGGTGGTGTCGGTGTCGTCGGAGGCGGTCGCGGCGGCCACGTTCTCGGTCCGGCCGGCGACGGTCGTGCCGTGGTGGTCGTCGGCCGCGGCGGACAGCTCCAGCACCGGGGCCGGGTTCTCCGGCTCGGCCTGGCCCTGCTGCGGCACCTCGATCCAGCGGACGACCTCCTTGTCGGAGTACGTCTGGACCGCCTTGAACACCAGCTGGTCGGTGTTCTCGGGCAGCGCGCCGAGGGAGAGCGGGAACTTCTGGAAGTAGCCGGGCTGGATGCCCTTGCCGTCGGCGGTCCAGGTGACCTTGGTGACGGCCTCGGCGATCTTCTCGCCGTGCAGGGTCAGCGGCTTGTCCAGCTTGGACTTGGTGACCTGCACGGTCCAGCCGGGCAGTGGCTCGGGCATGGCCGAGGCCAGCGGGTGGTCGGCCGGGAGGGTCACCTCGAGCTTGGTGGTGGAGGCGTTGTCGCGCTCGTTGGGGACCTTGAAGTCCACGACCGCGAAACCGCCCTTGGCCGCGGTGCCCTCGGGCTGCACGGAGACATGGGCGAAGGCCGGGGCGGCGAGCGCGAGGACGGCGGTGCCCGCGACGGCAGCGGCGGCGGTGATACGGGAAGCCTTCATGGCAGGGAGTACTCCACTGGGAGAGATGCTGAGGAGAGGTACGCATGCGCGTGCCGCGCGACGGCGGCCTCTCCCCGGCAGCGGGGCGGAGTGCTCGCGTCGCGTCAGGCGGCGAGAAGGAAGGCGGCGGCGGGCGGGCCGCGCCGGATCACCGTGTGCTGGAGCGCGGTGGTGTGCGGGGCGGGCACCTCGTCCCGGTCGGTACGACGTGCGCGCGGGCCGGGCCCGGCGGCGGGCAGCAGACCCGCACACAGGGCGTGCGCCAGCGCGAGCGCCGCGCGCAGGGATCGTACGAGCGCCCCCTCGGCGACTCCGTGCGCCGACAGCTCGATCAGCCGCAGCAGGGCGAGATCGCCCCGGCGCAGCAGCCAGCCCGCGGCGACGGCCGCGAGGAGGTGGCCGAGCAGCATCGGCAGCGAGGGCAGCAGGGAGGCGGAGGCTCCGGCGGCGTCGTACGCGTGCGGCAGGGCGCCGGACGCGGCCGGGGGCCGGGCGGAGCGGTCGATCAGGTGCGCGTCCAGCAGCAGCCGGTAGGCGTGCCCGGGGGTGAGGGTGGCGGGGCTCGATCCGCACACCAGCCGGGCGGCCTGCTCGACCAGGGCGGCGCCGCTCACCGCGGAGCCGCGGGAGCCCGCCACGGCCGACCCCATGGGCATCGAGCCCATGGACATCGCGGTGCCGTGCTGGCCCAGCCCGAACAGCGTGTGCAGCACGGTCTGGCCGAGCGCGAGCAGCGCGGCGATGCCCGGCAGCGAGCGGGCCCGCCCGGCGAGCGGAGCCACCAGCAGCAGCGAGCCGAGGAAGCCCGCCCCGAGCGTCCACAGGGGCACCCGCGCACAGGAGGCCAGGGTGTGCCCGGCCGCGGCCAGCACGACGCAGACCGCGGCGAACACCGCGGCCCGCAGCATCCGGAGGCCGGCTCCGGGGCGCGCTGTGCGGGGGTGGGGGGCAGTCATGGCGGGCTCATCATCCCACTGCCTTTACCGCCGTCGTACGGCAGGGCACGGCAGCGACGTCCGACGCGCCCCTCATACACCGGTTCCTCCCCGCGCGCATCGGCCGAATGAGCGGACTCACGTCAACAGCGTGCTTACGGCCCCCTACGGACGGCAATACGTATCGGTATGTCGAGCCGCGGCCAGGAGGCTGGAGCATGAGCATCTGGTGGTCACTCCATCTGAGGCGCGAGGCCGCGAGCGTGCCGCTGGCCCGGCGCCTGCTGCTCGGCACCATGGAGACGGCGGGCGTCGACCCGGAGATCTCCTACGACCTGTCCGTCGCCCTCAGCGAGGCGTGCGCGAACGCCGTCGAGCACGGCGGGGGCGCCGTGCGGGGCGGCGCCTCGGAGGCGTACCGGGTGACCGCGTACCTCGACGGGGAGAAGTGCCGGATCGAAGTGGCCGATTCCGGTCCCGGTCTCGGTGGTGTGCAGGAGATCCGCCCGGCCCGCACGGACGCCGAGCACGGCCGGGGGCTCGGGCTGATCCGGGAGCTGGCGGACCACGTCCACATCGGCGCGCGACCGGGCCGCCGCGGGACGGTGGTCAGCTTCGACAAGATGCTCAAGTGGACGAAGGACCCTTCCCTGCTGACGGCCTGACACCCGCACCGCGCCGGCCGGCTCAGGCCTCCAGCACCTTCGCCAGCGCCTCCAGCGCCTCCGGGTAGGCCCGCTCGCGCGGGGTGCCGTAGCCGATGACCAGGCCCTGGGGGCGGTCCGGGGCGGGGGTGTGCCAGTGGTCGCCGAGGGCGCCGACGGCCAGGCCCGCCGTCTCCGCCCGGGCCAGCACCTCCGCCTCGTCGGGCACGTCGATCAGCGCGTGCAGCCCCGCCGCGATCCCGCGCACGCCCCGCCGCGCCCCCAGCCGGTCCAGGAGCTGGTCCCGGCGGCGCCGGTAGCGCAGTCGGCACGCGCGCACGTGCCGGTCGTAGGCGTGGCTGTCGATCAGCTCGGCGAGGGCGAGCTGGCCGATGGTCTCGGTGTGCAGGTCGGTGTGGAGCTTGGCGTCGGCGACCGCGTCGACCAGGTGCGGCGGCAGCACCATCCAGCCGAGGCGCAGGGCGGGGCCGAGCGTCTTGGAGGCGGTGCCGAGGTAGACCGTCCGGTTCGGTGCCATGCCCTGGAGCGCGCCGACCGGCTGACGGTCGTAGCGGAACTCGCCGTCGTAGTCGTCCTCCACGATCAGTCCGTCGTGCGCGCGTGCCCAGTCGCCGAGCGCGCGGCGCCGCTCCGGGTGCAGGGTCACCCCGGTCGGGTACTGGTGGGCCGGGGTGACCACCACGGCCCGTGCCTCGCCCAGCTCCTCGGGGCGCACCCCGCGCGCGTCGACCGGCACCGGGCGCACCGGGGAGCCGTTGCGCCGGACGACCTCCCGGTGGAAGGGCAGCCCCGGGTCCTCCATGGCGACGGTGGCGCCGTCCAGCACGCGCGTGAGGAGCGCGAGCCCCTGCACGTATCCGGAGGTGATGACGATCCGCTCGGGGGGCGCGATGACCCCGCGCGCCCGGCCCAGATAGCCGGACAGGGCGGTGCGCAGTTCGACCCGGCCGCGCGGGTCGCCGTAGTCGTACGCCAGTGAGGGTGCCGTCGCGATCGCGCGGCGCAGGGCGCGCAGCCAGGCCGCGGCCGGGAACGCGCCGACGTCCGGGCTGCCGGGGCGCAGGTCGAAGCGGGGGGCGTGGCTGCGGGTCGCCGTGCCGGGTGCCACCGACTCCACGGTCGGCAGCTCGGCGACCCGGGTGCCGGAGCCCTGTCGCGCCGTCAGATAGCCCTCGGCGACGAGCTGGTCGTACGCCGCCTTTGCCGTGCCGCGCGAGACTCCGAGGTCGGCGGCGAGCCGCCGGGTGGCCGGCAGCCGGGTGCCGGGGGCGAGCCGGCCGTCCCGTACGGCGTCCCTGAGCGCCCGCTCCAACCCGGCTCTGCGGCCGTCCGCGGCGTCGGGTTCGAGATGCAGGTCCACACCGACGCTCGACCAGAAGTCGTCCATGAAAGCCTCCCCCTAGGCATGTCAATGGCCGGGCACCTTCCCGGTACCCGGCCATTGAATCTCAGATCAGCCCTTCAGCGACGCCATCCATGCCTCGACCTCGTCGGAGCGGCGCGGCAGACCGGCCGAAAGGTTTCGGTTGCCGTCCTCGGTGACGAGGATGTCGTCCTCGATACGGACGCCGATGCCGCGGTACTCCTCCGGGACGGTCAGGTCGTCGGCCTGGAAGTACAGACCCGGCTCGACGGTGAGGACCATGCCCGGCTCCAGCGTGCCCTCGACGTACGTCTCGGTCCGCGCGGCCGCGCAGTCGTGGACGTCCATGCCGAGCATGTGGCCGGTGCCGTGCAGGGTCCAGCGGCGCTGGAGGCCCAGCTCCAGGACGCGCTCGACCGGGCCCTCGACCAGGCCCCACTCGACCAGCTTCTCGGTGAGCACCCGCTGGGCGGCGTCGTGGAAGTCGCGGAACTTGGCGCCCGGCTGCACGGCCGCGATACCGGCCTCCTGGGCCTCGTACACGGCGTCGTAGATCTTCTTCTGGATCTCGCTGTACGTGCCGTTGACCGGCAGCGTGCGCGTGACGTCGGCGGTGTAGAGGGTGTGCGTCTCCACGCCCGCGTCCAGCAGCAGCAGGTCGCCGGAGCGGACCGGGCCGTCGTTGCGGACCCAGTGCAGGGTGCAGGCGTGCGGGCCGGAGGCGCAGATGGAGCCGTAACCGACGTCGTTGCCCTCCACGCGCGCGCGGAGGAAGAAGGTGCCCTCGATGTAGCGCTCGCTGGTCGCCTCGGCCTTGTCCAGGACCTTCACGACGTCCTCGAAGCCGCGGACCGTCGAGTCGACGGCCTTCTGGAGCTCGCCGATCTCGAACTCGTCCTTGACCAGCCGCATCTCGGAGAGGAAGACGCGCAGCTCCTCGTCGCGCTCGGCGGTGACCTTGTCGGTCAGGGCGGCCTCGATGCCGGCGTCGTAGCCGCGCACCACGCGGACCGGGCCGGTGGCCTCGCGCAGCGCGCCGGCCAGCTCGCGCACATCGGCGGCGGGGATGCCGTAGAGCGCCTCGGACTCGGTGAGGGAGTGGCGGCGGCCGACCCACAGCTCGCCCTGGCCGGACAGCCAGAACTCGCCGTTCTCGCGGTCGGAGCGGGGCAGCAGGTAGATCGTCTCCTGGTGGCCCTCGTCCTTCGGCTCCAGCACCAGGACGCCGTCCTCGGTCTGGTTGCCGGTGAGGTACGCGTACTCGACCGAGGCGCGGAAGGGGTACTCCGTGTCGTTCGAGCGGGTCTTCAGGTTGCCCGCCGGGATCACCAGGCGCTCGCCCGGGAAACGGGCGGAGAGTGCGGCGCGGCGGCGCGCGGTCTCGGCGGCCTGCGGGATCGGCTCCAGGTCACGCAGCTCGGTGTCGGCCCAGCCGGACTTCATGTTCTCGGCCAGCTCGTCGGAGACGCCCGGGTACAGGCCGTTCTTCCGCTGCTTGATGGGCTCCTCGGACTCGGTCTCGGGGCCCTCCGCGGTAGCGGAGTCGGGCACAGCCGGGTTGAGCTCGTCGGACACGTGATCCTCCTCGATACGCCTGATGATCTCCCCCGGGCCCGCGACGCTCCTGCTTGTGGCCGAGCGGGGACCCCCATCATCGTACGGTCGTATCCGTGGCGGGACAGGGTCGGATGACCTGTTATGCCCGGTCATCGCAGGTGGGCTCAGTCGAAGCGGGCCGCCAGCAGGACCACGTCCTCCTCGCTCTCGGCCGCGTCCAGGCCGTCCGGCAGGACGGTGCGCAGGACGTGGTCGGCGACCGCGGCCGGATCGTGGCGGGCCGCGCGCGGCACGCTCGCGGCGGCGGCGTGCAGCCGGGTGAAGGCGCGGTCCACGGGGTCGCCGGTACGGTGCAGCAGCCCGTCGGTGTAGAACAGCACCGTCTCGCCGGGCTGGGCCTCGATCTCCACGCTGGGCGCCTCCCAGCAGGCCAGCATGCCGAGCGGCGCGGAGACGGAGGTCTCGGCGAACTCGGTGCGCCGCTCGCCGATCAGCAGCGGCGGGCTGTGCCCGGCACCGGCCAGGGTGATCTTGCGCAGGGCGGGCTCGCAGTAGGCGAACAGCGCGGTGGCCGACCGGGCGGGCTCGGTCAGCCGCAGCAGCAGTTCCAGGTCGGACAGGACGGCGACCGGGTCCTCGCCCTCCATCACGGCGTACGCGCGCAGGCTGGCGCGCAGCCGGCCCATGGCGGCCACGGCGCTCGGTCCGGAGCCGGTGACCGAGCCGACGGCCAGGCCGAGGGCGGCGTCGGGCAGCGGCAGCGCGTCGTACCAGTCGCCGCCGCCGCGCGGGCCGGTGCGGTGCCGGGCGGCGAGCTGGACGCCGGCCACCCGGGGCAGCCGGGAGGGCAGCAGTTCCTCGGTGAGGGTCGCCACGCGCGCGCGTGCGCGTTCCACCTCGACCAGGCGGGCCAGGTGCTCCGCCGCGTGGCGCAGGTAGAGGCGGGCCAGGTGGCGCCGGCGCTCGTGCGGTTCGGCGGGTTCGTCGTAGAGCCAGACGGCGGCGCCGAGGCGGCCGGCACAGTCGCCGGCGAGGGGCAGGGCGTAGCTGGCGGCGTAGCCGAGGCGGGCGGCGACCTCGCGGTGGCGCGGGTCGAGGCCGTCCTCGGCGAACAGGTCGGCGTGGACCGTCTCGCCGGCGGCGGCGGTGTCGTACGGCAGGGCGCCGTGCGGAACGGTCTCGATGTGGCCGAGGTCGGCGCGGCCGAGGCCGAGGCCGAGGGTGGTGCGGGGGCCGAGTCCGTCGCCCGGTTCCAGGACGACCAGGCCGCGGCGGGCGCCGACGAGGGCGGCTCCGGCGCGCAGCAGTTCGTGGAGGGCGGGGTCGAGCGCGTGGGTGCGGGAGAGGCGCTCGGTGAGTTCGTGCAGGGTCGTGAGGTCCGAGACCCAGCCGGCCAGCCGGTCCTGGAGGAGGGTGCCGGGAGCGGGGGTGTTCGGGGCGGGGACCGCGGGGCCGCCCGGGACGGGGGTGGTGCCCGAGGTGTGAGAGGTCGGCGCGACAGTCTGTGCGGGTGGGGGGAGTGTGGGATCGATTCCGGCCACTTTCGGAGGGTGCGGGGCGTTCATGGCGTCCGGCTCTCAGACCGGTGCGTATTGCTGAAAAGCATCGCAAACCCCCATGTCATTCTGCGCCGCTAGCAGTGTCTCCACATGTACACGCACTCGTGAGGGGATGTCCAGCATTGTCCTGCGAGGATTCCTGGTGTCCGTGAGCCGGGTGGGGTTTTGGCAGCGCTTTTCCCGAACCCCTTGCCTTACTGGCAAGTTGGCTAAAAACTGCCTTAGGTATCGCCCTATTGCGGTCGACTGGGCTCGCTCCACGGAGCGTCACAGCGGTCGTGATGGGTACGTACTCGGAGAAGGCCAGGGGTGGTTGGGGACCACCCGGAACCTGGCGACGGACCCGGGCGTCATAGCCACCGACGGCCGAGCCCCATCCTCCCGTGGCGGAGGCGGAGAGAACCACGCGCGACGGCAAAACGCCAGACTTCGCCACCCCCAGGCCGCACCCGCTCTGCTGATGGACGCACCATGGACCCCATGGGCCCCGCCACCGACGCGGACGCGGCCCGAGCT
The DNA here is from genome assembly GCF_053596835.1 of Streptomyces sp. NPDC001606. Lineage (NCBI taxonomy): Bacteria > Bacillati > Actinomycetota > Actinomycetes > Kitasatosporales > Streptomycetaceae > Streptomyces > Streptomyces sp. NPDC001606. The sequence goes on from NZ_JBSFHC010000013.1 coordinate 110,983, forward strand.
CGACCCCTTGGGGTTCCCCCTGCCGGACGCGGGGGCGTGATGCGCCAACAGGTACGCACAGTGAAGTGATCGACACATGTTGTGATGTGGACCACGGTGTTGCCAGCGGTGCAACGGAAAGGACGAGCGCTCATGCGCGAGATCCCCGGAAGGCGACGCAGGCTCCTGTCCAGGCGGAACAGGCGGAACGAGGGGAGCACCGAGCTGATCGGCGCGGCCCTGACCTTCGCGACCGGGTGGCAGTGGCCCGTACTCCCGGGCGTGGGCCCGGACCCGCAGGGGCGGGGCCGGTGCGGCTGCCCCGACCCCGAGTGCACGGTGCCCGGTGCGCACCCCTTCGACCCGGGTCTGCTCGCGGCCACCACGGACGAGCGCATGGTGCGCTGGTGGTGGACCAACCGGCCCGGCGCGCCGATCGTCCTGGCCACCGGCGGGAAGGCGCCCTGCGCGGTGAGCCTGCCGGCGCTCGCCGCCGCCCGCGCCCTGACCCTGCTCGACCGCCGGGGCATGCGCCTCGGCCCGGTGGTGGCCTCGCCGACCCGCTGGGCGCTGCTGGTCAAGCCGTACTCCCTGGAACAGCTGGGCGAGCTGCTGTACGCCAAGGACTTCGTCCCCGGATCGCTGCGCTTCCACGGCGAGGGCGGCTATCTCGCCCTGCCGCCGTCCGAGACCGGCCAGGGCGCCGTCCGCTGGGAGCGGGCCCCGCTGCCGGGTTCGGCCGCGCCCTGGGTGCCGGATGTGGAGGCCGTGGTGGACGCCGTGGTCGACGCCCTCACTCGTACGGGTGTGAGCGCGCCCGAGTTGTAGGAGTGTCCGGCGCGCGGGGGACGGCCGGGACCCGCCTGCTCTGTATCGTCCGCTCATGCTGCATCGCCCCGGGGGCCGCCCCGCACACTCCCCGGACCCCCGAAGGATCCGGTTGCTCGCCCTGATGGGCGTGTCGCTGGCCGCGGTCGTGCTGCCGCTGGCCGTGGCGTCCGCCGGGCAGGTGGGCGACGCGGGGCGGACGGCCGTACGGACGTCTCCGCGGACCGCGCCGAGCGGCGCGGGCGGACAGCAGGCGGGCCGCGAGGGGGATGCGGATGCCAAGCGCTCTTCGGCAGGTACCCGTGCTCCCCGGCTGCTCGGCCTCGGCCTGGCCACCGCCGCGCGCTGCGGTCCGGAACTCAGCTCGCCCGAGGGCGTCGAGGCGCAGACCTGTGTCCTGACCCAGGGCACCGACACCTGGGCGCGCACCTACTACCGCAACGCCACCGGGGCGGCGCTGGACTCCGTGCTGAGCCTCATGGGTCCGGGCGGCCGCAGCATCGAGACGCGCTGCGCCATGGGCGCCGACGACGAGCCCGCCACCTGCGAGACACCCCGCGAACCCAGCAGGGGCGCGCCCGACGCGTATACGGCCGTCACGGAGTTCGCCGAGCCGGGGGCCGACGGCGAGCTGCTGCTGCGCTCGGGCAGCAACGCGGCGGCCGGGGACGGCAACACGGAAGGGCCCGGCGGGAGTTGACATCCGGGGGCCGGACGGCCGGCGGACGCGGGCATGGAAAGGCCCGGTTGCTGGCGACGGGGGATGCACCAGCAACCGGGCTACTGGAACGGTAACAAGAGATCGCCCGTTCGCAAATTCCTGCCGGGGCATTCGGCCATCGAATTCGCCCTCAAGGAGGGGAGTTGTGACAGGAGTCACCCGTTCCGCCGCCCGGGGCCGGGGCTGACCGACCGGTCAGCCGCGACCCCGCCGCGTGGCCCGTCAGCTGAGCGTGACCTGCCGGTTGGTCAGTCCGCCGCGCGCCCGGCGCTCGTCCGCGGTGAGCGGTTCCGTCACCGCGAGGGCGGCGGCGAGCCGCTCGGCGAACTCGGCGGCCGGCTTCTCCACATCGTCGGCACCGACCCCGCTCGGCAGGTCCCACACCGGCACGGTGAGGCCGTGAGCACGGAAGGAGCCCACGAGCCGGGTGCCCTCGCCGAGGTTGGAGCGGCCCGCCGCGTGCAGCCGCGCGAGAGCGTCCAGAAGCTGCTCCTCCGGGTGCGGCATGACCCAGCGCAGGTGGTTCTTCTCCGGGGTCTCGCACCAGTAGGCGGCGTCCACGCCGGCCAGCTTCGCCGTCGGGATGGCGGCGGAGTTGGCCCGCTCGAGGGAGGCGGCCACCTCCGGGGTGGCGTTCTCCGCGTCCGGCACCCAGAACTCGAAGCCGCTGTGCACGACCGGCTCGAACGGGGCCTCGAGGTCCAGCAGGTCCTGGAGCCGCGGACCGTCGGCCGGGGCGCGGCGGCCCTGCACCGGGGTGCCGGGCTGCGCCACGAGCGCCCGCTGGAGGGTGTCGGCGAGGTCGCGGCTGATGTCGCCGGACGCCGTGTCGTTCTGGAGACCGATCAGGACCGAGCCGTCGTCGCGGCGCAGCGCGGGCCAGGCCATCGGCAGCACCGTGGCGAGCGTGACGGACGGGACGTCCTCGGGCAGGCCCTCCTTGAGGGTCAGCCCGGCCGTCGCCGCCGGGACCAGCTCGCGCAGTGCGACCCAGTCGCACTCGCCCGGCAGCCCCTCGAACGGGCGGTGCACCAGCTCGGTCGAGGCCTGGGCCGCCGCCCGGCCGTGGCACGCCTTGTACCGACGGCCGCTGCCGCACGGGCAGGGCTCGCGGGCACCGACGACCGGGATCTCACCGTCCGTGAGCTGCGGCCGCTGGGCCTTCGTCTGGGGTCGCTTCTTGGCCATCGTGGGTGTCTCCCGGTTACGGCTCAACTCGTACGGCGCGAGCCTAGCCGCTGCGGCCATGACCGACGGGAACCTGTGGACAACCCACGTGCGTTCGAGGCCGGTGGTGTGAACTTGTGGACGGCGCGGACGGCTCCGGTGCCGTGCCGTAGCGGTCAGTCGAGGTCGTCGAAAGCCGCGGCGAAGTCCAGTCCGGTCAGGTCCGGCAGTGTGTGTTCGGACAGGTCCGGCAGCGCGGGCGCGGTGACGCGCGTAGCGAAACCGTCGCGGCGGCACCGGGCATCGGGATCGTGGACGTCCTCGTGGACCACCACCCAGACCGTCACCTCGCCCTGGATGTCGTCGCGTACACCCCAGTCGTCGGCGAGGGCCGTGATGATGTTCAGTCCGCGGCCGCCGTGCGCGGTCACCGAGGGGGTGGCCGGCGCCGGGCGGGTCGGGCCGCCGCCGTCCGTGACCTCCACGATGAGCCGGCCCCGGGCGTCCACCCGCCAGGCGGCGAGGACCGCGCCGTCCCCGGCCGGTGCGTCGTTCAGCGGGCGCCCGTGTTTGCAGGCATTGCTGAGCAGTTCCGAAAGGATCAGTACGGCATCGTCGATGACCGATTCCGCCACGCCGCCGTTGCGCAGCTGCGCGCGCATCCGATGCCGCGCCTTCCCCACGCCCGCAGGGCCATGGGGTACGGCCATGCTCGACGACGTGGGCACCTCCTGTGCGACCACCAACGCCACCCCCGAGACCTCCTTTGCCCCACGCCACGGTGTGGATGCCCCATTGGCCTGTACCGGAAACCGGCCAATCCTCTTCCGGTGACGCATTCGAAACGGCCGTACACGGAGCGAACGCGCCGGAGCACTCCCTGTGACAGGAACTCTGTTTCTGGTCTCGTCTGACGGGATTTCAGTGGCTGGATTTCGACGGCTATGGCCGAGACCGGAGAATTCAGGACACGCACAGCCGGGTCAAGGGGCGTGCACAGCTCCTTACCGGTCTCTTTACGTCACACCCTGCCGCGCGGGGTGCGCGGTCAGCGGCCCAGCCGGTCCAGCACCGCGCGCGGGCGGTTGGTGATGATGGCGTCGATGCCCAGCTCGACACAGAGGTCGACGTCCTCGGGCTCGTTCACGGTCCACACGTGCACCTGGTGGCCGGTGCGCTTCAGCCGCTCCACATAGGCCGGGTACTTGCGCACGATGCGGATCGACGGGCCGGCGATCCGCACGCCCGCCGGCAGCCGCCCGTCGCGCAGCCGCGGCGAGAGGAACTGCACCAGATAGACCGTCGGGAGGGTCGGCGCGGCGGCACGCACGCGATGCAGCGAGCGCGCCGAGAAGCTCATGATCCGCACCGGGGACTCGGCGGCGTTGGCCGGCGCGTCCAGGCCGAACCGCTTCAGCAGCGTCAGCAGCCGCTCCTCCACCTGGCCCGCCCAGCGGGTGGGGTGCTTGGTCTCGATCGCCAGCTCCACCCGGCGCCCGGCGTCGGAGACCAGCTCCAGCAGCCGCTCCAGGGTGAGGACGGAGGTCTCGGCCGGGTCCTCCGGCGGATGCTCCCAGTCCGGCTCCTCGTCCCGGCCGCGCCAGGCCTCCCGGGTCTTCCAGGAGCCGAAGTCCAGGGCGGCGAGATCGGCCAGCTCCAGGGCCGAGACGGCGCCGCGGCCGTTGGAGGTGCGGTTCACCCGCCGGTCGTGCACACAGACCAGATGGCCGTCCGCGGTCAGCCGGACGTCGCACTCGAGGGCGTCGGCGCCGTCCTCGATCGCCTTCTTGTAGGCGGCCAGGGTGTGTTCGGGGGCGTCCTCCGAGGCCCCGCGGTGGGCGACGACCTGGGGGGAGCGCTGTGGTGCTTCGGTCACCGCGTCATGGTGCCACCGTCGCCGGGTATGTGTGGCGGCGAGGACGCGACCGTGGGGCGAACGGGGATGTACGCCCTGCCGTTTTATGTAACTTTTGCGGTAAAGATCCCATGTAAAGAGAGGTCCCGGACGCACAGGCACCGCTTATGGTGCTCTGACGGCCCGTGGGAAAAGCTGACTGCATACAAGAACACAGACCATGCGCAGCCGCATCCGAGTGTGACCGAGCGCGACCGAGGAAAACAGCCGTGGATCGAGGAGAAGAGCTGTGAGCACCGAGAACGAGGGCAACGAGGTACCCGCGGCCCCGTCCGCACCTCCCGTGCCGGTGGCCTCTCCCCACACCTCCCCGCAGGGCGCCGCGCCATCCGCCCCGGAGGCCCCCGCCCCCGGCGGCCCCGAGGGGAACGCGCCGACGGCGCCGCTTCCGCCGGTGCCGGCCGAGGCACCCACAGCGCCGCCTCAGCCGAGCGCGCCGCCGGCCGCCGCCGCGGAGTCCGCCGCGCAGCAGACGCGGGCTCAGGCCCCCGACGGCTCCTGGCCGCCGCCCGCCCCGCCTGCCGGTCCGGGCTACAGCGGTGCCGCAGGCTTCGGCAGCGGCGGGCACGGCGGCGGTGAGGGCGGTGCCGGTGGCATGGGTCCCGGTGGCATGGGTGCGGGCGGTATGGGTCCGGGTGGCATGGGCCCCGGGGGCGCCGGTCCCGGCGGCTGGGGCGCGACGTACGAGCCGCCCGCCCCCAAGCCGCGCAGCGGCCGTGGCGGACTGGTCGCCGCGGTGCTGGTGGCCGCGCTGGTCGCGGGCGGGCTGGGCGGCGGTATCGGCTACACCCTGGCCCGGAACCACGACGACCACGGCTCCACCACCATCTCCTCCTCCGACAGCAGCGCCACCCAGGTCAAGCGGGCCCCCGGCACCGTCGCCAACGTGGCCGCCCGGGCCCTGCCCAGCACGGTCACCATCGAGGCCGAGGGCAGCAACGGCGAGGGCGGCACCGGCACGGGCTTCGTCTTCGACACCCAGGGCCACATCGTCACCAACAACCACGTGGTGGCGGACGCGCTCAATGGCGGCAAGCTGACCGCGACGTTCCCGAACGGCAGGAAGTACGACGCCGAGGTCGTCGGGCACGCCCAGGGGTACGACGTGGCGGTCGTCAAGCTCAAGAACCCCCCGTCCGACCTCAAGCCGCTGGCCCTCGGCGACTCCGACAAGGTGGCGGTCGGCGACGAGACCATCGCGATCGGCGCCCCCTTCGGCCTGTCCAACACGGTGACGACGGGCATCATCAGCGCCAAGAACCGCCCGGTGGCCTCCAGCGACGGCAGCGCCACGAGCAAGGCCTCCTACATGAGCGCGCTCCAGACGGACGCGTCCATCAACCCGGGCAACTCCGGCGGGCCCCTGCTGGACGCCTCGGGCGCGGTGATCGGCATCAACTCCGCGATCCAGTCCACCAGCGGCGGCGGCCTCGGCGGCTCGGGCCAGTCCGGCTCGATCGGCCTGGGCTTCGCCATCCCGATCAACCAGGCCAAGTACGTTGCCCAGCAGCTGATCAAGACCGGTGTGCCGGTGTACGCCAAGATCGGCGCCTCCGTCTCCCTGGAGGATTCGACCGACGGCGCGAAGATCACCGACCAGGGCACCTCCGGTTCCGCCGCGGTGGAGCCGGGCGGCCCGGCGGCCCAGGCCGGCCTGAAGCCGGGCGACGTGATCACCAAGCTGGACGACTCGGTGATCGACAGCGGCCCGACCCTGATCGGCGAGATCTGGACCCACAAGCCCGGCGACAGGGTCACGATCACCTACAAGCGGGGCGGCCAGGAGCACACGGCGGTCGTGACGCTGGGCTCCCGCAAGGGCGACAACTGACGCTCGCACAGCCCGGCCTCGCCCGCCGCCGCCCGCGCGGGGCCGGTACGCTATACCCGCTCCGCCCCGGTGGGCGGCGCGGGGAGGCGTGCCCGAGCGGCCGAAGGGAACGGTCTTGAAAACCGTCGTGGCAGCGATGTCACCGTGGGTTCAAATCCCACCGCCTCCGCAGAGGTCATAGAAGCGCAGTTCGCCAAGGGGCGTCCCTCGATGGGGGGCGCCCCTTCTGCGGAAGGCGTCAGTGCATCGTGAAGCCGTTCAGGACGGCGACAAGGAACACGATCACTGCGATCAGGAACAGGCAACCACAACCCCCGCCGGCACTCTGGCCCGCCAGAAACCCGTTTGCAGCCGCCCTTGTGTGCTTTCCGCTGCCAAACGGCCCGGGTAAATCCGCCATCAGCTGCCCCCTCCGGCTCGCGCGGATGTTGAGTGTCTGGGCTTGTTCGAGCTCCGTCAAGGGAGCCTGCTTACGGAAGGGGCGCCCCTTTCTGCGTTCAGCTTCTGTGTTCAGCGCCGCTCACTCCTGGGAGTGGATCAGGGCCGGTGTCCCGTCATGCGGGCTGCTGAGGCGATCGTTGCGCGGGCTTCTTGTTCGGAGAGGCCCGTGCGGCGGGCGGCTTCCGTGAGGGGGGTGGCCAGGGCGGGGCCGAGGCCGTTTTCGTAGGCGCGGCAGGCTGCCCAGAAGAGGCGGGTGTTGCGCTGGCCCTCGTGTGCGGAGAGGACGAAGGCGATCAGGCCGTGGCCCTGGCCGTACGCATGGCCGGCGCCGCCGGAGGCGGGGTGCGGTGGGGGCAGGAGGAGCCGGAGCAGGGAGGGCGGGCAGGGCGCCGGCGGGAGTCGTCCGGTGCCGGGAGCGGTGGTGTAGACGCCGTGGTCGGTGCGGGAGCCGGGGCCGACCAGATAGCCGCCGGCGCCGCGGATGTCGATGCCGGGGGCGAGCCGGCCGGCCGAGTTGGGGACGGCGGTGTCGGCCGGGCCGGTGAGCCACAGATGGCGGCCGCCGCTCGGGGTGAGGACGACGACCGTGTCCGGGATCGTGAAGAGGTGCCGCAGGGCCAGCTCGCGCAGGGCTGCCGAGGAGTCGGTGCCGGACTTGGTGTCCAGGTCGACGCCGATCAGGTGGTACGGCGGGAGTCCGCAGGCGATGCCGTAGCCGGTGGCCCAGGGGGCGGCGGCGAACATCTCGCGGATCCGGGCGGGGTCGGTGGAGGCGTCGTACACCCCGTGGCCGAAGCGGCCGCAGGAGCCGTGGCAGGGCGGCGTCGCGGGGACGGGGTCGCGGCGGTGGGGGGAGCGCAGGGCCGGGAGCTTCGTCCGGGACAGGGGGATGACGGCCAGGCCGTGCTCGGCGGCGGACAGGGCGTGGGCGAGGGCCAGCGTCGTGGCCTGCCGGTCGGTGGTGGCCATGGATCGATGGTCGTACATACGTTCGAAAAAGGGAAGGGCGACCGGCGGGACACGCCAGGGGTGGGGGGAATGGCCGGAATGACGCAGGAACGGTTCACCTCTTGTCCCTGCTTGCGGGGTGAACATCCCCGTCGAGCCGGAGCGCGGCAAGAAGTGCCCAAAAAGGGCGATAGAGGTTTATCGACTTGTCCTCACGCTTGCGTGCGAATAGCGGCTTCCATGGTGGTTCGCCGGGGATTCGGTGGGCAATTCTGAGGGCGCGACGTCGTCCACGAAGTCGAGGCGGTCGGCCAACTGCCTTGGCACAAGCCGTAGTTCGTGTACTGAGGCCCTCGGGTCCGCCGAGTGTCCGGTTCTGGGAGGAACAACATGGCAAGCATCCGTACCGCCCGCGTTCTCGCCGCCGTCTCCGCTCTTCCGCTCGCTGCCGCTCTCTTCGCCGGGGTCGCGACGGCGGACAACGGCGCCATCGCGGGCGACGGATCGAACGCGGGAGTGGCGAGCGTCGTCGGCAGCGGAGTCGGCCACAACAACAACGGCAACTCGTCGACCACACAGCAGAACGCGGTCGGCTCCGGTGCCTCGAACCAGAGCAACACCGCGCAGGTCAACGGCTCCGTCTGGTCCGCCATCCAGCAGGGCAACGAGAACGTCGCCGTCCACTTCGTCCAGCTGTGGTGACCGCCGGGCGGGGCCCCTCCCGGTGAGGGTCCCCGTGGGGTGTGCTTCGGGGTCGCAACACGTCCGCGCGGCGGCACTTCGGTGCCGCCGCGCAGGCGTTTCCGCACGCCTTGACACCGCTCCGCATCTGACGGACAGTCAGAAACCTGTCGAGCGAGGGCGGGAGGCGCACGATGGCGCTACCGGAGGAGGCGGCCGGGGAAGAGCTGACGGCACGGCTCAGGGCGTACGAGGGGCGGCCCGCCGCCGTCGCCGGGACGGGCAAGGACCCGGTCAACGCGGCGATGATCCGGCACTGGTGCGAGGCGATGGGCGACACCAACCCCGCCTACCGGGGCCCGGACGCCATCGCGCCGCCCACCATGCTCCAGGCCTGGACGATGGGCGGCCTGTCCGGACACCAGGGCCGCAGCGGCGCCTACGACGAACTCCTCGGCCTGCTCGACGGACTGGGCTGCACCTCCGTCGTCGCCACCGACTGCGAGCAGGAGTATCTTCGGCCGCTGCGCCCCGGCGACGAGATCTCCTTCGACGCGGTGATCGAGTCGGTCTCCGCCCGCAAGACGACCAGCCTGGGCGCCGGCCACTTCGTCACCACCCGCATGGACATCCGCTGCGGCGGCGAGCCGGTCGGCACGCACCGCTTCCGCATCCTCAAGTACGCCCCGGCCCGCCGCCCCGAGCCCCGGCCCCGGCGCCCCCGGCCCGTGGTCAACCGGGACAACGCCGGCTTCTGGCAGGGCGTGGCCGAACACCGGCTCCTCATCCAGCGCTGCACCGGCTGCGGCACCCTGCGCCACCCCTGGCTGCCGGGCTGCAACGCCTGCGGCGGCCCGGCCTGGGACACGGTCGAGGCGGTCGGCGCGGGGACGGTCCACTCGTACGTCGTCATGCACCACCCGCCCTTCCCGGCCTTCGACCCGCCGTACGCCGTCGGGCTGATCGAACTCGCCGAGGGGGTGCGGCTGGTGGCCGGCGTGGTCGGGGTGCCGTACGACAAGGTGCGCATCGGGCTGCCCGTGCGGCTGGAGTTCCAGGTGTGCGACGAGGAGCTGACGCTGCCGGTGTTCCGGGTGGTGGAAGCGGCATGAGGGCCGGCGAGCAGCTGCCGCCGCTGGAGATCCCGGTCACCCGCACGCTGATCGTGGCCGGCGCGATCGCCTCCCGGGACTACCAGGACGTCCATCACGACCCGGAGCTGGCCCGGCAGAAGGGCGCCCCGGACGTCTTCATGAACATCCTCACCACGAACGGCCTGGTCGGCCGGTACATCACCGATCACTTCGGTCCTACGGCGGTGCTCCGCAGGGTCGCCATCCGGCTCGGGGCGCCGAACTACCCCGGCGACCGCCTGGTGCTCACCGGCACCGTCGTGGCGGTGACCGGCGACACCGCCACGGTCCGCGTCACCGGCGCCAACGGCCTCGGCACGCATGTCACGGGGACGGTGCAGGTCACGGTCCCGGAGGAGCAGTCCGGCGGCACCTTGAGCGCCGACCATGAAGCCGACGACCCGGAGGCTGCCCCATGAGTCTGCGCGCGCGCGACACCCTCGGCGGGCGGGCCGCGGTCGTCGGGATCGGGGCCACCGAGTTCTCCAAGGACTCCGGACGCAGCGAGCTGCGGCTCGCGGTGGAGGCGGTGCGGGCCGCGCTGGACGACGCGGGGCTCACAGCCGCGGACGTGGACGGCCTGGTCACCTTCACGATGGACACCAGCCCGGAGATCACCGTGGCGCAGGCCTGCGGGATGGGGGAGCTGTCCTTCTTCTCCCGGGTGCACTACGGCGGCGGCGCGGCCTGCGCGACCGTGCAGCAGGCGGCGCTCGCCGTGGCGACCGGGCTGGCCGAGGTGGTGGTCTGCTACCGGGCCTTCAACGAGCGCTCGGGACGAAGGTTCGGCGCGGGCGTGCAGCACCGGGAGCCGTCGGCGGAGGGCGCCGCGCTCGGCTGGATGCTGCCGTTCGGGCTGCTCACCCCGGCCTCCTGGGTGGCGATGGCGGCGCAGCGCTATCTCCACGTGCACGGGCTGACACCGGAGGCGTTCGGGCAGGTGGCCGTGGTGGGCCGGCGGTATGCGGCGACCAATCCGGCCGCGTACTTCCACGGCCGCCCGATCACCCTCGCCGAGCACGCGGCCTCCCGCTGGATCGTGGAACCGCTGCGGCTGCTGGACTGCTGCCAGGAGACCGACGGCGGCCAGGCCCTCGTCGTCACCTCGCTGGAGCGGGCCCGGGACCTGCCGCGGCCGCCGGCCGTGATCGCGGCGGCCGCCCAGGGCGCGGGCCGCGCGCAGGAGCAGATGACGAGCTTCTCCCGGGCCGACCTGACCGGTCTGCCGGAGATGGGCGCGGTCGCCCGCCAGCTGTGGCGCACCTCGGGGCTCGGCCCGGCCGACATCGACGTGGGGATCCTGTACGACCACTTCACCCCGTTCGTGCTGATGCAGCTGGAGGAGTTCGGGTTCTGCGGAAAGGGCGAGGCGGCGGACTTCGTGGCCGCGGGGCGGCTGCCGCTGAACACGCACGGGGGCCAGCTCGGCGAGGCGTATCTGCACGGGATGAACGGCATCGCGGAGGCGGTGCGCCAGCTGCGGGGCACCGCCGTGAACCAGATCCCGGGGGCCACCCGGACCCTGGTGACGGCCGGCACCGGCGTGCCGACCTCGGGGCTGGTCCTGACGGCGGACGGCTGAGGTCAGCGGCTCGCCGGGCCTCGGGTGCCGGGCCGGGGCGGCGGCGGACCCGCACGATCTCAGGGTCGAACCCGTAGAAGGACTCCTCCTCCGGTCCACCTTCAGGAGGTGGGGGCAGCCCTACCCGTACAACCTGAGTCGGACTCGTCTTCGGGACCTGCGGGCGATCCGCGGGCCGGGTGCCCGCTCCTAGCGTGGAGCCATGACCACACCCGTCTGCACCAGCGCCTCGGCCGCCGCCGCACCAGCGCGGCAGACCCCGTATCCGTCGTTCGCGTCGTACGTGCGGGCGCGGCAGCCGGTCCTGCTGCGCACCGCGCGCTCGCTGACCGCCAACCCCAGTGATGCCGAGGACCTGTTGCAGACCGCGCTGGCCAAGACCTATCTGGCCTGGGAGCGGATCGAGGACCAGCGGGCGCTGGACGGCTATGTGCGCCGGGCGCTGCTGAACACCCGGACCTCGCAGTGGCGCAAGCGCCGGGTGGACGAGTTCGCCTGCGACGAGCTGCCCGAGCCGGAGCCGGTGCCCGGCGGGGACGACCCGGCGGAGCGGCAGGCGCTGCACGACGCCATGTGGCGGGCGATCACCAAGCTGCCGGCCCGGCAGCGGGCGATGGTCGTCCTGCGGTACTACGAGGATCTCAGCGAGGCCCAGACCGCCGAAGTCCTCGGGGTCTCCGTGGGCACGGTGAAGTCGGCGGTGTCGCGGGCGCTCGGCAAGCTCCGCGAGGACCCGGAGCTGGTGCTCGTGCGCTGACCGGAAACGCGCCCCGGGGCCACGGATTTTCCACCCCGTGACCTGCGCCCTAGTGACATACCGAATGGTATGTGCGCAGAATCAGGCCATCCCTACGACCGCGTAGGCATCCACTACCGCGTAGGCAACGCCGCCCCGGGAGGACCGCCGTGCTGAGCACCATGCAGGACGTACCACTGACCGTCACCCGCATCCTGGAGCACGGGATGACGGCGCACGGCCGGTCCCGGATCGTCACCTGGACCGGGGAGGCCGAGCCGCAGCGGCGCAGCTTCGCCGAGGCGGGCACCCGCGCGGTGCAGCTGGCGAACGCCCTCCGGGACGAGCTGGGGGTGCGCGGCGACGACCGGGTGGCCACGCTGATGTGGAACAACGCCGAGCATGTGGAGGCGTACTTCGCGGTGCCGTCCATGGGCGCGGTGCTGCACACCCTCAATCTGCGGCTGCCCGCCGACCAGCTGGTGTGGATCGTCAACCACGCGGCCGACAAGGTCGTCATCGTCAACGGCTCGCTGGTCCCGCTGCTCGCGCCGCTGCTGCCGAAGCTGCCGACGGTCGAGCACATCGTCGTCTCCGGCCCCGGCGACCGCACCCCGCTGCACGGCTCGCACGCGCGCGTGCACGACTACGAGGAGCTGATCGCGGACCGGCCGACCAGCTACGACTGGCCGGAGCTGGACGAACGCCAGGCCGCCGCCATGTGCTACACCTCCGGCACCACCGGCGACCCCAAGGGCGTGGTCTACAGCCACCGTTCGATCTATCTGCACTCCATGCAGGTCAACATGGCGCAGTCGATGGGGCTGACCGACCGGGACACCTCGTTGGTCGTCGTCCCCCAGTTCCACGTCAACGCCTGGGGCCTGCCGCACGCCACCTTCATGACCGGCGTGAGCATGCTGATGCCGGATCGTTTCCTCCAGTCGGGCCCGCTCGCCGAGATGATCGAGCGGGAGCGGCCGACCCACGCGGCCGCCGTCCCGACCATCTGGCAGGGTCTGCTCGCCGAACTGACGGACCGGCCCCGGGACATCTCCTCCCTCACCCAGGTCACCATCGGCGGCGCGGCCTGTCCGCCCGCCCTGATGGCCGCCTTCGACCGGCTCGGCATGCGGCTCTGCCAGGCCTGGGGGATGACCGAGACGTCTCCGCTGGGCACGGTGGCCCGCCCGCCGGCCCACGCGGTCGGCCCCGAGGAGGAGTTCGCCTACCGGATCACCCAGGGCCGCTTCCCCGCCGGCGTCGAGGCCCGCCTCACCGGCCCCGACGGCGAGCGGCTGCCCTGGGACGGCGAGTCGGCGGGCGAGCTGGAGGTCCGCGGCCCCTGGATCGCCGCCGCCTACTACAACGGCACCGACGCCGAACCGCTGTGCCCCGACGACAAGTTCAGCGCGGACGGCTGGCTGAAGACCGGTGACGTCGGCACCATCTCCCCCGACGGCTTTCTCACCCTCACCGACCGCGCCAAGGACGTCATCAAGTCCGGCGGCGAGTGGATCTCCTCGGTGGAGCTGGAGAACGCGCTGATGGCCCACCCGGATGTCGCCGAGGCCGCGGTGGTCGCCGTACCCGACGACAAGTGGGGCGAGCGGCCGCTGGCCACGGTCGTCCTCAAGGAGGGCGCACAGACCGACTTCGCAGCCCTGCGCGCCTTCCTCCTGGAAGAGGCCCACATCGCCAAGTGGCAGCTGCCCGAACGCTGGACGGTGATCGAGTGGGTCCCGAAGACCAGCGTGGGCAAGTTCGACAAGAAGGTGCTCCGCAGGCGGTACGCGGAGGGCGACTTGGACATCACGACGCTTTGATGCGTGGGGCGCCTTGGCGGGAGCGCGGGGGCCCGTTGGGGTGCCTTGACTGTTGACCGGTCGGGGGGCGGCGGTGACGTGGGCTGTGGCTTGGGCTTGGGCCGGTCGGGCATGCCTACCCCGATGAGACCCCGTGCCCTGGAGCAGCGCGGCCCCTGCCGAACCCCCTGGTGGGGTTACGACGCCTTCGCCGGGGTGTCGGTTCGGCGTGTCGCCGTCGTGGCCCAGCCCAGGGTCAGCCATATCGCCGCCACCGCGCAGACTCCGGTCCAGCCCCAGTGGCCGTAGGCCGGGCCGGCCAGGGCGGAGGCGAGGGCGCCGCCGGCGAAACTCGCCACCACGTACGCGGTGTTGGCGGTGGCCGGCGCGGAGGTGGTGGTCAGGGCCAGGGTCTGGTTGGCGACGTGCGCGGCGACCAGCGCGGCGTGGATCGCGACCGCCCCGACGACGAGCGCGGCGAGCGCGTGCCCGCCGAGCCAGAACAGCGGGACGCAGACGGCGGCGAGGAGGTAGGCCGAGCGGACCACCTTGGCGGCGCCGAAGCGGTCCACGAGTCCGCCCGCGAGCGGCGCCACCGCGCTCGCCGAGAGCCCGAACAGGCCGAACAGCCCGGCCACCGCGGTCGACAGGCCGTAGCGGGGCCCGGTCAGCAGCAGCGCCAGCGAGGTCCACAGGGCGCTCCAGGCGCCGTACATCCCGGCCTGCCGTACACAGGCCCGCCACAGGTCGGGCGAGCGGCGGACCATACCGGGCAGCGCGCCGAGCCCGGCGAACAGCGGGCCGGTGCGGCGGGGCCGGTCCTCGCGCGGCAGCGCCCGGGCGGTGGCCAGGCCCAGCAGCGCGGTCAGCACGGCGGCCCCGGCGAAGACGACCCGCCAGCCGTACGCCTGCCCGATCAGACCGCCGAGCACCCGGGCCGCCACGATCCCGGTGAACAGTCCGGCGATGACGGCGGCGACATGGCGGGCCCGCCGGTCGGCGGGGGCCCGGGCGGCGACCAGGGGCACGAGCAGCTGCGGGACGACGGTGGCGGCGGAGGCCACCAGGACGGCGGCCGCGAGCGCGGTGGTCCCGGTCGCCGCGGCGGCGGCCGCCAGCGCGGCGGCGGCGACCAGCGACAGGACGCCGACCAGCCGGCGCCGGTCGACGCTGTCGCCGAGCGGGGCGAAGAAGAGCAGTCCGGCCGCGTACCCGAACTGGGCGACCGAGGCGATCCAGGCCACGCCGGACGGGGTGGCACCGAAGCCGTGGGCGATCAGCGGGAGCAGGGGTGCCGCGAGGTAGATGTTGGCGGCGGTGACGGCGGTGCAGACGGCGATGAGAAGGAGGAGAGCGGTGCCCGGGGCGGGCCGCCGCTTCCGGGCGGAGCCGAGCGCGGGCTCCCGGCGGGCGGTAGGGGTGGCTGCTGACGGCATGAGGGACGACATCTCCTCGCTGAGCCTCAACTAACTGGTTGGTTGGAACGCTCAACAGCGTGCACCCCCGACGCATTCCCCGTCAACCAAATAGTTGGTTACAAGCGGTACCCTGACCTCATGGCAGCAGTCAGGGACCCAGAGGCCACCAAGGCCCGCATCTTCGCCGCGGCGGTCGACGAGTTCGCCCGGCACGGCATCGCGGGCGCCCGCATCGACCGCATCGCCGCCGGGGCCAAGGCCAACAAGCAGCTGATCTACGCCTACTTCGGCAACAAGGCGGAGCTGTTCACCCATGTCCTCAGCAGGTGCATGACCGACCTGGCCGCGGCCGTCCCCGTCGACCCCGACGACATCGACGCCTGGGTCGACCACCTCCTCGACTACCACGCCGCCCACCCCGAGCTGCTCCGCCTGCTCTTCTGGGAGGGCATCGAGTACGGCACCGCCGAGCTGCCCGACGAACCGGCCCGCCAGGAGCACTACGCCCGCAAGGTCGCCGCCTTCGCCGACGGCCAGGCCCGCGGTGTGATCACCGACGCCATCCCGCCCGGCGACCTGCTGCTCCTGCTGACCGGGCTGACCAACTGGATGGCCGTGGTCCCGCAGATGCGGCGCATCCTCACGGGAACGCAGGACACCGACCGCGACCGCCTGCGCGCCTCCATCAAGGAGGCGGCCCGCAGGCTGGTCGCACGGTAGCCGGACCGCCCAGGCGTCAGTTGGTGCCGATCCGGGCCAGCAGGTCCACGATCCGGGCCTGCACCTCGGTGCTCGTGGACCGCTCCGCCAGGAACAGCACCGTTTCGCCCGAGGCCAGCCGGGGCAGCTCGGCCGGGTCGACGGCGGCCGTGTAGACGACCAGCGGGGTGTGGTTGAGCTGCCCGTTCGCGCGCAGCCAGTCCACGATCCCGGCCCGCCGGCGGTGCACCTGCATCAGGTCCATCACCACCAGGTTCGGCCGGAACTGCCCGGCGAGCGTCACCGCGTCGGTGTCCGTGGCCGCCCGCGCCACCTGCATCCCGCGCCGCTCCAGCGTCGCGGTCAGCGCCAGCGCGATCTCCGCGTGCTCCTCGATGAGCAGCACCCGCGGCGGATGCTGCTCGCTGTCCCGCGGCGCCAGCGCCTTCAGCAGTACGGCGGGATCGGCGCCGTACGCCGCCTCGCGCGTCGCCTGCCCGAGTCCGGCCGTGACCAGCACCGGCACCTCGGCGGCCACCGCGGCCTGGCGCAGCGACTGGAGCGCCGTACGGGTGATCGGTCCGGTCAGCGGGTCCACGAACAGCGCGGCCGGGAACGCCGCGATCTGCGCGTCGACCTCCTCGCGCGAGTGCACGACGACGGGACGGTAGCCGCGGTCGCTGAGCGCCTGCTGGGTCGTCACGTCCGGCGCGGGCCACACCAGCAGCCGGCGCGGGTTGTCGAGCGGCTCCGGCGGCAGTTCGTCGTCCAGCGGCTGCGGCCGCGGGGTGTCCGCCACCTCGACCGCGCCGCCCGGCCCGTCGAGCGGCTCCGGCCCCTCGGCGGCGTCGGCGTCCGGCGCGCCTATGGCGTACGACCGTCCGGCCCCCTCGGTGCCGGGGGCGAGCCGGGACTGCCCCGGCAGCGACGGCTGCGGCACGGGCGGCTGTCCGGCGAGCGGGGACTGCGGCAGGGCCGACTGGCCACCCGGCACGGGCTGCGCGGGCGCCGGCTGGGCCGACGGGATCGGCCGGGCCGCCTCCGGTCCGGACTGGGGCTGGGGCTGGGGTTCCGGGCGGGTGGCCGGGTCCGGCGGCGTGCCCAGCTTGCGGCGGCGGCCGGAACCGCCCGGCGCGTGCGGGGGCGGGGTCGCCGTCGACTGCTGGACCTGCGCGACCTGCCGTGCGAACGGCACGCCCTGGCCGAGGGTGCGGACACTGATGGCCCGCCCCTGGGTCGAGTTCGGGTCCACGGCGGCCGGTGCGGGGGCTCCGGCCGCGGCTCCCGCCCGGGCCGCCTCCGCCGCCTTCGCCGCCTCGGCGGGCAGCGGCTGCGCGGCGCGCTGTGGTCCGGCACCCGGCTGTTCCGCCGGGAGCGGCGCCACGGGCGCACCGGCCCCGGAGGTGTCGCCGGTGCCGGGCCACTGCTGCGGTACGGCGACGGGTGCGACGGGTACGGCAGGTGCGGCGGCCTCGGAGGGCAGCGGCTGGGCGGGTCCGGGGGCCACCGGGGTACCGGCGGCGGGCGTACCGGCCCCGGCCGGGGTGGCCTGCTGCGGCTGCTCGGCAGGGGTCGCCGCGGTCGGCACGGCCGCCGCAGCAGCGGGACCGCCGGCGACCGCCGGGACACCCTGCGCGGGCGTCGGGGTCGGCGTGGGAAGGCCCTGGGCCGGAGTCGGAACCCCCTGACCGGGCGCCGCTACCGGAGGCACGGGCGCGCCGGCCGCCGGTACGGGCGTGCCGGGGGCCGGGGTGGTCTGCGCGACGGCGGTGCCCTGCGCGGGGACGACCGGGTGCGGTACGGCCGCACCGGGCGCGGGAGTGGCGGTTCCGGGCGCGGGAACGGCCGTACCGGGCGCGGGAACGGCCGTACCGGGTGCGGGAGTGGCCGTACCGGGCGTGGGGACGGCCGTACCGGCAGCCGTGCCCGCGGCAGCCGCGGCCTCGGCACCCACCGGGGCGACGGGCTGGGCGACCGGCTGCACGACCGACTGGGCGACGGGACCGGCCTGGACGGGGACGCCCACGGCACCCGGGACCGGAGTCGCAACGGGAGCCGGAGCCGGAACCGTGGCCGCCGGAGCCGGCTGCGCGGCGGACCCGGGGTCCACGTCCGCCTGCTGGGCCATGGCCCGGCGGCGCCGGCCGGTCGGTGCGTCGGCCGGATGCGGCTGCGGCGGGGTGTGGTCGGCGGACTGGTCGAGCGGTACGGCGTCATGGCGGCCGTCGGCCTCCGGGACGTGCTCCACGGCCAGCGGCAGCTGAGCGGGCATCTGCACCTGACCGGGCAACGCGCCCGGCACGGCACCCGGAGCCCCAGGCGTATCCGCAGGGGCGGCAACGGCGTCCACGGCGTCCGGGGCCGCCGGGGCCCGGTCGGCCTCGGCCGGGGGCAGGGCGAAGACCGTACGGCCGCCGCCCGCCTCCTGCGCCGCCGCACGCTCCGCCGCCGCGGCCAGCGCCCGCCGGCGCCGCCCGGTCGGCTGACCCTCGTCCGCCGCCTGATCGGCACCCGGCACCGGGTCCGCGCCCGGAGCCTGGGCCGGTACGGGCACGGCCGCGGGGAGCGCGGGCGGCAGGGCGGCCTGCGGGGCGTCGGAGTCCCGGCGGGCGCGTCGGCCCGAGGGCACCGGCACGCCCTGCGGCGGCACGGTGCCGCCGAGTCCGGTGTTGGAGGCGGCCGCCCCCGCGGCATGCTCGGCCGCGGTGACCACGGCACCCGCCGTCACACCCTGGCCGGTACCGGCAGCGAGCTCGGCGGGCCGTCCCCGGCGCCGCCCGGTCCCGCCGGACGCGCCGTCCGCGCTCTCCACCGCCTCGACGGACACGCTGCCCGTCTCCTCGGCGGGCGCGCCCGCACGCCGGCGGCGCCGCCCGGTCGGCAGGGACGCCTCGCCCTCACCGGCCTCGCCCGCGCCGGGCACGTCACTCTCCAGGAAGGCATCGGTGGAGGCCCGCCGGGCCCGCCGCCGCCCGCCGGTGGAACCCTGCTCGCCGGCCCCGGCGTCCTCGCCCGGCGCCCCCGCGGTGTCCGGGGCCGCCGGGCCGCCGACGGCCCCGGCCCCGCCGCCCAGCGGCACCTCCAGGACGTACGCGCTGCCGCTCATGCCCGGCACCTCGTGCGTCTGGAGCACGCCACCGTGGGCGCGCACGATCCCGCGCACGATCGGCTCGTGCACCGGGTCGCCACCGGCGTACGGCCCGCGCACCTCGATCCGCGCGACCTCACCGCGCTGCGCGGCGGCGACCACGACCGTGTTGTCCAGGTAACCGCCCGCCGAGACGGGCGTGTTGCCGGTGGCGTCGACGCCCGCGACGTCCGCCACCAGATGGGCGAGCGCGGTGGCGAGCCGCACCGGGTCGACCTCGGCCTCGATGGGCGGCGCGTGCACGGCGAACTGCACCCGCCCGGGCCCGACCAGTTCCACCGCCCCGTCCACACCGGCGGCGACGACGGCGTCCAGCATCACCTTCGTCCGGGTGATGTCCTCGCCGCCCGCGTCCAGCCGCTGGTACCCGAGGACGTTGTCGATGAGGGTCGTGATCCGCGAGTAGCCGGCGCAGAGGTGGTGCAGCACCTGGTTGGCCTCGGGCCACAGCTGCCCGGCGTCGTCCGCGGCCAGTGCGGACAGCTCGCGCCGCAGCTCGTCGAGGGGGCCGCGCAGCGACTGCCCGAGCAGGGTCGCCAGCTGCTCGTACCGCCCGGCGAGCGCCTCGTACCGGTCCTTCTCCCGCTCGGCGAGCGAGGCGTACCGCTCCTCGCCGGCGGTCAGCTCCTCCGCGTGCTTCTCGCGCAGTTCCGCCAGCTCGGTGACGTGCTGCTGGCGCAGCGCGGTCAGATCGGAGGCGTGCTTCTCGGCGAGCTGCTCCAGCTCCTCGGCGTGCGCCTTCTCCAGCGCCTCCTTCTCCTCGACGAGGGCGTCGTACGGCCGCCGGTCGGTGAAGGTCATCACGGCACCGACGAGCTGGTCCCCGTCCCGCACCGGCGCGGTGGTCAGATCGACGGAGACCTTCTCGTCCCCCTTGGACCACAGCACCTGCCCGCGCACCCGGTGCTTGCGCCCGGAGCGCAGGGTGTCGGCGAGCGGCGACTCCTCGTACGGGAAGGGGGATCCGTCGGGGCGCGAGTGCAGCACCAGCGTGTGCAGCTCCTTGCCGCCCAGCTCCCCGGCCCGGTACCCCAGTATCTGGGCGGCGGCCGGATTGACGAGCACGATCCGCCCGTCGGTGTCGGTGCCCACGACGCCTTCCGCCGCGGCCCGCAGGATCATCTCGGTCTGCCGCTGCGACCGGGCCAGCTCGGCCTCGGTGTCGACGGTGCCGGACAGGTCGCGTACGACGATCATCAGCAGCTCGTCGCCGGTGTAGCCGTAACCGTCGTACGCCTGCTGGCCGTTCTCCAGGTTCGCGCTGGTGACCTCGACCGGGAACTCGGTCCCGTCGGTGCGCCGCGCGACCATCCGCGTCGGCTTGGTCCGCCCGCGCGGGTCCATGTGGTCGGGCCGCCGCATCGAACCGGGGATCAGCCGGGAGTCGAACTCGGGCAGCAGATCGAGCAGCCCGCGCCCGACGAGCGCGGTGCCCGGCGCCTCGAAGGCCTCCAGCGCGATGGTGTTCGCGTTGACGACGGTGCCGTTGGCGTTGACCAGGACCAACGCGTCGGGCAGCGCGTCGAGTATGGCTGCGAGGCGAGCAGCGCCTCGGGATGGCCTGCTGCTCACGAGACGCTTCCCTCCTGTTACCGCACCTTGCCGACCGCTCCGGCCATCTTGCCAACCGGCCCGCGACGTGTCACGCGAGGGAGTCTAAGGGCACGCGTTGCGCTCGTGCCGCCGGATGAGAGGGAGGTCCCACGAGGAAGTGAAGGCGAACGCGTGACCGTATGCCCCGGCTCCCCGAGACCTTCGCCGGACCTTTACGCGGCCGGTACCTCGGCGCCGTCCGCCCGGGGCAGCAGCGGCACCATCCGGTCCCACCGTCCCGCCTCGCATCCGTTGCCCCGGTCGTAGACGGCGTCGACCGGGCGGCCGGCCCAGGTGCCGGTGACATGGGCGGTGGCCGGGCCGCCGTAGAGCATGGTGCAGGTGCTGCCGGGGGCCACCGGCGCGAAGGGGTCACGCCCCCACCGGGTGTTCTCGTCCAGCACCCGGCAGGCTCCGGCCGGGTCCGGGTGGCGGCCGGCGCTCGGATGGCAGGACAGCTCGTACGTCCCGTCCCGCCCGGCCCCGGCGTGCCGGACGACGACGGTCAGCCGGTCCCCGGCGCGCTCCGGCCCGCCCCGGTCCTCGGGCCGCACGGGCGGCGACACGGCAGCGGCGGCGGGTACGGCGGTGAGGGCGAGCTGGGCGAGGGTGGCCGACGGGACCAGGGAGACCAGGGAAGCGAGCGAGACGGCGGCGGCGAAGGGGGACGCGAGGGAACGCCGCCCGCGACCGGAGAGGACGGAAACCATGCCCTGCCCAACGCCCCCGCCCCCCCGAACGTTGCGCCTCTGTCCACCCCTGGGCCGTTCTCCGCCGCACCGTCGGCAAAGCCCTTTGCTCTGTGCCCCGCCTGCCTAGTACCGTAGGGGGCGATTGGTGACACCGCACTCGACTGTGTCATCATCTGCACGCACCACTCTCGCGCTCGCGTGAGCGGTTGTGCTGGAGGCGTCGCCTAGTCCGGTCTATGGCGCCGCACTGCTAATGCGGTTTGGGCCTTAAAGCCCATCGAGGGTTCAAATCCCTCCGCCTCCGCACCGATCCCGAAGCCCCGGTCCTCAGGACCGGGGCTTCGGCGTTTCCACCCCACCGGCCTCCATGGGGCCTCCAGGAGCGTTTCCGCAGGTCACAAGGGGTGTGCCGATCGGATTTCACATGTCGGCGGCAGTCATGTAATGTTCTTCCTGTCGCCGGGACGGGCCGAAAGGCCGGGAAACGGAGACAAGAACAAAAGAACAAGCACTCGTAGCTTAACGGATAGAGCATCTGACTACGGATCAGAAGGTTGCAGGTTCGAATCCTGCCGAGTGCACAGCACATCAGAGGCCCTGTGGAGTGATCCACAGGGCCTCTGGCTTTTGCCGTGACGGCAGCGTTTGACGGCAACCGCCTCAGAGCGAGGACCCGCCCGGCTCCTTCCACCCTTCGGGCGCGAAGGGACGGACGACGGTGTCCGGTCCCGGGCTCATCACCGTCTCGTGCCCGTCCTCGAAGGGCCCTGGGCTGGCCGGCCCTGAGCGCGGTCGTCCTGGCGAACGTCGGGCGCTGGCCGCGTAGGGCTCTGCGGGTTGGTCATGCACCGTTAAAAAAATTGTTCTATCCCGTACAACTGTTCCCAGGGGTCGCGGGTCTTCGCAGGTGAGTCAACAGACTCATCAGACCTCGGGCTCACCAGTGCCCCCCACTGCTGGTGGCCCTCTGTCCTTTTGGGGAAGACAGATGCGCATTCGTGCCAGCCTGGCCGCCGCGACGGTTTCCGGCGCCGTGGCACTCACCGCCCTCGTCGCTCCGGCCGCTCAGGCGGCGGACGGCCCGGCCGGTGTCGCCGCCAAGATGTCGGGTGCGACGATGTCGCCGGCGGACGAGAGCCAGGGCGACACGACGATCACCAAGGTGACCGTCAACGGCAACAAGGACGTCGTCGTCGGCGTCAGCAAGAAGTCCTTCACCATCTACGTGACGGCGACCGACCCGTCCGGCATCTACAGCGCCAGCGCCTTCCTGTGGCACGGCACCAGCCTGGACGAGAACAACCCGGACGTCGACGGCGTGCTCTACAACGACCAGGACTCCACCTGCGACAACTGGAGCGCCACCTCCGCCACCTGCAAGATCACCATCACGGCCACGTCGGACGACCTGTACGACAGCATCCTGGCCGGCAAGTGGAACGTCGCCGCCTGGGCGGTCGGCAATGACTCCGACTACATCCAGACGGACGTCTACAAGAACCACTGGGTGAAGCGCGCCGCCAGCTTCAGCGACTTCAACGCCGGTCCCGAGCCGGTCACCAAGGGCAAGGCCGTCACGCTCACGGGCACCCTGAAGCGCGCGAGCTGGAGCAACCTGAAGTACTACGGCTACGGCAGCCAGTCCGTGGACGTGCAGTTCAAGAAGTCCGGCGCCAGCACCTACAGCACCGTGAAGACGATCAAGGCTTCGTCGAGCGGCTACCTGAAGACCTCGGTGACCGCCTCCGTGGACGGCACCTGGCGCTTCCACTACAACGGCAGCAGCACCACCTCGGGCGCGGACGCCTACGACTACGTCGACGTCCGCTGACGTCACTGAATGGTCGAGACTCAATAGTCGAGTAGAGCGAAGGCCCCGGATCACTCCGGGGCCTTCGTCGTTCCCGGGACCGGGACCAGGGCTGGTCAGCACTCCTCGTCCGGGTCGTTCCGGTTCAGCTTCTCCAGGTACTCGTGGGCCAGGCCGGTGGCCCGGGTGAACCAGTCGGTGACGACCGCCAGCTCCTCCGGGGAGTACTCGGAGAACAGCGCCGTGAGCCGCTTGTAGTGGCCGGCGTACACCGCCTCGACCCGGGTGACCGCGTCGGGTACGGCGGCCACGCGCACGCGGCGGCGGTCGGCCGGGTCGGGGCGGCGGGTGACGTATCCGGCGCGTTCGAGGCGGTTGAGGATGCCCGTCACCGCGCCGGTGGTGACATGGGCGCGGGCCGCCAGGTCGCCGGCCGTCAGCATGTCCTCCCCGGCCTCCAGGACGAAGGCGAAGCAGGTCAGGTCGGTGACGGTCAGGCCGAGCCGCCGGGCCAGCTCCTGCTGGCCGATCAGATGGGCGGCGATGAGGTGGTCCATGGCCGACAGCGCCTCGGCCGGAGTGGCGGGCGGTCGTGGCGTGCCGTGCATCTTCCCAAGTCCCTTAGTTCGTGAGAGGTTTGTATAGTAAATTTCTTAGTGGGTAAGAGGAATGCTGTAGGCGTTCCCCGTGGAGGCGGTTCCATGAGTCTGTACGACGAGGGTCACACCATCGCCGGCTGGACCGGCTTCGGCATCGCGACCGCCGGGGCCGGTGTCATCGGCGTGGGGGTCTGCACGGGCTCCCTGCCGCTGGCCGGTGCCGGGCTGGGCGTGGTGGCGGTGAGCGTCCTGGTGACCTGGCTGCTGCATCTGTCCGGCTGGGGCAAGCCGCCGGGCGTACGGCCCCGGTCGGACTGGCCGATGCGCGCCCGGGACCCGCAGGCCCGGGCCGGCCACCCCGGCTGCGTGAGCTGCCGGCTGGCGGGGCGCGGCCGGGGGCGGGGAGAGCGGGCCGGTGCCGGGTCGCCGTACGAGGTCGCCTCCGAGGGGGCGCGGGCGTCCTAGGCATAGAGAGCCCGGGTCCGTTGTCGGACCTCGCCTCTACGCTCGGAGGTGATGGCACAGGTATGGAAGTGCGCGGGGCTGCGCTGGGCGCCGGAGGGGCCCGCGCTGGTGTGGGACGGCGGGCGGCGCAGTGCGCTGCCCTGGGGGAAGCGGGTCGCCTTCGCCGTGCCGGAGGGCGGGGTGCGCAGGTGCGTGGGGGCGCGCGGGCATGCCTGTCCGGTGCGGGCGGCCGTGCCGGGGAGGGGCACGGGCGCGCGGTGCGAGGAGTGTGCGCGGCTGGACCGGGCGCACTCCGTGGCCGCCGACACGCTCGCCGACGACCCGCGCCCGTACCGGGTGTATCTCGGCTGGTTCGGGCCCGGCATGGTCAAGGTCGGGATCACCGCCGTCGAGCGGGGTCCGGCGCGGCTGCTGGAGCAGGGCGCCGTCTGCTTCAGCTGGCTCGGCACCGGTCCGCTGATGGCCGCCCGGCGCGCCGAGGAGCTGCTGCGGGCCGCGCTGCGGGTGCCGGACCGGATTCCGTACGGCGAGAAGCGGGCGGTGCGGGCGGCACTGCCGGTGGAGGCGGCGGAACGGGCGGCCGAGGTAAGGGAGTTGCACGCCCGGGCCGGGGCGCTCGCCGGCTGGCCGGAGTCCCTGCGGGCCGAGCCCTGCCACGTCGTCGACCACGTCGGGGTGTTCGGGCTGGCCGGGGCGCCGGCGGCGCGCGGCGCGGTCGTGGAGCTGGTGCCGGGGGGTGCGGTGAGCGGTGCGCTGGTCGCCGCCGCCGGGCCGGATCTGCATCTGGCGGTCGACGGGTGGGGGGTCGTCGTGCTCGACACCCGGCTGATGGCGGGGTGGGAGCTGGTGGCTCCGGACGGAAGCGGGGGGCCGTTCGAGCGCGCCTTTCCCGTAAGGGAGTTCCCGGTGGAGGCCACCGTCCAGGACGAGCTGTTCTGAGGGGGTGCAAGGGTCAAGACTTGGATCCCGTTCGGATCCCGTTCGGCAAGACCGGGGGATCCGGGGGTCCGGGCGGGTCAGGGTGGAAGGCATGAGCGATCAGCCCACCGCACCCGAAACCCCGTACTACGCCGTCGTGTTCACCGCCGTACGCGCCGATGAGGGAGCCGAGGACTACGACGCGGCCGCCGCCCGGCTCAGCGGCCTCGTCCGGGACATACCCGGCTTCCTCGGCGAGGACTTCGCCCGCACGCCGGGCGGACTCGCCATCAGCGTGGCCTACTTCCGCGACCTCGACGGCATCGAGCGCTGGCGGCGGCACCCCGAGCACCGTGCGGCCAAGGAGCGCGGCCGCGCGGAGTGGTACGAGCGGTACACCATCCACATCGCCCGGGTCGAGCACTCCTACTCCTTCCAGCGGCCCTGACCGGCCCCCAGGGGTTTGCCCAGCGGCGCCCGGGGGTTTCTCAGGGAAATCACAGACGCGTGAAAGCGTGTTCTCAGAGGGCCTCGTCACGGTGTGCACCATGACCACGACCTCGCCCCAGGGGCGCACCGAACTGCTGAGGCCGGACGGGAGCCCCGTCCGTGTGCTGGTGGTGGACGACGAGCTGTCGATCACCGAACTGCTGAGCATGGCCCTGCGCTACGAGGGCTGGCAGATCAGGAGCGCGGGGGACGGGCAGGGCGCCGTACAGACCGCGCGGGAGTTCCGGCCCGACGCCGTGGTGCTCGACATGATGCTGCCCGACATGGACGGCCTCGCCGTGCTGGGCCGGCTGCGCCGTGAACTGCCGGACGTGCCGGTGCTGTTCCTGACCGCCAAGGACGCGGTGGAGGACCGTATCGCCGGGCTCACGGCCGGCGGCGACGACTACGTCACCAAGCCGTTCAGCCTGGAGGAGGTCGTGGCCCGGCTGCGCGGGCTCATCCGCAGGTCCGGGGCGGCCGACCGGCGCTCGGACTCGGTGCTCGTCGTCGGGGACCTGACCCTGGACGAGGACAGCCACGAGGTGACCCGGGCCGGGGAGTCCATCCACCTCACCGCCACCGAGTTCGAGCTGCTGCGCTTCCTCATGCGCAACCCCCGGCGGGTGCTCAGCAAGGCGCAGATCCTGGACCGGGTGTGGTCGTACGACTTCGGCGGCCAGGCCAACGTGGTCGAGCTGTACATCTCGTATCTGCGCAGGAAGATCGACGCGGGCCGGGAGCCGATGATCCACACCCGGCGCGGGGCCGGTTACCTGATCAAGCCCGCCGTGTCATGAGCGGACGGCGACGGCCGGGTCCGCAGGCGCGACAGCAGCGACGGCAGCGGCACATGCCACGGGTGGGGCGGCCGCGCACCCTGCGGACCCGGCTCGTCGTGGCCTCGGTGGTGCTGATCGCGGTGGTGTGCGCGGTGATCGGCACTGTCACCACGCTCGCGCTGCGCTCGCATCTGTACGACCAGCTGAACCGGCAGCTCATCGAGGCCTCCGCCCGCGCGGCCGGCGGGTTCCGGCTGCCGGACGGGATGAAGCACGGCGCCGCCCCGCCCGGCCGGCCGGACGCTCTCCGGGGGACGAGGCTCGGCGACTTCGTCGCCCACGGCCCGCAGCCCAGCGGCACCATCGCGGCCCGGGTCGAGCACGGCGCCGTCACCGACGCCAAGGTCGGCCACAAGGCCGAGGACGGCAACGGCATCCCGCAGATGAGCGCCAGGTCGCTGACGTCCGCCCAGAGCAGGGCGCTGGCCGCCGTCCCCCGGGACGGCACTGTGCACGGCGTCGAGATCCCCGGACTCGGCGACTACCAGGCGGTGTACGCCGACGGCAACAACGGCACGTACTACGTCGCCCTTCCCACCAAGGAGACCGACGACAACATCGACGCGCTGATCCTCATCGAGGTCAGTGTCACCGTGGCCGGTCTGGTCGCCGCCGGGATCGCCGGCTGGGTGCTCGTCGGCGTCGCCACCCGCCCCCTGCGCCGGGTCGCCGCCACCGCCACCCGCGTCTCCGAACTCCCGCTGCACACCGGCGAGGTGCACCTCAGCGAACGGGTCCCCGAGTCCGAGTGCGACCCGCACACCGAGGTCGGCCGGGTCGGTGCCGCGCTCAACCGGATGCTGGACCATGTGCACGGCGCCCTGCACGCCCGGCAGCAGAGCGAGACGCGGGTACGGCAGTTCGTCGCCGACGCCAGCCATGAGCTGCGCACCCCGCTCGCCTCCATCCGGGGGTACGCCGAGCTGACCCGGCGCGGCCGGGAGCAGGTCGGGCCCGACACCCGGCACGCCCTGGGCCGTATCGAGTCCGAGGCGGGGCGGATGACGCTCCTCGTCGAGGACCTTCTGCTGCTCGCGCGGCTGGACGCGGGGCGGCCGCTCCGGTTCGAGCGGACGGATCTGGTCCCGCTGGTCGTGGACACGGTCAGCGACTCCCGCGCGGCCGGCAGGGACCACACCTGGCGGCTCGACCTGCCCGACGAGCCCGCCCTCGTCCTGGCCGACGCGGCCCGCGTCCAGCAGGTGCTGGTCAATCTGCTGGGCAACGCCCGCACCCACACCCCGCCCGGTACGACGGTCACCGCACGGGTGCGGCGGCACGGGGCGTGGACGTGCGTCGACGTCGAGGACGACGGGCCGGGGATTCCCGCCGAGCTGCTGCCGCATGTCTTCGAGCGGTTCGCCCGGGGCGACTCCGCGCGGTCCCGGGCGACCGGGTCCACCGGGCTCGGACTCGCCATCGTGCAGGCCGTCGCGGCGGCGCACGGCGGTTCCGTGACCGTGGACAGCGTGCCGGGGCGGACGGTGTTCACCCTGCACCTGCCCGCGGTCCCTCCGGCCGTACCGGAGACGGACCGGCCCTCGGACTCACAGGCACAGCACAGTGCCACCACATGGGTGCGACAGGGCGCCTGACGAAAGTCGGGGCCATGCGAACCGACTCTTCTCCCGGCACCCTGCCGGCGCGGGAGCACCTCCCGGCCACCGACGCCGGAACGCCTGTCCTGGACGTCGTGATCCCCGTCTACAACGAGGAGAAGGACCTCCAGCCGTGCGTCCGCAGACTGCACGAGCATCTCGCGCGGACCTTCCCGTACGCGTTCCGCATCACGATCGCGGACAACGCGTCCACGGACACCACCCCGCTGGTGGCGGCGCGGCTGGAGGCGGAGATCCCCGAGGTCGGCACCGTCCGCCTGGAGCAGAAGGGGCGCGGGCGGGCCCTGCGAGCCGTGTGGTCCGCCTCCGAGGCGCCGGTCCTCGCCTACATGGACGTCGACCTGTCCACCGACCTCAACGCCCTGCTGCCGCTGGTGGCACCGCTGATCTCCGGTCACTCGGACCTCGCGATCGGCTCCCGGCTGGCCCGCAGCTCCCGGGTGGTCCGCGGCCCCAAGCGGGAGTTGATCAGCCGGGCCTACAACCTGATCCTGCGCGGCTCGCTCCAGGCCCGTTTCTCCGACGCCCAGTGCGGCTTCAAGGCCATCCGGCGGGATGTGGCACAGGTGCTGCTGCCGCTGGTGGAGGACACCGGCTGGTTCTTCGACACCGAGATGCTGGTGCTCGCCGAGCGGGCGGGCCTGCGGATCCACGAGGTGCCGGTCGACTGGGTGGACGACCCGGACTCCACCGTGCACATCGTGAAGACCGCCACCGACGACCTCAAGGGCGTGTGGCGCGTCGGCAGGGCCCTGGCCACCGGTTCGCTGCCGCTGGACCGGCTCACCCGCCCCTTCGGCGACGACCCGCGCGACCGCGAACTGACCAATGTGCCCAAGGGTCTGGCCCGGCAGCTGGTCGGATTCTGTGTCGTCGGCGGTCTGTCGACCCTCTTCTACCTCCTGCTGTACGGCGTCTTCCGGCAGTTCTGCGGCGCGCAGACCGCCAACGCGCTTGCGCTGCTGGTCTCCGCGACCGCCAACACGGCCGCCAACCGCCGGCTCACCTTCGGGGTGCGCGGCCGGGGCGGTGCCGTCCGGCACCAGGCGCAGGGTCTGGTGGTCTTCGGTATCGGCCTGGCCCTGACCAGCGGCTCCCTGGCCGCTCTGAACGCGGCCGGCGACCATCCGGCGCACTCCACCGAACTGGCGGTGCTGGTCGCCGCCAACCTCGCGGCGACCGTGCTGCGTTTCCTGCTCTTCCGGGCCTGGGTCTTCCCCGACCGGGAAGAGCCGGCGGCGACCGCTCCCACCGCGCCGTACGCGCCGCTCCCGCAGCGTCCGGTGCCGCACCAGCAGTCGTACGACCCCTACGGCCCCTACGACCCGTACGGCCCCTACACCCCGTACCAGGGGGAGGAATCCCGATGACCGTCCACGATCCGATCGGTACGACCGTCTGGGGGCCGCCCCCGACCGCACCCCCGACCGCACCCCCGACCGCACCCCCGACCGCACCCCCGACCGCATCCCCGCGCTGGGTCCGCCCGGCCTTCCTCGGCCTGCTCGCGGCCACCCTCCTCCTCTACCTCTACGACCTCAGCGCCTCCGGCTACGCCAACTCCTTCTACTCGGCGGCCGTGCAGGCGGGCAGCAAGTCATGGAAGGCGTTCTTCTTCGGCTCGCTGGACGCGGGCAACGCCATCACCGTCGACAAGCCGCCGGCCTCGCTGTGGCCGATGGAGCTGTCGGTGCGGGTCTTCGGCCTGAACTCGTGGGCGATCCTGGCCCCCGAGGTGCTGATGGGCGTGGCGACCGTCGCGGTCGTGTACGCGGCCGTACGGCGCCGGTTCGGCCCGGCGGCCGGTCTGATCGCTGGTGCGGTGCTCGCGCTCACCCCCGTCGCGGCGCTGATGTTCCGGTTCAACAACCCGGACGCGATGCTGGCCCTGCTGATGGCGGTGGCCTGCTATCTCGTCGTCCGGGCGGTGGAGGACGGCCGGACCCGGTGGCTGGTGTGGGCCGGTGTGGCGATCGGTCTCGCGTTCCTCGCCAAGACGCTCCAGGCCTTCCTGATCCTTCCGGCGCTGGCGCTCGTGTACGCGGTCTGCGCGCCGGTGTCGCTGAGGAAGCGGTGCGCGCAGCTGGCCGCGGCGGCGCTCGCGCTGGTCGTCTCCGGCGGCTGGTGGGTCGCGGTCGTCGAGCTGTGGCCCGCCTCCTCGCGGCCGTATGTGGGCGGCTCGCAGCACAACAGCTTCCTGGAGCTGACCTTCGGCTACAACGGGCTCGGCCGGCTCAACGGCGAGGAGACCGGCAGCGTCGGCGGCGGGGGCGGTGGCGGGGGCACCGGGATGTGGGGTGCGACCGGCTGGAACCGGATGTTCAACGCGGAGATCGGCGGCCAGATCTCCTGGCTGCTGCCGTCCGCGCTGATCCTGCTCGGCGCGGGCCTGGTCGCCACGCGCAGACGGAAGCGGACCTCCGTCACCCGTGCGTCGTTCCTGGTGTGGGGCGGCTCGCTGCTGGTGACCATGGCGGTCTTCAGCTATATGGCGGGCATCTTCCACCAGTACTACACCGTGGCCCTCGCGCCCTATCTGGCCGCTGTCGTCGGCATGGGCGCCGGGCTGCTGTGGGAGAGGCGGCGGGAGACGTGGGCGTCGATCACCCTCGCCGCCGCCGTGGTCGCGGCCGCGGCCTGGGGCTATGTCCTGCTCCACCGCACCTCCGGCTATCTGCCGTGGCTGAAGTGGCTGGTGCTGGTCGGCGGCCTGACCGCGGCGCTCTGCCTGGTCTTCGCCGGCCGGATCCCCCGGCGGCTCGCTCTCGCCTCGGCGGCGGTGGGCCTGGTGGCGGCGCTGGCCGGTCCCACGGCGTACACCCTCAGCACGCTCCAGCAGGGGCACACCGGCTCGATCGTCACGGCCGGTCCGGCGGGCGCGAGCAGGATGGGCGGCCCCGGCGGCGGTGGCCGGCCGGGCGGTGGCATGGGCCGCGGCGGCTTCGGCGGCGGCATGCCGGGCCAGAGCCGGCAGGGAGGCCGGCTGAACGGCAACGGATTCCCGGGCGGTGGCATGCCGGGCCGGAACCAGCCGGGCCCGCAGGGGCAGCAGAACGGCAACGGGTTCGCCGGCGGCCGGATGGGCGAGGGCGGCATGGGCGGCGGCGGTGGCGTCGGCGGCCTGCTGAACGGCGCGTCCGTCTCCGCCGGGGCCAGGAAACTGCTGGAGACGGACGCGGCGAAGTACACCTGGGTGGCCGCGTCCATCGGCTCCCAGAACGCGGCCGCCTACCAGCTCGCCACCGGCGATCCGGTGATGGCGATCGGCGGCTTCAACGGCACCGACCCGTCGCCCACGCTGGCCCGGTTCAAGCAGTACGTGGCCGACGGGAGGATCCACTACTTCATCGCGGGCGGCGGCATGGGCAGGGGCGGCAACAGCGGCACCGCCTCCCAGATCAGCTCGTGGGTCCAGAGCACCTTCAAGAAGGTGACGGTCGGTTCGGCCACCTTCTACGACCTCACCCGGAGGAAGACCGGCTGACGGACGGGCCGGAACCGTCGTACCGGAAATGTGTTGTACACCGTATAGCTGCCAGCTATACGGTGTACAACATGTCAACGAGTCCGCACACCCCGCAGGGCCACCCCCAGCGCTGGCTGATCCTCGGTGTCATCTGTCTCGCCCAGCTCACCGTGCTGCTGGACAACACCGTCCTGAACGTGGCCATCCCCTCACTCACCCGCGAGCTGCACGCGGCCACCTCCGACATCCAGTGGATGATCAACGCCTACTCGCTGGTGCAGTCCGGCCTGCTGCTCACCGCGGGCAGCGCCGCCGACCGGTACGGCCGTAAGAAGATGCTGGTCGCGGGGCTCGCCCTGTTCGGCATCGGCTCCCTCACGGCGGCCCTCGCCGGCTCCACCACCCAGCTGATCGTCGCCCGGGCCGGCATGGGCATCGGCGGCGCGCTGCTGATGACGACCACCCTCGCCGTCGCCATGCAGATCTTCGCCCCGGAGGAGCAGCCGAAGGCCATCGGCATATGGGCCGCGGTCAACGCCCTGGGCTTCGCCGCCGGCCCGCTCATCGGCGGCTTCCTGCTGAACCACTTCTGGTGGGGCTCGATCTTCCTGATCAACCTTCCGGTGGCGGCACTGGGCCTGGTCGCGGCCGTCGTCCTCGTACCGGAGTCCAAGGCCCCGCGCGGCGACCGGCCGGACCTGGTGGGCGCGCTGCTGTCCACGGTCGGGATGGCCGCGCTCGTCTACGCGATCATCGCCGGGCCGGTTCATGGCTGGACCTCGCCGCGCGTGCTGGTCACGGCGGCCGTGGCGGTGGTGGTGCTCGGGCTCTTCGGCTATGCCGAGAGCAGGGTCGCCGAGCCGATGCTCGATCCGCACTTCTTCCGCGACCGCAAGTTCACCGGGGCCGTCGCCGGGGCGGTGCTGATCGCCTTCGGGATGGGCGGCTCGCTGTTCCTGCTGACCCAGCACCTCCAGTTCGTGCTCGGCTACGAGCCCCTGGAGGCGGGGCTGCGCACGGCTCCGCTGGCGCTCACGGTCGTACTGCTGAACTTCTCCGGACTGGCGGCCAAGCTGTCGCAGCGGCTGGGCACACCGGTCTCGATCGCCCTGGGGATGGCGCTGATGGCCCTCGGGCTGGTGTCGATCGCCGAGCTGGACTCCGGCGGCTACGCCGGGACGCTGGCCGGGCTGGTGGGCATCGGCGCCGGCGCCGCGGTGGCCTCGCCGGCGATGGCGCACGCCATCATGAGCGCGATACCGCCGGCGAAGGCCGGGGTGGGCGCCGGGATCAACGGAACGTTGGCCGAATTCGGAAACGGTCTTGGTGTCGCCGTCCTGGGCGCCGTGCTCAGCTCTTCACTGGCCTCGGGCAAGTCGCTGTCCACGGGGCTGGGAGCCGGTCAACTGGTCGGAGCGGCAGCCGTGCTGACGGGCGGTCTGCTGGCCGCGGTGCTGCTTCGGCGGGCGGAGCGGAGCGTCACCTGACGGTTCGGATGGTATGGGTATGTCGGGAGCCGCGGGTGTGCACAGCGGGCCGGGACAGTGATCGGTAACGAGGAAGGGCACCGGTGGTGAAGGACTCAGGGCGGTCGGCGCGGGCCAGTGTCTGGCTGGAGCGCAAGGCCCCGCGCGGCGGGCGCAGCGGCCAGCCCTCCGGGCTCGACCGGGAGCGGATCACCTCGGCGTCGGTACGGCTGCTCGACGCCGAGGGGCTGGCCAAGTTCTCCATGCGGCGGCTGGCCGGTGAGCTGAACGTCACCGCGATGTCCCTGTACTGGTACGTCGACACCAAGGACGACCTGCTGGAACTCGCCCTGGACGCGGCCTTCGGGGAACTGCGGCTGCCCGACCCGGACGGCGCCGAGGAACCCGACTGGCGGGCCCAGTTGCGCGACCTGGCCGCCGGATACCGGGCCCTGCTGCTGCGTCACCCGTGGCTGTCCCGGCTGGCCGGGCAGTACCTCAACATCGGGCCCAACGCGCTGGCCTTCTCCCGTACCGTCCAGCGCGTCGTCCGGCGCACCGGGCTGCCGGCGCACCGGGTGATGAGCGCCATCTCGGCCGTGTTCCAGTTCGTGTACGGCTACGGCACGCTGGAGTCCCAGTTCATGTCCCGGATCGCCGACTCGGGGCTGAGCGCGGACGACTACTACCAGCAGGCCCTGACCGAGGCGCAGCGGCATCCCCAGGCCGCGGACATGATCCAGGAGTCCAGGGAGTTCATGGAGGCCCGCGGCGGGGACACGGTCGCCGAGATGATGGACCGGGACTTCACCTTCGCCCTGGACCTGCTGATCGCCGGTATCGAGGTGATGGTCGAGCGCGGCTGATCAGTCCTGGTCCGTCACCAGCCGGGCCGGGAAGCCGCCGGTGGCCACCGGGCCCCAGCGCTCGGGGGTGATCCGGATGATCGACTTGCCCTGCTTGACCATCGCCGCGCGGTACTCGTCCCAGTCGGGGTGCTCACCGGCGATGTTGCGGTAGTACTCGACCAGCGGTTCCACCGAGTCGGGGGTGTCGACGACCTCGGCCGTGCCGTCGATCTGGACCCACGGGCCGTTCCAGTCGTCGCTCAGGACGACCAGCGCGACCCGCGGATCCCGCCGGGCGTTGCGGGCCTTGGCCCGCTCCGGGTAGGTGGAGACCACGATCCGGCCGGAGTCGTCGACCCCGCAGGTCAACGGGGAGGCCTGCGGCCCGCCGTCGGCCCGGCGGGTGATCAGCAGCGCCCGGTGCCGGGGCCGTACGAACTCCAGCAACTCGTCCAGGGAAACCCGGGTGTTGGTAGCGATGTTCGGTGCCATGACAGCACCCTAGGGCCAGCCGGCCACCGCGAGGCTGACCCTGTTGTGCCTACGCCTGGGGCAGCGTGTCGCCCTGGACCGCCTGGATGTCCAGCTCCACCTTCAGGGTGGTGCCGATCGCGGCGATCCCCGCCTGGAGCACCTGGTTGTAGTTCATCGCGAAGTCCTCCCGGTGCAGTTCCGCCGTCGCCCGGAAGGCCGCCCGGGTGCCTCCCCAGGGGTCGGCGCCGGTGCCCAGGTAGGCCAGGTCGAGGTCCACCGGTCGTACGATCCCGTGCATGGACAGCTCGCCGTGGACCGTCCAGCGGTCGGGGCCGGACTGGGTCAGGCCCGTCGACCGGTAGGTGATCTCCGGGTGGTTCTCGACGTCGAGGAAGTCCCCCGAGCGCAGGTGCGTGTCGCGCATGCCGTTGCCGGTGTCGACGGACGCGGCCTTGATGACCGCCTCCACCCGGGACTTGC
This sequence comes from Streptomyces sp. NPDC001606, assembly GCF_053596835.1. Taxonomy (NCBI): domain Bacteria; kingdom Bacillati; phylum Actinomycetota; class Actinomycetes; order Kitasatosporales; family Streptomycetaceae; genus Streptomyces; species Streptomyces sp. NPDC001606. Next base: position 145,776 of record NZ_JBSFHC010000013.1, read on the forward strand.
CGATGTCGTCGGGGGCGATCTCGATCGTGCCGCCGAACTCGGTGAACCGGCCGTGCACGCTGGAGATGCCCAGGTGCTGGGCGACCGCGGCGACGGAGGAGTGCACCGGGTCGATGGTCCAGGGGCCGGGCGGCGGCAGTTCGGAGCCGCCCTGCCGGGCCAGTGTGACCGTGCCGACCTCGGCCCGGCCGCTCGCGGTGACGATCGCGGAGGAGGCCGCGGGCGCGTACCCGACGGCCGTCACGATCACCGTGTACGCCCCCGGCGCCAGCTCGGTGGTGTCCCGCACGGCCCCCTCGGCGTCCGCCTCGGCCCGCAGCACCTGCGTACCGGTCATGTCGGTCACCGTGACGACCGCGTGCGACACGGCCCACCCGTCCCGCGTACGGATCTTCGCGGTCAGTCCCATCCCGTTCTTCTCCCTGAAAAAGCCTAATAAATAGGTCGTAATGGACCGGCCCGTGGTGCGCACGAGGGGCGCGCACCACGGGCCGGGGGCCGGACTACTCGCCGGGGTGGGCGAGTTCGATCTCGTGGCCGTCGACTCCGGTGCCGGAGACGGTGAGGGCCGTGGCCACCGGCGGGTAGCCCGTCGCGATGACGGTGTACTCGCCGCTGTCCAGGTCGGTGAAGGCGTACGCCCCGTCCGCGCCGGTGGTGGCGGTGCCGACCACGTTGCCGGCCTGGTCGACCAGGGTCACCCGGGCGTCGGCCAGCAGGCCGTGCGGGGACCGGACGACACCCTGGAGGCGGGCGCCGGCGTCCAGGTCGATCTCGACCCGGGTGACCCCGGTGGTGCCGACCTCGACCGGCAGCGCACGGGGCCTGAAGCCCTGCGCGTTGACCGCGACGGTGACGGTGCCGGGCACCAGGTCGGTGAGGGCGAAGTCGCCCTGCTCCCCGGTGGCGGCGGTGGCCAGCAGGTCACCGCGGACGTCGGTGACGATCACCATGGCGTCCTTGACCGGCAGCGCGCTCCCGGCGGCCCGGACCACACCGGTCAGCCCGCTGGTGCCGCTGAGCAGGATGTCGTACGACAGCGGTTCCTCGCCCACCACGACGGTGGAGGCCTGCGGCTGGTAGCCGTCGGCGGAGGCGATCAGGACGTACGAGCCGGTGCCCGGGGCGTCGATCGCGTAGCCGCCGTCGGCCTGGGCGACCGCGCGGCCCAGCTGGCGGCCGGACAGCGAGATCAGGGTGACCGCGGCCTGCGGGACCGGGGCGCTCTCGGCGCCGCGGACGAAGCCGTGCACCGGGGTGCCGCCGGTGGTGCCGGGCCCGGCGACCGTGGCGACGGCGGTGGCCAGCGGCTGGGTGGCCGTGGCGGCGGCCGGGGTCTGCGCGGTGGCGGCGGCCGGGGTGGCGGCGACGGCGGCCGGGACCGGCTGCTCGGCGACCGGGGCGGCCTCGGCGGCGACCGGGGTGGCCTCGGCGGGGGCGCTGTCGCCCTCGGCGGCCTGGGCCAGGGCTCCCTTGGTCTTCAGCGGAACCTCCTTGATGAACAGCACGACGACGAAGGCGATCAGGGCGAACGGCGCCGCGTAGAGGAAGACGTCGGCGATGCCGTGGCCGTAGGCGCCCTCCAGCCAGGTGCGGACCGGGGTGGGCAGCTTGTCCATGTCGGGCAGGCCGTTGCCGCCCGCCGCGTGCGCGGCCGCCATCCGGGCCTTCGGGCTCAGCTCGGTGATGGTGTCCTTGGCGTAGTGGGTGATCCGCTCGGACATGACCGAGCCGAGCACGCCGACGCCGACCGCACCGCCGAGGGAGCGGAAGAAGCTCACCACGGAGGAGGCGACACCGAGGTCCTGCGGGGCGACCTGGTTCTGCGTGGACAGCACCAGGTTCTGCATCATCATGCCGACGCCGATGCCCAGCAGCGCCATGTAGATCGACAGCTCCCAGTAGGGGGTGTCGTAGCGCATCAGGCCGAGCAGGCCGAGGCCCGCCGTGAGGAAGACACCGCCGGCGACCAGCCAGCCCTTCCAGCGTCCGGTGCTGGTGATGAACCGGCCGGAGACCATCGACGCGACGAACAGACCGCCGATCATCGGGATGGTCATCACACCCGACATGGTCGGGGACTTGTCGCGGGCCAGCTGGAAGTACTGCGAGAAGAAGACGGTGCCCGAGTACATGCCGACACCGACGAACAGCGAGGCCAGCGAGGCCAGCGAGATGGTGCGGTTGCGGAACAGGCGCAGCGGGATGATCGGCTCGGAGGCCTTGGTCTCGGTGTACACGAAGAGCAGCGCGAGCACGATCGTGCCGCCCACCATCGTGTACGTCTGCCAGGACAGCCAGTCGTACTTGTCGTTGGCGAAGGTGACCCAGATCAGCAGCAGCGAGGCCGCGGCGGTGATGAAGAAGGCGCCGAGCCAGTCGACCTTGACCTGGCGCTTGACCACCGGCAGGTGCAGGGTCTTCTGGAGGACGATCAGCGCGATCAGCGCGAACGGGATACCGACGAAGAGGCAGTAGCGCCAGCCGAGCCAGTCGGTGTCGGTGATGACACCGCCGAGCAGCGGGCCGCCGACGGTGGCCACGGCGAAGGTGGCACCGGTGTAACCGCTGTACCGGCCGCGCTCACGCGGGGAGATCATCGCGGCCATGATCACCTGGACCAGGGCGGACAGACCGCCGGCGCCCAGGCCCTGCACCACACGGGCGGTGATCAGCATGGCCGGGTTCTGCGCCGTACCGGCGATGACCGAGCCGATGATGTAGATCACCAGGGATATCTGGACCAGGGCCTTCTTGCTGACCAGGTCGGCCAGCTTGCCCCACAGCGGCACCGAGGCGGTCATCGAGAGCAGCGCCGCGGTGACGACCCAGGTGTACGCGGACTGGCCGCCGCCGAGGTCCTTGATGATCGTCGGCAGGGCGTTGGTGACGATGGTCGAGGACAGGATGGCGGCGAACAGGCCGAGCAGCAGGCCGGACAGCGCCTCCATGATCTGCCGGTGCGTCATCGGGGCGTGGCCCGCCGAGGAGCCTCCCCCGTGCTTGGCGTGAGCCCGCACACCGGCTGGTGTGGTCGTTGCCATGGGCTTCCTTCTCTTACGTGGTTGCGGGTGTACGGGTGGTCTCTGCGACTACGGGGGCGGGCTCCGCGGGGAGCCGGGCCGGCGTCGAGCGGCAGTCGCCGAAGGACGCCCGCAGGCGGGTCATCAGCCGGATGAGCTGGCCGACCTCGTCGTCGGTCCAGTCGGCGAGCCGCTCGGCGAGCAGATGCGAGGTCCGCCGGGACAGCTCGTCGCACTGCTCCAGGCCCGAGGGGGTCAGGCGCAGGATGCGCGAGCGCTTGTCCGCCGGGTCCGGGTGCCGTTCGATCCAGCCGCGTGCGGCGACGTGTGCGACATGGCGGCTGGTGACCGACATGTCCACGGCCAGCAGCTCGGCGAGCTTGCTCATGCGCATGTCGCCGTGGCGGCTGAGGAGCGTCAGCACGGCGGCCGAGCCGGCCGGGCAGTCGTGGGGCAGGATCCGCCCCAGGTCCCGTTTCACGGCCCCGACGGCACTGAGCTGACGCGCCAGCTCTTCGAACTGCGTCTGCTCGGCCATCACACCTCCCGTATTCGTTGCTTGGGGCAACCATACGCGCGATTGGTTGCTACAGGCAAATAAGTCGGATGGAGGCTGACGCAAAACCTTGGCAAAGGCAAGTATTGCGATCGTAAATGTGCAGGTCGGTGCGGGTGGGCTGCGGGTGGGCTGCCCCCGTCTGTCCCGGTGGCCCCCCACTTGGGTGCCCGGCCCCGTCTTCGCTAAGGTCTCGGGCCATGGCTAACACCCAGGGCCCCCAGGGCAATTACGACCCCGCCGGCAGCACCCAGATGTTCCGCGCGTTCGTCGACGAGGCTCCCCAGGGACGGCAGCAGCAGGCGGCGGCCTCCTCCGGCCCCCGCGTCGGCCTGATCATCGGCGTCATCGTGGCGATCGCGGTGGTGGCGGGTGTGGCCTGGCTGGCCCTGTCGTAGGACGCGCCGACGGGCTCACTGGCTCGTGCGGGCTGACTGGCTCGTGCGGGCTCATTTCCACCGTACGGAGACGTCCCGCGTCTCGATGTGCATGCCGAGCGGCACCCTCCAGGGGTCGACGCACACCGTCCAGTCGGTGCTCTGCTCCGCTCCGGCGGCGATCGGCACCGGCAGGTCCGCGGTGGACTCGACGGTTCCCCAGTCGATGCCGAGCGCCCCGATGATGTGCGTCCCGAAGGTCACCGAGCCCGACGCCACCGCCGTACCGCCCGCGTTGCGGAAGCCGACCGTCACCTTCTGGCACCAGCGGTGATCCGTCGGTGCCGTGGCGGGGGTGCCCCAGGAGAGATCGGCCGGGGCGGCCGGAGTGGTCGTCGGGGCGGTGGACGGGCCGGACGACGGGCCGGTCGACGAGGTGGGGCCGGAGGTCGGACCGGTTGTCGGGCCGGGCCTCGGGCTGCGGCTCGGTCTCGGAGAGGCGGGCGTCGGCGGTTCCGGGCTGCCGCTGTCATCCGAGGTCGGAGTAGTGGCCGGGGATGCGGACGCAGGGGTCGCCCCTGGAGGTGAGTCGCTGCTCGCCCGGGTACGGCTGTGGCGGCGCGGGCCGGCTCCGTCGAGCGGTACCAGCGTCACCGATCCCGTCGGCGTCGCGGCCGACGGGCGTCCCGGCGAGGAGCCGCCGCCCACCGCGGCATAGCCGCCACCCGGTCCGCCGCCTCCGCAGGCGGCGATCACCCCGCCGAGGCAGACGAAGACCACCGAAGCCGCCGCGAGGACCCCGCGGCGGCCACGCATCCATGTCGTCGCATGAAGCATCGCCCCATGGTGGCTGACATACCGTCAGATAGGAATATCGGCGCGGGTGTCCCGCGGACCGTTAGTCCGAGATGAGACCTTCGCGGAGCTGCGCCAGCGTCCGGGTCAGCAGCCGGGACACGTGCATCTGCGAGATCCCGACCTCCTCGCCGATCTGCGACTGGGTCATGTTCGCGAAGAACCGCAGCATGATGATCCGCCGCTCCCGGGGCGGGAGTTTGGCCAGCAGCGGCTTGAGCGACTCGCGGTACTCCACGCCCTCCAGGGCCGTGTCCTCGTAGCCGAGCCGGTCGGCCAGGGAGGCCTCGCCGCCGTCGTCCTCGGGGGCGGGGGAGTCCAGGGAGGAGGCGGTGTACGCGTTGCCGACCGCAAGGCCGTCGACCACGTCCTCCTCGGAGACGCCGAGCGCGGCGGCCAGCTCCGTGACCGTCGGCGAGCGGTCCAGCTTCTGGGACAGCTCGTCGCTCGCCTTGGTCAGGGCCAGGCGCAGCTCCTGGAGCCGGCGCGGGACGCGCACCGACCAGGAGGTGTCCCGGAAGAAGCGCTTGATCTCGCCGACCACGGTCGGCATCGCGAAGGTCGGGAACTCCACGCCCCGTTCGCAGTCGAAGCGGTCGATCGCCTTGATCAGGCCGATGGTGCCGACCTGGACGATGTCCTCCATCGGCTCGTTGCGCGAGCGGAAGCGCGCGGCCGCGTAGCGGACCAGCGGCAGGTTCAGCTCGATCAGGGTGTCCCGGACGTAGGCCCGCTCGGGGCTGTCCTCGCCGAGCGCGGCGAGTCGCAGGAACAGGGAGCGGGACAGGGTGCGGGTGTCGATGTCCCCGGTGGCCGGCAGGACCGGCGGGGCCTCGACGGCGAGCGGGGACTCGAGGTCGGCCCCGGCGTCGGCGGCGGCCTCGGCGAGGGGAACGGTCGGGGACGGCACGGCGGCGAGGGGCGTGATGCCCTCGATGCCGTCGAGGACGTCGAGAGCGTCGAGCTCCTTGGGCGCAACCTCGCTCATCGCGGGCGTCAGCACCTTCGAGCTGCCCTGGTCTGCGGACATGCCACCCCCTTTGGGTCGCGGGACGGTCGCGGCGGCGGCGCCGTCTTCCGGGCAACGCAGCCTTCACCTGAATACCGGAGCCGAAGCCCCGGCAAACGCTCTTCCCGCAGAATGTCACATGTCGGCAACACGCTGTAGTGACATGTCGACATGCAAGATTCGAATCGCCCCTGGATAAAAGGGGTCTGACGCTCTTTCGGGGCACAACTGTCGGCATCGGTGCTGGTGAGCGATTCGCTCTGCGCGGTGAGGCATCGATCGCGTTTGCGATGCAGGCCGTGATCCCTGCCGTGCTTCCGTGCGCCTGCCGTGCACCGGCCCGAAGGGTGGGTCGGAAGTCCCCTAAGGGGTTATGCGTCGATGCGATTCGCGGAGCGCAGTCGCTGGAAGCTGCGGGCGAGCAGCCGGGAGACATGCATCTGGGAGACGCCGAGTTCCGCGCTGATCTGGCTCTGGGTGAGATTGCTGTAGTAGCGCAGCAGCAGGATGCGCTGCTCCCTCTCGGGGAGTTGGACGAGGAGATGGCGGACCAGGTCGCGGTGTTCCACGCCGTCCAGGGCGGGATCCTCGTATCCGATGCGGTCCAGCAGGCCGGGCAGCCCGTCGCCCTCCTGCGCGGCCTCCAGCGAGGTGGCGTGGTACGACCGCCCCGCCTCGATGCAGGACAGCACCTCGTCCTCGCTGATCCGCAGCCGCTCGGCGATCTCGGCGGTGGTGGGCGAGCGGCCGTAGAGCGTGGTCAGGTCCTCGGTGGCGCTGTTCACCTGCACCCACAGCTCGTGCAGCCGGCGCGGTACGTGGACCGTGCGGACGTTGTCCCGGAAGTACCGCTTGATCTCGCCGACGACGGTGGGCATCGCGAAGGTCGGGAACTGCACGCCGCGGTCGGGGTCGAAGCGGTCGATGGCGTTGATCAGTCCGATGGTGCCGACCTGGACGACGTCCTCCATGGGCTCGTTGCGGGAGCGGAAGCGGGCGGCCGCGTAGCGCACGAGCGGGAGGTTCGCCTCGATCAGCGCCCCCCGTACCCGGTTGTGCTCCGGCGTGCCCGGGGTGAGCTGCTTCAGCTCGGCGAAGAGTACCTGGGTCAGGGCCCGGGTGTCGGCGCCGCGGCGTTTTCCGGGGCCGGGAGGGTCGGGCGCGGGGTCCGAGAGGGCGGGTGCGGGGGCGGGAGCGGGCGCCTCTTCCTGGGGCGGCGCAGTACTGGCCGACACGGTCAACGCCACCTCTTCATCGGTCAATCATCCGTCAAAAGCGGTCATAGCATCACAAGACATGTGCACTGTGTGCAAGCACCCCATAACCCCGTGTTGTGTTCAAACTCCGACAAGTTGGGGTCGGCGGACCGGGGTGCAGGGACGGGTGCAGGGACCGGGTGCAGGACGCGCGGAAGCCCCCCGCCGTCCGGCGAGGGGCTTCCGGGAGAACTCGGGGGAGCCGGGTGGCCTAGAACTCGTAGTCCGCGATCACCCAGGTGGCGAACTCGCGCCACAGCGCGACGCCCGCCTGGTGGGCCGGGTGCTCCAGGTAGCGCTTGAGGGCGTCCGCGTCCTCGACGGCCGAGTTGATCGCGAAGTCGTAGGCGATCGGCCGGTCGCTGATGTTCCAGGCGCACTCCCAGAAGCGCAGCTCCTCGATCTGGCCGCCCAGTGCCCGGAACGCCTCCACGCCCGCCACGACCCGCGGATCGTCACGCTCGACGCCCTCGTTGAGCTTGAACAGGACCAGGTGGCGGATCATGGGGTGTACCTCAGCTCTTTCCTCCGTTGGCGACCCAGGTCATGAAGTCGCCTATGGCCTTGGCCGCGTCAGATATGCCCTCGAAGCCTATCTGGACGTACGAGGCCGCCTTGGCCGGGTCCGTGATGATCACGTAGAGCACGAAGACCACGAGCGCGTACACCACGATCTTCTTGGCGTTCACCGCCACCGCGGCCTCCCCTCTGCCTTGGCCTCGTGGGCCGCTGCCGCCGGCCGCGAGTCTAACCTTCACGGCCTTTTCCAGGGCCAACGGCCCACTGCCCGAGGCCCCTTGCCGCGCGGGCGGCCACCGTGGGGCGCGCGCACGAAGGGCCCCGTCTTTCGACGGGGCCCTTCCAAGAGCGGTAGCGGAGGGATTTGAACCCTCGGTGACTTGCGCCACACTCGCTTTCGAGGCGAGCTCCTTCGGCCGCTCGGACACGCTACCGAGGGAGACCCTACAGCAAGGTGGGGCAAGGTTTGAAATCGGTATCCGGTGCTGCCGTGACTGCTGTCGCGACCGGTGCCGTCAGCGGTTCCGGAAGAAGTCGGTGAGGAGTCGGGCGCAGTCCGTGGCGAGGACGCCCTCGATGACCTCCGGGCGGTGGTTGAGCCGCCGGTCGCGCACCACGTCCCAGAGCGAGCCGGTCGCGCCGGCCTTGTCGTCGCGGGCGCCGTAGACCACCCGGTCCACCCGGGACTGGACCAGCGCGCCCGCGCACATCGTGCAGGGCTCCAGGGTGACGACGAGCGTGCAGCCGGTCAGCCGCCACTCCCCGAGCCTGGCCGCGGCCCGCCTGAGCGCGAGGACCTCCGCGTGGGCCGTGGGATCACCCGTGACCTCGCGCTCGTTGTGCCCGGCCGCGATCACCGTCGTACCGTCCGGGCCCAGCACGAGCGCGCCGACCGGGACGTCCCCGCCCCGGGCGGCCAGCCCGGCCTCCTCCAGGGCGAGCCGCATCGCGGCCCGCCAGCGGTCGCGTACCGGGTCCGGCGTGCCCTGCCCGTGCTGTGCTGCGGTCAGCGGACGGTCTCCAGCACCTCCGAGGCACCCAGGGCCTCGGCGATCGTGTTCAGCGCGTCGTCGGCGTCCAGGGTGCGCAGCTCCTTCTCGCTGATGCCCAGGTCGTCGAGGATCCGGCTGTCGCCCACCGGGGTGTGCGACACCGCGTCGCCCCCGGTGCCGTCCGTGTCCTCGTCCTCGTCCTCGGACTCGCCGTCCTCGGTGCCGTCGAGGTCCAGGGAGTCCAGGTCGGGGCCGTCGTCGGCACCCGGCTCCCGGCCGAGCAGCTCGTCGGTGAGCAGCAGCTCGCCGTACGCGCTGCGCTGGGCGGCGGCCGCGTCCGAGACGTAGATGCGAGGGTCGTCCTCGCCGTCCACGCGGACGACGCCGAACCAGGCGTCCTCCTGCTCGATCAGCACGAGCACCGTGTCCTCGTCGGGAGAGGCTTCCCGGGCCAGGTCGGCCAGATCCGACAGGGTCTCCACATCGTCGAGCTCTGTGTCGCTCGCTTCCCACCCGTCTTCGGTGCGCGCGAGCAGTGCGGCGAAGTACACCGTGACTCTCCCACTGGTCATAGGCGTGCCGGTTGGGGGTCCCCCCGGCGGAGGTTCTTGGGCGGAGAGAGCTGGGCTCCGAGCCCCACCCACTCGGAATCGTGGCAGAAACAAGGCGTTCAGGGGACGTCTTCGGCTCCCTGTGTCCGGCAGTTTCGAGCGTGGATCCGTAATCGACTCACCAGCGCACTTGTTGCCGCCACCTGCGGATCGTACGCGGCTTTTCGAAGCACTCACGCACCCCCGCCTGCCAAACGCCCAAGCGGACCTGGATCTTCCCCACCGGGGGCCGGTCCACCGGCCGCGCGTGGCTACCAGCGGAAGGTCCGCATCCGCATCGCGTGGCGCAGGCGCGCGGCCTTCGTGCGCCGGGGCTGGACGCGGGCGCGCAGGGCGCGGGCCTCGGCGAGGTCGCGCAGGAACTGGGCGCGCCGGCGGCGCCGCTCGGCGTCGTTCTCCGGCGCCTTCGCTCCGGCGGTCTCGGAATCGCCCGCGTCGCGCGGGTCAGGCAGGTCAGGCACGTCACACCACCCCGGTCCTCCCTCCCACTTTCCCCCGGACGGCCGGTTTGACGCCAGGGCGGGGCGGTCGTCGGCGCAGGTACCGTTATGGGCATGCGTCTCCACGTCGTCGACCACCCCCTGGTCGCTCACAAGCTCACCACGCTGCGCGACCAGCGCACCGACTCCGCGACCTTCCGCCGGCTCGCCGACGAACTGGTCACCCTGCTCGCCTACGAGGCCACGCGGGACGTACGCACCGAGACCGTCGACATCCAGACGCCGGTCGCGCAGACCACCGGCGTCAAGCTCGCCCGGCCCCGCCCGCTGGTGGTGCCGATCCTGCGCGCCGGTCTCGGCATGCTGGACGGCATGGTCCGGCTGCTGCCGACCGCCGAGGTGGGCTTCCTCGGCATGATCCGCAACGAGGAGACGCTCCAGGCCTCCACCTACGCCTCGCGCATGCCGGAGGACCTCTCGGGCCGCCAGGTGTACGTCCTCGACCCGATGCTGGCCACCGGCGGCACGCTGGTCGCGGCGATCCAGGAGCTGATCAAGCGGGGCGCCGACGATGTCACGGCGGTGGTGCTGCTGGCCGCTCCCGAGGGCGTCGAGGTCATGGAGCGGGAGCTGGCGGGCACGCCGGTGACGGTCGTGACGGCCGCGGTGGACGACCACCTCAACGAGCTGGGCTACATCGTGCCGGGGCTGGGCGACGCGGGCGACCGCCTGTACGGCGCGGCCGAGTAGGTTTCCGCGACTGCGGGCGGCTCAGGGGAGCCCAGGGGTGCCTGAAGAGGCGCCCAGGGGTTCCCCTTTTCTTACGAGCCTTTTCCTACGGGTTTTCCTACGAGCAGCCCTTCTTGACGGATTCCGCCGTCGCGTCGGGCGTGGTCAGCGCCGCCAGGGCCTGCTGTGCGTCCGCCGGCTTGGCCAGGCCCTTGAAGCCGTCCCCGATGATGAGGTCGAGGTCGGCTTCCTTGCGGCCGTCGACCCGTTGCTCGGCGGCGGCCAGCTGGGTGGCCAGCACCGGGAGCGAGGTGTTCCGGGCGCCGGCGGGGCCGAGCAGTATCCCGGTGCCCTTGACCTTCTTGTCGTACTCCTTGCCGGCGTTGCCCACGTCACCGATCTTGAAGCCGCGCTTCTTCAGCGCGTCGGCGGTGTCCTTGGCGAGTCCGGTGCGCTGGGTGGCGTTGTAGACGTTCACCGTGATCTGGCCCGGCTCGGGCAGGGCCTTGGCATGGGCGGCGGGGGAGACCTTGGTCCGGCAGCCGGCCTTGGACGTGGCCGCTGTCGCCTTCTCGCCGCCGGTGAAGACGTCGATGAGCTGCACGGTGCCCCAGCCGATCAGACCGAGCGCGGCGGCGGACGCCACCACGGCGGCGACGAGCCTGCCGCGTCGCCGGGGCGGACGCATCCGAGGGTATTTGTCCCCCGTGATCCGGTACTGGCCGCCCATGCCGGGAGGAGTCAGCATGCTCATGGGCGCAGCGTAGTGCGCCCGGGCGGCGCTGCCTATTAGATGATCAGTCGATGCCGCCGAGTGGAACCCGAAAGGGCCAACGGCTGTGTCGCGCCGGGCCGGTCGGGGCCGGTCAGTCCAGCTCGAGCACGCGCGCGTGCAGCACCTGACGCTGCTGGAGGGCGGCGCGGACGGCGCGGTGCAGTCCGTCCTCCAGGTAGAGGTCGCCCTGCCACTTCACGACGTGCGCGAAGAGGTCGCCGTAGAACGTCGAGTCCTCCGCCAGCAGGGTCTCGAGATCGAGCTGCTGCTTGGTGGTGACGAGCTGATCGAGGCGGACCGGGCGCGGCGCGACGTCCGCCCACTGCCGGGTGCTTTCCCGGCCGTGGTCGGGGTACGGCCGGCCGTTTCCGATGCGCTTGAAGATCACACGGAAAGCCTACCGGTCAAGACGTTCCGGGCGCAGCCATGGCGACGGAGTGCCAGCCTGGAAAAGATCTCGCAAACAGAACATAACGGGGATTACCGGGAGCATGTGTGGGCGAAGCAGGGGTCTCCGCGCCCGGCTCCCCGTCCGCCCGGCCGTTATGCACAGGCTGTGGACCGTGGGTCGGGTGAACAGGGAGGGCGTGGGGTTGACGGGGGTCACACGGTCCGTGGGATCTGCCGGGCCCGGCTGCGGATGCCGAAGGAGGTGACGATCTCCACGATGCCGACCACGACCAGCCAGATGCCGCCGACGAGGGTCAGTACGGCGACCGAGCGGAACGGTGAGTCGATCAGCACGATGCCGGCGAGGAAGGTGAGGACCCCGAGGAACACCTGCCAGCCGCGGGCGGGCATGCGGGGGTCGGAGGCGGCCGCCAGGGTCTGGGTGATGCCGCGGATCACCCAGCCGATGCCGATCCACAGGGCGAGCAGCAGGATCGACTGCATGGGCCCGCGGAAGCAGAACAGGCCGAGCAGGACCGACAGGGCGCCGCTGACGAAGGCCAGCACCCGCAGCGAGGTCGCCTTGTGGGTGCCGAAGGCGGCGACGAGCTGGAAGATGCCGCTGATCAGCAGGTATACGCCGAAGAGGACGCCGACCACGAGCAGGGAGGGGCCGGGCCAGACGAGCACCAGGACGCCCAGGATCAGCGAGGCGATGCCGGTGACCAGGACGACCTGCCAGGCGGCCTGCGACAGAGCGTGCAGGGGGCCCTCGAACGGCGGCTCGGGTTCCCGGTGGCCGCCACCCGGCGGCGCGGACTCCCGGGTGCCGCCGCCGGGCGGCGTGCTCGCGTGCACATGCCGGTCGTCGTACTCGCGGCCCCAGTCCGGGCCGCTGTTCGGTGCCTCGGTCATGATCCATCGTTGGCCCGGCGCCCACGGCCCTGCCAGCGGGCAGCGCCCGAACGGGTGACACCGCGGCCCGGTCGGGTCCGGGGCGGGCCGGGTCAGCCGGTGCCGCTCGACGTGCCCGAGGCCTTCGCCGCCTTCGCCGCCGCCTTCATCTCCTGCTTGTGGGCGCGCACCTTGGCCAGCGACTCGGGTCCGGTGATGTCGGCGACGGACCGGAAGGACTTCGCCTCGCCGTACGGCCCCGCGGCCTTCCGCCAGCCCTCCGGCGCGACCCCGAGCTGCTTGCCCAGCAGGGCGAGGAAGATCTGCGCCTTCTGCTTGCCGAACCCCGGCAGCTCCTCCAGCCGTTTCCGCAGCTCGGCGCCGGTGGCGACGCCCCGCCAGACGGCCTCGGCGTCACCGTCGTAGTGCTCGGTCAGGTACTGGCACAGCTGCTGCACCCGCTTGGCCATCGAGCCCGGGTACCGGTGCACCGCCGGCTTCTCGGAGAGCACCGCGGCGAAGGCCTCCGGGTCCATCGCGGCGATGTCGTGCGCGTCCAGGTCCTCGGCGCCGAGCCGGTCGGCGATGGTCCGGGGCCCCTTGAACGCCCACTCCATCGGGATCTGCTGGTCCAGCAGCATGCCGACGAGCGCGGCGAGCGGGGAGCGTCCGAGCAGCGCGTCGGCGGCGGGGTCCTGGGCGAGATGCAGGGTGACGTCCATGGGTCGATGATCCCGCGCGGCCGGTGATCCGGCATGGCCGGTCTCCCGCGACCAGGGTGCAGGTGCCGTGCAGGGGCACCGCTCCCGTACGATTCAACCATCATCAAGTTAGGCAAGGCTAACCTAAAGCGAAGGGGGTCCCAGGTGACCACCGAGACCTGGCGCGACGCCTGGGGCATCCCCCACCTGCGCGCCGCCGACGCCCGCGAACTCGCCCGCGCCCAGGGCCGGGTGACCGCGCTGGACCGCGCCTGGCAACTGGAGGTCGAACGCCACCGCGCCCAGGGCACCTCGGCCGCCTTCCTCGGCGCCGCCGCCCTCTCCTGGGACGTCCTCGCCCGCCGCGCCCGCCTCGACGACACCGCCCGCCGCTGCTTCACCGCGCTGGAACGCCGGGACGCGGAGACGGCGGACTGGGTCCGCGCGTTTGTCGAGGGGGTCAACGAAGGCCTGCCGCGCGGCGCCCGCCGGGCCCCCGAGTTCGCCCGCACCGGTCTCACCCCCGGCCCCTGGCAGCCCTGGACACCCCTCGCCGTCTGGCTCTCCACCCACATCCTCTTCGCCGGCTTCCCCGCCAAGCTCTGGCGCGAGCAGGCGATCCGGCACCTCGGCCCCGACGCCGTCGGCCTGTTCGCCACGGACGGCCCCGGCACGGCGGGCAGCAACGGCTGGCTGGTCACCGGCGACCGCACGGACACCGGGCACGCCCTGATCGCCGGCGACCCCCACCGCTTCATCGAGGACCCCGGCGTCTACCAGCAGATCCACCTGTCCTGCCCCGAGTTCGACGTGGTCGGCCTGGCGGTCCCCGGCATCCCCGGTATCGCCCACTTCGGGCACACCGGCCAGGTCGCCTGGGCCATCACCCACGCCATGGCCGACTACCAGGACCTCTACCGCGAGCGGCTGCGCCGCACCGGCGCGGGAGTGGAGGCCCTGGGCCCCGACGGCCACTGGCACCGCGCCACCCGCCACACCGAGACGGTCCACATCGCGCACGAACCCCCGCTGGAGATCGAGCTGATCGAGACCCCGCGCGGCCCGGTGGTCGCCGGAGGGCCGGAGGGCCTGGACGCGGGCGTCATAGAGGGTGCCGATCCGGGCGTCGTGGGCGACGGCGACGACACCACCGCCCTGGCCCTGCGCTACCCGCCCCGGGTCACGGAAGACCTCGGCTTCAGCGCCCTCCTCCCCCTCCTGCGCGCCCGCACCGTCGCCGACGTCGACCGGGCCCTGGACTCCTGGGCCGAACCGGTCAACACCGTCCTGGCCGCCGACACGGCCGGAGGCACCCTGCACCGCATCGCCGGCCGGGTCCCGCTCCGCGCCCACGCCAACCGTCTGCACCCCGTGCCCGCCTGGCTCCCCGGCCACGAGTGGCAGGGCTGGCACGAGACGCCGTACGCGCCCACGCCCGACGGCACCGCCGTCATGGCCAACGAGCGCGGCCTCGCCTCCCCCCTCGGCGTCGAGTTCGCCCCGCCGCACCGCGCCACCCGCATCCAGGACCTGCTCGACGCGCGCCCCACCTGGACCGCCGACGCCATGCCCGCGCTCCACACCGACACCCACCTCGGCTCCGCCGGACCCCTCCTCGACCACCTCGCCGCCCTCGACGGGCTGACCCCCGCCGCGGCCCGGCTGCGCGACCGCCTGCTCGCCTGGGACCGCCGTATGGACGCCGACAGCACCGACGCGGCGGCCTACGCCGCGCTGCGCGGCGCGGTCGTACGCCAGATCGCCGCGCACCCCGTCCTCGCCCCGCTCGCCGAGCCCCCGGCCTACCCCGACCTGCTGCTCCCCTGGCTGGCCCTCATCCCGCGCGTCGGCTACGCCCTGGAACACCTGCTCCGCGCCGAGAAGCTGTACGGCATCGACCGCCCCGCCCTGGTCCGCGCCGCCCTGGAGGAGACCGCGGCCGCGCCGCCCACCGGCACCTGGGCGGACACCCACCGGCTCGCCGCCTGGAGAGCCCTGCCCGAGGAGCCGGAGAAGGAGCCGGAACCCGGTCTCGCCGGGGACCACGACTGCCTGCTGTGCACCTCCGCCGTGCCCGGCGTCACCGACCGCGCGGCCCGCGGTCCCGCCGCCCGCTACGTCTGGGACCTCGCCGACCGCGCCAACAGCCGCTGGGTGGTCCCCTTCGGCGCCGACGGCGTCCCCGGCAGCCCGCACCACCGCGACCAGCTCCCGCTGTGGCGGGCGGGAGAACTGGCCCCGGTCGTCACCGACTGGACCTCGCTCACCCCCGACCCCACCGAGGAGACCGATGACTGACCCGCACCTCCCCCACGAAGAGCACATCGACGGCTACGGCACCGTCCGCGTCCGCCCCCTCGACCCGGCCGCCGACGCGGACGTGATCCACGCCTGGGTCAGCGAGGAGCGCGCCGCCTTCTGGGGCATGACCGGCCTCACCCGCGACCAGGTCGCCGAGATCTACACCCACATGGCCGGCCTCGACACCCACCACGCCCACCTGGTCACCAGGAACGGCGTGCCGGCGGCCCTGCTCCAGACGTACGAACCGGCCGCCGACCGGGTCGGCGAGGTCTACGACGTACGCCCCGGCGACCTCGGCGTCCACCTCCTGCTCGCCCCGGCCGGGCCCGAAGGCCCGCGCCCCGGCTGGACGTCCGCCCTGCTCACCGCGGTCACCGGATACGCCCTGCTGGTCCTCGACCGACGGCGGCTCGTGGTCGACCCCGACGTCCGCAACGCCAAGGCGATCGCCCGCTTCGAACGCCAGGGATTCGTGCGGGGGCCGGAGGTCGTCCTGCCGGAGGTCGACCTCCCCGACGTGCACCTCCCGGAGAAGCGGGCTCAACTCGCCTTCCTGCCACGGGAGGTAGCCTTCCCCGGGTGACGAACCCGGACCCGCACCCGGCCCGCACGTCCGGCGCGCCGACCCCCGAGGACCTGATCACCCACTACGGCCTGGAACCCATCCCCCGCGAGGGCGGCCTGTTCCGGCGCACCTGGGCGGGGCCCGAGCGGCCGGACGGCCGCCCGGAGGGGACCGCCATCGTCGCCCTGCTCACCGCCGACGACTTCTCCGCCCTGCACCGCCTGCCCTTCGCCGAGATCTGGCACTTCTACCTCGGCGACCCGCTGCACCTGCTGCTCCTCGCCCCCGACGGCAGCACCCGTACGGCCGTCCTCGGCCCCGCCCTGCACGCCGGCCAGCACCTCCAGTTCACCGTCCCGGCGGGCACCTGGATGGGGGCCCGGGTGGCGCCCGGCGGGGCCTGGAGCCTCTTCGGCTGCACCATGGCCCCCGGATTCACCTACCCGGACTACGAACACGGCGACGCGGACGTCCTTGCGGCGCGTTATCCGGCCGAGGCCGCCCGGATCAGGGAACTGTGCCGTCCATGAGTCGGCTCACCCCTCTGCTGGCGGGACAGACCGCCCTCGTCACCGGTGCCGGCGGCGGTATCGGTCGCGTCATCGCCCTGCGGTTCGCCGAGGAGGGCGCGAAGGTGGCCCTGCACTGCCGTACCTCCCGCGCGGCGGCCGAGGACACCGCCGGCCGCATCCGGGCCGCGGGCGGCGAGGCGGTCGTTCTCCAGGCGGACCTGACGGACGAACAGGCCTGCCACCGGCTGGTCCGGGAGACGGTGCGGTGGTCCGGCGGCACGCTCACCGCGCTGGTCAACAACGCGGCCGTGCAGCCCGTCCAGCCGCTGCCCGGCATGACGGCGGCCGAGTGGCGCACGGTCGTCGACACCGACCTCACCGGCGTCTTCTCCTGCACCCAGGCCGCCGCCGCGCATCTGCGCGCCCACGGCGGCGGCACCGTCACCCACATCGCCTCCATCGAGGCCGGCCACCCGGCCCCGGGCCACGCCCACTACAGCGCGGCCAAGGCGGCGGTGGTGATGCACGCGCGCGCGGCGGCCCTGGAGTACGGCCCGTTCGGCATCCGCGTCAACACGGTGTCACCGGGGCTGATCGACCGCCCGGGGCTGGCCGGGGACTGGCCGGACGGCGTCCGCCGCTGGCTCGCCGCCGCCCCCGCGGGCCGCCTCGGCCGCCCGGAGGACGTGGCGGACGCGTGCGTGTTCCTCGCCTCCCCGCTCGCCTCCTGGATCACCGGGCACGACCTGGTGGTGGACGGCGGCGTCTCGGCCCGCCCGACCTGGTGAGCAGCTCGGCCCGTCGCTCCGTACCTCTACCGAGGCGACAGGCGACAGGCAGCCGAGCGCAGGCGGCAGGCCGGCATCGGGTGAGGGAGGGACCAGGTGGACGACGTGCGCCGGACGGACGAGGCACGCCCGGGCCGCCTTCCGTTGCGGAACCTCCTTCTCGGACTGCTGCTGCTCCCGCTGCTGCTGCTCGGCACCGCGGCCCCCGCCGCGGCGCACGCCGCCCTGCGCGGCACGGACCCCGCCGACGGCAGCGTGGTGCGCACCGCGCCCCGGCAGCTGACCCTCGCCTTCACCGAGTCGGTCGCCCTGCTCACCGACTCCGTCCGGATCTACGACCCGCACAACCACCCCGTCCGCACCGGCCCCGCCGAGCACGCCCCGGGCCGCTCGGACACCGTCCGGGTCGGCTTCCCGGCCCGGGCCGCGTCCGGCACCTACACGGTCGCCTGGCGGGTGGTCTCGGCCGACAGCCACCCGGTGTCCGGCGCGTTCACCTTCTCGGTGGGCGAGCCCAGCGCCACACCGCCGGGGCCGCCGCCGCAGCGCGCGGAGAACCCGGTCACCACCGCCCTGCACACCATCGCCCGCTACCTCGCCTATCTCTCCCTGGCCCTCCTGCTGGGCACAGCGGCGTTCGTGGCGTACTGCCGCCCGTCCACGACGGCCCCCCTGCGCGCCCCGGCCACGGCCGCCGCCGGCACCCTCGTGGCCGCCACCACCGCCGTCTTCCTGCTGCGCGCCCCCTATGAGGAGGGAACGTCCCCCACCAGCGCCCTCACCCTCTCCGCCCTCGCCCACACGGCGACGACCCGCCCCGGCGCGCTGCTCCTCGTCCGCCTGGCGCTGCTGCTCCTGGCCGGTGCCGTCGTGCTGCTGCGGCGGACCCGGCGCACCGCCCTGGTCACCGCGGCGGCCCTCGCCCTGCCCCTGGCGCTGACCTGGACGGCGGCCGGACACGCCGCGGCCGGCATCCAGGTGGTGCCCGCGATCACCGTGGCGACCCTGCATCTGCTGGCCATGGCCGCGTGGCTGGGCGGTCTCGCCGCACTCCTGCGCATCCTGCCGGGCGCCTCCGGCGTCCACACGACGGTGACCCGCTTCTCCCGGCTGGCCCTCGCCTCGGTGGTGGTCCTGGCCGTGACCGGCGCCTACCAGTCCTGGCGCGGCCTCGGCTCCTGGCAGGCGCTCACCGAGACGTCGTACGGCCGCACCCTGCTGGCCAAGCTGGCCGCGGTCGCCGCGCTGCTGCTGGCGGCGGCCTGCTCGCGCACCTGGACGTCCCGGCTGTCCACCGGGGCCGCCCTGCCCCAGCTGCGCCGCTCGGTGCTGGCCGAGGCGGCCGTGGCCCTGGTGGTGATGGTCCTGACGACCCTGCTCACGGCGACCGCCCCGGGGCGCACGGCGACAGAGGAGGCCACCGGGCCCACGGCCACCGCCGGCATCCCGACCGCCTCGGTCACCACCCTCCCCTTCGACACCGGCAGCCCCGGCGGCCACGGCAAGGTGCAGATCACCCTCGACCCCGGCCGGGTCGGCCGCACCTCCGTCCAGGCGGTGGTCTACGGCCCCGACGGCGGCCTGTCCACGGTCCCCGAACTCCGCGTCACCCTGACCCTCGACGCCCGGCGCATCGGCCCCCTGGACACGAGGATCACCGACCGCGGCGGCTACTGGGCCACCGACTCCTTCCGCCTCCCGCTGCCCGGCACCTGGACCCTGAAGGCGACGGTCCGCACCTCGGAGACGGACCAGACGACGGTGTCGGCACCCGTACGGGTCGCCCCGTAGGCCTCCCTGCCGGGTCGGTGGCGGGCGGCGGGCACTGTTAGGCTGCGCCACCCGTTGTTGTTAAACGCGCAACCAACGCGCACATCATCTGCCAGGAGAGGGCGACCGGGGGATGGTCCTCGATGACGCGTCCGCGGAGTTCCATGAGTTCTTCGAGCGCCACTATGCCGAACTCGCCCGTCTCGCACACCTGCTGACCGGCGAGACCGACGCGGCGGACGACCTCGCGGCGGATGCCCTGGTCGCCCTGTGGCAGCGCTGGGACCGGTTGCGGCGGGCCGACCATCCGCTCGCGTACGCCCGCGGTGTGGTGGCCAACCTGGCGCGCGGCCGGATCCGCAGCGCGGTGCGCGAACGACGCCGGATCACGCTGTTCTGGTCGCGCACCACCGAGAAGACGGAGGGGCCGGACGTGGCGGCCGTGCTGGACGTCCGCGGCGCGCTCGCCCGGCTGCCGTTCCGCAAGCGGGCCTGCGTGGTGCTGCGGCACGCCTTCGACCTGTCGGAGAAGGACACGGCGGCGGCGCTGGGCATCTCGGTCGGTACGGTCAAGAGCCAGACCTCGAAGGGCATGGCCGAGCTGGAGAGGATGCTGGGCGCACGCGCGGCCGGGGACCTGGTGGCAGGGAGGAGGAACCGGTGAACGAGGAGATCACCCGTCGGCTGCGCGAGGCCGCCGAGGACCACCGGCCCGACCGCGCAAGGATGCTGGCCCGGGTGCAGCGCGGCATGGCCGGCCCCGCCGTCCGGCACCGCGCGCGGCCGTTCGCGAGGTCCGGGATCAGGATCGCGCTCGCCGGGCTCGCCGCCACCGGCATCCTGGCGACCGGCGGCCTCGCCGTCGCCGCGATCGTCGCGCACTCGTCGCCGCCGGCCACCGTGACCACGCCCGCCACCCCGTCCCCGACCGGCGGCTCCCCGCACCCGACATCGCCCCGACCCGCCCGGCCCACCCCGGTCGCGCCGGCCCCGGTCACCACCCCGGGCAGCGCGCGCCCGACTCCGCCGGCCGGCAGCCCCTCGCCGACCGCCGGCGAGAGCCCCGGCGGCGCGCTGTCGGCGGCCGGCTCCGTGGACCCGAGCAGCACCGTCTACTGGACGCAGAGCAACCTCGTCCTCAAGACGACCCGGCCGCTCACCTCCCTCACCGTCGAGATGCGGATCGTGCAGACCGGCGGGGTGAAGAGCACCGGCACCTGGCAGACCCTGCCGGGCGCCGACTTCACCGTCACCGTCCAGGAGGCCGGCGGCACGCTGGTCTACCGCTGGGTCCTCAAGCCGGGCCTGACCGTGCCGGCCGGGGGGTATGAGTTCGCCGCCCAGTTCAACAACGGCAACGGCAAGCGCACTGCCGCGGGCGACGGCTACCGCGTCGACGCGCAGGGTCCGGGCGGCTCCGGGTCGGTCCGGGGAGGGTTCGTCCCGACCCGCTGAACGCCGCGGCACCCGGGTGGGGGACGGCGAGCGGGAAAACTCCTCCCTCCACCGCGGCAACCCTTTGTGCGCACGGCGGCAACTGACGGGTAACCGGGGCCGGAACAAGGCCCGTTGTGCCAGAAGGACATGCCCTTGTCAGATCAGAACCGCTCTCATCGCCGCCGTCCGGCGGCCCGTCGCGTGCTCGCCGCCGCCGCGGTCCTCGCCGCCGCCGGTGCCGCCGTACCCCTGGTCGCCCAGGCCGCACACACGCCGCACGCCGGGGCGCCGACCCTGGCTGGTGCGGCGTCCGGCAGCGGCCGCTACTTCGGTACGGCAGTGGCCTCGGGCAGGCTCGGCGACTCGACGTACTCCACCGTTCTCGACCGGGAATTCAACATGATCACCCCGGAGAACGAGATGAAGTGGGACGCCACCGAGCCGTCCCGCGGCACCTTCAACTTCGGCCCGGCCGACCAGATCGTCGCCCACGCCTCCGCGCACGGCCAGCGGATGCGCGGCCACACCCTCGTCTGGTACCGCCAGCTGCCCGAGTGGGTGAAGTCCATCACCGACCCGAACACCCTGCGCAGGGTGATGGACAACCACATCACCACGGAGATGTCCCACTACAAGGGCAAGATCTACGCCTGGGACGTGGTCAACGAGGCGTTCGCCGACGGAGGCAGCGGTCAGCACCGCAGCTCGGTCTTCCAGGACGTGCTGGGCAACGGCTTCATCGAGGAGGCGTTCCGCACCGCCCGGGCCGCCGACCCCTCGGCCAAGCTCTGCTACAACGACTACAACATCGAGAACTGGACCGACGCCAAGACGCAGGGCGTCTACGCGATGGTCAAGGACTTCAAGGCGCGCGGCGTACCGATCGACTGCGTCGGCTTCCAGTCCCACTTCGGCGCCGGAGGCCCTCCGGCCGGCTTCCAGACCACCCTGTCCAAGTTCGCCGCGCTCGGCGTGGACGTCCAGATCACCGAGCTGGACATCGCCCAGGCGTCGCCGACGGCGTACGCGGGCGCCGTCCAGGCGTGCATGAACGTCGCCCGCTGCACCGGCATCACGGTGTGGGGGATCCGGGACAGCGACTCCTGGCGCACCGGTGAGAACCCGCTGCTGTTCGACGGGGGCGGCAACAAGAAGCCCGCCTACAGCTCGGTGCTCACCGCCCTGGGCGGCAGCGGCAGCGGCAGCGGCGACGGCACGCAGACCGCGGGCATCACCCCCGGCACCGTCTACACGCTCTCCAACGCGGCCTCCGGACGCGTTCTCGACGAGCCCGCGGGATACAACGGCAACGGCACCCCGCTCCAGGTGTGGGGCGCCGGCGGTGCCTCCAACCAGCAGTGGCGGGCGAGCCAGAACAGCGACGGCTCCTACACGCTGACCAACGTCGCCAGCGGCCGGGTGCTGGACGAGCCGGGCAACCAGACGGCCAACGGCACGAGGGTGCAGGTGTGGGACGCCAACGGCGGCGCCAACCAGCACTGGCGGGCCCACCGGAACGGCGACGGCTCCTACACGCTGACCAACGTCGCCAGCGGCCGGGCGTTGGAGACTCCCGGCGGCCGGACCGCCGACGGCACTCCCGTCCAGATCTGGGACGCGGGCGCCGGCGCCGCCAACCAGCACTGGAACTTCAGGACGTCGGCCGCGACCACGTCCCCGCAGACGGGCAGCACGTGTGCGCTTCCGTCGACGTACCGGTGGACGTCCACGGGTGCGCTGGCGCAGCCGGCGAACGGATGGGACGCGGTGAAGGACTTCACCACCGTCACGTACAACGGCAAGCACCTGGTCTACGCGTCGAGCGTGGCGGGAGCGTCGTACGGCTCGATGATGTTCCGGCCCTTCACGAACTGGTCGGACATGGCGTCGGCCGGCCAGGCCGGGATGAGCCAGTCCGCGGTGGCGCCCACGCTGTTCTACTTCGCGCCCAAGAAGATCTGGGTGCTGGCGTCCCAGTGGGGCGGGTCGGCCTTCACCTACCGCACGTCGAGCGACCCCACCAACCCGGGCGGCTGGTCCGCGCCGCAGCCGCTGTTCACCGGCAGCATCCCCAAGACCGAGTCCTCCACCGGCCCGATCGACCAGACCCTGATCGCCGACGACCGGAACATGTACCTGTTCTTCGCCGGTGACAACGGCAAGATCTACCGGGCGAGCATGCCGATCGGGAACTTCCCGGGCAACTTCGGCTCGTCGTACACGACGGTCATGAGCGACTCGGTGAAGAACCTGTTCGAGGCGCCGCAGGTCTACAAGGTCAAGGGTCAGAACCAGTACCTGATGATCGTCGAGGCGCGGGGCGCGAACGAGCAGCGCTACTTCCGCTCCTTCACCGCCACCAGCCTGAACGGCTCCTGGACCCCGCAGGCCGCCACCGAGAGCAACCCCTTCGCCGGCAAGGCCAACAGCGGTGCCTCCTGGACCAACGACATCAGCCACGGTGACCTGGTCCGCGACAACCCCGACCAGACCATGACCGTCGACCCCTGCAACCTCCAGCTCCTCTACCAGGGCAAGTCGCCTTCCGCGAGCGGTCCCTACGACCGACTGCCGTGGCGGCCGGGTGTCCTCACCCTCCAGCGCTGAACCGGCCTGATCCGGGCTGACCATCCGGGCTGGCCATCCGGCTGACAAGAAGAATGCGACCCCATCTCTTCGATGGGGTCGCATTCGCATGTCTCGCCGGCTTGCCTACTTGAGGGCCGTACCGCCCGCGTTGTGGTAGGCGATGGTCTTGTTGATCAGGTTTCCGCCATCGGTCTCAGCGGTGGTCTGCTCCTGCTGCCCCGGACCGAACAGCAGGCCGGCGATGTGTGCGTTCGCCACCTGGTCCATGTGCCCGAACAGCCAGTCCACCTTGTCGTCCTTGTAGTGGTTCAGGGTGTTGTTCTGCGCCATGTTGCCCACGGGGATCTGCCACAGGACCACCGGCTTGCCCACGGACTCGGCCATCGTCTTGTAGAACGCCAGGCGGGCAGCGGCCTTCTGGTCGTTCCAGAAGGTGTCACGGCCGCCGTGGGCCGGCTGTGCGTACCAGCCCGCATCGCGGTCCGTCACATCGGAGACCAGGAAGTCGGCGTTCTGTGCCCCGAGGCTCGCGTAGTCCTTGACGCACTTCTGGGTGTCGTTCTCCCAGTCGAAGCAGGAAAGGTGCATCCCCACGGCGGCGTTCGGCGCGTACTTGTGCGCCATGCCGACCAGGCAGCGGGAGAGTCCGGCGGCGCTGTTCTCCTGCGATCCGCAGTCCGTCGGATTCGCGGCCGAGACCTGCGCGGCAACCTTGTGCGGATCGCCGAGCGACCGGACGTAACCCCAGAAGTCGGGCTCGATGTCGATCATGTCGTTCGAGTTGCCGATCTTCTGGAGGAAGAACCGGTAGTCGTTCATGTACCGGGTGAGCAGGTCGCGCCGGTTGATGGCCACGACCTCGCCCGGACCGTCGCCCTGGCCCGCAGCGTCCCCGAGGTCGCGCAGCGAGTACCAGGTCCAGAGCATCTTCTGCGGGCGCGGGCTGCCCTTGTACGTCGCGTGGGCCACCACCGAGTCCCGCCAGGTCACGTAGGTGCCGGGCGCCGTGGTGCTGCCGTTCCAGCAGCCCCACCAGCCCGACCAATCGTCGTGGCAGCGCGCCGCCGAGTAGTAGTCCGACGAGGGCGCGGGCTGGCTGTGCACATAGGCGTACCGCACGTCGAACGGCGCGGCGGCCGCCGAGGCGTCGGACATCGAGCCGCCGATGAGCACCGTGCTGCTGCCCATGAAGCGCTTCGCCGAGCTGTCGCCCGGCGCGGTGGGCGTACCGCTGCCGACACTCCCGGCCGGGACCAGCTGCCACTGCTGGTCGGCGCCGCCCCGGTCGCGGTCCTGGACGACGTCGGCCCCGTCGGCCTTGGCGCCGTTGCGGACGTCGACGGCCAGGCCACTGAAGCGATTGACCAGACGGACGTAGCCGTCCTGCGACTTGGCCAGCTTGAACTGCTGGTTGGTGCCGTTCAGGTCCTTCCACTGCACCAGGGCGGAACCGGCGCTCTTCGACCAGCCGAGGTCGTCCAGCACCTTGCCGGAGCTGCGGTTCTGGAGCCGGTAGTAGCCGTCACCCGCGTCGATGAACCGCCACTGCTGGTTGGCCCCGCCGTGGCGCGCCCACTGCACCACCGGCGCGCCGTCGTTCGTGGCGGCACCGCGGTCGTCCAGCACCTTGCCGCTGTTGCGGTTGACCAGCACATACCACTTCTTCAGATCCAGGGTCTTCTGCTCCGCCGAAGCCTGGTTGACCACGACAGCCGAGCCGGCCGCCACCACCAGGGCGAGACCCGCCCAGAAACCCCGACGCGCCAGCAACCGACGGCCACGGTGCTTCGCACGACCACCGCGCTCACCGTCGGCGCGGGACGCCACCGATGACGTGGGCGGGCCGGGGACATGTCTGGGCTCTCGTTCCAGGGACACGCGTGTGCTCTCTTTCAGCCGTTGCGTCTGACCGGACCACTTGGCCGGACACCACCGAGTGGTCGCAGAGGCCGAAAAGGTTGCCGCGGAGATCCACAGATCTTTCGCGAGCCGAGCGACGACGAGGAGGCCCCGACCGCCTTGGCGTCTGGCCGCCTGGCACCAGCAGGAAGCCGCCTTCCCTCCCCACAGAACGCTGTCGAGCAGGGCCCACTGCTTGAGCAGCGCAATGTCCCATGCACTGGCGCCGTCCGGCGAGGGCGCGTCCGTCCCGAGGTGTGCCCCCAGTACGCGTCCCCGGCCGGGACGATCAGCGGGCGGGCTCGGACAGCCAGCACCAGATCATCCGCCGGCTCGCACCCCGGCAACCGGCAGGCACCCTTGCTGCCATGCCTACCGCCCTTGTCCTGCCACGATGAAGGCTCCGATCGAGATCTGGTCGGAGCCTTCATCTGCCCGGTGGGCGACTGCGGAGGATACGGCCATGGCATGGTCCTGCTACCTGTATACTCATCGCTCGAAAGTGCTTGCCCTTGGGCTTGCGCCAAGTTCTTCGGTGACCATAGCGGTGGGGAAACGCCCGGCAACATTCCGAACCCGGAAGCTAAGACTGCCAGCGCCGATGGTACTGCGAGGGGGACCTCGTGGGAGAGTAGGTCGTCGCCGATATCTGTTTGAGGGCCGCTCCGCATCGCGGGGCGGCCCTCGCTGCTTATTCGTGAGTGTCGTCGTAGGGGCCGAGGAAGCGCTCGCCGTTGAAGTGCACCATGTGCGTCTCCTCTTCCGCGACCCAGACTTCCGTTTCCCACGCGATGTCGGCTGCGAACTGTCGGAACTTCTTCTTTGTCTGGAAGGCAGTGACGAAGACCAGTCCCGGACGCGCTCCCTCGAAGAGCTTCTTGAGCTGCGCGACCCGTAGACCGTTGACTGGCCCGGTGGAGGTGACTGCCTCCACGAGCACCAGCCAATCCCTCTCTGTGTAGTGGATGACCACGTCGGGCATCTTGCCGTGGGCATCCACGACCACGCCGAGCTCCGCGAGGTACTCGGGCTTGTTGACGATCCACTTGGAGCCCGTGTCGCCCAGGTAGACGACCGTGCCTCCGGGGGTGAACTGTGATGCGAAGCGTTCGACGACAGCCCCGATGAGTTCGCTGTGCTCGCCAGGGCTCAGCTTGACCTCCGTCCCGTCAGGAAGCCTGACGGGCACTCGGTGAACCGACCTCTCGGCGGCCCAGAGATCGGTCAGCTTCTTCCATTCGGCATGGAATTCGTCAAGCGCGTTGTGCCATGCCGAGGTCCCGTAGGTCGTCAGCGCCTTTATGGCCAGCTGGCTCGGGTGGTATCGATTGTTCTTGTCGTTCGTGGCTCGGCCCGGGGCGTCAGAATTCTTTACGAGGACGCCGGCATCGATGAGCTGGTGGACAGATTCCTTGCGCACGGACTCGCGGCTGTTCGGTGCGTACCTGCTCGGGTCCTTAGTCCCTTTCGGGATGTCGGGATAGTGGACGGCCATCCAATCCATGCACTCGGTGATGCCGAGTGTGTTGGAGTTCGCCTCCGCCCATTCCTTATCCGGGCGGAGGTCCAACATGGCAAGCAGGACCAGGGCGGTCCGGGTGTTCTGCTGCTTCGCGGGCATCCCTAGAGAGGCGAGGATTTCCTTCGCCTCTTTGAGCTTCTTTTCCTGCTGTTCTCTGGTCACTCTCTGGCCCTCCCCAGCCACATCGATGCAGTGAGTGCGGCTCAGGCTACAGGGCCTCTGGGGGTGCGCTGCCAGGCGATGGGGAGCCGCATTCAGAAGCGGCAAGATTCCGCCATGCCCGACGTTAAATCAGCCACTCTGTGGCCGTGCCTGCGGACGCTACGCTTCATCGGGCGAGACGACCTCATCCAGCTCTAGGTGACGTTCGACGAGGTCGTCGAGCTTCTCTTGATCGGGCCACCCGTCCTCTATCCACTCCCTACCAATGGCCTGCAACTGAGCTTCGCTTGGGTAGCGGAGGTTCCTCAGGTCGGTCGCGTTCACCTGTGTGTGACCACTGAACCGACGAATTAGCCGGTCAAGCAGTGTGGAGTTGAGCCAGAAGCAGAGGCCGCGTGCGATGTCCCGGGGGAGGCCGGCCCCTGCCCTGTGGAACACGTTCACGTGGTTCTCGAATCCGACCCGGGAGTGCGGTGTCACCTCGGGATCGAAAACGCTAGCGACCACACGGCGCTTCTCCTCCTTGGAGGAGAGTCGCTTCACCACAACGTAATAGCCAGACGGGAAAGTCATCTTTTCGGTGTCTGGGGTGAGCATGATTGCATTGCTTTTCTTGGCGCCAGGTACAGGCCAATAAATTCCGCCGTTACGCATGTGAAGCGGATAGATGAGAGGAACCGCTCCCCCTTCTGGGTCGGCTCGCAGGTGCTCCTTAGAGCGAAAGTCCACCACGCGTCCGGTAGAAACCTGGCAGTCGATTTGTGTGAGGGTGGCGGGGAGATTGGCATGAGTAGCCGCGAGCTGTGCGTCTTCCTCGTCTGCGCTAATGTGGATGAAGTGCTCGCCATCTTCTGGATGCACCATCTCGCTGTACTCCACCAAGCGGCTACGGATCTCGCCGCCGTAGCTGTGGCTTGAGGAAACGACGATGGGGCCTCGGTCAGACTTGTCGGTCCGTATCGCCGAGAAGATCACGTTTTCCTGGAGCACGTCCGTATCGGCGAATACCTTGTTTCGCGATTCAAACAGGTGTACGCGGTCAATCTGCATTCGGTCCAGAAGATACTTGCGGAACGGTCGGAAGTAAGGGCCATTCGCAAAGCTTCGGGGCGTAATGGCGACGAGCTGGCCGCTTGGAGCGAGGAGACGGATCCCCAGTGCCATGAAGGCCGAGTAGAGGTTCGAGGTCTCTGTGCAGGCCGCAGCGACTGCCCTCCGCTCACGTGAGTTGGCGGCCAGCTTCTTGTAGGGCGGGTTCATGACTACGAGGTCGAACGGATCCCGATCCTCACCGAACAGCCCTGCATCCTCGGTCGCCCAGGCGATGAAGTCGTCCTTCACCAGGGTGGTCTTGACGCTTCCGCCGACCGCTCGGGCCGTACTCGCGCAGTCTTCCAACGTTGCGGAGAGAGTCTCGTGAAGCTGTGGATCGTTCTCGCAAACGGTCACGCTGATCTGGGCTTGTGGCTGCTCCCGGAGGATGCGCGAGACGACCGAGGCGGTCAGAGACCCCGCCCCCGCGCCGGGGTCGAGGAGCCGAATTGAGGCCGCGCGGTCCAGCCTTGCCAACGAGGCAATGAAGTCCGCAGCGGGGGCAGGCGTGAAGTACTGACCTCGCTTCGCACGCTCCTTGGGGTCAAGAGCCGAAGATGACTCCTGCCTCCTCGCTTCCGTGCGGGTCACAAGATCCGTTTCCGCTGCTGCTACCTCTTCCGCCATGGGCACAGCGTAGCCAGATCGCATGGGATCCGATGAGCCTGTGGAAAACCCTTCGTGTGATCGTTTCTGTCGGAATCACGGCTGCTCGCCGAGGGCGGCAAGGCGGAGCGCGAAGCTGTCGGTCTGACCTGCCGGCCCAGGCCTTCCCTTGGTCGGGTAGCGAGGCGCGGAATCTATTAACTGTGGATTCGGCGTAGACCCTCATTCCCTGGCAGAGGAGAAGGCTGCGCAGCCTGCCGACGTGTCCCGATTACAGTTCGTGGGTGCGGCTGCGAGGGGAAGTAGCCCCAGCGGTTGGCGATTGCCTGGATAGCGACGAGTCCGCGGCCCCCGCTGGCGCTGGCGTCGCCGGCGCGAGGGACCAGCGGTCGGGGACCAGGGTCACTGACAGCGAGGATGATGCCGCCGTCGGTGGGCCAGAGCCTCAGGAAGAGCTGGACGAGCTTCTGGTGGTCGTACACGTGCGGGCACGGCCGCCGGGTGCGCGGGGTGACACCTCCACCGGGGACCGTGCCTGCCAGTGATGCCGGTCGTTGCACGACCCATGCGCAAGATCATCACGACTGTAGCCCTCACGGCGGCCACCCTGGCCATCGCCGCCCCCGCCAACGCCGACACCGGCGAGGACCTGGGGAACGCCGTCAACGCCGCGAACAACTGGAACTTCTCCGCTGCAGCGGCCTGCCTCCAAGAGGTGGCCGTCGTTCCTGTCCTCGGTGACTGGGTGGGCGATCACACCCACAACTGCTCGAACGGCAACGTGATCGACCACTCCGGCCGCTAGCCGATCACCGACCCGAATGCCGGACGGCCGGGCCACTTTCGTGCCCCGGCTTGCCATGGGCAGGGGATGCTGGTCCAGGGCCCACTGCTTGAGCGAACGAGACCAGAACCGCGACCACGGCAGGACGCTCAGACGCTGTTTCCGGGGGAGTCCATCAGTCGGCTCTCCCAGGCCCAGGCGGCGATTTCGACACGGTTGCGGACGCCGAGTTTGTTCTGGATGGTCGCCAGGTGGCTCTTGACGGTGCTCAGGGAGATGAACAGGGCGGCAGCGATCTCCTGGTTGGTGCGGCCTCTGGCGATGGCCCGGATCACCTCCGTCTCGCGGGCTGAGAGCGGCTGGGCGGGCCGGGTGGCGGGCGTCGCATGTGCCGGGGCGAGGTTGCGGAGCAGGCGCAGGGTGATGGACGGGGAGATCAGGGCGTCCCCGGCGTGGGCGGCGCGGACGGCTTCGACGAGCAGGGCGGGGGCGGCGCCCTTGAGCACGAAGCCGACCGCACCGGCGCGCAGCGCGCCGTGGACGTACTCGTCCAGGTCGAAGGTGGTGACGATGACCACGCGGAGCGGGTCGGCGACGCCGGGGCCGGCCAGGGCGCGGGTGACGTCGATGCCGTCCAGTCCCGGCATCCGGATGTCGACCAGGCACACGTCCGGGCGCAGCCGGCGGGCCAGTTCGACCGCCTCGGCGCCGTCCGCGGCCTCGCCGACCACGCTGATGTCGTCCTGGTCCTCCAGGATGAGGCGCAGGCCGCCGCGGATCATCGCCTGGTCGTCGGCGAGCAGGACACGGATGCTCAACGGGCCTCCTTCGCGGGGACGGGCAGGGTGGCGCGGACGAGCCACCCGGTGTCCCGGCCGGGTCCGGCGGACAGGTGGCCGCCGAGTGCCTCGACCCGCTCGCGCATGCCGATCAGGCCGTAGCCGCCGTGGTGCTTGCGCGCAACGTGGCCGGACGGGGCGTCGTCGATGACGGTGACCGTCACGGTATTCGGGCCGTGGGTGATGTCGATCTCGGCAAAGCGGGCGTGCGCGGCGTGGCGGGCGACGTTGGTCAGGGCCTCTTGGACGATCCGGTGGACGGTGGTGGCCACCTCGGGTGGCCAGGGGGCCGGTTCCGCGGGCAGCCGCAGGCTCACCTGGGGGCCGTGCCCGTCGAACCTCCGGACCAATTCGGCCAGTTGCTCCGGGCCGGAGGCCACAGGGGTGGTGGTGGCGACGTCGTCGGCGTCGCGCAGCAGACCGACCACCCGGCGCATCGCGGCCAGCGCCTCGCCGCCGGCATCCTCGACGCCGGCGAGGGTGGAGTCCAGGCTCTCGGGCCGACGCCTGGCCATGATCCGGGCGGCTTGCGTCTGGACCACCATGCCGGTGATGTGGTGGGCGACCACGTCGTGCAACTCTCGTGCCAGGGCGAGCCGTTCCTCCTGCCGAACTGCCTCGGCGGTGGCCCGGCGGCGGTGGTCCAGGAAGCGCAGGCCGAGTCCGGCCCCGAGCGCGAGGCTCCAGACCTCGATCCCGACCCGGAACGGGGTGCTCGGCGCCTCGACGGTCAGCAGGCCGGCCGCCATCAGAGACAGTCCGGCCGCGGCGACGGCGGCCGCCTGCCGCCAAGCGAGCGCCCGTACGGCGGAGCCGCCGAGGACGAGCAGCCCCAGCACCGCGCCGGGCCCGGGCTCACCTGGCAGGTGGGCGAACCGAGCGATCACCGCCGCAGTGCCCGCCACCAGCAGCCCGAGGGCCGCCGCCCACCCCCGGTGCCGCTCGCGGCCGAGCGCGATCAGGGACACGAGGGCGCCGACGCTTGCGTCGAAGGCCCAGGTCCGGCCCTGGGCCGCGTACTGGCCGGCCATGATGACGACGGTGAGGGCGAACAGCAGCCCCAATCCCGCGTTGACCAACGCCGTCGGGCGCTTCGCTGCAATCACCCGGGCCACGCTAGGCGATCCCCGTCCGGCCCCGAACCAGCCGAAAGTACGACTCGACGGCCGACGGACCATACCTTCGGTCGCTGTGGCGGCCTGCGGGGTCCGCACAGGCTGGGCCCCATGGTTGATCTCATCTCCGCACCTACCCTGCTCGCCACGGCGGCGTCCCAAGCCGAGAAGACCGAGCGGAGCCCGTTGCTCTACGCCTGGTGGGCGCTCAATCTGGCCGTCCTCATCGCGGTCGGCTACGGCGTGTACCGCCTCGTCCAGTCGTTGCGCGCCAAGCGCGCCCGGCGTGGTTGACCGGGGGAGCGACATGACACCGGTCCTCGAAGCCGTGAAGCTGGGCAAGCGGTACGGCCGCCGCCACGCGCTCACTGACATCGACCTGAACGTCCCGCCCGGCCGGGTGATCGGGCTGGTCGGCCCGAACGGCGCGGGCAAGTCGACGCTGCTGCAACTGGCCTGTGGACTGATCACGCCCAGCTCGGGCACGATCCGCGTGCTGGGCGACACCCCCGCCGCCGGTCCGGCCCACCTGGCCAAGGTGGGCTTCGTCGCCCAGGACACCCCGGTCTACGCCGACCTGTCCGTCGCCGACCACCTGCGGATGGGTGCCCGGCTCAACCCGGGCTGGGACGCGGACCTCGCCCACCGCCGACTCGCCCGGATCGACCTCGACCCCCGGCACAAGGCCGGCCAGCTTTCCGGCGGCCAGCGCGCCCAGCTCGCCCTGACCATCGCCGCCGCCAAACGCCCCGAGCTGCTGATCTTCGACGAGCCCGCCGCCGCCCTGGACCCGCTGGCGCGGCACGCGTTCCTAGACAACCTGATGGAGTCCGTCACCGAACTCGGTGCCGCCGCCATCCTCTCCTCCCACGCCCTCCCCGACGTGGAGCGGGTGTGCGACCACCTGATCGTACTGGCCGACTCGCGCATCCAACTGGCCGGTGACGTCGCGGAGGTGGTCGCCGGCCACGTCCGGCTGACCGCCCGCCGCGCGGACCTCGCGACGCTGCCCGCCGGTGCCGAGACCATCCTGCGCACGGACCGCACCGAACACGAGAGCACCGCCGTGGTGCGCGCCGATCGCGCGCTGCTGGCCGGTGGCCCCTGGGCCGTCGCCGAGGTCGGCCTCGAAGAGCTGGTGCTCGCCTACCTCGGACGGGTGGAACAGTCCCGCCCCCGATCCTCACCCGGTCTCCGGCCGGGGGCGCCCTCATCGACCGCCGCGGAGGTTCACCGATGATCTGGATGACCTGGCGCCAGTTCCGCGCCCAGGCACTCGTGGGCCTCGGAGCACTCGTGCTCCTGGCCGTCTACCTGGTCGTACTGGGTGGTCAGATCCACGGCGCGTACGACGACACCCTCGCCCACTGCGCCACCCGCGACGCCTGCGCGGGACCGCTCGGCGCCTTCGCCGACCGCTACAGCCTCCAGGCCGACCTGCTCGGCTACCTGCTGCTCGCCGTCCCAGGCGTCATCGGCGTGTTCTGGGGAGCTCCGCTGATCGCCCGGGAACTGGAAGCCGGTACCCACCGCCTGGTGTGGAACCAGAGCGTGACCCGCAGCCGCTGGTTCGCCGCCAAACTCGGACTGGTCGGCCTGCTGAGCGTGGCTACCGCCGGCCTGTACAGCCTGCTGCTGACGTGGGCGACCGGCCCGGTCACCACCGTCCTCAACAACCGCTTCGAGCCGGTGCTCTTTGCCTCCCGCAACCTCGCCCCGCTCGGCTACGCGGCCTTCTCCTTCGTCCTGGGCGCCACCCTTGGCCTGGTTCTGCGCCGCGCCGTCCCGGCCATGGCCGCCACCCTCGTGGTCTTCGCCGCTCTCCAGATCACCGTCCCCGCCCTGATCCGTCCCCACTACCAGGCGCCGACCCGCACCTCGGTCCCGCTCACCGCCGAACTGATCGGCCGCCTCACCAAGATCGGCACCTACGGAGACATCGGCGGTCTGCGCATCCCCGGTGGCCCCTGGGTCGTCGAGACCAGCGCTATCCTCGACTCCTCCGGCAAGGAGGTCGGCCACACCCCCTGGTTCCAGGACTGCATGGACCACAGCTCGCTCTCCGAACTGCCAAGCTGCCTCGCCAAGGGCAACGTCCACGTGGAGATCGCCGAACAGCCGGCCGACCGCTACTGGACCTTCCAGTACCTGGAGACCGCGCTCTTCGCCGCCCTGACGGCCCTCGTGGCCGCCCTCGCCTTCTGGCGGATCCGCCGGCATCCGGTCTGACGGAACGCGCCGCGGCTGCTCGTGTCCCGACAACACCGAAGGCCCCGACCGGCGAACCGGTCGGGGCCTTCGTGAAGGCGGAGGATACGACGCTGTGTTGCTGTACTTCGCTGCTGTACCGCAATCACAGTTTTACTCGCCCTGCCTCGCGAGTCTCCAGCCGTAGTACACAAGCGGGCTGCCTGGGCGCGCGACGCTGACGCACCTGACCCAGCTAGTCAGTCCTCTCCCGCCAGAGGGTGGCCAGCGTGATCGCCGTCTGGGCTCCCGCCCCAACGTCCGCGAACGCAGTAATGATCAAGCCGACTGAGACGCAGGTGAGTCCCATCACAAGATCATGCCGCAGGTCGGGCTCCGGCATGCAGGACTGCAGTGACTTCTCCACAGCGGAGAGAAGCCGTACTCTCTTCACTCGTGTTCCTCTCTAACCCTGGGACACCTCCGAACGGCTCTCCCGTGGCACCGGGAGGGCCGTTTGCTCTGCCCGCAGTGCGGCAGCGCTAGATCAGTACAAGCCCGACGCATTGTTCACAGCAAACCCTGCACGGGGGTGATGAACAATCGCGAACAATGTCTTGACGGGACACGCGAGAGGCCAGTTGCGGCAATCCGGTGGCGAACCGACCCGAAAAGCTGAACAATCGCCACCACCCCGACGCCCTTCTGAACATTGGGAGCCCCTGTGGCCGGTCGCAACCTCAAGCCTCTGCCCAGTGACGGACGTCCGCGTACGCAGTTCGCTCAAGCCCTCCGCTCACTACGCCAGCAAGCCGGGTCCCCTCCCTACAGACTTCTGGTTGAAAAAGTGGGCTACACCCTTGCCACATACTCATCCATGTTCAATGGAACGACTTTACCTGAGAAAGATCAGCTGCTCGATCTTGTCGCATATTTGAACGGTGATCCACAGGAATGGTCTCGTCGTCTCGCCAACGCCGTTGCAGCTGAGGAAAGATGGAACCTCGGCACAGATTCGCGAACCGCTTCGACTGCAGAGCTGGAGGCGCTGAAAGCCGAAATTGAAGGGTATCGGCTTATCGCAAGTGACCCGGAGTCAATTTTTGCCCAGGCGACTCGAATGCAGGAAGACGCCCAGAAAAGAATAAATGCCGCCCTAGAAGTAGAAGCGCACTTGCGCGTCGCGATCGCTGCGATAGAGAGGCAGCTGGATGAGGCAAAAGCAGGCGTTCCACTGGCACAGGAGAAGGCGCAAGAGGTCATCAATCAGGCCCGGGCGACTGCACGACGAATCGAGTATGACGCTCACACTGAGGCGAAGACTCGTCTAGCAGAAGCCAACGAGGCAGCCAGAAACTTGATTGCTAGAGCGGAGGCGGAAGCAAGCAGAATCATTGACCAAGCCGGCACCGAGAGTCGGAGGGTTCGCGCAGACGCTGGACGCATTGTTGACCAACTACTACTGGAGGGTGACCAGTACCTCGAGGAGGCGAGGGTGGACCGTTTGCAGGGAGAGTTGGAGAGGCAGCGAGGCGAGGCACTTGTCGAGCGAATGAAGCTGCGCGCTAAGATCGATCTCGCTCAAGTTATTATGCAGGCGCAACAAAAGCTAGCCGACGTTGGAGCTACGGAAGATTCCGCATTGCTCGATATCCTGCTTCAGGATCTTGGCATCAACGAACTTACCATTGGCTCCGAAGAAACGCGGGGCCGGCATCGAAAGGTTGCATCGCAATCATCAAGCGGAGATACCCGTCCGACGGGGCTGAAATCAGAGGCGTTCAATAATGACTTTGTCATGCATGACGTGAAACCAAAGGCGGCTCTCCCTCATCGGCGAAAGGCTCCAAGCAACGTGACGAAGGACTCACAACACTGAATACCGTCTGACGGTTTGACTAAACACCTGCACGGCCTATCCGGTCGCCACCGACAAGCCGAATGCCAGCAACGGTTCAGATATTGGGCCCGCCTTTTAGGGCGCTTTCCGACCTGACCATGCGTGTACTCAGGTACTAAGTCGCCGATTTACGCGGTTCTCCATGTCCGTCACGTATCAAGGTTGTCCCATTCGTCCCCAGCGCTGTAAATTTCTCGAAGTGAGTAGGGGTGGGCTAAGCGGTGCTCGCCACTGTTGGCCCCCAGCTTCCATCCCGTACGCCATGGGCGCGTCTGCTCGGCTCTGCCTGGGTCGATGGTGTGCGGGATGGGAGCCCCCGCATCCGCCACGATGGACCCGCGGGCGGCGACAGTGCCCCCTCCATCCCGATGCCGGCCGATCCCCCGCCGGAGGCACTGTTCTGACCGGGGCCGCACTCTGAGGTGATCGACTCATGGCCACCGGCCCTATCCACCTGTGGGCGCGCGTCGGCGCAGCGCGGGCGGAGCGGAGCGCAGCCGGGGCTTGAACCCGTAGAGAAAGTTGTAACTCAGTCGGGCTTCTGGGGCTTGAAGTCATGGGCACAGTTCGGGAGTTCGGCGCCCTGGCGGTGCAAGAGCGGCAGGAAGACCACGGGGCGGATCGTCCACGTGATGCGGATGTCCTCGTGGGTCACCGACACCGTGCAGGGTTCGCTACGCAGGAGCGCGCGCCTGGTCTCGATGCGGCCGTCGTACAGCCACTCCCATGCAGCGTCCGACGCGTCTGCGTCGAGGGCTGATGAGATCGTTCGGAGAATGACCGCTACCCACCGGTCCGCCTGAGGAGCTGTGTAGGCGTCGAAGGATGCCAGGAGCGCCGGCTCCTGCTGCTCGGTGAGGTGCTGCGTCCAGCACTCGCACCAGTAGCCACGTCGGGGCCCCATCACCACAGGGCCGCCTCCTTTCGTGGTCTCGGGACTGCTGCCGCGGCTGTGAGATGACTGAGGCAGGTCATGGGCGTCCCGCTCGGCGTTCAGAGACACGGCGCCGACTCCTGAAGGTTGACCAGGACACCGAGTTCCGCGGTGACCGTTCGGCCGGA
This sequence comes from Streptomyces sp. NPDC001606, assembly GCF_053596835.1. Taxonomy (NCBI): domain Bacteria; kingdom Bacillati; phylum Actinomycetota; class Actinomycetes; order Kitasatosporales; family Streptomycetaceae; genus Streptomyces; species Streptomyces sp. NPDC001606. Next base: position 182,036 of record NZ_JBSFHC010000013.1, read on the forward strand.
CTCGTCCCCCTGGACCGTGACGCTGTCAGCGAGGGCGGCGACCAGGGCGAGCCCGCGGCCGTGGGTCGCGTTGAGCGGTGGGTCCTGAACCTCGGGCGTGGACTTCGTGTGGCCGCAGTCGGTCACCGCGATCGTGAGCACCCGATCGGCGACGGTGAGGCTGACGCGGAAGGCGCCGGCACTCTCGCCGCTGGCGGTGTGGGTGACGGCGTTGGTGCCGAGTTCGGTGACGATCAGCTCGGCGTCCTCGGAGCGCGGGTGGCCATTCAGGGTGGCTCGGATCCAGCGGCGCGCGGTGCTGAGTTCTTGAGGGTGCCCGGGGAAGGTGCGTCCGTGGGTGGGCATGGCGTCCTCCATGGCGGTGACCTGCTGTCTTCCGTGCCATCGGGGGCGACCGGCTGACACGGACCATGCAGAGCCGTACAATTAGTACTAGCACCGTACCGAATGTGCGCGTACTGAGAGTGCGGGTTCGTACTTTTCGTGCGAGCGGTCGGCGCATAGCGTTCGCCGGGTGGTCTGGTGCTGGCCTGGAAGCCGATGGAGAGAGGACCTCGCATGTTCGGACTGATGGTGCGCTTCACCTGCAAGGACGAGGCGTCGGCGGCGGCGTTCGATGACCTCGTGGCGCGGACCGGCGAGCTGATCCGGGCGAACGAGCCCGGGACGGTGATCTACGCGGTGCACCGCGTTGACGGGCGGCCCTTGGAGCGCGTGTTCTACGAGCTGTACCGGGACAAGGACGCCTTCGAGGAGCACGAGTCGAAGGACTACGTCCGCGCCTTCCTCTCCGAGCGGGACCAGTACCTTTCCGCCACAGAGGTCGACCGTCTGGACTTCGTGTCCGGCAAGGGCGTGGACGTTGAGCACTGAGTATCAAAAGGCGCTGGGTCGCAAGATCGCCTTCCATCGCAAACGGCGCGGACTGTCGCAGAAGGAGTTCGCCGGTCTCCTCGGGCGATCGGAAGCGTGGGTGTCCCAGGTGGAGCGGGGCGTACGACGCATCGACCGGATGACCGTGCTGGAGAAGGTCGCCGAGGTGCTGGAGGTGCCGATCGCCGAATTGGCGGCCGAGGCTCCCATCGTGGCGTCCGTGGCCGAAGGCGAGCCACCGGGTGCGAGTCGGCTGCGACTGGTGCTGAGTTCCGCGCACTCGCTCAAGGCGATTCTCGGCCGACAGGGCGCACCCCCGGATGTGCAGGCACTCCGGGCCGAGGTCGACCGCGCTTGGTCGCTGACGCATCAGGGCAACTACGCCGACCTGGCCGATCTGCTCGAAGGGCTCGTTCCGCGGCTGGAGTCGGCCACCCGCTCGGTGTCAGAGGCCGAGCGTCCCGAACTCTTCCGGTTGCTCGCGGTCATGTATCACACGTGCAGCGGGGCGCTCGCGAACCTGGGAGAACCTGAGGCGGCCTGGATCGCCGTTGACCGTGCCGTTGTCGCCGCCGAGCGAGCCGGTGATCCGCTGCTGATGGCAGCCGGCGAGTTCCGGCTCTCCATCGTCTTCCTCGGTGCGCGCCACTTCGAGCAGGCGGCGCAAGCGTCGGGCAGTGCGGCTGACGCTTTGCAGTCCCTCGCGGAGTCGGGGCAGATCGAGGCGGTGGCGCTGCGGGGTGCGCTGACGTTGCAACGGGCGGTCGCCGCCGCTCGGCTGAACCTGGCCGATGAGGCGTACGGCTTCCTCCGTGATGCTCGCGCCATGGCCGAGCGGGTCGGTGATGGGCGCAACGACTACAACACGGAGTTCGGGCCCACCAACGTCGGCTTGCACGAGGTGTCGGTCGCGGTCGACCTCGGAGACGCCGGCGTTGCCCTTCGGGCCGCGCAGGCAGTCGACGCATCGGGACTGTCCGCAGAGCGGCAGACACGGTTCCAGATCGACGTGGCCAGGGCCTATGCCCAGCGACGTCAGGTTGCTGACGCCGTATCGGCGCTGCTGAAGGCACGGGAACAGTCGCCGGAGATGGTGCGGTCCTTGCCGATGGTCAAGCAGCTCGTGGCCGATCTTCTGACCATGAGCCAGCCCCCGTCCGAGGAGCTGCGCGCCCTGGCGGGAGAGTTGGGCGTACACGAAGTACGGACTGGTACCTGAAGTACTAGACAGTACTTGGAGTACGGGTTACTGTGGTTGGCGTCGGCACGCCCCCTTCGCGTCCTGCGAAGTTGGTGTGCGGGCATGCGAACGGGCCGGAGCAGGAAGGCAGACCTGCACCGGCGCGTGAGTGAGAGGGCCACAGAAGGGTGCCGCCCGGCACCGAAGGAAAAGCCGACTGAGACGGAAACTGAGGCGGACAACGTCGAAGGGCCCCACTGCGAACAGTGGGGCCCTTCGACATCGTGCCCGGTGAGGCACTGGCGGAGGATACGAGATTCGAACTCGTGAGGGGTTGCCCCCAACACGCTTTCCAAGCGTGCGCCCTAGGCCTCTAGGCGAATCCTCCGCGGCAAACATTACATGACCGACGGGAGTGCTTGCGAACTCGTTCTCGCAGGCCGGCATCGGGTACGCTGTGCACAGCCCCTCACGCGGCGCTATCTGACTGAACTCCCCCAGGGCCGGAAGGCAGCAAGGGTAGGTCGGCTCTGGCGGGTGCGTGGGGGGCGTTCGCGTCCCTGCGGCCGGGGCCCTTTGTCGGTGGGCGCCTATAACCTCGTATGCGTGTCGTCTCTCGCGCTGTACCGCCGCTACCGTCCCGAGACCTTTGCCGAGGTCATCGGGCAGGAGCATGTCACCGACCCGTTGCAGCAGGCGCTGCGGAACAACCGGGTCAATCACGCGTACCTGTTCAGCGGACCGCGTGGCTGCGGGAAGACCACCAGCGCGCGCATCCTCGCCCGCTGTCTGAACTGTGAGCAGGGTCCCACCCCGACCCCGTGCGGGGAGTGCCAGTCCTGCCAGGACCTCGCCCGCAACGGCCCGGGTTCGATCGACGTCATCGAGATCGACGCCGCCTCCCACGGTGGCGTGGACGACGCCCGCGAGCTGCGCGAGAAGGCCTTCTTCGGGCCCGCGAGCAGCCGCTACAAGATCTACATCATCGACGAGGCCCACATGGTCACGTCGGCCGGCTTCAACGCGCTCCTGAAGGTCGTTGAGGAGCCGCCGGAGCATCTGAAGTTCATCTTCGCCACCACCGAGCCGGAGAAGGTCATCGGGACCATCCGGTCCCGGACCCACCACTACCCCTTCCGGCTCGTGCCCCCCGGCACCCTGCGGGAGTACCTCGCCGAGGTGTGCCAGAAGGAGGGCATCGCGGTCGAGGAAGGCGTGCTGCCGCTGGTCGTGCGCGCCGGTGCCGGCTCGGTCCGTGACTCCATGTCCGTCATGGACCAGCTCCTCGCCGGTGCGGGCGCGGAGGGTGTGACCTATGCCATGGCCACCTCCCTCCTCGGCTACACCGACGGCTCGCTGCTCGACTCCGTCGTGGAGGCCTTCGCCACCGGTGACGGGGCCGCGGCCTTCGAGGTCGTGGACCACGTCATCGAGGGCGGGAACGACCCGCGGCGGTTCGTCGCCGACCTGCTGGAGCGGCTGCGCGACCTGGTGATCCTCGCGGCCGTCCCGGACGCCACGGAGAAGGGGCTCATCGACGCCCCGGCCGACGTCCTGGAGCGCATGCAGGCCCAGGCTTCCACCTTCGGCGCCGCCGAGCTGAGCCGCGCCGCCGACCTGGTCAACGAGGGCCTGACGGAGATGCGCGGCGCCACCTCGCCCCGGCTCCAGCTGGAGCTGATCTGCGCGCGCGTGCTGCTGCCCGCCGCGTACGGCGACGAGCGCTCGGTGATGGCCCGCCTGGACCGCCTGGAGCGCGGCGTCAACTTCTCGGCCGGGAGCGGCGCGCCCGCCATGGGGTACGTCCCCGGTCCCGAGGCCCATGGGGGCCACGGCGGCGGTGCCCCCGTGCCGTCGGTGCCGCCCGGCGGCGGCCCCGCCGCGGCCCGCGCGGCCGTACGGTCCAACGGCGGTGGCCCGGGGACCCCCGCTCCGGCCGCTCCCCCTACGACGGCTCCGGCCCCGTCTGCCTCTCCGGCCACTCCTGCCGGGCCGTCCGCCCCGGCCGCGCCCACCGGCGTGCCGACGCCCCCTGCCCCGGCCCCCGCAGCACCTGCTCCCACCGCGCCCGAGCCCGCCGTACCCGAGCCCGCCGCACCCGAGCCCGCGGCTCCCGCCCCGGCGGCGGCCGGGTCCGCCCCCGGCGCCTGGCCCACCGCCGCCCCGGCGGGCGCAGGCCGGCGGCCCGGCGGCTGGCCCACGGCCGCCGCTCCGGGCAGCGGACCGGCCGGACCGGGCGGCCAAGGCGGTCAGGTCGGTCAGACCGGTCAGGGCGGACCGCAGGCGCAGGCCACCCCGAGCCGTCCCGCGGCCGCACAGCCGCAGCACCAGCCCCAGCACCACCCCGCGCCGGCCGCCACTGCCCCCGCACCGGTCCCGGCCGCCGCTCCCGTCGGCGGTCTCGACCCCCGCGCGCTGTGGCCGAACATCCTGGAGGCCGTCAAGAACCGCCGCCGCTTCACCTGGATCCTGCTCAGCCAGAACGCCCAGGTGACCGGCTTCGACGGCACCACCCTCCAGCTCGGCTTCGTCAACGCAGGCGCCCGCGACAACTTCGCCGGCAGCGGCAGCGAGGACGTGCTGCGGGCGGCGCTGGCCGAGCAGTTCAACGTGCAATGGAAGATCGAGGCGGTCGTCGACCCGTCCGGCGGCTCCGCGCCCCCGGCCGGCGCGCAGGGCTTCGGCACAGGCGGCTACGGCGGCGCCTCGGCGGGCGGTTACGGCGGCGCGTCCGCGGGCGGTCACGGCAGCGCGCCCGGCGGTGGCTACGGCGCCTCCTCGGCCCCCCGCCCCGCCGCCCCCCAGCAGGGCGCGCCCCAGGCCTCCGCCGGGCAGGGCCGTCCGGGGGCCCAGTCGGCGCCCCCCTCCGCCCCCCAGCGGTCGGCGGCCCCGGAACCGCCGCCCATGCCTCCGGTGGCCCCGGAGGACGACATCCCGGAGGACGACGACCCGGACCTGGACGAGTCGGCCCTCTCCGGGCATGAACTGATCGTCCGGGAGCTGGGGGCGACCGTGGTGGAGGAGTTCTCCAACGAGTAGACGAGCAACGGAGGCCTCCCGAATGAGCAGCGGAGGCCTCCGAGTAGACGAGTAGCGGAGGCCTCCCGCACGAGGAGAAGAGGCCCTTTGGAGGAAAGTCCGACAAACCCGGGCCCCGGGCTTCGGCAACCTTGCCAGTAGGCTGACCCCCGTGAAGGTCCTCGTCATCGGCAGCGGCGCCCGCGAACACGCCCTGTGCCACTCCCTGTCCCTCGACCCCGACGTCACCGCGCTGCACTGCGCCCCCGGCAACGCCGGCATCGCCGAGGTCGCCGAGCTGCACCCGGTCGACGCGCTCGACGGCGCGGCCGTGGCCGGGCTGGCCGGCCGCCTCGGCGCCGACCTGGTCGTCGTGGGCCCGGAGGCCCCGCTGGTCGCCGGGGTCGCCGATGCCGTCCGCGAGGCCGGCATCCCCGTCTTCGGCCCCTCCCGCGAGGCCGCCCGTCTGGAAGGCTCCAAGGCCTTCGCCAAGGACGTCATGGCGGCGGCCGGGGTGCCCACCGCCCGCTCGTACGTCTGCACCACGCCGGAGGAGGTCGCCGACGCCCTGGACGCCTTCGGTCCCCCCTACGTCGTCAAGGACGACGGGCTGGCCGCCGGCAAGGGCGTGGTCGTCACCGACGACCTGGCCGCCGCCAAGGAGCACGCGGCCGGCTGCGAGCGCGTGGTCATCGAGGAGTTCCTGGACGGCCCCGAGGTCTCCCTCTTCGCCGTGACCGACGGCGTGACGGTCGTCCCGCTCCAGCCCGCCCAGGACTTCAAGCGCGCCCTGGACGGCGACGAGGGCCCGAACACCGGCGGCATGGGCGCGTACTCCCCGCTGCCGTGGGCCGACCCCAAGCTCGTCGACGAGGTGCTCCAGACGGTGCTCCAGCCGACGGTGGACGAGCTGCACCGCCGCGGCACCCCGTTCTCCGGGCTGCTCTACGCCGGTCTGGCCATCACCAGCCGCGGTGTCCGGGTCATCGAGTTCAACGCCCGCTTCGGCGACCCCGAGACCCAGGTCGTGCTGGCCCGGCTGAGGACCCCGCTGGCCGGTGTCCTGCTGGCCGCCGCGACCGGCACCCTCGCCGATCTGGCGCCGCTGCGCTGGAGCGAGGACGCGGCCGTCACCGTGGTCGTCGCCTCGCACAACTACCCCGGCGCCCCGCGCACCGGCGACCCCATCACCGGCCTGGACGAGGTGGCCGCCGAGGACGCCCCGCACGCGTACGTGCTGCACGCCGGGACCCGGCGGGACGGCGACGCGGTCGTCAGCGCGGGCGGCCGGGTGCTGTCCGTCACGGCGACCGGCAAGGACCTGACCGAGGCGCGCGAGCGCGCGTACCGGGCGGTGGGCCGGATCCGCCTCGACGGCTCCCAGCACCGCACGGACATCGCGGCCAAGGCGGCGGCAGAGGCGGCCACCCAGGCGTAAGCCGAGGTGACGGCAGCGGACGTACCCGATCGGGCCCCGGAACGGAATCCGGGGCCCGATCTTTGCTTTCTGTCACCCACCTCTGCCCAAAGCCATTCCATCGAGTGAGCAATCGCCCATACGGCTGACGGGGGCCGGGCCCCCAACTAGGGTGCCGCGCAAGCGTTCCGGCACTTGGCCCACCGGCATTGCGATGTCAGTGGCGGGTGCCACAGTGGGGGAGTGAGCAAGACCAGGACGGCACGGCATCGGCAGGGAGGGGGCGAGGACGGCTCGTGACCGGGATCGGTATGGAGATGGGCGCGCAGGCCGCGCGCTCCCGCGCCCTTGCCGTGCTGCGGGTCCGGGGCCGGGCGCTGGCGGTGGCCGTGCTGCCCGCGGGCGCCGCGGTCATCCTGCTGGCCGGTGGCTCCACCGGCCATCTCGTCGGCCCCGGCTGGGACGCGGCCCGCTGGATCGTGGGCGTGCTCGCCGTGCTGGTGCTGCTGGCCGCGGCCGGCGTCGCCCTGGTCGTGGCCCGCGCCCGCCCCGCCATGAGTCCCACGGTGCCGATCCGGGAGGAGTCCGCCCCGGACCTGTACCGGATGGTGCGGGATCTGGCCGACCGGCTGGACGTGCCCGCGCCCTCGGCCATAGCGCTCACCCCGGACTGCGACAGCTGGCTGGAGGACCGCAGCCGCTCGGCCCACGGCCCGCCGCCGCGCCCGGCGCCCGACGGGCCGGCGCCCCCGGGCCGTCGGCACCGCGCCCCCGCGGCGCCGGTGCTGGTCATCGGCTCTCCGTTCCTGTGGTGGATGCGCGTCGGCGAGCTGCGCGCCGTCCTCGCCCCGGTCGTCGCCGGTACGGGCCCCTCGGCCCACCCCGACATAGCCGCCGCCCGGCGCTTCGTGCGCGGGCTGGACGCGGCGGTGGCGGTCGCCTCGGCGCAGGGCCGCCGCCCGCTGGCCCGAGGGGTGTGCGGGGCGCTCGGCTGGGTGGCGCGGCTGATGCTGCGCGGCTGCCAGGAGCATGCGACGCAGATGGAGCGCGGGGTGGCGGCCGCGGCGGCGGAGCGGGCCCAGTCGGTGGACTACGGCCTGCGGATCGTCGCCCAGGAACAGGTCGGCCTCGCCTACGCGGGCTGGGACCGGCTGCTGACCCGGGTCGCGCTGCCCGCCTGGCGGATGGGCCGCTGGCCGTCCCGGCTGGACGCGGGGGTGGTGGCCGCGCTCACCGAGCTGTCCCGCCGCGACCGCCTCGCCGAGGGCTTCGCCTCCCGGCTCGGCGAGCGGCCCGCCTGCGACCTCCTGGAGGAGCCCGGCTCGGTGGACGAGGCCACCTCCCTGCTCGCCGCCCGCCTCTTCCACGGCGGCCCCGCCGAGCCCGGCCCCGACTGGGCCCCGGTCGACTGGCAGGCGTACCCGGAGGAGGTGGTGGACCGCACCTGGCGCGCGGACGCGGCCCGGCTGCACCGGGTCCTGGACTCCCTCGGCGTCCGCCCCTCCCTCGACCCGGCGGCCCCCGACCCCGGCGGACCCACGCTGGCCCGGGTCCTGGACCACCTCACCGAGCCCCCGCTGGAGGACCCGCCCCTCGCCCGGCCCCCGCACCCCCACACTGCCGCCGGCCCGAACCCGGACACCGAGCCGTACGACGCCGACGGCTACCCGGGCCCGTACGACGCCGACGGCTGCCCGAACCTGGACGACGACGAGGACACCGACCCCGGCACCGAGCGCAGCGCCGCGCTGGCCGCCGGGCTCTGCGCCCAGCTGGCCCGCGAGGAGGCCGCCGCGCCGGCCGGCCCCGGCACCCCCGGCCAGGGCCCCGAGAGCGCCCTGTGGGACGGCGGCGGACTTCCGCTGTCCCCGCTGCAACCCCCGCGCACGGCACGGGAGTTGCTCACCGATCACGTCACGGCGATGGTGTGCTGTGCGGCCGTCGACACCGCCGGCGCGGTCCCGGCCCTGGACTGGCTGGACGGCCCGGCACTGCTGCTCGACGGTGAGCGGGCCGCCGATCTGGCACCCCGCGTGCTCCGCCTGATCGAGGAGGGAGACCCGGGCCCGCTGCGCGACTGGCTGGCCGCGTCCGGGATACGTCCGGAGAAGCCCGTACGACTCGTCTGAGAGCCCTGGTCCGACGGTCGTATCACCCGCTGTAACGGAGCAGGGACTTCCACTTCAGGTCAATTCGCAACGACTAGTGACCGGGCCCGTGCGTTATGTGATGTGCTGGGACGACCACGCCCTTGGCAAAGGCGTGCGACATACGACAGCACAGCCGGGCACCGTGCGCCGGCCGCGCCCGCCGAGCACCACCCCAGCACCGCGAGCGATCACCACCGACCACCACCGTTCACCGTCGACACAGCACACGGGGGCACGAGGGAGGGGAAGCGACCATGGCCTCGGACCACATCCCCCGCTGGGAGTCCGGAGCACTCGCGCACGCCGTCACGGACCCCTTCGGCCTGGGCCCGGTGCCCTGGCTGCGCGGAAGCGAGACCTACTACGACTCCGGCGCCATCCTGCCCTGGTACGTCGACCCGGGCCCGCAGCAGCTGACCGGCGTGCGCACCGCCCCGCGCATCCCCGGCCCGCGCTCGGCCGACGACGTGCACCGGCAGATCAAGGGCTTCACCGCCACCGGCGCGGTCGCGCCCGGCGAGGCGATCGACTTCCACGTCACCGTCGACCCGCCGCAGGAGTTCGGTGTCGACGTCTACCGGATCGGCCACTACGGCGGCGACGGCGCGGCCAAGATCACCACCAGTCCCCGGCTGTCGGGCATCGTGCAGCCGCCGCCGCTGGCCGCCGACCGCACCGTCTCCTGCCACCACTGGTGGCTGTCCTGGCGCCTCCAGGTGCCCGCCCACTGGCACACCGGCGCCTATGTGGCCGTGCTGACCACCGCCGACGGCTACCGCTCCCATGTGCCCTTCACGGTCCGCGACGACCGCCCGGCGGACCTGCTCCTGCTGCTGCCGGACATCACCTGGCAGGCGTACAACCTCTATCCGGAGGACGGCCGCACCGGCGCCAGCCTCTACCACGCCTGGGACGAGCAGGGCCGGCTGCTGGGCGAGGCGGACGCGGCCACCACGGTCTCCTTCGACCGCCCCTACGCCGGCGCCGGCCTGCCGCTGCACGTCGGCCACGCCTACGACTTCATCCGCTGGGCCGAGCGCTACGGCTACGACCTGGCCTACGCCGACGCCCGCGATCTGCACGCCGGACGCGTCGACCCCGCCCGCTACCGGGGCCTGGTCTTCCCCGGCCACGACGAGTACTGGTCGGTGCCGATGCGCCGGGCCGTCGAGGACGCCCGGGACCAGGGCACCTCGCTGGTGTTCCTGTCCGCCAACACCATGTACTGGCAGGTGGAGTTGGCCCCCTCGCCGTCCGGCGTCCCGGACCGGCTGCTGACCTGCCGCAAGCGCAAGGGCCCTGGCAAACCGGTGCTGTGGCGGGAGATCGACCGGCCCGAGCAGCAAGTGGTCGGCATCCAGTACGCGGGCCGCGTCCCCGAGCCGCACCCGCTGGTCGTCCGCAACGCCGGCCACTGGCTGTGGGAGGCGACCGGGGCGGTCGAGGGCGACGAGATCCCGGGGCTGGTGGCCGGTGAGGCGGACCGCTACTTCCCGCGCACCCCGCTGCCCGAGCACGACGAGCGCATCCTGCTCGCCCACTCGCCCTACACCGACACCGCCGGCGTCCTGCGCCACCAGGAGACCTCCCTCTACCGGGCTCCCTCCGGCGCCTGGGTGTTCGCCTCCGGCACCTTCGCCTGGTCCCCGGCGCTGGACCGCCCCGGCCATGTGGACCCCCGTATCCAGCGCGCCACGGCGAACCTGCTGGACCGCATCTGCAAACGCGACTGACCCCTGACCGAAACCCATCGCCCCCGTAAGGGAGAATCGAGGCACTTGGACAGAACCACGGGGAGGAACCGTGTCCGGATTCGTAGAAAAGCCCGAGCCGATTCAGGTTCCGGGCCTGGTGCACCTGCACACCGGAAAGGTGCGCGAGCTGTACCGCAACGAGGCGGGCGACCTCGTGATGGTCGCCAGCGACCGTATGTCCGCCTACGACTGGGTGCTGCCCACGGAGATCCCCGACAAGGGGCGCATCCTCACCCAGCTCTCCCTGTGGTGGTTCGACCAGCTGCGTGACCTGGCCACCAACCATGTGATCAGCACCGAGCTGCCCGAGGGCGCACCCGCCGACTGGGCGGGCCGCACGCTGATCTGCAAGTCCCTGGAGATGGTCCCCGTGGAGTGCGTGGCGCGCGGCTATCTCACCGGCTCGGGTCTGGTGGAGTACGACGAGTCCCGGACGGTCTGCGGTCTGGCCCTCCCCGAGGGCCTGGTGGACGGCTCCGAGCTGCCCGCCCCGATCTTCACCCCGGCCACCAAGGCCGAGGTCGGCGAGCACGACGAGAACGTCTCCTACGAGGAGGTCGCCCGCCAGGTCGGCGCCGAGACCGCCGCCCAGCTGCGCCAGGCCACCCTGGCGGTGTACTCGCGCGCCCGGGACATCGCCCGTGAGCGGGGGATCATCCTGGCGGACACCAAGTTCGAGTTCGGCTTCGAGGGCGAGACGCTGGTGCTGGCCGACGAGGTCCTCACCCCGGACTCCTCCCGCTTCTGGCCGGCCGACCAGTGGCAGCCGGGCCGGGCGCAGCCGTCGTACGACAAGCAGTTCGTCCGGGACTGGCTGACCTCCGCCGAGTCCGGCTGGGACCGCAAGAGCGAGCAGCCGCCGCCGGAGCTGCCGGAGCACGTCGTGGCCGCGACCCGGCAGAAGTACGTGGAGGCCTACGAGCGGCTGACCGGCACCCGCTGGTCGTAGGGCGCGCCGACGGAATGCCGTAGAACACGAAGAAGCCCCCCGGTGGAAGCCGGGGGGCTTTTCTCTGGAGCGGACGACGAGGCTCGAACTCGCGACCTCAACCTTGGCAAGGTTGCGCTCTACCAACTGAGCTACGTCCGCCTTGCGCCGTGGCGCGAGAGCAACTATACCCAACCCGGCGGGGGTGCGGGACACACTTCCGCGGAGAGGTGCTCGGCGCCCGATCCGGCGGTGGTGGGGAAGGGACGCTCCCGCGATCTCCCCGAGTTCGCCCGGCCGGCCTTCCGGCGGTCAACTTCGGCCTGCTGTCAGGGCTTTCGCCGTCCCCTACGGGATGTCCCGCGAGTCCTCGGCGCCGAACGCGCGGCCTTTCCGGTGTGCCCGGGGAAGGCGTGGATGTGGCGACGTTCACAGGTGTTCGAGCGGGGGCGTTCGAGTGGATCGCTCTGATATCGGAAGTGCGCGCGCATAGAAAAGACCCCGGTCCAGAGGACCGGGGTCTTTTTCCCGAGCGGACGACGAGGCTCGAACTCGCGACCTCAACCTTGGCAAGGTTGCGCTCTACCAACTGAGCTACGTCCGCACTGCTCCCGACCGGCTCCCACCGATCGGTGCGAACACCAGCCTACCTGATCCACAAGAGTGGTTCTGACCGGTGTCAGAGCGGGTGACAGGAATCGCACACTGCGCCTTCCCCCTGGAAGGGGGATGTTCTACTACTGAACTACACCCGCATGTCCTTGGGATCCGGCCTTTCGGCCTCGCCCCTCGGCGTGCTCCAGACATTAGCTGATCAGCAGGGGGGTAGCGCAAGTCGGCTCCCCGTGGAGCGCCCGCGCACCATCGCCGGGCCCAAGTGAACGGCCCTCAGGGAGCGCTGACGGACCCTGAGGGCTGCCCCTTCGCGGGCTCGGCCGGCCCCGGGGCGGGGCTCACTGCGCGGCGCTGAACGCCTCGTAGACCTTCTTGGGGATGCGTCCGCGCGCGGGGACGTCCATCTTGTTGGCCTGTGCCCAGGCGCGGACGGCCGCCGGGTCGGGTGCGACCTCGGTCTGCTTGTACGCCTTGCCGGACCGCGAGCGCTTGCGGCCGGCCTCGACGTAGGGCGCGAGCGCCGTACGCAGTTTCTTGGCGTTGGTTTCGTTCAGGTCGATCTCGTACGACTTGCCGTCGAGTCCGAAGGCGATCGTTTCCGCCGCTTCAGAGCCGTCGATGTCGTCGAAGAGAGTGACCACGACCTTTTGCGCCACGAATATCGGTCCCTTCGTGCGGCACGTCGATACAGCTCAACGCGATGACGTGCCGAGTATCGGCTATTGCCAATTCATTTGTACAGTGCCCGGCAATGCAAAGTGAAGCCCGACTAAATCCCTCCGCGTGTCCCGGATCAATAGGTCTCGCGGGCGGACTGGGGAACTTTCCCAGAATTTTTGCTGAGCGTACGGCTTCGACACCCGATCGTGATGCGCCTCACGTAGTTTCCTACAACTCTACCCGCGTAGAAATTTTGTGCGGGTAGTCTGAAGGAACCTGCTCAGCACCACACACCGGGAGTGCCAGTGGCACGCGTCGTAGTCGACGTCATGCTCAAGCCGGAGATCCTCGACCCCCAGGGCCAGGCGGTCCAGCGTGCGCTGCCGCGCCTGGGATTCGAAGGGATCTCGGACGTACGTCAGGGAAAGCGTTTCGAACTGGAAGTTGACGGGCCGGTTGACGAGGCCGTGCTCGCCCGCATCCACGATCTTGCGGAATCCTTCCTCGCCAACACCGTGATCGAGGACTTCACCGTCAAGGTGGAAGAGCCTGCGGAAGTCGCGGAGGCGGCCAAGTGACCGCTCGTATTGGCGTCGTCACTTTCCCGGGCAGCCTCGACGACCGGGACACCCAGCGCGCGATCCGCCTTGCGGGCGCCGAGCCGGTCGCCCTGTGGCACAAGGACAGGGACCTCAAGCAGGTCGACGCCGTGGTGCTGCCCGGCGGCTTCTCCTACGGCGACTATCTGCGGGCCGGGGCCATCTCCCGGTTCTCGCCGGTGATGGACTCCGTGATCGAACAGGCGAAGGCCGGTCTGCCGGTCCTCGGTATCTGCAACGGCTTCCAGATCCTCACCGAGGCCCACCTCCTCCCGGGCGGGATGCTCGGCAACGACCACCTCCACTTCATCTGCCGCGACCAGAAGCTGCGGGTGGAGAACGCGGAGACGGCCTGGACCGGCGACTACCGCCAGGGCCAGGAGATCCACATCCCGCTGAAGAACATGGACGGCCGGTACGTCGCCGACGAGTACACGCTCGACAAGCTGGAGGCGGAGGGCCGGGTCGTCTTCCGTTATCTGGACTTCAACCCGAACGGTTCGCTCCGCGACATCGCCGGCATCACCAACGAGGCCGGCAACGTCGTGGGCCTCATGCCCCACCCGGAGCACGCCGTCGAGCCGCTGATCGGCACCGGCCGCACCGACGGCCTCCCCTTCTTCACCTCGATCCTCAAGAAGCTGGTCAACGCATGAGCCGGACGCCTCTGGACACGGTCGAGCACGCGGCCGCGACCCCCGACGTCGAGCTGCCCTGGGCCGAACTCGGCCTGAAGAAGGACGAGTACGAGCGGGTGGTGGAGATCCTCGGCCGCCGCCCGACCGGCGCCGAACTCGCCATGTACTCGGTCATGTGGTCCGAGCACTGCTCGTACAAGTCCTCCAAGGTCCACCTGCGCCAGTTCGGCGAGAAGGCGCCCCAGTCGGACGCCATGCTCGTCGGCATCGGCGAGAACGCGGGCGTGGTGGACGTCGGCCAGGGTTACGCCGTGACCTTCAAGGTCGAGTCGCACAACCACCCGTCGTACGTCGAGCCCTACCAGGGCGCGGCCACGGGTGTCGGCGGCATCGTCCGCGACATCATCGCGATGGGCGCCCGCCCGGTCGCCGTGGTGGACCCGCTGCGCTTCGGCGCGGCCGACCACCCCGACACCAAGCGCGTCCTGCCGGGCGTGGTCGCCGGCATCGGCGGCTACGGCAACTGCCTGGGCCTGCCCAACATCGGCGGCGAGGTCGTCTTCGACGCCTGCTACCAGGGCAACCCGCTGGTCAACGCGGGCGCCATCGGTGTGATGCGGCACGAGGACATCCACCTGGCGAAGGCCTCCGGCGCGGGCAACAAGGTCATCCTGTACGGCGCCCGGACCGGCGGCGACGGCATCGGCGGCGCCTCGATCCTCGCCTCGGAGACCTTCGACGACGCCAAGCCGTCGAAGCGCCCCGCCGTCCAGGTCGGCGACCCCTTCCAGGAGAAGCTCCTCATCGAGTGCACCCTGGAGGCGTTCCGGGAGAAGCTGGTCGTCGGCATCCAGGACCTCGGCGCGGCCGGTCTGTCCTGCGCCACCTCCGAGCTGGCCTCCAACGGCTCCGGCGGCATGACCGTCACCCTGGACGACGTGCCGCTGCGCGACTCCACGCTCTCGCCCGAGGAGATCCTCATGAGCGAGTCGCAGGAGCGCATGTGCGCGGTGGTGGAGCCCGAGAAGGTCGACCGCTTCCTGGAGATCTGCGAGAAGTGGGACGTCATCGCCACCGTCATCGGTGAGGTGACCGACGGCGACCGGCTGGAGATCTTCTGGCACGGCGAGAAGATCGTGGACGTCGACCCGCGCACGGTCGCCCACGAGGGCCCGACCTACGAGCGCCCGTACGCCCGTCCCGACTGGCAGGACGCCCTCCAGGCGGACGACGCGAACA
Source organism: Streptomyces sp. NPDC001606 (assembly GCF_053596835.1). Taxonomy (NCBI): domain Bacteria; kingdom Bacillati; phylum Actinomycetota; class Actinomycetes; order Kitasatosporales; family Streptomycetaceae; genus Streptomyces; species Streptomyces sp. NPDC001606. The sequence continues at coordinate 197,107 of NZ_JBSFHC010000013.1, forward strand.
AGCTGCCGCGCCCGCAGACGAGCGAGGAGCTGAGGGAGCAGGTCCTGAAGCTGGTCGGCTCCCCGAACCAGGCCTCCAAGAAGTGGATCACGTCGCAGTACGACCACTTCGTGCAGGGCAACACGGTGCTGGCGCAGCCCGAGGACTCGGGCATGATCCGCATCGACGAGGAGAGCGGCCTCGGCGTCGCCATCGCGACGGACGGCAACGGCCGCTATGCCAAGCTGGACCCGTACACCGGCGCCCAGCTGGCCCTCGCGGAGGCGTACCGCAACGTCGCCACCACCGGTGCGAAGCCGCTCGCGGTCTCCGACTGCCTGAACTTCGGCTCGCCCGAGGACCCGGCGGTGATGTGGCAGTTCGCCGAGGCCGTGCGCGGTCTGGCGGACGGCTGCCTCCAGCTCGGCACCCCGGTGACCGGCGGCAACGTCTCCCTGTACAACCAGACGGGCGAGGCCGCCATCCACCCGACCCCGGTCGTGGCGGTCCTCGGTGTGATCGACGACGTCGCGCGCCGCACCCCGGTCGCCTTCCAGGAGGAGGGCCAGCTGCTCTACCTCCTCGGCGACACTCGCGAGGAGTTCGGTGGCTCGGCCTGGTCCCAGGTGATCCACGACCACCTGGGCGGTCTGCCCCCGAAGGTCGACCTGGAGCGGGAGCGGCTGCTGGCCGAGATCCTGATCTCCGCCTCCCGCGACGGCATGATCGACTCCGCGCACGACCTGTCCGACGGCGGTCTGATCCAGGCCGTGGTCGAGTCGGCCCTGCTCGGCGGGAAGGGCGCTCGTCTGGTCGTCCCCGACGGCCTGGACGCCTTCACCTTCCTGCTGTCCGAGTCGGCCGGCCGTGCGATCGTCGCCGTGCCGCGCTCGGAGGAGGTCCGCTTCAACGACATGTGCGGTGCGCGTGGTCTGCCGGCCACCCGGATCGGTGTCGTCGACGGCGACTCGGTGGACGTCCAGGGCGAGTTCACCCTCTCCCTGGAGGAGCTGCGCAAGGCCCACGAGGAGACGATCCCGGCGCTCCTGGCGTAAGCGGTCGTACGACCTGAGGGCCCGCCCGGCACCGTCCGGGCGGGCCCTTCGCCGGTGAATGTGGCGGAGGTCGCATCCGGCGGTACGCCGTCAAGCCAACCTGACGGCTGATCGCAATGCGCGTAGACACCGGTGCGGTCGTGTGCCACCGGGGACCGTGGGCCCGGCCGGTCCGGTACTAAATGACTGAAAAATGAAGTAATGCCCGGCGGGCGCACTACGGTTGCGGCGGTTGCTGTTCCACCGAGAGGACACCCCTCATGACCGCCGCCGACAGCACGCCGAGAACGGCCCGGATCCTCACCGGCTACCGCGCCGAGGACGGCTTCGTGGCCGTACAGCTGAATCCGCCCCCCGCCGAGTACGTCTGGCACGACGAGGACGCCGAGCAGCAGGAGGAGCGGTACGGCCCGGGGGCCGGCTACCACCAGTGGCTGGCCGTCGATGTGAACAGCGGCACGGTCTGGTTCGGCGACGTCGACTGGCGGGCCCCGCGCGAGCAGCTCGACAGCCGGCTCCCGGGCGTGCCGCGCGGGGCGCTCGACGACGGGGCACTGCCCGCCCCCGGTGTGCTGGTGCACCTGCTGACCCACCTGTCCCACGACGAACAGCAGGGCTACTCCTGGCACTTCTTCACCGCCGAGGAACTGCACGGGCTCTGCTTGCGGATCCTGCCCGCCGTGCAGCGGCTGGTGGACTCGGTGCACCGGGTGGGCCCGGCCGGGGAGTTGGAGTGGTCCGCCGAGGCCGCCACCGCCTGGGACGACATCGAGCAGGCCGCGACCTACGCCTTCGACGCCTCCGGGGCGGTCGTCTGGCCCCGGCTGCGGATGAGCCCGGTGCCGGACCGGCGGGTCGAGGTCGGCACGTTCCTCGCCCGCAACCCCGGTCTGTGCGACCCCTCCTGGGCCACGGCCACCGATGCCGAACTGGACGCCTACGCCGACTACCGGCCCGAGCCGGACCCCGAGACCGGCTCCGGCTCCGGCTATGGCGGGGTGCCGGGGCGGATCTGCCAGGACAGCGGCCTGCGGATCGAGGAGGGGTACCGCTTCTACGGCCACCGCGCCGCGCTGTACGCCTGGCGCGCCCGGGCCTGCGGCGACCGCACCCCGACGGAGGCCCGGGGCTGGCTGGAGGCGACGGAGGCGGGCCGGCGCACCTGGGAGGCGGCCAAGCCGCCCGGGGCCACCCTCGCCGATGTGCCGGACTGCGTGCTGGGCGCCCTCGCCGAACGCTTCCAGAACGCCGCGGGCGAGGAGGGCCTGGTCCTCACCGGCCTGCCCGGCTATCTGTGGCAGATGCGCGCCGAGGAACGGGCCGCCGTCGACCGGCAGCTCGTGCAGGAGGGCGAGGAGGTGGAACGCCTCGAAGGGATGCTCAGGGACTTCCGCGCCGCCCGGAACCGCACCGTGACCCGCGTGCTGGCGTGGGGCGACGGACGTGACGACACGGAGATAGCCCGCCTGGCCGCCCTGTCCCCGTCTTGCGTCCGCGAGTGGCGCGAGCGCCTGACCGCCGACCAGGACGCGGCGACTCCGCAACGGTGACCGGCGGCGCCCCGGAAACGCCCTGAAGAGCGCCGCCCCGACGGCATAAGCTCGCCGGCATGTCCCCGGCCAAGAAGCGCGCCCGCAGCTACGACCCCGCCCGGACCCGTGCCGCGGTCCTCGCCCAGTTGGGCCATGTCCGCACGGCCGTGCGCGGTCTCGGTCCGGAGCAGCTCGCGCTGCCCACCCGGCTCGGCGCCTGGACCGTCACCGAGCTGGTCGCGCACATCGGGATGGCGGTCACCGCCGTACACCGGGCCCTCGCCCTGCCCGCGCCGGCCCGTGCGGACGCCGTCCTGCTCGACTGGCCCTTCGCCACCTCGGCCAGTTCCGCCGCGATCGACGAGTTCACCCGCGCCCTGGCCGCCGAACACCCCGACCTCGACGCCTATCTCGCGGACGTCGACGCCACCCTGCGCGAGCTGCTCGCCGAGCACCCCGGCAGCCGGCTGCTCACGACCAACGCGGGCGCGCTGTCCCTGGACGACTACCTGGTCACCCGGGCCGTCGAACTCGTCGTCCACACCGACGACCTGGCCGCCGCCGTACCCGGCCTGGAGATCCCGTACGACCGGCAGGCCCTGGCCGCCACCACCCGGCTGCTCGCCGACGCGCTCGCGGTGAAGGCGCCCGGCGGCTCGACCGAGGTCCGGGTGCCGCCGTACGCCGTCGTGCAGTGCGTCGAGGGGCCCCGGCACACCCGTGGCACCCCGCCCAACGTGGTGGAGACCGACCCGCTGACCTGGACCCGGCTCGCCACCGGGCGGCTGGCCTGGGCGGACGCCGTCGCGGCGGCGAAGGTCAGCGCGAGCGGGGAGCGGGCGGACATCGGGGGCCTGCTGCCGCTGATGAGCTGAGGGAACCGCCCCGGCCGGCCGGGCGTCGAACCACCATGAACCGGTACAAGCAGCACCTGGCCTCCGCCACCGCCACCCTGCTCCTGCCGCTCACCCTGGCCTGCGCCGGCAACCCGGCGCACAGTGGTGCGGTGACCTCACAGGCGATCCCACGGGAACCGGTGACCGGCGTCGAGTGGCGGGTCGAGAGCCTCACCGCCGACGGCACCACCCGGCCCGCCCCCGCCACCGCCCGGCTGCGCATCGACGCGGACGGCCGCGCGGCGGGCAACCTCGGCTGCAACGGCTTCAGCGCCGAGGCCACCGTGCACGGCGACCGCGTCACCTTCGGCGGTCTGCGGACCACCCGAATGGCCTGCGACCCGGCGCGGATGACCTTCGAACGGGCCCTCGCCCGGACCCTCGCCGGGCACACCCTCACCGCCGCCCGCGACCACGACCGGCTCGTGCTCACCACACGTGACGGAGACCTCGTACGCCTCGTGCGCACCACCGCCGAATGATGTGCGACACCTCACTCGCGGATACGACGGAGGGCGCCACGGGCCGCCCGCACGCCCCGCCCACGGGCCGCACCCACCACCATCACACCGCGCTGACCTGCATAAACTCAGGATCCGCCAAACTGATCGGTATCCTCCGCCCGGTTACGGGCGGGTATCCCCAATTCGGACCAGTGGTCGACCTCGCCTACACTCGGTGGCGTGCCACGTGGTGACGGTCGACTCAATCACGATCTGCTTCCCGGCGAAAAAGGCCCCCAGGACGCTTGCGGCGTCTTCGGTGTCTGGGCTCCGGGCGAAGAGGTCGCAAAGCTCACGTACTTCGGGCTCTACGCCCTCCAGCACCGGGGTCAGGAATCCGCGGGAATCGCGGTAAGCAACGGCTCCCAGATCCTCGTCTTCAAGGACATGGGACTGGTCTCCCAGGTCTTCGACGAAACCTCTCTCGGTTCGCTCCAGGGTCATATCGCGGTCGGACACGCCCGCTACTCGACCACCGGTGCCTCCGTGTGGGAGAACGCCCAGCCGACGTTCCGCGCCACCGCGCACGGCTCGATCGCGCTCGGCCACAACGGCAACCTGGTCAACACGGCGCAGCTCGCCGAGATGGTCGCCGACCTCCCGAACGACAACAACAGCCGCTCCACCCGGGTCGCGGCCACCAACGACACCGACCTGCTGACGGCGCTGCTCGCCGCCCAGGTCGACGCGGACGGCAAGCCGCTGACCATCGAGGAGGCCGCTCACACGGTCCTTCCGAAGGTGCGCGGTGCCTTCTCCCTCGTCTTCATGGACGAGCACACCCTCTACGCCGCCCGTGACCCGCAGGGCATCCGCCCGCTGGTCCTCGGCCGCCTGGAGCGCGGCTGGGTGGTCGCCTCGGAGAGCGCCGCCCTCGACATCTGCGGCGCCAGCTACGTGCGCGAGATCGAGCCCGGCGAGTTCGTCGCCATCGACGAGAACGGCCTGCGCTCCTCCCGGTTCGCGGAAGCGAAGCCCAAGGGCTGTGTCTTCGAGTACGTCTACCTGGCCCGCCCGGACACCGACATCGCCGGCCGGAACGTGTACCTCTCCCGGGTGGAGATGGGCCGCCGGCTCGCGAAGGAGGCGCCGGTCGAGGCCGACCTCGTCATAGCGACCCCGGAGTCCGGCACCCCGGCCGCGATCGGCTACGCCGAGGCCTCCGGGATCCCCTTCGGCGCGGGTCTCGTGAAGAACGCCTACGTCGGCCGGACCTTCATCCAGCCCTCGCAGACCATCCGCCAGCTGGGCATCAGGCTGAAGCTGAACCCGCTGAAGGAAGTCATCAAGGGCAAGCGCCTGGTCGTCGTCGACGACTCCATCGTGCGAGGCAACACCCAGCGGGCCCTGGTCCGCATGCTCCGCGAGGCCGGCGCCGCCGAGGTCCACATCCGGATCTCCTCGCCGCCCGTGAAGTGGCCCTGCTTCTTCGGCATCGACTTCGCCACACGCGCGGAGCTGATCGCCAACGGCATGACGATCGAGGAGATCGGTACCAGCCTCGGCGCCGACTCGCTCTCCTACATCTCCATCGACGGCATGATCGAGGCGACCACCATCGCCAAGCCGAACCTGTGCCGTGCCTGCTTCGACGGCGAGTACCCGATGGAGCTGCCGGACCCGGAGCTGCTCGGCAAGCAGCTGCTGGAGACCGAGCTGGCCGCCGGGCCCGCCGCCACGGCCGCGGCCGACGCCATCCGTCGCCCGTAGACCCCCGCAGTACGACACGAAAGCTCTCACAGTCATGTCTGAGACAACTGGTGCCAGCTACGCAGCAGCGGGCGTCGACATCGAGGCGGGCGACCGCGCCGTCGAGCTCATGAAGGAGTGGGTGAAGAAGACGCAGCGTCCCGAGGTCCTCGGCGGCCTCGGCGGCTTCGCCGGCCTCTTCGACGCCTCCGCCCTCAAGCGCTACGAGCGCCCGCTGCTCGCCTCCGCCACGGACGGCGTCGGCACCAAGGTCGACATCGCGCGGCAGCTCGGTGTGTACGACACCATCGGCCACGACCTGGTCGCCATGGTCATGGACGACATCGTGGTGTGCGGTGCCGAGCCGCTGTTCATGACCGACTACATCTGCGTCGGCAAGGTGCACCCCGAGCGGGTCGCGGCGATCGTCAAGGGCATCGCGGAGGGCTGTGTGCTGGCCGGGTGCGCCCTGGTGGGCGGCGAGACGGCCGAACACCCGGGTCTGCTGGGCGAGGACGACTTCGACGTCGCCGGCGCCGGTACGGGCGTCGTGGAGGCCGACCGGCTGCTGGGCGCGGATCGTATCCGCACGGGTGACGCGGTCATCGCCATGGCGTCCTCCGGTCTTCACTCGAACGGGTACTCCCTGGTCCGCCATGTCCTGCTGAAGACGGCCGGGCTGGCCCTGGAGGCGGAGATCGCGGAGCTGGGCCGCACCCTCGGCGAGGAGCTGCTGGAGCCGACGAAGATCTACTCGCTGGACTGCCTGGCGCTGACCCGTACGACGGATGTGCACGCCTTCTCGCACATCACCGGCGGCGGGCTCGCGGCCAACCTGGCCCGGGTGATCCCGGACGGGCTGCACGCCACCGTCGACCGCTCCACCTGGACCCCGGGTGCGATCTTCGACCTGGTCGGCAGGACCGGCAACGTCGAGCGCCTGGAGCTGGAGAAGACGCTGAACATGGGCGTCGGCATGATGGCGATCGTCCCGCAGGAGTCGGTCGAGGTGGCCCTCACGACGCTGGCCGACCGGGGTGTCGAGTCCTGGGTCGCGGGCGAGATCACCGAGCGTGGCGCGCAGGAGACCGGCGCGGAGCTGGTGGGGGACTACGCCGCCTGACCGGGTGCCGCCCGTTCGCGCGGGCGGCTGCACGGACCGTTGTGCGGACCGTTGTGCAGACCTTTGTGCGGACAGCACAGAAGCCGGTCGGTGGCGGTGCCACCGACCGGACTGTTGCTCAGCACAAGGTCAAGCGCCTCGACGGTGCTGTGAGGGACCCGCGTCCTCGTCGTCTTCGTCGTCCTCGTAGAGGTCGGCGTAACGGGAGTACAGGTCGTCGTCGTCATGCTCATCGGCGTCTTCGAAACGGTCGCCGTTCGGCGACTGGTTCGACGTCGATGCGCCCAGCTCCTCGGCCAGGCGTGAGAGGTCCGTCCCACCGCTGTTGTACTTCAGCTGGCGGGCGACCTTCGTCTGCTTGGCCTTGGCCCGGCCGCGCCCCATGGCTCGACCCCCTCAACGACGGGGCTCGACGGCCCCAGAGTCTGACACGCGTTCATGTTCTGGAACGGACTCTCCATGGAGAGGCCGGTCCGTAGGGCTTCCACGGTACCTGAGCCCGCGCCCATACGGTACGTCGCCCGCAGCACGCGCGTGTGCCCAGGACCTTCGAGGCGCCCTGTCCTCGCTGGTCAGTGGCGATTTTAACCACTTATCGGGGAACGACCCGCCGACGGAAGTGAGAGTTCTCTCGAAGTCCCACCGGCGGGTACCGCTCATATGTGCGATCGATTCCGGCTCGGACCGGCTCAGCCCGCGGCGCCGGCGGCCCGCGCCTCCGCCATCCGCTGCTCCGCGATCCGGTCGGCCGCGGCGGCCGGCGGGATCCCGTCTTCCTTCGCACGTGCGAATATGGCCAGCGTGGTGTCGAAGATCTTCGCCGCCTTGGCCTTGCACCGGTCGAAGTCGAACCCGTGCAGCTCGTCCGCGACCTGGATGACCCCGCCCGCGTTCACCACGTAGTCCGGCGCGTAGAGGATCCCGCGGTCGGCGAGGTCCTTCTCCACACCCGGGTGGGCGAGCTGGTTGTTGGCCGCGCCGCACACCACCGAGGCGGTGAGCACCGGGACGGTGTCGTCGTTCAGGGCGCCGCCGAGCGCGCAGGGGGCGTAGATGTCCAGCCCCTCGACCCGGATCAGCTCCGCGGTGCCGGCGACCGCCGTCACGCCCTCGGGGTGCTGGTCGAGGATGCGCTGGACGGCGTCCGCGCGCACATCGGTGATCACGACCTCGGCGCCCTCGTCGCGCAGGTGTCTGACCAGGTGGTGGCCGACCTTGCCGACACCGGCGACGCCGACCTTGCGGCCGCGCAGCGAGGGGTCGCCCCACAGGTGCTGGGCGGAGGCGCGCATGCCCTGGTAGACGCCGAAGGCGGTGAGCACGGAGGAGTCGCCGGCGCCGCCGTTCTCCGGGGAGCGGCCGGTGGTCCAGCGGCACTCGCGGGCCACCACGTCCATGTCGGCGACATAGGTGCCGACGTCGCACGCGGTCACGTAGCGGCCGCCGAGCGAGGCGACCATACGGCCGTAGGCGAGCAGCAGCTCCTCGGTCTTGTCGCGCTCCGGGTCGCCGATGATCACGGCCTTGCCGCCGCCGTGGTCGAGCCCGGCCATGGCGTTCTTGTACGACATCCCGCGCGCGAGGTTGAGGGCGTCCGCGACGGCCTCGGCCTCGGTGGCGTACGGGTAGAAGCGGGTGCCGCCGAGGGCCGGGCCCAGGGCGGTGGAATGGATGGCGATGACGGCCTTCAGACCGGTCGCGCGGTCCTGGCAGAGCACGACCTGCTCATGGCCTCCCTGGTCCGAGTGGAAGAGGGTGTGCAGGACATCAGCAGGTGCGCCGGTTACGTCGGTCACTGTGGTGACTCCTGTGTACATAGCGGCGGGTGGGGCCGGACCCCGTACGGGTGGCGGGGTGCCGTGGCATGAGCGTAGAGCCTTGGCACGACCACCATCCGTGCAGTGTTCAGGATCACTCTCCCGCGCCCGTTCCGCACGTATGAGCGTGGCACGATTTGCAGTGGTTTTGCCGCGGTTTCCGCCGCGGTTTTCGAGCCGGGCCGGGTGGGGAGGGAGCAGGCGTGCCGAAGGTGTCCTCCGTGGTCGTCCCCTATGCCGCGTATCTGCGCGTGTACGAGCCGCTGGGCGCCTTCCCGGAGCCCGAGCGCAGCCACTGGGCGCGCTACGCCCGCCGCCCCGAGCGCCCCTCCTACCAGGACGAACTGCGCCGCTCCCTGGCGGACTTGCTGCCCACCCCGCCGGTCGCGGTGCCGGTGCACGAGAGCGGCGACGCCTTTGTGCTGGAGCTGGACGGGGTGGTCTGCGTCTGCCCCTGGCGGACCCGGCTGCGCGGCTGGCAGGCGCTCGGCGAGCTGGCCGAGGAGCTGCCGGCGGCGGTGCTGGACGCGGTGCTGCCCCCGCTGGTGCGCCACCAGGCGGCCCAGGACTACGAGCGCTGGCTCGCCCGCAATCCGGACGCCCGCCCGTGGATCCGCACGGCGACCTGGCAGGTGCCGCTGAACTGGTTCGTGCTGGTCTCGGACGAGGAGCGGCGCTACGACCCGGGCACCCCCGAGCTGCCTCCGGTGCTGCACTACCGCACCCCGATGGTCCAGGCCCGGCGCCGGGTGGCGCGGGCGCTGCGCACGCTGCGGGACACCGTCGACGAGGGCCCGCTGATCGACGGCGTGGTGGACGTCGGCCGCTGGCTGGAGGAGTTCCACCCGCGCTCGCTGGTCGAGCTGGACTACGGCGGTCTGGTGCACGTGGTGCCGGCGGGGCAGCTGTCGGACGACCACTCCGCGGCGGACGTGGCGGCCGGCATCGAGGCGCTGCGCCGGGGCGACGGCGGGGCGGCCGGGGAGGCGTACACCCGGCTCGTGGAGCGGTGGCGCACGGTACGGGACCGGCGCTCCGCGAACTGAGTGACGTAGGTCACGGCTCGAACGGCCTCGAACGACGTACGGTCTAGGGCACTTGACGGTGTGACGGGACGTTGGTCCCGATCCGGACTTTCACGTCAAGGGTGACGGACTGCACTTACACGGCCCTTGCGCCTCTTGCCGCCCCTCGTGCCAAAATAGGACAAGGAGCCCGGGGAGGGCTCTCACCGTCCAACTATGCTCCACTGTGGGCGGAATCTCCGCATTGCACGCTTTGGGGGGTCTCGTGACTCCTGATCGTCCTGTGACTGATCGTCACAGTGGCGTGACTGTCCGCTATGGCATGGTCCATCGGCTTCCGTCGCTGATGAACACCTGGGAGGGCAATTCCATCGGTTTGGCCGACGGGGCTGGACAGATGGTGTAGTTGTAGTGCCGAGGACAAGCCGTTCGTCCTATAACCGACTCGACTCGCGTCCGCCATTTCGGGCAACGCGGGTCAAGGTGCAGAATTTAGAGGAAAGAACCGAGAAGGTTCGGTTCTCCCGAGGAGGCCGCTCATGACCGCTCGCACCCCTGATGCCGAGCCGCTGCTGACCCCGGCTGAGGTCGCCACCATGTTCCGTGTCGACCCCAAGACGGTCACGCGGTGGGCGAAGGCCGGCAAGCTCACGTCCATTCGCACGCTCGGCGGACACCGCCGCTACCGCGAGGCTGAGGTCCGCGCTCTGCTGGCGGGCATCCCGCAGCAGCGCAGCGAGGCCTGAACAACTGCATAACCGGGCAAAACGGCAGGTCCCCCAACTGGCCGTGGTGCCCGAACCCCTAGCTCCAAGCGACGCGGGACCTGCCCCAACAGGTCCCTCGCCCAAGCCGAAGAGAACGTTGCAGGCAGCGACACAGGGTGCGTCGTAGATCGCGCTGGACTCCGCCGAGTCCAGCGCGATCTTTTTTGTGCGCCGGGCGCTGGCGTGGGGGCGGGCCGGTGAGCGGGCTTGTCGGAGTCTGGGGAGGGCTGTCGGAAGCGCTGTGCGGTGCCCCTCGGGGAGGTGCAATTGCACATATTAAATTGACCTGTTGTAGGGAGGGGTTAAGTTCCACCATTTCAAAAACACATGCGGTGACTCCTGTCACACGCCTGGGTGCTTGTCGCCGGTGGCCCTCATCCACTAATGGAATCACCTGTTCCAGATTCCCACGCCTGCAAGGGCGTTGGGGCATCCGCAGGCTTCCTCGGGTCACGCGCTCCCGGGAGCTTCGTCCGCCTCTTCCTCGCCCTCCGGGGGCAGCGGGCCGGCGGCCATGGCGAGCCGCAGGAGGTGGTGGCAGACCGGGCAGTGCCGGGTGAGGTGCCGATACGACGAGGCGGCCGCCAGATGCGCCCTCAGGAGCGCCCGCGTCTCATGCCTGACCGATGCCGCCATACGCCACCTCCGGAGCCCCCCACGGCGGAACGGACCCTGCTCCCTGGTTACCGACGGAACCCACCCCCGTCAACCCCGGCTCCCCGACGCAGACACGAAGAAGGGCCCTCATCCGCTGGGGTGAGGGCCCTGTCTCGGGGGCGGTCCCCGGTGCCGGAGCATGAGGAAGGGCCCCCGTCCGATTGGACGAGGGCCCTTCTGCTATGCGGTCCTGACGGGATTTGAACCCGCGGCCTCCACCTTGACAGGGTGGCGAGCACTCCAAACTGCTCCACAGGACCAGGTTTCGCGGCGCTTTGTTTCTTTCCTGCGCTGCGAGAAGGACTGTACAGGAGGGTGAGGTGTCTGGTCGAACTCACCCTCCGTGTGCAGTCCGTTACGGCGCCAACGCGTCGATCGCCTTCACGATCCGCTTGTCCGACACCGGGTACGCCGTGCCCAGAGCGTGGGCGAAGTAGCTGACCCGCAGCTCCTCGATCATCCAGCGGATGTCCAGGACGGCGGCCGGCACCGGGCGGCCCTTGGGGAGCTGCTCCAGGAGCCAGGCGTACTCGTCCTGCATCTCGTGGACCTTCTCCATGCGCGTGGTGTCCCGCTGGACGCCCGTCGGCATCTGCTGGAGGCGCCGGTCGGCGGCCACCAGGTAGCGCATGAGGTCGGGCAGCCGCCGTATCCCGGCCCAGGTGACGAAACCGGGCTTCACCAGCGCGTCCAGCTGCTTGCGGACGTCCGTCAGGTTCGCGAGCAGCGCCGGGCTGCTGGTGGCCTTCAGACGGCGCTCACAGGCCTGCCAGGCCGCCAGCACCTGCTGCACCTGGGCGACCGTACGGACCGTCGTGTCCACGATCTCCGCGCGCACCTTGTCGTACAGCTTCCGGTAGGACTCCTCGTCCCACACCGGTCCGCCGAAGTCCGCGATCAGCTTGTCCGCCGCCGCCATCGCACAGTCGTCGAAGAGGGCCTGGATGGACCCGTGCGGGTTGGCGGACAGGCCGAGCTTCTGCTGGTTGGTCAGCTTCTCGGACGCGAACTTCGCCGGGTTCACCGGGATGTTGCGCAGGATCAGGCGCCGGGTGCCCTTCCACATCGCCTCCGCCTGCTCGGCCTCCGTGTCGAAGAGACGCACGGAGACCGTGTCCCCGTCGTCCACGAGCGCCGGGTAGGCCTTCACGGGCTGGCCGGCCCGGCGGGTCTCGAAGACCCGGCTGAGCGTGCCGATCGTCCAGTCGGTCAGCCCCTTGCGCTCCAGGGACTCGCCGCCCTCGCGGGACGCGGTCGCCGCGGCGGCCTGGGACAGCGCCTTGCGCGCCTTCGGCTTCAGCTGGAGCCGCAGCGTCTCCAGGTCCTTGTCCTCGGCCAGCTTCCGCCGCCGTTCGTCGACGATCCGGAAGGTGATCTTGAGATGGTCGGGCACCTTGGACCAGTCGAAGTCGTCCGCCTCGAACGGCACGCCGACCATCCGCTTCAGCTCCCGGGCCATCGCCACGGTCAGCGGCTCCTGGAGGGGCACCGCCTTCTCCAGGAACGCCTTCGCGTAGTTCGGCGCGGGCACGTAGTGGCGGCGGATCGGCTTGGGGAGGGAACGGATCAGCTCCGTCACCACCTCCTCGCGCAGACCCGGGATCTGCCAGTCGAAGCCCTCTTCGGCCACCTGGTTGAGGACCTGGAGCGGGATGTGGACCGTCACACCGTCCGCGTCAGCGCCCGGCTCGAACTGGTAGGTGACCCGGAAGGTGAGGTCGCCCTGCCGCCAGGAGTCCGGATAGTCGGCCTTGGTGACCGCCTCCGCCGACTCGCGGATGAGCATCTCCCGCTCGAAGTCCAGGAAGTCCGGCTGCTCGTGCCGCTTCCGCTTCCACCAGGAGTCGAAGTGGGCGCCGGAGACGACGTGTTCGGGCACCCGCTGGTCGTAGAAGTCGAACAGCGTGTCGTCGTCCACGACGATGTCCCGGCGCCGGGCGCGGTGTTCGAGCTCCTCGACCTCGCTCAGCAGTTTGCGGTTGTCCGCGAAGAACTTGTGGTGCGTGCGCCAGTCGCCCTCGACCAGCGCGTTGCGGATGAACAGCTCGCGGCTGACCTCGGGGTCGACCCGCCCGTAGTTCACCTTCCGCTGGGCGACGATCGGTACGCCGTACAGCGTGACCTTCTCGTACGCCATCACGGCCGCCTGGTCCTTCTCCCAGTGCGGTTCGCTGTACGTCCGCTTCAGCAGGTGTCCGGCGAGCGGCTCGACCCACTCGGGCTCGATCTTCGCGTTGACCCGTGCCCACAGCCGGCTGGTCTCCACCAGCTCGGCCGACATCACGAACTTGGGCTGCTTCTTGAACAGCGCCGAACCCGGGAAGATCGCGAACTTGGCGTTGCGGGCACCCAGGTACTCGTTCTTGTTGCCGTCGCGTACGTCCTTCATCCCGATGTGGGAGAGAAGGCCGGCGAGGAGGGAGGTGTGGATGCGGTCGGCCGGGGCGTCCTCCTCGTTGAGGTGGATACCCATCTGCTTGGCGACCGTGCGCAGCTGGGTGTAGATGTCCTGCCATTCGCGAATGCGCAGGAAGTTCAGGTACTCCTGCTTGCACATCCGCCGGAACGAGCTGGAGCCCCGCTCCTTCTGCTGCTCGCGGATGTACCGCCACAGATTCAGGTAGGCGAGGAAGTCGCTGGTCTCGTCCTTGAAGCGGGCGTGCTGCTGGTCGGCCTGGGCCTGCTTGTCGGCCGGGCGCTCACGCGGGTCCTGGATGGACAGGGCCGCCGCGATGACCATGACCTCGCGGACACAGCCGTTGCGGTCGGCCTCCAGCACCATCCGGGCCAGCCGCGGGTCGACGGGCAGCTGGGCGAGCTTGCGGCCGCGGTCGGTGAGCCGTTTGCGCGGGTCCTTCTGGGCGGGGTCGAGCGCGCCCAGCTCCTGGAGCAGGTGCACGCCGTCGCGGATGTTGCGGTGGTCCGGCGGGTCGATGAAGGGGAACTTCTCGATGTCGCCGAGGCCGGCCGCGGTCATCTGGAGGATGACGGAGGCGAGGTTGGTGCGGAGGATCTCCGCGTCGGTGAACTCCGGCCGGGACAGGAAGTCGTCCTCGCTGTACAGCCGGATGCAGATGCCGTCGCTGGTCCGGCCGCAGCGGCCCTTGCGCTGGTTGGCGCTGGCCTGCGAGATCGGCTCGATGGGCAGCCGCTGGACCTTGGTGCGGTGGCTGTAGCGGCTGATCCGGGCGAAGCCGGGGTCGATGACGTACTTGATGCCGGGCACGGTGAGGGAGGTCTCGGCGACGTTGGTCGCCAGAACGATCCTGCGCCCGGTGTGCGGCTGGAACACGCGGTGCTGTTCGGCATGGGACAGCCGGGCGTACAGCGGAAGGATCTCGGTGAACCGGTATTTCTTCTTCTCCAGCGCGTCGGCCGTGTCCCGGATCTCCCGCTCGCCGGAGAGGAAGACGAGGATGTCGCCCTTGCCCTCGGCCTGGAGCTCCTCGACCGCGTCGCAGATCGCCGTGATCTGGTCCCGGTCGGCGTCGTCCGAGTCCTCCTCGAGGAGCGGCCGGTAGCGCACCTCCACCGGGTACGTCCGCCCGCTCACCTCGATGATCGGCGCGTCGCCGAAGTGCCGGGAGAAGCGCTCGGGGTCGATGGTGGCGGAGGTGATGACGACCTTGAGATCCGGCCGCTTGGGCAGCAGCTGCGCCAGATAGCCGAGCAGGAAGTCGATGTTGAGGGACCGTTCGTGGGCCTCGTCGATGATGATCGTGTCGTAGGCGCGCAGCTCGCGGTCGGTCTGGATCTCCGCGAGCAGGATGCCGTCCGTCATCAGCTTGATGAAGGTGGCGTCCGGGTTCACCTGGTCGGTGAAGCGCACCTTCCAGCCGACGGCTTCGCCGAGCGGCGTCCGCAGCTCCTCCGCGACCCGCTCGGCGACGGTGCGCGCGGCGATCCGGCGGGGCTGGGTGTGCCCGATCATGCCCCGGACGCCCCGGCCCAGCTCCATACAGATCTTCGGGATCTGCGTGGTCTTACCGGACCCGGTCTCACCGGCGACGATGACGACCTGGTGATCGCGGATGGCGGCCGCGATCTCGTCCTTCTTCTGGCTGACGGGCAGCTGCTCGGGGTAGGCGACCGCCGGCACGCGGAGGCGCCGCTCGGCCATGCGGGCCTCGGCCCGGTCGACCTCCGCCTCGATCTCGGCGAGGACGGCGGCACGGGCTTCCGGCTTACGGATCTTGCGCGCGCCCTCGAGCCGCCGCCCGAGCCGGTGCGCGTCACGCAGCGACAGCTCGGTCAGACGGGGGGCGAGGGTGCCGAGGACGGGGGCGGGATGCGTAGACATACGCGATCCAGGATCTCACCCCGCCCGAAAAACGCGCGAACGATTTGCCCCGGGCCCGGCGGAGCCCAGGACGGGCCGCCCTAGGAGGCCCGCTGCGCGGGCGGCGCCGACGGTGCCGACGGAGCGGGCTGAGCGGGCGGCGCGGAGGCGCTGGGCTGTGCGTGCCCCCCGAGGCTCACCGCCCTCGCCGTGTTGGCGACGGCCTTGATCCCCAGGTACGCCGTCGTCATGCTGCTCACGGCCGTGAACGCGGCGGTGAGGACCCCGACGATCACGCCCTTGTCCCCGTCGAGCCGCCACACCCCGATGCCCGCGACGGTGACGATCGCCAGATTGCTGAAGAGGACCGCGAGCAGCCCGTACCGCGCCCGCGTCTTCTCTATGTCGGTGTCCCGGACGACCTTGCTCTCGCTGCCGCTCATCGTTCCCCCACGAAGAACCACCGGTAACGAAGAAGGCCCCGTTCTGACGAACGAGGCCTTCTGGCTGTGGCTGGGGCCGGGGTCGAACCGGCGACCTTCCGCTTTTCAGGCCGCGTCCTGGTGGGGCGCAGGCTGATCATAGGGGCTGTCAGTGACAGCAGGAAGCCGTGGTTGTGCGCTGCTGTTGGCGTACGGGTTGGCGTACGCCACGACGTAGCCGATAGGACGCGTTCACGCAGGCCACGGTTCTGTGCGTCTCCGAGCGGGTCCCTCGTGATGGTGCCTACCAAGATTCGTGGCCCTTCCGAGATGGGGTACCCAGCACGTCTGTGCCAAGCTGGTATTTGGAAACCACCCTAGGGAAGTGAGGGAGCTTGATGGCGGAGACCGCCAGGGAGATCGCCGACGAGCTGCGGGAACGCATTCGCTCTGGCGAGCTGCGTCCCGGCGCCCGACTCCCGGGTGAGCCGAAGCTGGTCAAGGACTACGGGGTGGCCAAGGAGACAGCCCGACGGGCCCTGACTCTGCTGGTGACCGAAGGGCTCGCCGTGCGCCGGAAGGGCAGCGGTACGTACGTCCGGGAGTTCCAGCCGATTCGGCGCGTGGCGAACGAGAGGCTTTCCCAGGATCGATGGGGCGGAGGACGGTCCATCTGGAGCGCTGACGTGGGGCAGCGCCCCATGAGCGTTACCGAGCTGCGTGTGTACGAGGCGCCCGCCCCGGACGACGTGGCTCAAATCCTCGAATTGGACGACGGCGCCGCCGTCATCATCCGCGATCGCCTCTTCGCCGTGGAGGGCGAGCCGGTGCAGGCCGCTGTCTCCTATCTCCCTGCTGACCTCGTGCGGGAGTCGGCGATTGCGCAGGAGGACACCGGTCCGGGCGGCACGTACGCCCGCCTCGCTGAGCTCGGGGCCAAGCCTGTCCGGTTCGTGGAGGAGCTGCGGGCCCGGATGCCGAGCCAGGACGAGTCCGAGCGTCTGCACCTGGCCGAGGGGACGCCGGTAGTCGAGATCTACCGCACCGCGCTCACGGAAGACGGCAAGCCGGTCGAGGTGAACAGGATGCTGCTGGACGCCGGCGTCTACGTCATGGAGTACCGCATCACAGGCTGACCAGCGCCACAGCAGTCCCGGAGGGGCCCGCCATCGGTGGGCCCCTTTTTCACGCCCCGTTGACCTCCCTAGGGAGGTGTGCTTTAAATGTCCCTAGGGAGGTTCGCCGCCCGGGGGCTCCGAAAGGGGCTTGTCCGGCGTGCGCGGATCCCTCAGGGGCCCGGGACAGAGCGGGCCGAGGGCGCCGGGGTCCTTGTCATTCACCCGAGGGCTTAGACCGAAAGGTCACGTCTCCATACGCCTGAAACGGGAGCGCGCTCCCGAAGGAGACCCACGAACTCACTGCTCAGCGACTCGAAGGAGCGGGCTGTGATGCGTCGACATACCTGCGGTGCTGCCGGTACGGACCGGTCGGTGGCACCCGCGTTCTCTCTCCGGTCCGTCTTCGGCTTCGCGGCGTCTGACGCTGCGGCCGGCTGCCTCTCCCGTCCGTCCGGACCTGCCGTGAGCGGGGCTGTACGGGCGGGGGCGTGGGGAGCCGGAACAACCCTTCGCCTCTTTGGAGCCCTCATGGCTGTTGTCGAGATCGTCTCGTTCGGCTACCTGCACGACGCGCCGCCTACCGCTCACCTCACGATCGATCTGCGCCACCACTTCCGCGACCCGCACGTCTCCCCGGAATTGCGGTACATGACCGCGAACGACGCTCCGGTCCGGGCTGCGGTGCTGGGCACGCCCGGCATCACGGACCTGGTCGAGGCCACCGCCATCGCGGTTGCCGCGTTCGCCTCCGGCCCGAGCGCCGGAACGGTGACTGTCGCCGACGGGTGCGCGGGCGGCCGACACCGGGCCCCGACGTTCGCCCTGGCGCTGGCCGCGCGGCTGCGCTCGCAGGGCCACCGGGTCACGGTCACCCACCGGGACCTGCACCGCCCCGTTGTCGAGCGCTGAGCAGCACTTACTCCCCCCTTCAGCCCGGGCATTCAGCCGTGAGGGGCGCCGGATCGACTCCGGCCCGGGGCACCGGCCCCCACCGCCGCCCGCCTGAACAACCCTTCTCTCCTGGAGTTCGAGATGGCCAAGGTCTACAAGCGCATTGAGGACGGCACCACCACCCGCGTGACCGCACAGGAGGCACTGGCTGAGGGCCGCGCGGCGATGACGGACCGCGTAACCGTCCGGGCGCACGTCCGCAAGATCTCCCGTGACTCCGGCCGCTACGACATCCAGTACAAGGACGGTCGGCACGTCGTTCTGCTGCCCATCGACTGACCACGCCTCTGCCCCGGTCCCGCCCTTCGCGGGGTCGTGATGGCGCCGGATCGAATCCGGCCCGGGGCACCGGCCGCCGTGCGCGGCCCGCCGCACTGCCCGTGTGCGGCCATCTCTCTACAACGGCGCGCACCCCCGGAGGGGCTACTCCGGGGGTGCTGTCGGGCCGTTGCCACCTGCAAGGGAGAACCACGACCCATGAGCCACATCGTCACTGTTCAGGACGCTGTTACCGCGTTCGCCGACTTCATGGAGCCGACGGCCGCAGAGCTGGACGCAATCGAGCAGGAGATGCCCGTGATCCTCGCGGACGTCGACTTGCTCGACGCGCAGATCATCACCTTGGACCGCGTCCCGACCGAGCTGGACACCCGCCGCCTGCGCCGCGCGCTGGCGCGGGTGCTGGCCGCGCGGGCGGCGCTCGCCAACCGCACCGCCACGGTGAGCCTGCCCGGGGGTGCGGCATGAGCGCCACGGTCGGGCAGAGCCTGGCGGCCGCGCACGCTGAGGTGAAGGCGGAGATCGCGCGGACCGACAGCAAGACCAGTCTTCTGTTGGCGTTCGTCGGCGCGGTCCTGGCCGGGGCCTGGAGCGTCGGTCATGACCTCACCCTGTACTGGCCCGCCCGGGTGGCCGGCGCCGTCGGGGTGTGGCTGCTGCTGTTGGCGGCGTGGCTGCTGCTGAAGTCGGTCCGCCCGAACCTGAGCGGCCGGCACGGGTTTCCGCTGTGGGCGACGCTGACCCCGCAGGAGATCACCGCCGCCCTCTCGCAGGACTTGGCGGCGGACATCGCGGGCCTGTCCCGGTTGGCTATGCGGAAGTTCACGACGCTGCGGTACGCGGTCAACCTGACCCTCCTCGGCGGGGCCCTGCTGGTGCTCGCTGCCGTCCTCGCGGTCGGGGGTGTGCGGTGAAGTCGCTGCCGGGCGCCGCGAAGACAGCACTGCCAGCCGCCGTGATGACGGCGGTGTCCATGGTGCTCACCCTCGCCGTGGTTGTGATGTGGCTGGGCGCTTCGGTGCCATGGCCGGTCGCGCTGGTCGTCGGCCTTGGGATCGACGGCGGGTGGCTGGCCACCCTCGCCTACGAGCGCCGCCTGGCCGCGCAGGGCGACCACAGCGCCCCGGTGACGGCCGTCGGCTGGTCCTTCGGCATGGTCGCCACCGGAGTTCTGGTGGTCCACGCTTTCACCGTCGACGGCGCCCGTGGGGCGTGGCTGGCGGTGGCGTGGCTGCCGCTCGCGGCCAAGGCTCTGTGGCTGGTGCACGGGTTGTGGGAGAGCACCGCGCTCACGCCGACCGCGCTGGGGGCCATCGCGGGGATTCAGCAGAAAGCCCGGGACGAGGCGGCAGTGGCGCGCGCCCGGCTGCGGGCGGAGGCGGCCACGGAGGAGACACGGCTGACGGCCGTGACGCAGGCTGGGGCGCGCGTCGCACGCGTCCAGGCCAAGACCGCGCAGACTCTCGCCGGCGCCTGGTCGACGTTGGAGGCGGCGCGGCGGGGCGAGGGCACCGGTAGGGCGCTGACCAGCGTGACGGCCACCGTCACGCCCGGTGTCACGTCCCGCTGGGAGCTGCCCGTCTGGGGCCCCAGCGAGCCCGTGACGGCCCTGGAATCGGCTCCC
This sequence comes from Streptomyces sp. NPDC001606, assembly GCF_053596835.1. Classification (NCBI taxonomy): domain Bacteria; kingdom Bacillati; phylum Actinomycetota; class Actinomycetes; order Kitasatosporales; family Streptomycetaceae; genus Streptomyces; species Streptomyces sp. NPDC001606. The sequence continues at coordinate 216,823 of NZ_JBSFHC010000013.1, forward strand.
GCGCTCACTGATGAGGCACTGGACACGCTCGTCCGGGAAATCCGGGACAGCGAGATCCCGGCCCTGTCCTATCGGGAGATGGCGGCCCGTTTCCGGGCGGCCGGCCACTCTGCCTCTGAGGTCCGTCTGCGGGCGGCCTGGAAGCGGGTCGCGTGATGGGGGCGCTGCCGGTGTACCGGTGGCGCCTGGCCCCGGACGGCTACGCCACCCGCCGTCAGCTCCGTGCGCGGGGCCTGCGGCCGGGTGGCCAGGACGTGGCGGCGCAGCTGGAGCGGCCCCGCCGCCGCCGGGACCCGTTGGTCGCCTACCTCTACCGCGTTGACCTGGCCAAGCCGGTGCGTCCGATGACGCCGGCGCGGTGGGCGGCGCTGGCCAAGGCAAACCGTGCCCGCCGGATCTGCCCGCAGTGCCGCATGGATGCGGGCTACGTCATCCCCTCTTCGCTGGGCACCTGCGTGTCCTGCGCCTTCCCTTCTACCTCTCCGAGGAGTGCGTGATGGGCAAGCCCGACACCCGTCGCCTGGACAAGGCGATTCAGCAGAACGAACGCAAGCTCGCGGCGGTCCGCGACCGTGAGCTGTGGCCGCTCGACGGCCGCGAGCGCCGCGCCATCCTGCGGGCCGCCGCCGGCGGCGCCTACAGCCTGCACCGGGGCAACGGCACCGCGAGTGCCGACCGGCAGATTGACACCGCCTGGGCGGCCGCCGAGACGCGGCTGGTCACGGAGATCGCGGCGATGAAGACCGAGCGTCAGCGGATCGTGAACGAGGCCGCCACCGCGAAGGCTGCCAAGAAGTCGTCGGGGTGGTGGTGACCGCCGGCTGCGCCGCCGCGCAGCCGGACGACCCCACTCTGTGTGTGGGGTCGTTCGTGGTGACCGTGCTCGATCGCTCCGACACCGGGGCGGACGGGTGCGAGCACCACGCCGCTCGGCTGTTGGCGTCCCTGGAGGGCGGCCGTGTCTACCCCCGGCCCGACGCCCCGCCCGGTGCCGCCATCCGGGTCTTCAAGGCCGCCGACGGCCTGAGGCCCTTCTGTTGGGTCGACGGCCCGCGCACCGAGCCGTCCCAGCTCAGCCGTGCGGAGACGCGCGCCCGGCACGGCCGCTGATCGCCCGCCCCGCCCGTGCCCACGCCGGGCGGGGCCCTCTCCCTCTTCTCGCAACGCTTCCTGCCCCGATCCGGGGCAGTCAGGAGACCCGAGCATGAGCAGCAACGTCGTTCCCCTGCACAAGGACACCGATCCCCCTGCCGCTGGTGAGGGGCCGACTCTGACCGTTGTCACCGACGACTGCCCACAGCCGCCGGCCGTGGTGCCGTTGTGGGTGCGGTCCGGCCGCGCGATCCGGCGGCTTGCCACCGACGAGCGCACCAAGACCGCCGCCCGCGCGGCGGCCCGGCATTCCCTCTACGTGGTCGGCGGCGCCCGGATCGTGGCCCGCCGTACCTGGGACGGCCGGACCGCCGCCCGCTACGAGAGGATGCTCCGCGCGGCGGAAGCCGCGGGGAACTACGAGGCGGCGGCTGAGTGGGAGGAGCGCGGGCAGCGCTACCGCGCGGCCCGCCACCACCGCCGCATGGACCTGCTGCACTCCCCGCTCGATGCCGCCAAGGGCGCGGCCGTCAGCGCCGGCATGGGCATCGGCGGCCTGGTCCTGCTGGGCATCGCCATGGCCATCGCCACCAAGGACGTCACCGAAGTCGTCACGCCGCTGATGGCGGTCATCAAGTTCATCAACCTGATGATCGTGATCGTGCGGGTGGTGTGGGGTCCGGCGATCACGATCGGCCCGTTCCTCGCGCTGCTCGCGCTGTGGGCGGTCGGCAGCAAGCAGCAGGCCGCACCCCAGTGGGCGCTCCCGGATCGCGTCCGCAACGGCGAGGGTGAGCCCATCACGCCGTCCATCGTGGTCAAGGCCCTGCGGGACCTGGGGGTGCCCGCGCTGCGCAAGGCCATCACGGAGATGGGCGACGCCGGCGCGTCGATGCTGTCCCCGATCGTGATCGCCGGATGTGGCGTCGAGGTCGACGTCACCTTGCCGTCCGGGGTGTCGACCAACGAGGTCCAGGGCAAGCGCCGCAAGCTCGCCGAGAACCTCAGCAGGCACGAGCACGAAGTGTTCATCACCATCCCGCAGGCGGCCCGGACGGTGCGGCTGTGGGTCGCCGACTCCGGCGCGCTGGACGAGCCGATCGGCCCGTCCCCGCTGGTCACGGACGAGACGCTGACTGCCGACTACGCCAAGGGCAAGGCGCCGTGGGGTCAGGATCTGCGGGGCGATGCCGCCGCGCTGAGCCTGTACCAGCGGCACCTTCTGATCACGGGTCTGTCGAACCAGGGCAAGACCGTGGCGCTGCGTTCCCTGGCGCTGTGGCTGGCGCTGGACAAGTCGGTTCAGTTCCTGATCGGTGACCTCAAGGGCGTGGGTGACTGGGCCATGTTCGACGGGCTCGCCACGACCCTGATCCAGGGCCCGACCGATGAACACGTGATCCAGGTGACCGAGATGGTCGAGGGCGCGGTCGACGAGATGAACCGCCGGATCCAGGCCCCGCCCGGCACCGTGTTCCCGCCGCTGATCGTGCTGGTCGATGAGGCGCAGGTTGCGTTCATGTGCCCGGCCAAGGACGAGGAAAAGCGCCCCTATGGCGGGGCGAAGGCCAACTCCCGCTACTTCATGGCCGTCCGCAAGATCCACAACCAGGGGCGGGCCGTGAACGTCCTGATGTGGCAGGGCACCCAGGACCCGACCAACGAGAACCTCCCCAAGCTGGTCCGTGAGGGCGCCCACACCCGCGCCTCCCTCGCGCTCGGCACCGAGTCCCAGGCGCGCATGGCGCTGGGTGACAAGGCCGTCGACGGCGGGGCCGCTCCGAACCTGCTGCGCCCGGGCCTGGACCGGGGAACCCTGGTCGTCGCCTCCGACGGCATCGCCATTCCGGCCGGCCAGTCCTCCATCACCGTGCGCACCCACTACATCCCCGACGATGACGCCGTGGCCATCACCGACCGGGCCAAGGCCCTGCGCGACGGCGTCACCACCCTGCACGCCATCGAGACCGGCGACGCCGAGCGCGACCCGCTCGCCGACATCGCCGCCGTCATCGGCGACGCGCCCCGCGTGCGGACCAAGGACGTCCTGGCGCGGCTCGCCACCCGGAACCCGGCCGCCTACGGCGGCTGGTCGTTCATCAACCTCAAGCGCGTCCTGGACCAGGCCGGCGCGGAGCCGTACAAGTCCGACGGCGTCATGGTCGTCGCCCGGGACCGCGTCCTGCGCGCCCTCGCCGAACGCGACACCGACGGTTCCGCTTCCGCCTCCTGACGCAGGGAGGCGACCCCCGCCGGGTCAGGGAGGCAGGGAGAACTCCCTAAACCCCTCCCTGACCCGCCTCCCTGGCCCTGACCAGCGCAAATGATCGTCCAGGGAGTCAGGGAGGCCCGCAGGTCAGACCCCCGAAACCCCCCTCCGCATGGCACCCCCAAGGGGGTGCCTTTGCCTCCCTCACCCAGCACCGGAAGGGATTCCGAATGCACCCCGAATACGTCGACCGCGCGCCTCTTGAGCGAGTGCTCGCAATCCACGAGCCCACCACCATCGCCCCGCCGGCGGTGCCCTTCGCGGCGCCGCTGGTGTCGGTGCGGATGGACAGCGTCCTGACCATGGCTAGCATCGTGCTGCCTGACGGGCGAGTCGTCACCGGCTACGCTGTCACCCCGGCCAAGCCCGAACCGGTCACCTCCAAGCCGGCCATCTCCCGCACCGCAGTGAACGTCGCCCTTGGGGGCATTGGCTTCCTCGCCGTGTGCGGTGGCCTGCTGTTGCTCACCACGTTCATCGCCGCGCTCGCCGCGCTCATCCAGCAGCTCATCATTCTGGCCGCCATCATCTTCGGCGGCTTGATCGCCGTCCAGGTTTTCGGTCACCGTCCGAGGGGTGCCGGGAGCACGGTCAACATCCGCAAAGCCGTCTTCAAGCGGGGCCACTTCCACGGGTAGCCGGCTCCCAGCTCCTGCTGATTACGCAACGGTCGTCGTGTCCAGATTGGTCGTCTTCTGGCTCGGGATGGCCACGGCGTCGTTGCGGTGCATGGCCCAATGCTCGGCGATCCACTTCGTATGGGCCTTGGTGATCTGCACGGTCAGCGGCTTGCCGTGCAAGGCGGCGTAGTCCGGGTATTTCCTGGTATCGGGCGTAACGTCGAGCGTCAGAGTGTTTGGGTCGATCGAGATCCGCCCGAGATCGAACAGCCGGTGGACGTCACGGCGCAGCAGCAGGCCGCCGAAGGTGTGGTGCTTGCCGTTGGCGGCGTAGCTGTAGAGGTGGGCCGCCTCCAGCACCACACCGGGCATGGGCCCGGTGAAGGCGCACATTTCTCCAAATTGCGCCAGCAGGGAGGAACGGAATGCCGCCTGCCCGATGCGGGCGCGGACCGTGCGTGTGCTGTGGCCGCCGGCGATGACCTCGCGGGCGGTGTCGATGATGTCCAACGGGGTGGAATTCTCGCCCGTCTCGACGCGGGCCCGGAAGTCGTTCCAACGCAGGCGGCGCAATGCGTTCTGTGACTTCGGTTCCTCGCACAGGGCCCGCAGCTCCCCTCCCGAGAGATCGCCGCGCAGATCGATCCACCCCGCTTCGTAATTGGCCCGATAGGTGATCACCGGGACCGTTTCCACGGTCGGAGCATCGAACTCGGCCTTGCACGTTTTCGTCCAGCAGCGGTACTTCGGCGTCATCGTCTTGCGTTCGGCAATGTCCGCCTTCCCGCACGACGGGCAAGAGCTGAGGTCCTTCTCGCCGCTGCCGGTGGTGATGTCCTCGATCACGGACAACCCCAACGACGTGTCCCCATCCCACAGCACGATTGTGTCCCCGACCTGGACTCGGGCAGCGTTGGGCACCCTGCTGTCCCAGCTGTAGTGGGTCGAGGGGTTGTCGTCGTATCCCCCGCCCACGCGCTTGGCGTCCTCGCCCAGGTACATCAACCACGCCGTCACGTGACTCCTCCATCACGCCATGCCTCCCCATCACGCGACCGTGCGAGCTCACGAGACCGCAAGGAGGCAGCTCACTTGATCAACGTATCCGGCGGCACTGACAACCCCCATTGCCTCCTTGCCACCCCCTTGATGCCCACCAGCGCTCATGCCGTCTGAATCCGCTGGAAACAAGCGTCGAACCAAACCCACGGCGACAACGCCAAGGGCGGCCCCCCATTCCGCCAAGAACCGGGGCCGCCCTTGCTTCCACCCACCCAACTGAACAGTGGAGGTCTCCCAGCATGACCCATACGACCGACATTGGGCGAGTGCTCGCCCCGACCAGCCACCTGCGCATCGCGCTGTACCTCGCGGCTGACGGCGTGCCGGTGCTGCCCCTGCGGCGGGGCAAGGTGCCGTTCGGCAACTGCCCCTCCTGCGTGGATAACGCGTGCGGCGGCAGGCCGAACATGAAGACCCCGGGGCCCTGTCACTGCCCCGACATCTGCCACGCGTGGGCCGCTGCCACCACCGAGCCGGCCGTGATCCTCTCGCCCCGGTGGGCGGCGGCGTGGCGGAAGGCGGTGTGTGTCGGCTACCACCCCGGCGGCGCCGGGCTGACCGTGGTGGATCTGGACGACGCGGACGCCATCGCATGGGCCCGCACCACCCTGCCCGCCACCCGGACCGTTGCGACATCGCGCGGTGAGCACTGGATCTACCGGGGCGCCATGGCGTCCCGCAACGCGGTCCGGCCCGGCGTCGACATCAAGTCGGCCATGGCCTACGCCCGCTACCTGGGCCCCGGCACCGGAACCCTGACCGCCCTGCCGTACGCCGTGCGCGCACTCGCCGCGCGGAAGTCGTCCACGATCCGGCAGGCACCGCCTGCCCTCCCCGTGCTGGCGGGGGCGGGCAGCGGGGAGTGCCCGCACCGCACCCCCGCCTACTTGGACCGGGGAATCGCCATGGCGGAGGAGCGCATCACCGCCGCCAGCAGCGCGGTGCACCACACCGTGTACCGGACGTTCCTGGCCGTGCTGTCCACGCACGGCCGGTGCGGCTGCCTCACCGACACCCACATCGCACGGCTGTTCACCGCCGCGCAGGCCAAGGGCGAGACCATGCGGCACTGCACCGACGCGTGGACCAACGCCCGCACCGCCCTGGGGATGTGACCGTGTCCGACGACGAGAAGAACCCCGCCCGCGAAGTCATCACCGACTACGCACAGGCGCACTTCCGGTACTTCCGCACCGCCGACGGGACCGTGTACGCGCAGAAGAACGGCCACCCCGTGGCCCGCCCGATCCGCTCCCAGGGCACCACGGGCAGCCACCGCCAGGAATTGATGGTCGGTCTCTTCCGCGACGGAGTCGGCGTGTTCAACGGCACCGCACTGAAGGAGGCATTGGACTTGATCGAAGCACTCGCTCTGACCGAGGACGTACAGCCCGTGCACATCCGCGTCGCCCCCGGACTCGACGGGGCGACGTGGCTGGACCTGGGCCGCAGCGACGGGCTGTCCGTCCGCATCCACCCCACCGGATGGGACATCACCACCCCGGACCCCCGGGAGGTGTGCTGGCGGCGCACCCAGCTCACCGGCGAACTGCCGCTGCCGGCCAAGGACACCAACGGCAAGGGCATCGACCTGTTGCTGAGGCTGTGCAACTTCGCCACCGCCGAGACGGAGTGCCTGGCCATCGCCTGGCTGATCGGCTGTCTCGGGCCGTCGGTGCCCGTGCCCGCGCCGTTCCTCACCGGGCCCCAGGGCGCGGGCAAGTCCACCGGCGGCCGGATGCTCGTACGGGTCATCGAGGGCATGAGCGGAGACCTGCGCCGCGCCCCGAAGGACGAGGAGAACCTGATCGCGGCCGTGGCCGCCGGCTGGGTCACCGCCCTGGACAACCTCTCCCACATGACCCCCGACCTGTCCGACGCCATGTGCTGCATCGTCACCGGCGCCGAGAACGTCAAACGCGCCCTGTTCACCGACGGGGACGTGCACCGTTCCCGCTACCGCCGCCCCCTGCTCCTGACCGGCATCGACGTCGGCGTCATCCGCCCGGACCTCGCGGAACGGCTTCTGCCCCTGCGGCTGGAGCGGCCCAAGGTCCGGCGCACCGAGGCGGAACTGTGGGCCGAGTACGCGGAGGCGCTGCCGGTCATCCTCGGGTCTCTGCTCGACCTCACGGTCAAGGTCCGCGCCGCCGAGGCGGACATCCCGACCGACCTGCGCATGGCCGACTTCGCCCACCTGTGCGCCCAGCTCGACGCTGCCACCGGCCTCGGGGCGCTGGCTGCCTACCGGGCCAGCCTGGACGACCTCAACGACGACGTGATCGAAGGCGACCTGCTGGCACAGACCGTGCTGAAGCACGCCGCCGGCCTGGAGGCGGGGGCAGAGCAGCGGATGACCTCTGCTGAGTGGTTGTACTGCCTCACCGGCCTCTACAGCGGTGAGGAGTGCCGTCCCCTGCCCAAGGGCTGGCCCACCACCGGCAAAGTCCTCTCCGACCGCCTCAAGCGCCTTCAGCCCACCCTCGCCGCCCGGGGCGTCCTCATCGACTGGGGCCGCACCAAAGCGGCCCGCTACATCGAGATGGCCCGCCCGCCGGCCACGCCCCAGCACGAGCAGCAACCGGCGTTCTGACCGGCACCACCGCCCGACACCCGCACAAGCAAGAAGAGCACCCGGCCCGCGCGGAGGCGTGCTCTTCTTGCTCTTCGGCGGCGGCGCCGCCCCGGCTGGACGCGCCGCGAAGCGGCTCCTTCTTCACGCCCTAAGACGCACTGCACCACCACAGATACCCGCCTTTTTTCCTAAGTGGGAAGCGCTGCGTCACCTGCGTCACCAGGCCCCGGGAAACGACCGGTGAGCTGGGCAGACGGCGGTGACGCAGACGGCCACCGGCTGCGTCACGGCGCGTCACCCGCGTCACCCGGGGCGGACAGCCTGCGTCACCGATGACGCGCCCCCAGCGCTCTGCGTCACTCAAAACGCGCAGGTCAGAGGCCCTGAATGACGCAGATGACGCGGTGACGCAGAAATCCCCACCTCGGACAGAGGCGACGCCATTGGAGGCAGAAGTGAGTGCCACCCTGCCCACCACTCACCAGGCTCTGACCGTGCCGGAAGTCATGGCGGCACTGCGGCTGAGCCGCTTCAAGGTCTACGACCTCATCCGCTCCCGCCAGCTTCCGAGCTTCACCATCGGCCGGTCCCGCCGGGTGCCCGCCGATGCACTCCACACCTTCATGCAGAACCAACTGAGGGAGGCCGCCTGATGGCCAAGCGGGCCAATGGCGAAGGCAGCATCACCATCCGCAAGGACGGCACCTACCACGGCCGTGTGTACGTGACCACGACGAGCGGCATCCGTAAGCGCGTCTCGGTCTACGGCAAGACCCGTGACGAGGTGCGGCAGAAGATCACCGACCTTCAGGCTCAGGAGAACCAGGGCATCCCCGTGCCTGACACGAAGATGAACCTGGAGGACTACCTGACCTACTGGCTTGCGACGGTGGTCAAGATCCACCGCCGCCCCAAGACCTACCAGGGCTACGAGAGTGTCGCCCGCGTTCACCTGGTCCCCGGACTGGGCCGGAAGAAGATCCGCACCCTGCGGGCCGCAGAGGTCCGTACGTGGCTCGCCCGCGTGGCATCCGAGTGCCAGTGCTGCAAGCACGGCTGGGACAAAGAGCGGCCCCAGCCGGAGTGCTGCGCGGCGGGGGAGTGCTGCAAGAACCTGCTGTCCCCCCGCATGGTGCAGTCCATTCACGCCGTACTCCGCAACGCGCTTCAGAACGCCGTGCGAGAGGAGCTGATCACGCGGAACGTCGCCCAGCTCGTGCAGGTTCCCACCCCTTCGTACGACACCGGGAAGGGGCTGAGCGTCGCCGACGCCCGGCTTCTGCTCCGGGCCTCTGAAGGTGACCGGTTGCACGCCGTCTACGTGCTGGCCTTGGTTCTGGGGATGCGGCGCGGTGAGCTGCTGGGGCTTCGTTGGGACGCGATCAACCTCGACCGGGAGACGTTGACGGTGGAACGAGCGCTTCAGCGGGTTGGGGGTGAGCTGCGGCTCGTCAAGCCGAAGACGCGGTCATCCGTCCGCACGGTCCCGCTGCCGCCCCTCGTGGTGAAGGCGCTCACCGAGCACCGCGAGCGGCAGGCGCAGGAGAGGGCTGCCGCCGGCGTTAGGTGGAAGGAACAGGGGCTGGTCTTCACGTCCCGTATCGGCACCCCGCTGGAGCCGGACAACCTTCGGCGGAGCTGGGATCCGCTCCGGAAGCGTCTCGGCCTGGAGATCCGGTTTCACGATCTCCGGCACTCGGCTGTCTCGCTGCTGCTCGACCTGGGTGTGCCGCCGCACGTCGTCCGGCAGATCGTGGGACACAGCGACATCGGGGTGACCATGAAGGTGTACGCCCACACGTCGCTGGACGAGCAGCGGAAGGCGCTCCGGAAGCTGGGGGACACCCTCTCCTGAGGGGCGTTGGCGTACCGGTTGGCGTAGGCGGCACGAAAGAGCCCCTCCCTGGTGGAACCGGGGAGGGGCTCAAGCCCTGGTCAGGGCGGCGGTGGCTGGGGCCGGGGTCGAACCGGCGACCTTCCGCTTTTCAGGCGGACGCTCGTACCAACTGAGCTACCCAGCCACGGTGTTTCACGTGAAACACCAGCGGTCCTGACGGGATTTGAACCCGCGGCCTCCACCTTGACAGGGTGGCGAGCACTCCAAACTGCTCCACAGGACCAAGCGTGTATGCAACAGTGTCGCACACGGTAATGCGTGCCCCCAACGGGATTCGAACCCGTGCTACCGCCTTGAAAGGGCGGCGTCCTAGGCCGCTAGACGATGAGGGCTATCGGCCCGCCTGGCGCTTCTCAGCGCGTCGGGGACGTGAGAAGCATATGGGATGGCGGCGGGGATCGCCAAAACGGTTTACGGGGAGTGGCGGGACGGCGCCCCGGACGGGGTGCCAGCGGGGGCCGAGCCGGGGTGGTTCTGGTCGGCCAGATGGCGGCTGACCTCGGCCGTTGTCAGTCCCAGTCCACCCAGTTCGATGGCGTCCCAGGCCTGGAGCCGGTGGTCGTGCCGGTCGACGTAGAGGATCGAGGCCTCGATCGGCGCCGGGTACGAACGCTCCACGGCCCGCAGCCCGCTGCCGCCCGTGGACCCCTCCATCCGCAGCAGGGTGCCGAAGGGCAGCGTCTCGGCACCCTCGTGGTGCAGATGCCCGCAGAGCACCAGCGGCACCGTGCCGTCCGTCTCGCGGGCCGCGGCCGGCTCGTGCGCGACGGCGACGTCCACCGGGGTGCCCCGGGCCTTCTGGTCGCGCAGGGCGCTGGCCAGCCGGTCGCCGGCCAGCCGCTCGGCGGCGTCACCGCCGGGCACCGTCGAGCGGTCGGGGGTGAACTGCGGATCGCCGATGCCCGCGAACCGCAGCCCGGCCACCGTCTCCGCCCGGCCACCGTCCAGCACATGCACGTTCTTCATGCGCTCCAGATAGCGCTGGGTGGCCGTGGAGTCATGGTTGCCCCGCACCCACACATACGGCACGCCCAGCCTGCCGACCGGGTCCAGGAAGGCGTTCTCCGCCGTCGTGCCGTGATCCATCGTGTCGCCGGAGTCGACGATCACATCCACCCGGTACTGCTTCACCAGCGACGCGATGATCTTCCAGCTCGCGGGGTTGAGATGGATGTCCGACACATGCAGCACCCGGAGGGTGGAGGGGTCGGGCTGGTAGGCCGGGAGGGTGGACGTGACGTCGTAGAGCTTGGTCACGTTCGTCACCAGGCGCGCCAACTCCTGCTGGTAGACGTCGAATTCGGTGACGATGCTGCGTGCGTTGCCGATCACGGACGGGGCCGAGGACAGCAGGCCGGAGAACTTCGGTTCCAGCACCGACTGCGGGTTCCAGGTGGCGTACGCCGACGCGCCCGAGGCGCCGAGCAGCGCCAGGGCCAGTCCGCCGGCCGTCAGGGCGCGGCGCGGGCGCCGGTAGACGGCGAGGCCGAGCGCCGTGGCGCCGACGACGACGGCGGCGCAGGAGCGCACGGCGAGATCGAGGGTTCCGTGCTCGACGTCGTGGACCACCTGGCCCTGGAGGCCGGAGAGCCGCTCCGGGTGGTCGACCAGGGCCTGGGAGCGCGCCGGGTCCAGCTGGTCGACGTTGACGTCCAGGCGGACCGGCGCCACATGGCTGTCCAGGGCGAGGGAGCCCAGCGGGGACACGTTGATCTTCGTACCGCCGGTGAGGGAGGGCCGCAGGGCCATCGTGGTGTCCATCGGGCCGACCGGGGTTCGTACGTTCCCGACGACCAGCAGGCCCAGCCAGGCGCCGACGAGGACGACCGCCGTCAGGCCGAGCGCGCCGAGCCAGCGGCGGGGCCGGGTGGCGGTATCCAGGCCGGGGAGGGCCAGGTCGGGCAGGTCCGGGGCGGGAAGCGGGCGGGGACGGCGTGCGCGGCGGGCACGGCGGGCGGTCCGGATCGGCAGGAGGCGCAGGGCTGCGCGGGGGACGCGGGCCATTGGTCCCGTATGCCCAAGTCCCAGCCGCGCTATGCGGCATCGGTACCGGACAATGACCCTGTGCTGGAGATGACGCGCGAGGAGTTCGAGGAACTGGTCGCCGAGGCGCTGGACCGGATCCCCCCGGAGCTGACGCGGCTCATGGACAACGTGGCCGTCTTCGTGGAGGACGAGCCGCCCGCCGACGACCCCGAGCTGCTCGGGGTCTACGAGGGCACCCCGCTGACCGACCGGGGCGAGTGGTACGCCGGCGTCCTGCCGGACCGGATCACCGTCTTCCGGGGGCCGACGCTCAGGATGTGCGAGACCCGCGAGGACGTCGTCGCGGAGACCGAGGTGACGGTGGTCCACGAGATCGCCCACCACTTCGGCATCGACGACGCGCGTCTGCACAGCCTCGGATACGGGTGAGCCGCGGCCGGGCCGGCGGTGCGCACGCGGCGCGTGTCCTCCTGCGGGCGGCGGGAGTTGGGGAGGTTGACTCCTTCCCTCGCCCTCGGAGGTGGCCGCCGTGCGCCCCTTGTACGTACCTGTCCGTCTGGTCGTCACGGCGCTGGCCGTCTCCGTCGCCGCAGGCTGCGTGAACGTGGGCGCGAACGCGGACCCGGCCCGGCCCTCCCACGCGACGGACCGGCACGGCGCGAAGGCCCCCGACGGCGGGCCCGCGCCCGGAGTGGCCGGTGCCGGGCGGGACGAGGCCGCGGGCGGCGACGGCAAGCACGGCGACGGCGGCAAGGCGAAGCCCGGGGAGTCGGCCTCGGCCTCGGCCGCCGCCCCGTCCGCCGGGGACAGCGCCTCCGCCGCGCCCCGGCGGCCCCCCGGCAAGCCCGGCAAGCCCGCCCCGTCCGCGCAGCCCGGCGATCCGGCGCCGACCGACGCCCCGCCGCCGCCCCCGGCCACCTCCGCCGCCCCGCCGCCGCCCCCGGCCTCCACCCCGCCCCCGGTCACCTCGGCGCCGCCGTCGGCCGAGCCGTCCTCCTCGGCGCACGAGCAGACCGGCACCCAGCTGGTGCAGCGGGAGCCGGCCCCGGAGGCGGGGGCGCCCGCGTGAGGGAACGCGCAGCTCACCGGGGTCGCCGGGAGATCGGTTTGCCATCAGGGGTGGGAGGTGCGTATGGTGGTAGATCGTTTGATCCCATTTGCCCGGCGCCACCACAGAGCGCGCCGTGTGGCGCGTACTCTCCTTTGCCGTGGCGGACCGCATTGAGGCGGTCGTGAGCGAATCACGGAGTTGACGGGCGCGTGCCGAAGAGACTCCGGAAGGTTTCGCATTCGCATGTCCGTGTCCAGTACTGACCAGATCGTCGTGTCCGAGAACGAGTTCGAGAACGACTCTCTCGTGGAAGAGACGACCGAGGTCACCGAGGCCCCCGAGGCCGCTGACACCACCCCCCAGACCACCTTTGCCGACCTCGGCCTCCCCGAGGGAATCGTGCGCAAGCTCGCACAGAACGGCGTCACCACCCCCTTCCCGATCCAGGCCGCGACCATCCCGGACGCCCTGACCGGCAAGGACATCCTCGGCCGTGGCCGCACCGGCTCCGGCAAGACCCTCTCCTTCGGTCTGCCCACCCTGGCCACGCTGGCCGGCGGCCGCACCGAGAAGAAGCGGCCGCGTGCCGTCATCCTCACGCCCACCCGTGAGCTGGCCATGCAGGTGGCCGACGCCCTCCAGCCCTACGGCGACGTCCTCGGCCTGAAGATGAAGGTCGTCTGCGGCGGCACCTCGATGGGCAACCAGATCTACGCCCTGGAGCGCGGCGTCGACATCCTGGTCGCCACGCCCGGCCGCCTGCGCGACATCATCAACCGCGGCGCCTGCTCCCTCGAGGACGTGCAGATCACCGTCCTGGACGAGGCCGACCAGATGTCCGACCTGGGCTTCCTGCCCGAGGTCACCGAGCTGCTCGACCAGGTCCCGGCCGGCGGCCAGCGCATGCTCTTCTCCGCCACCATGGAGAACGAGATCCAGACCCTCGTCGACCGCTACCTGAACAACCCGGTCTCCCACGAGGTGGACGCGGCCCAGGGCGCGGTGACGACCATGTCGCACCACATCCTCATCGTGAAGCCCAAGGACAAGGCGCCGGTCACCGCCGCGATCGCCTCCCGCAAGGGCCGCACGATCATCTTCGTCCGCACCCAGCTGGGCGCCGACCGCGTCGCCGAGCAGCTCCGCGAGGCCGGCGTGAAGGCCGACGCGCTGCACGGCGGCATGACCCAGGGCGCCCGCACCCGCACCCTGGCCGACTTCAAGGACGGGTACGTCAACGTCCTGGTCGCCACCGACGTCGCCGCGCGCGGCATCCACGTCGACGGCATCGACCTGGTCCTGAACGTGGACCCGGCCGGCGACCACAAGGACTACCTGCACCGCGCCGGCCGTACCGCGCGTGCGGGCCGTACCGGCACGGTCGTGTCGCTGTCCCTGCCGCACCAGCGCCGCCAGATCTTCCGCCTCATGGAGGACGCCGGCGTCGACGCGGCCCGCCACATCATCCAGGGCGGCGCCGCCTTCGACCCGGAGGTCGCCGAGATCACCGGCGCCCGCTCCATGACCGAGGTGCAGGCCGAGTCCGCCGCCAACGCCGCCCAGCAGGCCGAGCGCGAGGTCTCCCAGCTCACCAAGCAGCTGGAGCGCGCCCAGCGCCGCGCGACCGAGCTGCGCGACGAGGCCGACCGGCTGGTCGCCCGGGTCGCCCGCGAGCGCGGCGAGGACCCGGAGACGGCGGTGGCCGAGGCCCAGGCGACGGCGGCCGTGGAGCTGGCCGTGGCCGAGGAGTCGGCGGAGCGCGAGACCGAGCGCGAGGAGCGTCCGGCGGCTTCGGCGCCGTACGAGCGCCGTGAGGAGCGTCGTCCGTTCGACCGTGACCGCGGTGACCGTGGTGGTCGTGGTGGTTTCGAGCGTCGCGAGGAGCGTCGTCCGTTCGACCGTGACCGTGGTGAGCGTGGCGACCGTGGTGGCCGTGGCGGTTTCGAGCGTCGTGACGAGCGTCGTCCGTTCGACCGTGACCGCGACGAGCGCCGTCCCTTCGACCGTGACCGCGGTGACCGTGGTGGTCGTGGTGGTTTCGAGCGTCGCGAGGAGCGTCGTCCGTTCGACCGTGACCGTGGTGAGCGTGGCGAC